>JBMYJR010000028.1:0-36073 GCA_049594615.1 Flavobacteriales bacterium
TTGGTGATGTGAGCGTAGGAGGCGGAGTAGAACACCAGGATAGGGTTTGTGCTAAGGTCGGAATTCAAAATGCAAAATGTAGCATGTAAAATGGGCTGGCGATCGATCGGTCGGAATGCTGTGTGATGGGGAAAGGGAGAATGGGCTTTTTGCGGATGGAGAAAAGCGTGTTTACGCGTTTGAAAACGCTTTTACCCGCTTCCCTCCCGGCTAATACGGCTCGCAATTCAAACCTTCGTCATGGGATCCAAAAAATCCCCTTGGGTGGGGCCTTTTGCGTACACGCGAACTTTAGTATCTGTCCTCCCCCAGCTCCCTTACACCAACCCCTCGCACTTCCCACTCTTCACTTTTCACTTTTAACTCCCCCCTGCACTAACCCCTTGCACTTCCACTGACCTCTTGCAGTCTCCCGTTCCCGATATTTGCCCCCGATGAATTACCTCTCGGTTGAAAACGTCTCCAAGCGCTACGGCGAACGGCTCCTCTTCGAACACGTGACCTTTGGCATCCTCAAAGGCCAGAAGGTGGCCCTGGTGGCCAAAAACGGGACTGGCAAGTCCACCCTGTTCCGCGTGATCATGGGGGATGAATCGCCCGATACTGGGAGCGTGGCGTTCAACAAAGGGATCCGCGTGTCGTTTCTGGCCCAAGAACACGGGCTGGAGGAAAGCTGGAACATCCTGGACAACCTCTTCACAGGCGACGGCCCTGTGCCTACCGCCATCCGCGAGTACGAAGAAGCCCTGTTGGCTGACGACGGCGAACGCCTTCAAAACGCCATGGACCGCATGGACCAGCTCCAAGCGTGGGACCACGAGGCCAAAGCCAAGTCCATTCTGGGCAAACTCAACATCCACGACCTGTCGCGGCTTGTAGACACCTTATCTGGCGGGCAAAAACGCCGCATCGCCCTGGCCAAAGTCCTGTTGGAAGAGCCTGATTTGTTGCTGCTGGACGAGCCCACCAACCACCTGGACCTGGACATGATCGAGTGGCTGGAGGATTACCTCGCCCGCGCCGGCATGAGCCTGCTGATGATTACCCACGACCGGTACTTTTTGGAGGTGATCTGCGACGAGATTCTGGAGATGGACGACCAGCAGCTGTACCGCTACAAAGGCAACTTCTCCTACTTCCTGGAAAAGAAAGCCGAGCGCGAAGCCAACGAAATGGCCCAACGCGATCGCGCCCGCAGTTTGATGAAACGCGAGTTGGTGTGGATGCGCTCTACCCCCAAGGCACGCACCGGTAAAAGCAAATACCGCCAAGGCCAGTTTGGCGAGATCAAGAAGGCCGCCAAGAAAGTCCTGGAGGAGGATTCACTCCGACTCGAAATCAACATTGAGCGCCTCGGCGGAAAGATTGTGGAGCTCCACAAAGTGCGCAAGCAACTCGGCGAGGTGAAGATGCTCGACGGCTTCCAATACGTCTTCAAAAAAGGCGAGCGCATGGGCATCGCCGGCAAGAACGGCACGGGCAAGACCACCTTCCTGAACCTGATCACCCAGCGCTTGGAGCCCGACGGTGGTAAAGTGGTGGTGGGCGACACGGTCAAGTTCGGCTACTACACCCAGTCCGGATTGAAGTTCAAGCCAGGACAGCGCGTGATTGAAGTCGTGCGTGAGATTGCGGACATCATCCCGCTAAAGAGCGGCAAAAAGATCACCGCCGAGCAAATGTTGGAGCGGTTCCTCTTCCCCCGCAAGCGCCATTATGAAGTGGTGGAGAAGCTCAGCGGAGGCGAACAAAAACGCCTGCACCTGCTGACGGTCCTGATGGACAACCCCAACTTTTTGATCCTGGACGAGCCCACCAACGACCTGGACATCTTTGCCCTGGCCACCCTGGAGGAGTACCTGTTGCAATTCACCGGAGTGTTGGTGGTGGTGAGCCACGACCGCTACTTCATGGACAAGCTCGTGGACCACATGCTGGTGCTGCACGGCAACGGCGAGGTCAATGACATCCTTGGCAATTACACCGAGTGGCGCGAGCACCAAAAGGCCCAAAAAGCAGCCGCTCCGCCCAAGCCCAAGGCCGAGCCCAAAGCCAAGCGAGAAAAGCCCGAAGGCCCCAAAACCAAGCTCAGCTTCAACGAGAAGTACGAGTTTGAGCAGCTGGAACAGGAAATCCCCGTGCTCGAGGCCAAAAAGGCCGAGCTCGAAGCCGAATTGGCAGAAGTGGCCTCAGACCACGAAAAATTGCAGGCCATCAGCTCCCAACTCGGTGCATTGGTGGACGAACTCGACACCAAAAGTGAACGCTGGCTCGAGTTGGCCGAATACGCCTAGCGGAAAATCTCTTCCACGTTGTTGTGCATGGTCGTGCACAGGTCGTTCAAGGGCAGGTCGTTGTCGTCGGTACCAAAGGGATCCTCGATTTCTTCGGCAATCAACTCAATGCTCACCAATACGTAGAACACAATCATCACCACGGGAATGGTCCACCAAGCAAAGGTGTACACAAACCCGAGCGGCAGCGTAACCACATAAATGAAGATGAATTTCTTCATGAACATGCTGTAGCTATACGGTATCGGCGTTTTAAGAATGCGTTCACACGCACCGAGGATGTCCACCTTGCGCTCGAGATTGGCCTCCAACAGCCAATGCTCCTGATCGGTGAGGGTATCTGCTTTACGCAGGGCCCTCAGCCGGTGAGACATCAAACTGGCGATGTAGTTCGGCACGTGCTGAACGGTGCGGATGTCCGGGCCAGCCCAGGCCACCCAATCCTCGCGTAAATCCGCTCCCACACCACCGCGCAAATGGTCGCGCAAGGCCTTGGAAAACGATGAGATGGCCTGCACCCACCAACGGCGCTCCTCAGGATCGGAAACGTTGGCCTCCATGCGGATGGCCAGGGTGCGGGTGACGTTCACCAAACCGCCCCATTGCTTTCGGCCCTCCCACCAACGGTCGTAGGCGGTGTTGGTGCGAAAGACCAAGAACAGCGAGAGCACAAAGCCCAAGAGCGAGTGCACCGCGTTGGAAATCTCCAGCGGCTCTTCCAGCCAGATCAATTCAATGTAACACACCACCGCGGTCAACAGCGCAATGCCGAGCATCGCGGGAATCAAGCGGCGGAAGACCTGTTGGCTGTAGGCATGAAAAATCAGCCCGAACCAGTTTTTGGGGTTGTAGCGAATCACGTCCGGCAAGATAGTAATCCGGCCAAAGGGGTATGTTTGTGACCCGACCTGTACCATGCTCGCCAAAACACGCAAATACCTCCGCGATCAAGGCCCCTTGTTTGGCAAAGACAAGGACATCGCCGCCATCCGCCGCGAGAAGCTCACCTACCTGGACTACCCCGCCATGGCCGACATCCGCGCCGCCGTGGAACGTTTGGAATCCGAAGGCATCGTAGGCAGCCTTTTAGAGGCCGGATGCGCCTTGGGCGGCAGCGCGGTGCTCATGGCCAAGGCCAAGAACCCCGCACGCGACCTGCAGGTGTATGACGTGTTTGGCATGATCCCGCCTCCCGGGGAGAACGACGACCAAGACGTCCACGACCGTTATCAAACCATTGTGGACGGCGAATCAAAAGGCATTGCGGGTGACACCTACTACGGCTACGAAAAGGACCTCTACACCAAAGTGAGTGATGCTTTTCAACGCCACGGTGTACCTGCGGCTGCGCACAACGTCCAACTGATCAAAGGCCTGTTTGAAGACACCCTGCACCCCAGCGGCCCTGTGGCCCTGGCCCACATCGATTGCGATTGGTACGACTCGGTGATGGTGTGTTTGGAGCGGATTGCACCGCACATGCCCAAGGGAGGCCGCTTCATCATGGACGACGTGGGCTACTGGAGCGGCGCTGACAACGCGGTGGACGACTTCCTTCAAGGTCGCACCGATTTCAAACGCGAGCAGCACGCCCGCCTGCACCTGGTCAAGCAATGACATTTCCCAACTCGAGCCGCCACTACCTCGACCGGTTTGCCGCCGACGCCGGTGCCGCCTGCCCTGAAAACGCCTTGATGCTGGATGCTGGGGCCGGCAAATGCCCCTACAAGCACCACTTTGCCCACGCCCGCTACGAGTCGGCAGACATCTGCCAAATCGAGCGGGAATACGGGCAAATCACCTACGTCTGCGACCTGCGTGAGATTCCGGTAGAAGATGCGCGGTTTGACTTCGTGTTCTTCTCCCAAACCTTGGAGCATGTACCCGACCCCTGCGATGTGTTGGCAGAGTTGTTTCGGGTGATGAAACCTGGCGCCTCCATCTGGCTGAGCGCGCCGCTGTTCTACGAAGAGCACGAACAGCCCTGGGACTTCTACCGCTACACCCAATTTGGCTTTAAGCACCTGCTGGAGAAGGCCGGGTTTGAAATGACCGACATCCAGTGGCTGGAAGGCTACTTTGGCACCCTGTCGTACCAATGCAAATGTGCCGCAGCCTACCTCCCCAAACGGAGGTCGGACTACGGCACAGGTATCAAGAGTGTGGTGCGTTGGATCTGGGGGCTGGGCATGAAGGCCGTGTTCGCGGCCAACGCCTTTATCTTCTCTCACATGGACCGCGCAGTGAAGTTCACCGGCAAAGGCATGTGCAAGAACTACCGGGTGGTCGCCCGCAAACCCGCTTAGAACGAGTAGGTGGCGCCCATCATGGCATTGAAAGTTTGCACGCGGTAATTCACGCGCTGCTGGTAACGTCCCCCCACCATGTTGTTGAGTCGCACAAACGCGCTGACCCGCTTGGTGTAACGGTACTCCACGTTCAAATTCAAGTCTGCGTAGCCCTTGAGATCTACGGTGTAAGTACCGTCGTTCTCCAATCTGGCATCGGGCACTTCGGCAAAGGACTTGGCCTTGCGCTTGCCCACGGTGTACACTTCGGCGGTGGCAATCAGCTTGTCTTCGATGTTGTAGCTGGTCAGCAGGGTGACGCGTGTGGTGGGCAGGTCCCACGGGTGCAGCTGCTGGCCAATGTCACCATAGATGAAGTAGTCGCCGCGCAGGGTCAAGTCCAGCGCGCCGTTGGTATTGATGGCCACCTCGCCCATGATTTGCAGGCGTGTCATGTCATCGTAAATCGGACGGAATTGATTGCCGTCGCTCTGGGTAGAGTCGTTGGCAAAGTAGATCCAGTCCTCAAAACGATTGCGCGCAATGCGGGCATTAAAGCTGGCATTGGAGCTGATGGTACCGCGCACACCGCCGTACAGCTCGAGTTTGTTGTTCACACTTTTGAGCTCGGGGTTGGTGATCACCCACGGGTTTTGGGTGGTGATGGTCTTAAAGGTGGTTCGCTCCAGGTTACCGGTCACCCCTACGTAAGGGATGAATAGGTTGGAGATCAGGTTGTACTTGGCCTCAGCGCGCGGGTAAAAGTGGAACGGCTGCTCGCCTTTGGCGTCCAGGAAGATGCCCGCACCCACGTTCACGCGCCAGCGTTCGTGGATGGTGCTCACCTGGGGGACAATACCCAAAATCACGTTGTCGTTGGTCACCAGTTTTTCGGTGGGGTCCAAGGGATCGGTGAATTGGTACTGGTTGTAGTTGAGGTAGAAGTCGCCGCTGTAGAGCTCGCTGCCCACAAATCGGCGGCCGTGTGCGTGCAGGTCCACGTTGTTCTCGTTGCCGTTGAAGGCATCGCGGTAGTTGTAGAACATCACCTGACCGCTGTAATTGGTCTTGGTGGAATCGCGGAAGTAGCTGGTTAAGCGCAAGTACCCGTCGATGTTGTTGAACTTCTGTTGGTGCACCGCATCGGTGAGGTCCACGTCGGGAAATTGCTCGGTGCGCACCCCGTAGTAATGCACCACATTGCGGTTCCAGTCAAAGCCGGCTTCCAAGGCGTGCTTGCCCATGAAACGCTTGCCCCACAGGCGCAGTTCGTTGTTGCTGAACGCATCGGGCACCGAATCGGCCCAGGCCACGTTGCCGCCGCCGCTGGACAAGTGACGGAAACCCACGCTGTAGGTGCCGTTGCGCGAACGGCCGTCCATGTAGTAGCCTTCCACCAGCGGCGTGGTGTACACACCAAACCCGGCGCGCAGGTACCCGCGGTACAGCTTCTTGAGCGACTCATCGATCTTCACCTTGGCGGGCTTGATGAGCTTGGGCTCGATGTTGACCCCGAGTTTGTTGGGGATCAGGTTGTAGGTAATCGGGGGGAGCTCCACCACGTTTTCTCGGAACTCCGGCCAGAACGAGAGCTTGTTGGCCTGGTTGATTTCGTTTTCGCGAATGCCGTCCACGATGACGTCCATGTTGAGGTTGTCGTCTTGATCTGGCTGAGCAAACGCAGTACTGCCGGTCACCAGCAGCACGAGGGCGAGGAATGCTTCTTTCGTGTGTTTCATAGCTGGGATCATTGGTCGTTGTTCAAATCGATGACTTCTTCTTCTTCCTCCTCGCTGGGCGGGTTCTCCAACTGCTCAATCTCGGCCAAGCGCTGTTGGCAGGCGTCGATCACCCAGGGTTCGCTTACGTTTTCCAAGATGGTGTTGAGCGTGGCCTTGGCTTGGAAGAGGTCGTCCAGCGCTACGTAGGTATCGGCCAAGAGCAGGAAGCCTTTGAACTTCCATTCGTTGAACGAGCTGTACTTTTCAATGAGGCTGAATACTTCTTTTTCGCAGGCCTTGTACGCGCCCTTTTGGAACGCGATCTGGGCCATGTAGTACTTGGCCTCGGCGCCTTCAAGTCCTGCGAGTTTGTCCACCTCTACAAAGTCGTAGTAGGCATCGTCCCAATTGCCCTCATCGTAGCGCACTTTGCCGCGCCAGAGGAAGGCGGTTTTGCGGATGTCTTCTGGCGTACCGGGGTTTGCCAAAACCTTGTCGGCGTAGGTGCGCGCGTTGTCGGGCTGGCCGAGCTTGAAGTAGCAGCGCATCAGGCCAATCTCAGCCTCCAACACGTTGGTGGCCGAGCGGGCGATGGTTTCCAGTTCCAAATAGTGGTTGCGGGCTTGGTCCCAGTTTTCGTTGTTGTAGTTGATGGTGGCCGCGGTGATCAAACACTCTTCAGTAAACTCGCTGATGGGCTGGCTGATCACGAAGTTGAACGCATTGAGGGCCGCGTTTTTGTTGCCCAACTCAAAGTAGCAGTTGCCCAAGTAGTAATTGGCCTCTACCCCGTGCAGGGCGGGCTGGTACTTTTCCAGGTAACGCGTGAGCTTTTCGATGGCCGTGTTGCAGTCGCCGCTGAGGGCGTAGTCGCGGGCGGCTTCAAAGACCTTCTCTTCCAACTCATCGCCCGAGGCGAGGTCTTCAGGGATGTCTACCTCCATTTCAATCAGAATGTCCTCCACCACGCGGTATGCGTCGGTACGGATCGGGTCGTTGGGGTAGTCGGCCAGGATGGTTTCCCAATAGGCCACCGCGTCGTTCTTGCGCCCGGTGCGGATGGCCACCAGAATCAGGTTACGCAAACTCACCTTTCGGTAGGGCGAGGTTTGGTGGTTGTTGAGGATGTCCTCGTAGTACCCTTTAGCGGTGGTGAGCTGGTCCTGCAGGCGGTAGGTCTCGGCAAGTTCGAACTTGGCGTCCGGGGTGTACTTGGAACCCGCTTGGTTGGTCAACAGGTCGTTCAACTCGTCAATCTTCTTGTCGGGTTGGCCGTTCAAACCCAGGCAGACGGCCTTTTGGAACAAGGCGTAATCGCGGTCGCCTTGATTCATGGCGGCGGCTTTTTCGTAGTAGCTGATGGCCGGATCGTAGTCCTTGATCACGTAGTAGCAATCGCCCAAACGCAGATACGCGTCGTTCTTCTTGACGTAGTCGTCGCCGCTGAACTGGTCTACATATTTGCGGAAGGCCGTGGTGGCCGCGCGGTACTTCTTCTGGCGGAAGAGGGCGTAGCCTGCCGCGTAGTTGGCCTCGTTGAAGAATCCACTGTTCACCGATCCCGGTTGGGTGATGAATTGGGTGTAGAGGTCGTATGCACGCTCGTAGTCGCCGGCTTTGTACGCGAGCTCGGCCTTCCAGAACTTGGCCTCGGCGAGCAGTCCTTGGTTCACCGGATAGGTGGATACCTTGTCGAAGTAGGCACCTGCCTCGGTGTAGTTCTTTTGCTGGAACAGCTCCACCGCGCGGTTGAAGGCCACCACTTGGTACGCCTCTTGGGTGCGCAGGTCCTTGTTCTCAATCTTGTCCAACGAGCGCAGGGCCGCCTCGTAGTTGCGGCTCTTCATGTACACGTTGAGCAAGAACTCATAGGCCTCCTCGCGGCGGGGCGAATTGGGGTACTCCTCCAGGTATTCTTCAAAGGCGGTGATGGCCTCGTGGAACGGGTTGTACGACAGTTCAAACGCGAGCTTGGCGTAGTTGAACAGTGCATCCTCCTTAAGCTGGAGGTTGTGGTCTTGTTCTGCGGCCTCACGGAAGGCGGCGCGGGCATATTCCTTTTGATCCAGCTTCAGGTAGCAATCCCCCATGTAGTAGGTGGCGCTTTGGCCCAGCTCACCTTCGGCATCCGAACAGTCGCTGAACGCGTCGAGCGCGGCCATGTAGTCGGCCAGGTTGTAGTGGGTAAAGCCCAGCTGGTAAAAGTCCTCGGGCGAGCGGTCTTGCTTGCGGGTTTCTTCGTGGTAGTACTCCAAGTATGGCAAGGCCTGCTCAAACTGGTCTTCGCGGTAGTAGCTGTCGCCCACCAAGCGCGAGATCTCCTCTACTCGCTTGACTTCTTGGGTATCGGCGCTGTCCAAGAAGACCGGAGCAAACTTGAGCACCTCATCGTACTGGCCTTGGCGGTAGTAGATCTGGGTGATGTAGTACGGCGTCAGCGGACCAAAACTCGGGTCGTCCTTGAGCTTGAGGAAGCCGTTGAGGGCGGTTTGCAAATCACCCGCTTCGTAGGCAATGTGCGAGTAGTAATACCTCGCGGGTGTCGCGTATTCCGAATCGGCATCCTTCACCTGTGCCAGGTCGGGACGGGCTTCGGGGTACATGTCGCGCATGAAATAGGTGTGTCCGCGGCGGAAGTAGAACGACAGCTGGTCTTCACTCGCCAAGTCGCGTGGGTTCACGTACTCAAACCACTCCAAGGCCTTTTTGTAGTTCTTGCGGCGGTAGTTGTAGGTGGCCAGCTCGTAGTAGATCTTGAGCACCCAAGGCGACTCGGGGTACTGCTCCACAAAGTGCTCGAGGTTGAACTCGGCGTCTTTGTGGTAGAGGTACAGCGAGCAAATCCCACTGTAGAACTGGCTGGTCACACGCAGTTCTTCGTTGGGGTCGTTCATCACAGCGATGAACTCTTCAAATTTGAATTTCGCAGCCGCATACTTCTCCTTCTCGAAAAGGTCGACCGCCCTGTTGAACAGGCGGTTGCGGTTGGTGTACGTTTCAGTTTGCTGGGCTCCGGCAAGCACGCTAAACAGCAACGCTAGGCCGAGCACCAGGCGGGGTTTCCATCCGGTTTTCATACGCATCATTGGTCCACTCCAGAAAGAGTAAAGTTCGGGTGGCGCGGCGCGGTACCGGGCCTTGCAGGGGTTGAGTTGTTAACGGGGTGCTGTTTGGGGCTATTGCCACCGCCGCACTCCACACCCTGAACAGAAAAACCAAGGATGGTGCCAGATCACTCGCCGGCTACCGAAAGGGGCTCCATGACCTTCCAGCCCTCACGGCGCATATTTTCGCCGGCCTCGTTGCTCCACCACACCACGCGGGTAGCGGTGGGCTCTCCTTCTGGCACATGAATCTCCGACCCGGTGGATTCAAAGGATCCGGAATTGAGCGCGCATCCGGTCAAGACCAGCGCGAGCAAAAGAAAAAGCCTGAACATACCACAACGGTCGTTCAGGCTTTTCAATTCCAAAAGGGCGTGCTTCAACGGTTACAGGGTAATGCTGTAGCTGGCGGTGAAGGTGCGTCCCGGAGTAAAGATCGAGTAGATCTGGCTGGTGGCGCCAAACGACTCGTAGAGCTGCTGGTCTTGCGCGTCCAAAAGGTTTTGGATGCGGAGTGACACGCGTTGGTTGTTGTCTTCACCAAACGACTTGCTGGCCTTCAGGTTCAGGCTGTGGAACGGCTGCTGGAACACATCCGGAACACGGCCCATACCCACAATCGCCAGGCTCTTGCCTTGGACGTTGTAGCTCACGTTGGCCTCGATGCCGTTGTTGGTGTTGCGGTAGTTGAGGTAACCGTTCACCAGGTACGGCGCTTGGCCGGCCATCACACGGGTGTTGGTGACCGTTTCTCCGCTGCGGGCGTTGGCTTGACGGATCTCGAACTCGGTTTCGGTTTGGCTCGGGAGGATCACCTCATCGGTATTCACGCGCGAACGGATGAAGGTGACGTTACCGCCGAGGTTCCAGGTTTGCACCGTGTCGCTCACAAAGTCCAGTTGCTTGCGGATCTCGAGCTCGGCGCCCAAGATCGAGCTTGAACCGGCGTTGATGGGCTGCACGTTGTCGGGAGCGGCTTCAAACGACACCACCTCGATGTGGCCTTGGAACTGCTTGTAGAAGGCAGAAGCCGAGATCACCTCGCCCAAACGCGGGAAGAATTCCCACCGGGCGTCGTAGTTCATCACGCGGGTTTCCTCCAGGTCGATGTTACCGATGAAGGTACGCTTGGTGATGGGGTCAAAGATCTGCGCGATCGACTTCTCCTTGAACGACGGACGCGCCAGGGTGCGGTTGAACGAGCCGCGCAGGTTCATGCGCTCGGTCAGGTTGTACACCAGGTTCACCGATGGCAAAATGTCCAGCTCGTTGAGGGTCTTGTCGTCGTTGAACTTGCGGGTGCCGCTTTGGTTCTGACCGGTGTAGAACATGTCGGTTTTCTCAGCGCGCACGCCGTACACCACTTTGAAGATCTCGTTGACCGGCAACTCGTTCATGGCATACACCGCCAGGATATTTTGACGCGCGGTGAAGATGTTGGCCGAATCCACAGGGGTCGATACCACAAACGTACCGATGCCGGATTCCGGGGTCCAGATGTTTTCGTCTTCAAAGAACCAGTTGGGGTCGCCCGAAATCTCCTGGCCCGAACCTGTGATGCGGTAATCAAACGTGTACGGGAGGATCTCGTAATCACGGGTGCGGTACACGTTGTTGGCCCCGAACTTCAGTTTGCCTTCGCTGCCCCAGAATTCCATGGGGATGGTCAGGTCCGCGCGCATCGATTGGTTCCACTCGCGCAGGTCACGGAAGTAGCGGGCAATGGTGGCACCGTCACCAGCTGCCAGGGTGGTGTCCCCGGTGGTGACCGACAAACTGGTGATGCGGAAATCCGGATCCTGGATGGTGCTCAGCGAGGTGCTCGAGGTCCACTCCAGTTCAGCACCGGTGTCGAAGTAATGCTCGCCCTTGATGCTCATGTTGGTCATGCTGCGCTCGGTGAAGGTCAAGATGTCCTCCAAAAGGATTGCGCCGGTTTGCTCGAAGTTCTCGCTCACACGGTCAGAGGCCTCAGCCAAGGCACCCTGGGTACGGAACAGGTTGATGGCGTAGGAAGAGTTCTTGGTCTTCATGGCACCGTTCAACAGGGCGCTCCACTGCGCCTCACGGCGGCCGAGCTCACCTTTACGCACTTCTTCTTTGTTGAGCTCCAAGTCCTCGCTGGCGGGGCGCTTGATGTAACGGCCAAACTCGACCTCTTCAAAGTAGGTGTGGTTCAAACGGTAGTTGGCCATGGCGTTGAAGCCAAAGGTGCGGCCCGACTCTTCTTTTTTGATCTGGTTGCCTGCGCTGAATGAAACGCTTTGGTTCAGGAATGAACCTTGACGCGAAGCAGCCATGATCTTGCCAAAGCGGCGGGTTTGAACCTCCAGACCCGGGTTTTGAGTCACCGGATCTGGAATGTTCTGTCCGGGAAGCACACCTGGATCGCGGCCGCCATCGTCAAAGCCGAGCAGGTCCAGTTTACCGCCTTCGTACAGCAGAAAATCCCCGTTGAGGGTCATGCCTGGACGGTGGCCGAGCGAGTACTTGATGTTCACTGACTTTTCGTCCGGGAAGCTTTTGGTACCAATGTCCACCAGTCCCCCTACAAAGTCACCCGGCAGGTCGGGCGAGAAGGTTTTGTAGACCACCATGTTGTCGATCAGGTTGGTGGGGAAAATGTCGACTTGCACCGTGTTGCGGTCCGGATCCAGGCCTGGGATGGCCATGCCGTTCAACAAGGTTTTGGTGTAGCGGTCACCCAGACCGCGCACGAATACCTCTTTGCCGCCCTGTACAGCTACTCCAGGGATGCGTTTGAGTGCAGCGCCCGCGTCGGCATCACCCACACGGCGAAAAGCTTGCGAGCTGAGTCCGTCGATGGTGTTGGCCGATTTGCGTTGCATGGTAAGCATGGCGTTTTCGGTGTTGGTGATCTGGCGTGCTTCCACCACAGCCACATCGCTCACCAGTACGCTGGTGCCCAGGGTTACATCCAACAAGGTCACTTCACCATCGGTGATGATTACGCCTTTTTTGACTTGGGGCTCAAAGCCGAGGCTGGAGACCTCCACGTCGTAGGTGCCCGCAGGAAGTGACAAGGAGTACTCCCCTTCAAAATCGGTAGCGGTACCCGCACCGATGGACTTGACCACCACCGAAGCCCCAATCAGGGTTTCGCCGTTGTTGGCATCGTAAATGGTTCCACGGAGTGTGCCGTTTTGCGCCAGGGTCGCTACAGGAAGGGCCAAAATCAAAGCAATCAGAGAAACGAATCGCATGGCTTTCGTGCTAAAAGGGAAAAGTCCCTCACCACCAGAGATGGCGAGGGACTCAAAATGTGAATATGGTTGTCCTGCGGTCAGCGGGCTTAGTACTTGTCGTTGATCGACGACCAAGACCAGTTGTCAAACTCGGCCAGATCAGCGCCGATGGTCGGAGCAGCAGCATCGAAGGTGCCGGTTGCACCCATAGCCGCTTCAGCGTCGGTGAGGTAGCTGTCTGGGAGTGGGCAGGTGTCTTCGTTGGCGTCGGTGCTCTTGGTGTAAACATCGGTGACGAACGCAGCGTCAACACCTTCATACTCGCAGTTGGTGACCACCAATTCTTGATCGCCATCAGGGGTCAGGAAGTTCATGTACGCATCGCGCTTGTCGGTGGTACAATCTTCTTGGAAGCTGTGACGCAGCTTGATGCACTTGTCTTCAGCGTAACCCCAGAAGGTGATGTTGTCCAAGGTACCTTGCGCGCCGCTCTTGAGGTCGGCAGCCGAACCCACACCGTCGGTGGTCATGATGGTACCGTTGCTCAACGTGAATCGACCGTCGGTAGCGGTGCCTTCAGGACCGTCGATTTCGAGGGCCTCGTCGGTGTCCACACCGTGCATCACCAGGAAGTTGTCGATGGTGCCTGAGTAATTTTGGTCGAAGTCAATGCCGTCGTCGCCTTGGAACAGTACGATCACATCCGAGATGTCTACCGAACCGCCGAAGCACTCCACGCCGTCGTCCAGGTTGCCAACCACCTCCACGTGGTGGATCTCGGTGCCTTTGCCAACGCCACCCAAAGTCAGGCCGTTGATTTCGTTGCCTTCACCAATCAGTGAACCGCCGTGACGGATGCTGATGTAGGTCATGATGCCTGAGTCGTCGTTGATGTCGTTGCCGCCATAAGCGCCAAAGGTCTCGTCTGCAGGGATACCTTCGATTTGTGCAACGTCGTCGCCGTTCTCAGCTGATACGGGAGCGTAGCCGAGTACGATCAAACCACCCCACTTGCCGTTGTCCAGCTCGGTCAGGTTGGTGCCGGTCTTTTGACCTACTTCGATGTCGTCGAGAGTTGAGGTGAAGATGATAGGCGCATCAGCAGTGCCCTCAGCTTCGAGACGGCCACCTCGTGCTACAACAAGCGCTGAAGCGAGTGACCCAGTGCCGGTGCGGCCTTTCACAATGGTGCCTGGGTTGATGGTCAGAGTAGCGCCTGCTTCAACCACAACTTTGCCGGCAAGCTCGTAAACGTTGTCAGCGGTCCAGGTGGTGTTTGAAGTAATGGCACCTGAGATCACAACGTTTTCGTTGGCGTTCGAGTAAGAGCAGCAGCAATCCTCTTCTGCGTCGGGATCGTAATTGTCTGCGGCCGGATCTGTACATCCGGTTGGCTTGCTGCAACCGGTCAAAGCGATGGCGCCAACGATGATCAGAGCGCCGAAAAGGAAAGAAATGCGTTTCATAACAGTAGCTGAATAAAATTTGTTGGTGCAAAACTGGCCACACACTTCCAGTAGTTCGTTTTGGAAACGTTAAGGGTAATCGAATCAGATGTTGTGTCTGTGTAAACCTCAAAAAACAAAGTGGAGCCACTCGGCGACATCAAGGCGCTGAATTGCAGTATACTCCGCATCAGAGTAGCCTTTCAACGCATTTACGCGATGATACACTAACCTCATTTTCAACGGTTTTCAACAATATCAACCTTGAATTTGGGGAAAAGTGCGCCCCCTGCGCACGCTCCTAACAAACCGTCTGGCAGTGGTTTTCCCACCTATTTACGTTGCGTTAGATTGATGTTAATCCTCCCTTAATCTTGGCTTCACCCGCAGCTAAACGCGGGGTAAAAACGTCCTTGCTCGTTGCAGAAATCTCTCAGCATACCGCGGTTGCATTTGACCATTTGGATCCACAGATAGTGGAACATCGCCAAACACCGTATTCGGCATCGCAGATGGATCAACACCGGGCTCAACACATGAAACCGTACCGCCATTTATGGGGCGGCGCGCAAAAGGTGCGTCAGTGCAACAAAGGGGTGCGTGTCAGATTTCCCTACGCGCCGAGGATTTCTCCGCTCGCGGGGTCCACCATGGGTTCGGGGGTGGGCTCAGCTTCTTGCTGCTCGGCCATCACCTCGCTCATGGGACGCAGGCCGGCTTGGCGGGCTTTGTCCTCTTCGGTCTCTTCTGAGAGCGGGAACACGTCCACAATCTTGGTGTAGTTGATCGATGGAATCACAAACCCACTGATGGAACCGCGCATGAACTCAGAGGTCTTCTGGTAGGCATCCATCACGTCGTTGGCGGTCATCAAATAGAAGTGGTTGGAGGCTTTTTCGGTACCGCTTTCCTCGTCGTAGCTCACCAGGGAGACCTTGACTTTGAACCACTTTTCGGCGTCGTCAAAACGGATCACCTCAGTGTAGTTGGCCTTGGCGATGTTCTGGATCATGAACACGCCTTGCACCATTTGCATCATGATGTGGGTGATGCGGGCCTCGGCCTCAGTGTAGGTGTGGGCGTCCAGCACGTAGCTGTCGGTGGCCTTCTCTTCGCGGCCGCTCTCAGTAATCTTGGTGTACTTGACGCGGCAGGTGAACCAGTGTTTTTGCATAGGACTGGCAAATGTACGCAGGCAGGTTGGGGGTTGGAAGGGGTGTTAATGGGGGGTTGAAAAGTGTGGGATTGGGTGCGTTGGAACCGTCCCACCAGGTCCAGCGAACCCCGCGCGCGTACCCCCACCCTTGGGGGCCGCCACGTCCCTTGCACAAAGTTCGAAGCCCCTGCCCCACTAGCCGGGAGTTACGCGTTTAGAAACGGGTATAAACGGGTACACCCGCTTCTTCCCAATCCAACGCCCACCGCAGTAAATTGCAATCGGCCTCGTAACCACAGACTTTGAAAGCTTTCATCCTCTGCGTCTTTCTGCTCCTCTTCCCTGCCCTGAGCCCATCCATCGTAAAACATCTTGCTTGACCCGAACGTTAATCGAGCACGGACCTGAACCACCCGTTATGCAAGGAACCAAGATTATGTGTTTGTGGCTGGGCTGCCTGCTGGGCTGCGTTGCGCCCCTCTCAGCACAAACCGACACCCTCACTGTACTGTTTGAAACCGGCAAAGCGCACCTTTCGCCGGAGGCCCAAGCCCAACTCACCTCTTTGGCTGAGCGGCTGGACACCATGTACAAAGCCACCTATTTACTCAAGGGGTATGCCGACGACATCGGCTCCAGCGCCAGCAACAAAAAACTCGCGCAAAGCCGCATTGAATCTGTGGGGCGTTGGCTGCTGATTCGCGGGGCCAAAGAAAGCCAGTTGGAAGAAACTTTGGCAATCGGTGAATTGGCGCTGGGCGCCGCCACAGATACCACCGCCGTGCGCCAATCCAACCGGCGGGTGGATGTGATCTACACCTTTGTGGAAGAACCCTCAGAGGTAGACCTGCTCATGGATGCTGCCGAAGCTGGCCAGACTGTCACGCTGCCCAACGTCCTGTTTGTCGGCGGTGAAAGTACCGTCAAACCCGAGTCTTACAGTACCGTGCGTAACCTGCGCGATTACCTGAAGCTGAACCCCTCGGTCAAAGTGCACTTCATCGGGCACATCTGTTGCCAAGACCCCGATGGACCAGACGGGTTGGATTTGGTCACCGGTGAGCACAACCTGAGTGAAGCCCGCGCCAGACGCATCGTGCGCTTTTTGGTGAACCAAGGCATCGACCCTTCGCGGTTGAGCGCCGAAGGCCGTCGATGTTCAGAGCCCACAGGCAACGGGGCGGTGGCTGATCGACGGGTGGAAATCAAGATTCTTCAGAAGTAGCCGCTTTCTTACACAGATTGGCACATTTTTTTCTGTGGGGATTCCCTGCTGTAAGAATCCCGACCTTGCGGCCACCGATGAAGCAAAAACACGCTATGCGACTCCGCCTGACTGCACTCGTTGCCGCCCTGGGACTCAGCACCGCCCTGGGTGCCCAAACCGACTCCTCCCAAACCCTGCTGTGGAAAATCAGCGGCAACGGGATCCAACCCTCTTACCTCTTTGGCACCATCCACCTGCTGCCCCAAGCCGACTTTGACATGGACGCCAAAACCGTTCAAGCCTTTGAGGACACCGAACAACTCGTGATGGAACTCGACATGGACGACCCCGGCATGCAAGCCGAAATGCTCCAAGGCATGAACATGCGTGGCGACACCACCCTCAAAGACCTGCTCACCGCAGACGAATACGCCAAGGTGGAAGCCCTGGTGTTTGAGTCGGTCAAAATGCCGCTGTCGATGATGGACCGCTACAAGCCCATGGTGGTAGCCTCCATGCTCATCCACGATTACATCGAAGGCACCCCGGCCAGCTTTGAAGCCACCTTTACCCAAATGGCGGTGGCCGCCCAAAAGGAGATCCTCGGACTGGAAACGGTGACCGAACAACTCGCGGTGTTTGACTCCATCCCTTACGCCGTACAGGCCCAAGAACTCCTGCATTACACCGAAGACGACCCCGAAATGCGCGCCCTGTTTGGCAAGTTGGTAGAAGCCTATAAAGCCGAGGACATGGAGGCCATCGACGACTACATGGAACAGGAAATCGACGACCCCGCCGAGGTGGAATTCATGCTGCACAACCGCAACCGAAACTGGGTGCCCCGCATGGGAAAATTGGCCTCGGGCAAGTCCACCTTCTTTGCGGTGGGGGCGGGCCACTTGGGCGGCGATGCAGGCATGATCCAACTCCTGCGCGACGCCGGCTACACGGTGACCCCCATCCTGGACTAGACCCCGATAAACAGCATAAAAAAAGGCGCCTGCACGGCGCCTTTTTCAGTATTGGGGTTGTTCTTTTTCCTCATTGCGTTCCACCAAGGACCGCACCACCGATATGACCAGCGAAAGCAGCAGCGCCCACCAGAAGTTCTCGATGTGAAAGCCATCCACAAACTTGTCGACCAGCAGCAGCATGATGGCGTTGACCGCCAGCAAAAACAGCCCAAGGGTGACAATGGTTATAGGTATGGTCAGGATGATGAAGATGGGCTTGATCACCGCGTTGAAAAACCCGATGAGCACCGCCACCCATAGCAGGGTCCAAATGCTCTCACCCATTTCTACGCCCGGCAGCAACCAAGCGCCAACGGCCACGGCCAATGCGGTAACCAGTACTTTCAAAATCCAGTTCATGACAATTTGTGTGCTTCAATGTAAATCTGCGACACGTGGGGCATGGCCGCTTGGATCTCTTTCTCGAGCTGTTCCACCGCGGCTTCCACCTGGTCGGAATTGAGGTTGGAGGCAAAGTCCACGTCCACCGCAAGCAGTACCTCAGCGGGGCCCAAGTGCATGGTGCGCAGGTTGCCGATTTTCTCCACTTCGTCGTGCCCGTTGAGCACGTGATTGAGTTGCACTAAGGTCTGATCGCTGGCGGACTCTCCTACGAGCAAGCCTTTGGTTTCGCGCGCCAAAAACAGCGATACCGAGCACAGCAAGACTCCAATGGCAATGGAGCCGATGCCGTCCCACACCGGGTTGCCGGTCATGTGGCCGATGAATACGAACACAAGCGCCACCACCAGGCCCAGCATGGCCGCGGTGTCTTCAATCATCACCGCAAAGGTGGCGGCGTCCTTGCTCTTGCGAATGGCCGAAAAGAAGCCCGTGGGTTGGGTCCGACGGAACTCGCGGAAGGCCAGGTAAAAGCTTACGCTCTCCACCAAAATACCGCCGATCAGCACCCCGTAGTTCCACATGATTTTGGAATCGTCGAAGACCGACGGGTGTTGAATGTGGGAGATGCCCTCATAAATGGCCATACCTCCACCCACAGCGAAAATGAAAATGGCCACCACAAACGACCAGAAAAACACCTCTTTGCCGTACCCAAAAGGATGTTTGTGGTCGGGTTCCTGCTGGGAACGTTTGATGCCGTAAAGCAGCAGTCCGCCGTTTCCGGTGTCAATCAAGGAGTGAATGCCCTCGCTGAGCATGCTGGCACTTCCGGTGAAATAACTCGCCACGAATTTCATGACGGCAATGCAAAAATTGGCACCGATGGCGCCGTAGATGGCAAGTTTTGATCCTCCTGTAGCCATAGTCCTTATTGCGCGCAACGCACGCACCGATTGCTTTCTGGCATCAGCATCAACCGCCCGGTGGGAATGGGTCCTCTGCACCGTGTACAGGTACCAAAGTCGGGCTGGTCGAGTTTGCTTTCAGCCAAGTTGAGTTTGGTTAAAGTGGCCTCCGCTTGACGCAGTGCGGCCTCGTTGACGCTCTTGTTGTTGATGGCGTCCATCCTGCTGACCCGTCCAATCGCATTTTCAGGCGCAATGGGTCTGGTAAGCTCTTTGTAGGCCGCAATTTTCTCCTCCACCTCGGCGCGTTTGTGTGCCAAGGCTTCACGAATCTCGTTGCGTTGCTCGCGGGTTAGCATGGGGACGAATTTAGGGAAGGCGAGCGAGGTCGGCCCCGTTAGCGCACGACCGCAACAGTCCCCTGCAGGTCAGTCACCACCGCATCGCCAGAAATGCGGTGCTCGTACACCACTTGCCAGGCGTACAGTCCGGGGTGCACGTAATGGGCACCGCCGTCGACGTTGCCCAGCCAGCTCTCCCCCACTTCGCTGCTCTCAAAAATCACCGCACCCCATCGGTCAAACACGCGGAATACATACGTGTCTGGAATGCACTCGAGCACAGGAAAAAAGGTGTCGTTGGTGCCGTCGTTGTCTGGGGTAAATGCGTTGGGCACCCAAGCGTCGCATGTGCAGGGTTTGAAGCCCACATCCGAAGACGCTTCGGCTGTACCGCAGTCGTTCTCGGCCATGGCCGTATAGGTGCCTCCGCCTTGGAATTGGATCAACTGGCCCACATCGCCGGTATCCCAATTTACCGGAGTGTCTTCTGGGGCGACAGTGGCAAACAAGCTGCCTACAGTACCTTCACAGAAAGACGCCGTGGCAGGCACCTCAACGGTCGGTACGGGCAGCTCTTCTACCTGCAACCCCACCACGTTGATGCAGCCGGAGAGTTCATCGGTCAACGTCACTTCGTATACGCCAGCCGTGCTGACCTCCAAGAAGGTGGCCCCGTCGCCAAAATCGGTGATCATGTTGGAGACGTCTTGGGTCAAGAGCACCGTTTCGCCATAGCAGAAGGGGTAAACGGTGAGCCCGTTCCACTGTGGTAAGTCCATGACCATGACCGTGCTCATGGCTTCCGCTGCACAAGGGCCGTTGGATACAGTCACTTCGTACTCGCCCGCTTCACTTACGGTGATGTTGGACGAGGTGGCGCCCGTGCTCCAGTTGTAGGTTTCACCGGGGCCGGGGTCGAGCACGGCTGATTCTCCGTCGCACAGTCCCACGCTGGCGGGCAAGCTGATGGAAGGAACAACAGTCATGTCCACATCCACGCTGAATTCGGCGCTGCAGCCTTCGTCGCTGGTGACTTCAACGGTGTAGGTGCCGGTGGCGTCCACTTCCAATTGGCCGTCCACGCTGCCGCCCCAATTGTAGGTGCAGCCGGCGCAAGAGGCATCCAAGACGATGGATTCCCCCTCACAAAACAGGACTTCGGTTTCCCAAACATCGGGTTCGGGCAAATCGGCCAGTGTGACGTTGGCAGCATCGAAGTTTTGGCAGCCGTACAAGGTCGCCACGACCTCTACTCCACCGGGCACTTCGGTTTCAAATGTCTCTTCGGTGGAGCCGTTGCCCCAGGTGAGGGTAGCCCCATCGGTGGCGTCGGCAGTGAACACGGCGGATTGTCCGTCACAAATGGCCTGGTCGGGGCCAATATTTACGCTGATTTCGGTGACGGCAATCTCTACATCGTCCACTTGCACCTCGCCGCAGGCATCGGTGTATTCCACGGTGTAGGTAGTGGTTATTTCTGGGGTAAAAACGGGGTCTTGGACGGTAGGATCACTCACACCGTCCACCGGAGACCACGTGTAAAAGCCGTCTTCCGGTCCGTTCACACCAAGTTGGATGGACTCGCCTTCGCAAAGTGCAACGTCGTCGGGCAGACCCAGGGTAAACTGGTCCAAACAGACCGTTTGGGTGTTGAACAACCCTCCCGTACTTCCGGTAAAGCCCCAGTACACCTCGGTGGTGCCCGAGAAAATATCCTCCACCAGATCAATGCTGTGGGTCAAGCGCAGTTCGCAGTCGAAATACACCTCTACCACGTCTGCATCGGGGTTCCACACCAAGCGGAACAAGTGATCGTTGCCGTCTTCGATGTTGGCGCCTGAGGCCAAGGCCGTCACCGGACCGGCCAAGTTGGTGGCCGAACTGTGTAGCACGCTGCCGTCGGACACCATGGCTATGTGGTCTTGCCAGATGTCGCCAAAATCGGTGTTCTGGAAGGTGTCAAACTCCACCCCAAACGAGGGGCTGATGCCGCCAAACCCCAGTCCGCCTCCGGGCTCGCCCAGCAAGGTGGTGCCCGAGGTTTGCATCACGAATACGACGCCGTCCGCGCCGTTGGCATCGATGAATCCGAAGTTGAGTTTGAGGTCGATGGTGAAGGGTTCGCCCAGGTCGATGGTTTCCAAGAACCAAACTGCGCCGTTTTGCCACTCGATGGGCAGGGTAACGGTGTAACACTCGTCGTCCTCAGCCACCGCGTCGCCCATGGCGTTGGCGGTTTGGGCTGCAGCGCTAGTGGCCCACATCCATAGAGCAGTAAAGAGAAGTGTTTTGAGCGTTCCCATGAGGTTGTTGTCAAAAGTACACTTTTCTACCCCTACCCCCCCCATTCGTGGTGGACAGGACAGGGTGAATTGTGGAAAGATTTTTTCGCTCCCACCCGACAAAACCCGGTACCTTCGCGCTCAAATTCTGCGAACATGAAATTCTTCATCGACACCGCCAACCTCGACCAAATCCGAGAAGCCCAGGACCTGGGTGTTTTGGACGGGGTGACCACCAACCCCAGCCTGATGGCCAAAGAAGGCATCAGCGGCGAGGAAAATGTGTTGAACCACTACCGCGCCATCTGCGACATTACAGACGGCGACGTTTCGGCAGAAGTGATTTCCACCGATTTCGAAGGCATGATCCGCGAGGGTGAGGCACTGGCCCAACTGCACGAGAACATCGTGGTGAAAGTCCCCATGATTCGCGACGGCATCAAAGCCATTAGCCACTTCACCAAAGCCGGCATTAAAACCAACTGCACCTTGGTGTTTTCACCAGGACAAGCCCTGTTGGCGGCCAAAGCGGGTGCCTCTTACGTGAGCCCATTCGTAGGCCGGATCGACGACATTTCTTCGGATGGCATGCGTCTGATTGAAGAGATCCGCTTGATCTACGACAACTTTGCTTTTGGCACCGAAATCTTGGCCGCGTCTGTGCGACACACCATGCACATCATCGAGTGTGCGTCGGTAGGTGCCGATGTGATTACCGCGCCGCTGAGCGCCATCACCGGCCTGCTCAAGCACCCGCTCACCGACATCGGTCTCGAAAAATTCCTGGCCGACCACGCCAAAGCCAACGCCTAAGTGCTGATCGGCATCCACCCGGACAACCCGGATCCGCGCAAAATGCGCCAAGCCGTTGAGGTCCTGGAGCGCGGCGGCATTGTGATCTACCCCACCGACGGGGTGTATTCCATGGGCTGCAGTCTGGAGCGCTACAAAACCTTCGAGAAGGTGGCCCGCCTCCAAGGCAAAAAGCCGGAAAAGGCCAATTTCTCGGTCGTGTTCCACGATCTCGGGCAAATCAGTGCCTACACCAAGCCGATGAACTCCACGGTCTTCAAGGCGCTCAAAAAGGCCTTACCGGGCCCCTACACGTTCATTTTAGAAGCCAGTGGTCACGTACCCAAAATCTTCAAGGCCAAGCGCCGCACCATCGGGATTCGGATTCCGGACAACAACATCGCACGCGAGTTGGTGGAAATGCTAGGCGCGCCCTTGATTGCCTCCTCTGTACACGCCGAGGACGAAATCCTCGAATACATCACCGATCCCGAACTCATCCACGAGAAGTACGGCCACCAAGTCGGCCTGGTGATCGATGGCGGAATGGGCACCCTGGACGCCTCTACTGTGGTAGACTGTTCTGGCGGGGACTTGGAGGTGATCCGCGAAGGCAAAGGCGAGGTCTTTTGGTAGGCGATTGCTCGCCGGTTTTCCACGGATGTTAAAAACTCCGGCCCAAAGTGAATAAAACCCGCGATCTGCTTGGGTTTGCGTGTCATCCACCCCCTGCAAAATCCGTATTTTTGATAAGAAGGCGGTAAAGAGATCAATTCCACGCCAGCCGGGTGTTTCCGGCCGTTTGGGCTCCTTTCCGTCAAAACGCAATTCAGAAGGCGAATTATGAGCGAAGAAAAGAAGCAATATTCCGCAGACAGTATTCAGAGTCTGGAAGGAATGGAGCACGTGCGCATGCGCCCCTCGATGTACATCGGGGATGTGGGCGTGCGCGGTCTGCACCACTTGGTTTACGAGGTGGTCGACAACTCGATTGACGAAGCACTGGCCGGTCACTGTGACCACATACAAGTCTGGATCCACGAGGGCAACAGCATCACCGTTCAAGACAACGGTCGCGGTATCCCGGTGGACCTCCATAAAAAAGAGGGTGTATCCGCCTTGGAGGTGGTCATGACCAAGATCGGTGCCGGCGGTAAATTCGACAAGGACAGCTACAAGGTTTCCGGTGGTCTGCACGGGGTGGGGGTATCGTGTGTGAACGCACTCTCCATCCACTTGAAAGCAGAGGTCCAGCGCGCGGGCAAGCACTACGTGCAGGAATACAGCATTGGTAAGGCCCAATACCCGGTCAAAGAAGTCGGCACCGCCGAAGGCCGAGGCACAAAGGTGACGTTCAAGCCCGACGACAGCATTTTTGAGGTGCTCGAATACAACTTCGAGACCCTCAGCACCCGCTTGCGCGAGTTGGCCTACCTCAACGCCGGCATCAAGCTGGAAATCACCGACGAACGTGAGGTGGACGAGGAAGGCAAGGTGCTCCACAAGGTCTTCCACAGCGAAAAAGGCTTGGAAGAGTTCGTGCGCTATATCGACGAGACCCGCGATCCTCTCATCGAGGAGGTCATCCACGTGACCGGCGAGCGCAGCGGCATTCCGGTGGAAGTAGCCATGATCTACAACACCACCTACGCCGAGAACATCCACTCGTACGTCAACAACATCAATACCCACGAAGGGGGTACCCACCTTTCGGGCTTCCGACGTGGACTTACCAACACCCTCAAGAAGTACGCAGAGGCTTCGGGCATGCTGGACAAGCTCAAGTTCGAGATCGCCGGCGACGACTTCCGCGAAGGCCTCACCGCCATCGTATCGGTGAAGATCGCCGAGCCGCAGTTTGAGGGCCAGACCAAAACCAAACTCGGTAACCGCGAGGCCGTCTCACCCGTGAGCCAAGCCGTGAGCGAAATGCTCGAGAATTACCTCGAGGAGCACCCCAACGACGCCAAACGCATTGTAGAAAAGGTGATCTTGGCCGCCCAAGCCCGTCACGCCGCCCGCAAGGCGCGCGAGATGGTGCAGCGCAAGACCGTGATGAGCGGTTCGGGCCTGCCCGGCAAACTGGCCGACTGTTCAGAGAAAGACCCCGCAGTATGCGAACTCTTCTTGGTCGAGGGAGATTCGGCGGGCGGTACCGCCAAGCAGGGTCGTGATCGAAACTTCCAGGCCATCCTTCCGCTGCGCGGTAAGATTCTGAACGTGGAAAAGGCCATGCACCACAAAATCTTCGAAAACGAGGAAATCAAAAACATCTACACCGCACTTGGGGTCACCGTGGGCACCGAGGAAGACGCCAAGGCGCTCAACATGACCAAGCTGCGTTACCACAAGGTGGTAATCATGTGTGATGCGGATGTAGACGGTTCTCACATCGAGACCCTGATCTTGACCTTCTTCTTCCGTCACATGAAGGAGATGCTGGAGAACGGCTACATCTACATCGCCACCCCACCGCTTTACTTGGTGAAAAAAGGCAGCAAGCAACGCTACGCCTGGGACGACGACCAACGCGACCAATACATCGCAGAAATGCGTGGCGCGGGCTCGGATTCCAGCGTAGGCGTGCAGCGTTACAAGGGTCTGGGTGAGATGAACGCAGAGCAACTCTGGGACACCACCATGAACCCCGAGTTCCGCACCCTGCGCCGCGTGACCATCGAAAATGCCGCTGAATGCGACCACATCTTCTCCATGCTCATGGGAGACGACGTGCCGCCCCGCCGCGCATTCATCGAGGCCAACGCCAAGTACGCCAACATCGACGCTTAAAACAAAACAGCTTTGTTTTCAATCAAAAAAGGGCCGCACATGCGGCCCTTTTTATTTCAAGAGAGTTCTGCCTAAGCGTGGTTCAGGCGGAAGGTCTTAAAGGCCTTCTCCAGGGCAAAGGTGCCTTTGCGCTCTTCGCGCTTGAGCAGCTCGGCCA
The DNA here is from genome assembly GCA_049594615.1 of Flavobacteriales bacterium. Lineage (GTDB taxonomy): Bacteria > Bacteroidota > Bacteroidia > Flavobacteriales_D > Sanyastnellaceae > CAXPZW01. The sequence goes on from JBMYJR010000028.1 coordinate 25,050, forward strand.
CCGTGGTGAGCAGACCGTCAATTTGTTCGCGGGAGTGGTGCTGGGTAATTGGCAAGCGTAACCCGCACTTTCCTCGAGGCACCGCTGGGAATACGCCGAGATTCGTCCAGTACCCGGCGCGTTTGAGCTCATGCACCATGCGGTACCCCACCTCACGGGATCCAATGCCGATGAAAAAAATCGGGGTCTCGTCTTGCCCCACCAGCGGTAACTTGAACTGCTTGGCGCGCTTGAGGAAGTACTGGATCTTGCCAAGCACATCGTGCTGGCGCTCGGTGATCTCGGCGCTGAGGTGAATCTTGGCCGAGGCGATGCCCGCGCCCAACACGGCTGGCTGGATGGGCCCAGCGAAGGTCATGGTGCCACCGCAGTTCTCCACTTTGCGGCGCATTTGCGCATTGGGGAACACCAGAGCGCCGCCCGCAGCTGCAAATCCCTTGGCGAGTGAGGTGGTGAAGTACAGGCGCTCGTGGAACGGGTACTTGTCCAGCACGTAGCCCTTGCCGTGTTGTCCGGCCCATCCCATGCCGTGGGCATCGTCCACGTAGAAGTGGAACTTCTCGTACGTGTTGAGCAAGCGGTAAATCTCACCCAGCGGCGCAATGTCCCCGTGCATGGAGTAGATGCCGTCGGCCAAGTACCACACCTTGTCGTGGGTTTTGCTCAACTCCCAAATACGCTCTTCCAAGCGGATGTGGTTGTTGTGTTTGATGCGTTCGACATGGAAGCCTGTTGCTGCAGCGTACTGCACCGCGCCTTGGATGGAGGCGTGTGCCAGCTGGTCCACAATCACCGCGTCGTTTTCACGCAGGAGCACCGGAAGGTTGGCCAGGTGTCCAAGGGTGGTGGTGGACGCCAATGCGGTGGGCATTCCAAAGATCTGGTTGATGAGTTCCTCGTACTCGTCATATTCGGCGATGCCGAGGTATACGCGGGAGGAGGAAAACTGCGAGCCGTACTTCTGGACCATGTTGATCATCCCGCGCTTGATGCGTGGGTCCAGTTCCAAGCCGACATAACTGCAGGACCCGAAGTTGACCAATGGCTGCCCGTCGACCACCACGCAGTTGCCCTTAGCGATCAGTTGTTTATCGGCACTGAGTCGAACGATGCGCGCCTCGCGAGCATCCTCAATGTTTTGGAAGATGTCTTCCAGTTGCTTGCTTCTCATAGGGTGATTAACCTTGATGCGGGAGGGTCGGGCCCGCGGTTTGTCAGTCAAAGCTGTCATTCCAAATGCCAACATCATGTCAGCGTAGGGCTCACCTTTGATGTAGGGGCTTTCCTACAAACAGAGTTCGGCAAGGCTAAATTTTCAGTAAAATCAGCACATGCAGAGCCAATTCATCCTACAAGACGGGTTCAAAAAATGACAAATACACAAATGGTCACGAATGCCCAGAAAGGACCTTCACACGGTCAAACACTTGCGGGGTTTGCCAATACATGGAGTGATTAGAACGGGTACGGAAGCGGCTTTTGCGAAGCGCCCGATAGGCATCCTGGTTGACGAATGCGCTGCAATCCAATTGCTCAAACCGGTCGGTTTTGCGCAGAGACACGCCGTTGAAACCCAGTCCCATTTTATTGATGGCCGTGAAGTTAAACGCCCAATCCCCGCGCGAAAAATACACCCCGCGCATGCCAGTAGCTTGGCTGAAGCCTCGCGCCCATTTGCGACCCGGACGGATGGTCCACTTCCAAACACTGGGGGCCATCAAAAACAACCCCTCACAACTGCTCCCGGACTTAAGCGCACGCAGCGCTACTTTGGAACCCATGCTGTGGGTGAGGATATCCACGTGACATCCGCTGGCATTCAACGCTTCAAGCAACACGTGAAACTGGCGTCCCGACTTGCTGGCCAAGCGGTTGGCCTTGAGGTACCCAGGGATGGACACGTGCGCAGTGCCCGGCCAAGAGACAAGAAGCACCTCGTCCACTTCCGCCTCTCCCCCGGCCTGCTTCCAAGTCCACAGGCCATTGAAAAAGTCGGTTTGCGCGGTAGTGAGGGTTTTGGCCATGCCATGCAGCATGACCAGCACGCGCTTGCCGGCCAAGCGGGCCTGCAGTTGTTCCAAGGATTCTACTTGGAGGTGCTGCAACGGGTGCTGAATGAACTGAACATTGGAGTCCAACCAAAGACTATCGGGCAATTGACCGATCAGCCAATCAGCGGCTGAACCTACACGGTTGTTGGGGTCGGAGGCATCCCGCAAGGACACAAAGCTGACCGCTGTGCAGGTGCTCCATGCGCACCAACATCCGATCAGCAGAGCCCAGCGCATCAGGTGTATTCGCGGCCGGTTTCCACCAAAAGCTTGGTGCGTTTCTTCATGGTGCGCAGCGTCAATGCGACCACTGCAGCGCCCGTGGTGGCATAGAACCAAAACGGTTGGACGTAATCAAACAGGTCTACTGCGTAGCCGTCACGCACATTCTTAACCACGTCCAGCAGCGCAAACGAAACGAAGATGGCGAGGAAACCGCTGTACTCACGACGCAACACATTCTTCATCGAAAAATGCACGCCCGAGCGCACAAAGCCGCTCATTTTGGGCCAGAATGCCGGCACCTTACGGCTCCATTGGAAGTACGCGCCGCCAAACTTGCGTTGCAAAAAGGCCTCCTCAGCAAACATGATGCGCTCGTAGTATACCCAAAATAGTAGGCTACACACCAGAGCAAACCAAGCGTTGCCCACGTACAGGATGATGCCCAACCACATGAAGTAGTTGCCCAAGTAAAGCGGGTGACGCACCACGCTATAAATGCCCTTGGTGTTGAGTGATTCAGCCACTTGGCCCTCTTTGGTGTTCCGCCCAGAGGTGCCGCGCGGAGTGTAACCGATGGTCACCACACGGATCCACAAACCCAACAGACTCACGCCCAAACACACCCAAATCCAGGTCTGCGAGCGGTGGTCAAAGTGGTCGTCCCACCCCATGAGCATCACACCCAGGGCCAACACGTACAATACCAGCGGCATAAAGCTGCGCCAGCGGAACAACCAGTTGCCGGACTTTTCTAAGGATTCAATCAGCGCCATGGCGGCAAAATTAGCGGGAACAAAGCGGCGAAATTACGCTTTTACCCAGCGCATACGCACAGGACCTTGTGGACCGTGCACCTCGAGCAAGTAGGTTCCTTTCGGCAGGTGGGCGATCTCTATACCAGAAGGGCCTGAAGCGCCTTCAAGCAAGCGCTGTCCGTTCATGCCATACACCACGCAAACGGCCTGGTCCACTCCGTGCACCACCAAGCGGTCCACTGCGGGGTTGGGCCCAATGCGCAGGCGTTCCACCGTCCACTCTCCCACGCTTACCAGCGGTTGCAGCGTAAAACGCCACAAATCGGTGCGCTCGGCGCTGCCCAGGATCATGTCGTTGATGCCCACCAACTGGCCGTCGGAGGTTTCACGAAGATTTTCGACCGTCCCCGTAACATCGGTGGGCCAGGTGTAGGCCACCTCTTCGATGGTCAAGTCTTCGCTGAATACGATCAACCGCGGCGACCACACTTGGTTGTCGCCCATCCAGCGCATGCCCACCGCCACGCGGCCGTCACTCAACTCGCGCACGCATCGGGTGATGACCACATCGGGCACGTTGCCCAAGACCAATTCATCCTGGTAGTTGCCCTGGGCGTCGAAGCGCTGCACCACGCCTTGATTGCCGTCGTCGGAGTAATAGCCGCACACCAAGATGTCTCCATTGGCGCGTTGGCACAGGTCGGTGTACCAGAGGTCGGGGTCGGGGTCTGCGGTGTATTCGGTATTCCAGTTGATGCTTCCGTCCATGGCCATCGACAACAGAAAATTATTGCTAACGTGTCGTCCGGCCAGGAGCCATTGGTCGTCAGAAGTCATATAGCTATTGCCTTGATCGTACACGCTGTCACCGCTGACATCGAGGTCCACCGGTACGTTGCTCAGGAAGTTGCCGTCGAGGTCGTAAAACCGCAGCTCGTAGTCCACCCCATTCTCGCCTTGTAGCGGTGCAAGCACAACAATGCGGTTGTCTGAGGTTTCAAACACGCGGAACCGCGACTGGTAGACCAAGGAAGTCAAGGCTATGGGGTGATCAACGTTCCACAGCAGGTTGCCCTGCGGGTCAAGCTTGGTGAGGTGCAGTTCCAAATTGGCTCCGACGAGCGAAACATCCTCAGGAGTGTAGAGCAAGACGTTGCCGTCACTGAGGGCCAACACGTCGGTGGTAAAACCGGTGGCCACGTCGTCTTCGTTGTACACCCAAGCGTTGGTAGCACCACTGGCAGCGGCATGGATGCAGACCGCGCGTTGGGAGAACTCTATGCCCTGCAAGTGACCGCCGCACACCAAAGCAGTGGTGTCGTTCAACAGGTCCAATTGCGGAAAAAAGTCAAAGCTAATTTCGTGGGTGTAAGCCGGCGTTTGGGCCGTAAGAGCACTGCCGAGCAGCAGCGCAGCACAGGATGGCAAACCTTTCATAGTGCACCTAAGATAACCAAATCAACGCCAGGGGCGGCCGGCTTGGTTCCACTGTTTGATGGAGTCACCGTCGGCTACGCCGCCCAGGATTTCCACTTGCATGCCGTCGGACAAACCGAGCTCCACATCGCGACGTTCCCATTGTCCCTCGCCTACCTTCACCTCTACAAACGGCTGCCGTGCATCGTCAAACTGGATGAGGCCTTCGGAGATGACCAACACGTTGTCGCGGCGGTCGAGCACCACATCGGCATTGGCCGAGTAGCCCGCACGGATGAATTCTCCGGTTTCCAGACGCAGCGCTGCTTTGATTTCAAATTGAATGGCTCCGTTCTCCTCGACGCCCTTGGGCGAGATGTACTCCAGGTCCGCCGGGAAAGTGCGGCCTTCAATGGCGCCCACAGATACAATGAGGTCCATGCCGGTTTCGAGCTTTTCTACTTCGCTTTCGTCCACTTTGCCCAAAAAGATCAGGTCGCGCATATCGGCCACCGAGGCAATGGTGGTGCCATCGTTGAAGTTGTTCGCCTCGATCACCGAGTTGCCCTCTTTGATGGGCACATCGAGGATCATGCCTTCGATGGTACTGCGCACGTTGGTGAGCGATGCTTTTCCTGCACGCTTGGAGGCGCCTTCACGCACAATGGCCAAGTTCTCTTGGGCCGCGCTGAGTTCCTCTTGGGCGTTGCGACGGGCGGTTTCCACCGGAAGGAAGTCCGCCGGCGAGATCACCCCTTGTTCCAGCAACGCTTGGTTGCGGTCGTAGTCTTGTTGCGCGTTCTCAACGGCAATTTGTGCGCGGTTCACTCGGTTTTCGGCGTTGTTGAGCGAGACCATGTCTGGAATCACCTTCACGCGGGCAATCAAGTCACCGGTGCGCACGGTGTCTCCTGCTTCCACCAACAACTCAGAAATGATGCCCGAGATGTTGGGCTTGATTTCCACCTCGGTGCGCGGGGTCACCGATCCGGTAGCCACCGATTTCTTCACGATACTGCCGGTGTACGGCGCAGCAGTTTGGTAAACCACCGGGTCTTGTTGTTCCTCTTGGTAGAGGTAGTACACCACATAGGCGCCGGCACCGAATACGATGACGATCAACACAATCAAGGGAATCAAACAGCCTTTTTTCATGGTCAAGGGGTTACGTGCCGCTGCGCAGCGCTTCTACTGGTTGGATGGCCACTGCGCGCAATGCGGGCAACAAGCCGGCTATGAGGCCCACCACCACCATGGCAGCCAGGCACAGAAGTACGAGTTCAAGAGAGACTTCGGGGTGCTTGAACGAGCCGCTGATGCCCTCACCCAAGAGGTAGTCCAACAGCTCCACCACCCCTACCGAGGCCACCAGTCCGCAGACGCCGGCCACAAAGGTGAGCAGTACGGTTTCTTTCAACACCTGCCATACCACCATGCTCGGGGTGGCGCCCAGCGATCGGCGAACGCCAAACTCGCGGATGCGATCGTTGACGTTGAACAGCATGATGATGGAAATGACCAGCATGCCCGCCAGCAACGCCATCACGCCCATGAACAGAGCAATGAGGTTGATGCCTCCGAAGATCAGGTTCATTTCTTCCAGCTCGCGGCTCATGCTCCATGATCCAAACGCGCGTTGATCCGCGGGGTGGATGGTGTGACGCAATTTAAGCGCATTGACCGTGGCGGTTTCCACTTGTTCGGGGGTGACATCGTCTTGGCCCAGCACGCTGATCCAGTCTACGAAGTCGCCAAAGTTGAACGCGCGCTGGAAGGTGGTGAACGGCGTGTAGATGGTGGATTCCTGCTCCAAGCCGTCCTCACCGGTGAGGGTACTGCCAAACACCCCCACCACTTTGAATTGGATGGTGTTGATGGCCACGTGCTGGCCCATGGGATCCTCGCCGGGCTCAAATAGCAACTCTTGCACCCGCGTGCCGATGACACACACTTTGCGATGTTGGTCAATGTCGGCCCAGTTCACAAACCGCCCGTCCTTCATGATGAGGGGACGGATTTGGGTAAGGTCGGGGTATTCACCGTTGACTTGGAAGGCGCCCGTTTTGGTACCGCGATTGACGTTGTTACTGCCGCGCCATCCGCCGAGTTGGTTGCTCGGGGCCAAGGCCTTGATTTCAGGGACATTGGCACGCAGGTACTCCATGTCCCCATTGTTGAGCTGAAAGGAGCGCGGTGCGCGAAAGCCTTTGTATGGCATGCTGGCGCCTTGGGTCCAGATAAATACGCTGTTGGGCGTGACCCTGGCCATTTCTTCCTGCACCCCATTGCGAAGTCCGTTGGACGCCCCTGTCATCAAAATCACCAGCATGATGCCCCACGCCACGCCCAGTCCGGCCAAAAACGAGCGGAGGGGTTTGCGCAGGATAACCTGCAAGATTTCGATCCAAGCATCTATGTGCATCAGTCTTCTTTGAGGGCTTCCACGGGTTTGATGCGCGCAGCGCGCAGTCCGGGTACGAGCCCGGCAAAAATGCCACTGACCACCAAGATGGCCATGGCCAGCAGGCACACGCCCAAACTCAGGCGCGGGTTGCTGAAGAATTCGTGGTCCACGAAGGTGGCCACCAGCTCCAAGACCAACACACCGGCCACCAACCCGACCATGCCGCTGAGCAAAGTGATCAGCACAGCCTCCATCACAATGAGATTCAAGATACTGGCCGGTGTGGCGCCCAAGCTCTTGCGCACGCCAAACTCGCGCGTGCGGTCTTTGACCACGATGCTCATGATGGTGCTCACGCCAATGATGCCGAACACCAAGGTGAGCCCTCCGATGAAAAACAGGAACACCTTCATGCCCAAAATGATGTTGGCAAAGCGTTGAAACTCTTCGTTGTTGTTGCTCACCGAGATGCCGCGCATGTCATCGGGATGAACAGTGTGGCGCGCGCGCAAAAAACCGTCGATCGCTTCAGCAGTTTGCACGGTGGTTTCCAACTCGTCGTTGGAGGTGGAAAACATGAACATGCCAATGTCGTCGTTGTTGCCCCCAAACAGGAATTGACCAGTGGTGATGGGCGCGTACATCTGGCGGTTTTCCCAGCGGCTGGCCGGATCGTTGAAGGTGCCCACCACGCGAAACTGGATGCCCCACACTTGCATGAACTCCCCTACCGGATTGCGTCCGCCAAAAATCTCGTCTACAATGGTTTGCCCAAGGACAAGGACTTTTCGGCGTTCGGCAAGGTCCAAGTCGTTGATGAAGCGGCCGTGGGACAATTCGGTGCGTTCGAGTTCCTGGTGTTCTGGGTCTACGCAACGCAGGGAGTAGTTGCCGTACTTGTCGCCTACCACCACTTGGGTGCCCCAAAACTGTAGGCGCCCTGAGCTTACAGTCGTGCCTTGGATATCCTCGGCCACAATGTGGTGGTCTTCTTCCTTGAATTGGATGGTGCGGTTGGACTGAAAACCGCCATAGCTCATAGAGGTGCGCGAAGAGCGCACCCAAATCGAGTTCACCGCATCATCGGCAAACTGCGATTCCACCCCGGTTTGCAAACCTGAGCCCATGCCTTGCAGCACCACGAGGATGAACATGCCAATGGCCACCGCCAGCACAATCATACAGGTGCGCAAGGGGTTTTGCCCCAGCGAATAGAGGATCTCGGTCCACTTATCGCCGTCAAACATGGGCTGAAGGTTGCACCGGGCGCCCGTCTGAGAGGATGGTGCCGTCTTGCAAACGAATGCACCGGTCGGTCATTTGCGAAATGTCGTCCTCGTGGGTCACGATCACCACGGTCATGCCCTCCTTGTTCACCTGACGAAGGACCTCCATCACTTGGTAAGATGTCGCAGTATCCAAGGCTCCTGTAGGCTCATCGGCCAAGATCAAGTGCGGCTCGGAGATCAACGCCCGTGCAATGGCCACGCGTTGCTTTTGCCCACCACTCATCTCCGAAGGCAGGTGGTGCGCCCAGTCAGCCAACCCAACTTTCTCGAGCATTTCGTGGGCCTTGGCCAAGCGCTTGCGTCGGGAAATCTTCTTGTAGTACAACGGCAACGCCACGTTCTCGGCGGCGCTCTTGAACCCAATCAGGTTGAAGCTCTGGAACACGAAGCCAATGCTGTCGGCGCGTAACCGGGCTGCTTTGGTTTCCGATAGGTTCTTGATGAGCTGGCCGGCCAAGTGGTATTCGCCGCTGTTGTAGCCGTCGAGGATACCTAGGATGTTGAGCAAAGTAGACTTGCCTGAACCGGAGCTGCCCATGATGGACACCATCTCCCCTTCATCGATGTGCATGTTGATGCCTTTGAGCACCTCCAAGGCTTGGCCACCGGTGATGTAGGATTTTCGAACGTCGGTCAGGGAGATCATGGGCACAAGTTCGCATCAAATGTAACGGGCTCCCTGCTGCAGGCCAAGGGATTATCAGATTTTAGGAAGGGAAAAAACACCGCCCCCTCCACTCACAATTCCATGTAGCTCCAGGCGCTGTCGTACGCCCCGACTTCCTCGCAAAACTCCAGGAAGTCGGCGTAAAACCCGTCCTGTCCAATGGTGGCCGAATCGCCCACCACAATCAACTTTTTGCGCGCACGGGTCATGGCCACGTTCATGCGGCGGTAGTCTTTCAAGAACCCGATCTGCCCTTCCCCATTGCTGCGCACCAACGAAATCACAATCACGTCGCACTCCTGGCCTTGGAAGCCGTCGATGGTTTGCACCACGGTGTTTTCCCGTCCGGCAAGGAGGCCTCGTAAATGATCCACCTGCGCCCGGTAGGGAGAGATGACGCCCAACGAATGTTCACCCAATACCAACGCATCCAACACGCGCAGGACCAATTGGGCTTCTTCTGGATTCTCGCGGCTGACCGTGGCACCCCCGGTTTGTTCGTCGTATCCGGTGCCAGCGGTGTCTACAAAAAGCACAGGCGAAGCACCGTCACCAATGGTGTGCTCGGCTACCGAAGGGTGTGCCTCGAGCTGGTTCCGGTAAAACTTGCGGTTGGAAAAGGCCATGATCGACGCGTGCATGCGGTACTGGGTGCGCAACAGCACGTGCTGGTCGGTTCGGTTGACGCGCTTTTCCAGCAACGTTTCCGATAAGCCGGCCTTGGCCGCTTCGTGGCTTTTAACAGTCGGAGGCAGCTGCAGCGGATCGCCCGCCAACACCACCTTGTCACAACGCAACATGGGCACCCAACACGCAGGCTCCAAGGCTTGCCCCGCCTCGTCGATCAAGACCGTGGTAAACCGGCGTTCGCCCAAAAAGCCGTGGGCGCTCCCGATCAACGTGCAGGCCACCACTTGGGCACCGTCTAATAAGCGGTCCACCACGTAGTCTTCGGTTTCGCGAGCTTGTTTTTGCAGGGCCTTGGCCTCGGCATAGTTGGCGCGGCGCTGTTGGCGTTCGTCGTAGCCGAATTGGCGTTTGTAACTGCCGGCAATACGTTTGAACTCCCCTGCTCGCTTGCGCAAGTCTGAGATCTGCTTGTACTCCGAGCTGCTGCGGATTTGCGCCTCCAGGGTGCATTCCAGCAGGGCGTCGTTCACCTTGGCCAGGTTGCCGATGCGCACCACCTTCAGCCCCTTTTCGTGCAAGCGCAGGGCAAGGTTGTCCACTGCGGTATTGCTGGGGGCACACACCAAGATTTGCTTTTCGCGTTTGATGAGTTGCTCTGCGCAGGCCACCAACGTGGTGGTTTTACCCGTTCCGGGAGGGCCGTGTATCACCGCCACATCTTCTGCGGCAAGTACGTGCTGGACCGCTTGGTTTTGACTTTCATTCAGATGGGGCAAATCGAAGGGATGCGGACTGGAGAACCCGGCTTCATTGTGCCCCAGCAGCACCTCACGCAGCTCCTTCAGGCGTCCTTTCTCGGCGTTGATCGCCTTGTTCAAGGCGCCCATCATGGTCTTGTAGGTGTGGGTGTCGAAAAGCACGTTCACACCCACTTTTCCGTCGTCCAGCCAATCGGGCAACTCGTCGCGGTAGAAGCTGATTTTCATGCGGCCATCGCGCACGGCCACCGCTGTTCCGGATACCGCTTCTTCCTCCCCTTCTCCAAACACCGACACCGGCGTGCCGTTGTAGAACTGGTGCGGCAGCTGGTCCCCAGGGTTGCGCTCTACGGTGATGAACGGGTACGAGCCCAGGCCAAAGCCCGTCTCCACCACTTTGACCGGATGCCAGGTCAGCCCCTCTTTGCGGCGCTGTGCAATGGGCGATTGACGCAGCAACGACTCGTATTGGCGCAGGTCTTCCTGTTGTTCGGTGGTCAGGAGTTGGGCGAGTGTGCCCAGTTCTTCGATGGCAGCGGTCATGGGGGGTAAAAATAAAGCGGCTACCCGAAGGCAGCCGCTTTGATGTTCCGAAGTGTGGTTCGGTTATTCTTTGTTCAACATGGTAAAGTGTCCGCTGTAGAATTCGGTGGTGAGGTCCGGCATGGCCAACTCTAGGATGTAGTAGTAGGTGCCTTCAGACACGTCTATCGGGCTCCAGTTGTTCTTGTAGTCTTCGTCTTCGAGGACAATGTTGCCCCACCGGTTGAAAATGGTCAGCTTGCTTCCAGGGAAATACTGCAGGCCGTCGATCACAAAGAAATCGTTG
>JBMYJR010000029.1:0-35726 GCA_049594615.1 Flavobacteriales bacterium
AAAGATGGTTGGGAAGTAAGTGATCTCGTAATCGTCGGCGATGTCAGCATCGTCTACGATTGGGTAGTTAACACCAGCAGTCCAATCGCCCAAAGTGTTAGAGCCAGTACCTTGGATATCTTCAAGGGTAGTAGTAGCATCACCTTCTACATAGATTACCGTCGCTACGTCAGCACCTTCAGGACCGAACATCTCGTAGAATGTCTCGAGGATACCAGATTGGTGATAGCTCCAGCATGGGGGGCACCAAGTAGCCGATACGTCCATGATTACGGTCTTGCCCGCGTCCATGAATTCTTGGAGCGATACAGTGTTACCATTGATATCGGTGGCAGTGAAGTCAGGAGCAACGCTACCGTCTGCGATCTGCGCTGAGGCAGTAGTCGCGAAGAGTGCTGCGAAGGCAGCAGCAATAATGCGTACAGTTTTCATCATATAAATTCGTTAACCGTTCGTTTACAATACGGAGGACGAATGTAGGCATTTTCTTACCCCAAACCATCACCACGCACCCCGCTATACTCCCTTTGGAGTTCCAATTTATTTTGTCTGGAAACCCACTTAAATCAAGCGCTTTGCCTGTTGGGCAAGTCCAAACATGCACTTAGGAAGCCAAGGGAACGGGCCACATCAATCGCAAAAACACGGCACAAACCTCTCGACCCCAGCGCGTCAGGGATAGCGCCTTGAGGGTTAATTTTGGCCGCTCAAACTGCTGTTATGCCCAAAATCCGCAAGAAGGAAGCCCTGGATTACCACGAGCAGGGACGCCCCGGAAAGCTGGAAGTCATCCCCTCCAAGCCCACGGCCTCGCAACGCGACCTCGCGCTCGCATACTCTCCTGGTGTGGCTGAACCCTGCCTTGAGATTGCTGAACACCCCGAAGACGTGTACCGCTACACCGGCAAGGGCAATTTGGTGGCGGTCATCAGCAACGGGACCGCTGTACTCGGGCTAGGCAACATTGGCCCCGAGGCCAGCAAGCCAGTGATGGAGGGCAAGGGGGTACTCTTTAAAATCTTCGCCGACATCGACGTGTTTGACATCGAAGTAGACGCCTCTGACGTGGACCGCTTTGTCGATACGGTCAAAGCCATCGCCCCCACCTTTGGCGGCATCAACCTTGAAGACATCAAAGCGCCTGAGGCCTTTGAAATCGAGGAGCGCCTCAAAGCAGAACTGAACATCCCCATCATGCACGATGACCAGCACGGCACCGCCATCATCGGTTCTGCCGCGCTGCTCAACGCCTTGGAGTTGGCCGAAAAGGAAATCAGCAAGGTGACGATTGTGGTCAGCGGAGCAGGTGCGGCTTCCATGTCTTGCCTGAACCTGTTTGTGCAATTGGGGGCCAAGAAGGAAAACATCGTGGTGTTCGACTCCAAGGGTGCCATCACCTCGGACCGCAAGGACCTCAACGCGCGCAAGCAACTCTGGGCCACCGATCGCAAGATCACATCCTTGGCCGACGCCATGAAAGGTGCAGATGTATTCTTGGGCCTGTCAACCTCTGGCATCGTGGACGAAGACATGGTAACCTCCATGGCCGACGACCCGATCGTATTTGCCCTGGCCAACCCTGAGCCCGAGATCCCTTACGCCACCGCAATGCGCGTACGTAAGGACCTGATCATGGCCACCGGCCGCTCGGATCACCCAAACCAGGTGAACAACGTGTTGGGCTTCCCCTACATCTTCCGAGGTGCGTTAGATGTGCGGGCCACCACCATCAACGACGCCATGAAACTCGCCGCGGTGCAGGCGCTGGCAGAACTCGCCAAAGAACCCGTGCCCGACGAGGTAAACGAGGCGTATGATATGCGCAACATTGCCTTTGGACGCGACCTGATCATTCCCAAACCGCTCGATCCGCGACTTATCACCCGCATTTCGGTAGCGGTGGCTAAGGCAGCCATCGAAAGCGGCGTTGCCCAAGAGCCCATTGAAGACTGGGAAGCTTACGAGCTCAACCTCGACGCCCGCTTGGGGCGCGACAACAAGCTCCAACGCAGCATTGCAGAACGTGCGCGCAAACGCCCCATGCGCGTGGTGTTTGCCGAAGCCGAGCACTACAAAATCCTGAAGGCCGCCGAAGCCGCCATTGACGAGGGCATTGCCGAACCCATCTTGTTGGGCAATCCAGTGCGCATCCAAGAGATGATGGACGAGCACAACCTGGAGTTGGGCGAGGTGCAAATCCTCGATCCGCGCTCCGAGGCCTACAAACCCATGCGCCAAGCCTTTGCCGCCAAGCTCTTTGAACGCCGCAAACGCAAAGGCCTGACCCTGTTTGAAGCTGAGCGCGCCATGCGCGACCGCAACTACTATGGCGCCATGATGGTGGAAACCGGTGAAGCGGACGCCCTGATCTCGGGCATCACCCGCAAGTACCCGGATGTAATCCGTCCGGCACTGCACGTGATCGGCACCGAAGAGGACGCGAGCATGGTGGCCGGGATGTACATCTTCCAAACCAAGCAGGGGCCCATGTTCTTTGCCGACACTACGGTAAACGTGAACCCCACCGCTCGTGAGCTGGCCGACATTGCACTGCTCACCGCCAAGGCGGTCAAGCGCATGAAGATCACTCCGCGCATTGCCATGTTGAGCTACGGCAACTTTGGTTCGGCCAAAGGCCAAGACGCCACCAAAATGGCCGAAGCTGTGCGCATCCTGCACGACGAAGCCCCCGATCTGGTGGTGGACGGCGAGATGCAAGCCAACTTCGCGCTCAACCAACAGCTGCGCAAGGAAATCTTCCCGTTTAGCGAGCTGCAACGCCGCAACACCAACGTGCTGATCTTCCCCAACCTCAGCGCGGGCAACATTGCGTACAAGCTGATGCAAGAACTTGGAGAGCTCGAGAGCACCGGACCGGTACTCATTGGCATGCGCAAGAGCTTCCACGTGCTGCAAATGGGCAGCTCGGTTCGGGAAATCTTGAACATGGTACGCATTGCCGTGGTGGACGCGCAGACCAAATAAGTACGGGTTCAGCGGGTTATATTCGCGCCATGATTCACCATCTCAGTGGACGCCTGATTGAAAAAAGCCCCACCCACGCCATTGTGGAATGCGGCGGCGTAGGCTATTTCCTGCACATTTCTCTGCACACCTTCTCCCAGATTCCCGATCGGGAAAACTGCACCTTGTTCGCCCATCAAGTGATTCGTGACGACGCGCACATGCTGTTTGGCTTTTACGACAAGGAAGAACGCGAGGTATTCCTGCAGTTGATCTCAGTTTCGGGCGTGGGTGCCACCACGGGGCGGATGATTCTCAGCTCGCTTTCACCCACCGAAGTCCAGCACGCCATCATGGATGGTGATGTGGGATTGATCCAGAAAATCAAAGGGATCGGTGCCAAAACAGCGCAACGGATAATTGTAGATTTGCAGGACAAAATCGGAAAGACCCAAACTGCAGATCGTGAAAAATTAGTGGTGGGGGGCAATAGCGCTAGAAGTGAGGCGTTAACTGCTCTGTCGTCCCTTGGGTTCGACAAGAAAAAGACCGAAACGACCGTAGACCGGATTTTGAAGCAGGCTGAAAAGGAATTGGCTGTGGAAGACCTGATTAAATCCGCCCTGAAGCAACTCTGAACATGACACAGGGCGGTAAACGCGTATTGCAATCCGCCAGCGTACTCGCGCTGGTGATCTGTTTTTGGGCAGCCGGAGCCACCGGTTCCCGAGAGGCTGAACGGAGCATCTATGTCCGTTCCAATCCGGACGCCCCGCTCCCTCCGCTTCTAACGGTGGCAGATTCCCTGTTGCCCGATTCGCTCCAACCCATCTGGCCCAACCAGGACGGTCCTTACCCGGACCAGGACCCCTCCGGAATCAACCTGCCCCTGCCCGACAACATCTCCTACACCGTAGAGTACAACGCGGCCACCGGCCAGTACGAAGTGGTGCAGAACATTGGCGACTCGCTGCGTTTCCGCAACCCGTCTTCGATGACCTTGGACGAGTACCTCCAATACGATATGCGCAAGACGCTCGACGATTGGTGGACCGAGCAGCAGGAAGAACTGGACGAGGAAGAGCGCTCGCCGGTGATTCCCACCATTGAAATTGGAGGCAAAGGCTTTGAAACCCTGTTCGGCGGCAACGAGATTGAGTTCCGCATGCAAGGTTCAGCCGAGCTCATTTTTGGGGTGAACGTCTCCAAGACCGAGAATCCGCGTATTCCGCTCCAGCAGCAAACCATCTCGACCTTCAACTTTGACCAGCGCATCCAGATGAACCTGACGGGGAACATCGGCACCAAAATGCAGCTGCAGACCAACTTCAACACCGAGGCCACGTTCGATTTTGAGAACACCATGAACCTCGGCTATGAAGGCTCCGAAGACGAGATCATCAAAAACATTGAGGCCGGTAACGTGACCATGCCGTTGAACAGTTCGCTGATTCAAGGGTCGCAGTCGCTGTTTGGCCTCAAGGTGGAAACCCAATGGGGCCGCCTGCGCAACACCTCTGTGTTCTCGCAACAGCGCGGTGAGCGCAAGGAAATCGAGGTGCAGGGCGGTGCACAAACCCAGCAGTTTGAAATCCAGGGCGACAACTACGACGCCAACCGCCACTACTTCCTCTCGAACTGGTTCCGCGATCAATACGACGGTGCGCTCGAAAGCCTTCCGGTGGTGAACTCTGGGGTGAACATCACCCGAATCGAAGTGTGGGTGGTCAACACCCAAGCCAACACCACCGATGTGCGTAACGTGATTGCGTTCAGTGACCTCGGTGAGCAGTCGGATTACATGTTCTCGGAGTTCCAGCAAGGCGTGAACCCCGCCTTCTTCGACAACCCCGAAACCTCGGTCACCCTCCAAGGCAACCCGTCGAACACCAACAACGACATCTACCCCGACATGGTGAACGACCCTGCGGTCATGGAATTCAACGGTGCCAACGCCGCCATCCAAGCCCAGAGCCCGTTGTACCAGCAGGGGATCCAGTTTGAACGCGTGGGCAATGCCCGCAAGCTGAACGCATCGGAATTCACCTTCAATTCGCGCTTGGGTTTCATCTCGCTGCGTCAAGCCCTCAACAACGCTGAGGTACTGGCAGTGGCTTACGAGTACACTTTGGGCGGCGAAACCTACAAGGTGGGTACCCTCGCTCAGGACGGATTCACCGCGCCCAACGCGCTGATCCTGAAAATGCTGAAGTCATCCATCACTCAGGTACAAAGCCCCATCTGGGACCTGATGATGAAGAACGTCTACAACATTGGCGCCTTTGGCGTGAGCAACGAGGACTTCCGCTTGAACGTGTGGTACAACAACCCGTCTACCGGGGTACCGCAGAACTACATCCCGTACGAGCCGCTCGACGATAAGCTGTTGATGCAAGTGCTCAACATGGACAAGCTGGATGTCAACGGCATGCCCAACCCCGATGGGGTGTTCGATTACGTGGACAACGCTGCCACCCAAGGTGGCTTGATCAACTCCCAAAACGGGCGCATTTACCTGCCCAATGTGGAACCGTTTGGCACCAACCTTTCCAACAAGATTGAAGAAGGCTTTGGCGGTCCCACCTCAGAAGGCGACGCACTGATCGACCAGCTCGTATACCAAGAGCTGTACGACTCCACCAAAACTGCTGCGCAGCAGATCCCGAGCAAGAACCGTTTCAGTCTCCAAGGGCAGTTCCAGAGTTCATCGAGCTCAGAGATTGCGCTCAACGCATTCAACATTCCCCAAGGATCTGTTACTGTGACCGCTGGAGGCAACCGCCTGATTGAGAACCAAGATTACACCGTGGACTACCAGCTGGGCCGCGTGCGCATCATCAACGAGGGCATCCTGCAATCAGGAACACCCATCAAGATCTCGCTGGAGTCCAACTCGTTGTTCTCCATCCAGACCAAGACCATGCTGGGGACGCGCTTTGATTACGAGATCAGCGACAACTTCAAGGCCGGTGCTACGATCTTGAACTTGCGCGAGCGTCCGCTGACCCAGAAGGTGAACATCGGTCAAGAGCCGATCAACAACACCATTCTGGGTACCGACTTGGCCTTCCAACGCGAAAGCGAATGGCTTACCCGCTTGGTGGATAAGATTCCATTTTACGACACCAAGGCTCCTTCGAACATTGACTTTGCGGCCGAGGCTGCGTACCTGATCCCAGGCCACAGCCGCGCCATTGGCGACGAAGGAAACGCCTACTTGGACGACTTCGAAGGCAGCCAGAGCACGATTGACATCCGCTCGATCAACCAGTGGTTCTTGGCCTCGACGCCCAAGGCCAACAACTTGTTTCCTGAGGGCAACCTGGAAGACAATCTGGCTTACAACTACAACCGCGCGAAGTTGAGCTGGTATGTGATTGACCCGCAATTCTGGTTGAGTTCTTCGCTGCCAGACGGCTCGGTGAACGACGAGATCCGCTCGGACCACCGCATGCGAGAGGTACTTGAAAACGAAGTGTTCCCCAACAAGGAGCTGCCCCCGGGCACCCCGCCGAACATCCCCACCTTGGACCTCACCTTCTATCCAGACGAACGCGGCCCTTACAACTACGTGCCGTTTGAAGGGGGCGATGGCGTCGCGGGTATGAACCCCGACGGGTCACTGTTGGATCCGGGCAGCCGCTGGGGCGGTATCCAACGCGCACTGACCACCACCGACTTTGAGACCTCCAACATCGAGTTCATCCAGTTCTGGCTGATGGACCCATTCAACCAGGACAGCGAAAACCTCAACGGGGGTAAGCTTTACTTCAACTTAGGTAATGTATCGGAGGATGTCTTGAACGACTCGCAGCTCAGCTACGAGAACGGCTTCCCCACCACGACCAACCCCTTGCCTACCCTGGAAACCACTTGGGGTCAGGTCCCCGATCCGGCCACCTTCAACGTGGTAAACGCCTTTGAGGTGACCGGCAACCAGGATCCAAACATTGCCACTTACGGCCAACAGGACATCGGTCTGGACGGTCTGAACAACGCCGCCGAGCAGGAATTCTTTGCCGACTGGATTGCCAGCCTGCAAGCCGTGCTGGACCCTGCCGCGTACAACGCTGTGGTAGCTGATCCTTCTGCGGACAACTATGAGCACTTCCGCCGACCCAACTCCGAAGGGCTGGACATCATCACCCGCTACAAGGACTTCAACGGAAACGAGGACAACGCGAACACCACCGAACCCAACGGCTACCCGATCAACGCAACCACGATTCCGAACACCGAAGACATCAACCAGGATCTCACCCTGAACACCATCGAGAGCTACTACCAGTACGAGGTAGACCTCACCCCGGGTGCGCTTGGCGAGGGCAGCATTGGCACCAACTACATCACCGACAGCTTTGTGCAAACCATCGAGGACCTGCCCAACGGCGAAACCAAATCGGTACGTTGGTACCAGTTCAAGATTCCGGTGGCCGAGTATGATGCGCGCATTGGTCAGATTTCTGATTTCCGCTCGATCCGATACATCCGCATGTTCATGCAAGGATGGTCCGAAGAAGCCACCCTGCGTTTTGCTCGCTTGGAGCTGGTGCGCGGTGAATGGCGACGTTTCCTGGACAACCTCCTGGGCCCAGGCGAGTACGAGCCGGGCGACCCCGACAACACCACCTTCAACATTGGTGCGGTGAACATCGAAGAAAACGGCAACCGCGACCCCGTGAACTACGTGGTGCCTCCGGGCATCATCCGTGAGGTGGACGTGGGTGCGGCCAACTTCCGTAGCCTGAACGAGCAATCCATGGCCTTGGAGGTGTGCAACCTGCGCGACGGCGACGCCCGTGGTGCGTACCGCAACGTGAACTTTGACATGCGGATGTACCGCAGGGTGAAGATGTTCATCCACGCCGAATCCGCTGGAGCAAGCGACGACTTGGAATACGGAGACATGACGTGTTTCCTCAGGCTCGGTTCGGACTTTAACGAGAACTATTACGAGTACGAGATCCCGTTGGAAATCACGCGCTGGAACGAGACCGATGACGAAGCCATATGGCCCGAGGGCAACAACATGGACATCGAGCTCAGCAAGCTTCAAAACTTAAAATTATCCCGACCGCAAGGCTACAGCACGCTGCAAGAATTCGTACAGCTAGATGGCAATGCTCGCCTCAAGGTGAAAGGAAACCCCAACTTGGCCAACGTGGTGACCGTCATGGTGGGTGTACGCAACCCACGTCAAGACAACAATCCTTGGCAAAGCGATGACGGCCAAGAGGTGTGCGCAGAAGTGTGGGTGAACGAGTTGCGTTTGACTGACTTCAATGAGGACGGCGGTTGGGCGGCCTTGGCAAGCATGAACGCGACGCTCGCCGATTTGGGGACACTGCAACTGGCGGCGAACATCAGCAAGCCAGGATTTGGCGGCTTGGAACAAACCGTGCAAGAACGTCAGCGGGAGACCATCGTGGGCTTCGACGCCAACACCACCTTGCAAATGGGCAAACTCATGCCGGAACGCTTGGGAATAACCTTGCCCGTTTACTTGGGCTATTCGGAGAATGTGAGCACACCGCAGTTTGATCCGCTGTCGCCCGATATCGAATTGGACAACCGCGAAAACCTTACGCCAGAACGACGTAAGAAATCGCAGACCTATATCAAACGGCGCTCATTCAACGTAACCAACGTCCGCATTGCCCCTACCGGCAACCCCAACAAAGACAAAAAGGAGAAGAAGGGCAAAGACAAGGATAAAGACGACGAATCCGATTCAGGCAAAGAAAAAAAGGGCAAAGACAAGGGCAAGAAATCGGGCAACAAAACGCCTTTCTACGCCATCCAGAATTTCTCGTTCAGCTACGCCTACAACGAGATGTACATGCGTGACATCAACACTGAATTCCAGTGGCAGAAGGACTACAGCGGCGGCCTGAACTACAGCTTCAACAACAAGCCCAAGGAAGTCAAGCCGTTTGCGAACATCGGGTTCATCAAGAACAGTAAGAACTTGACTTTCATCAAGGATTTCAACTTCTACACCGGTATCCAGAGCTTCTCGCTCAACACCGGCATGGACCGCACCTACGAAACCAGCCGTGTGCGCAACAACACGCTGGAACTCTTTGGGTTTGAAAGCGACGTGTTGATCAACACCCAGGTACTCAAGACCTGGAATTGGAACCGTCAGTACAACGTCAAATACGACCTAACCAAGAGCCTGAAAATGGATTTCAACGCCAACACCCAGGCGCTCGTACGCGAGCCACAAGGAGTGATTGACAAGGAAGACACCGATTGGTACGCCGCTTACCGCGACTCGGTTTGGAACGAGATTCAAGGACTGGGCGAACGCACCAACTACAACCACGGCATCAACGTGAGCTATAAGGTGCCGCTCGACAAGTTCCCGCTGATCAACTTCATGACTGCGGACGCACGCTACGCCGGCACCTACCGTTGGGACCGTGCCCCGTTTGCACAAGACAGCTTGGGTGGTACCATTCAGAACTCGCGCAACATTACCTTGAACGCGGGAGCCAACTTCTTGAACCTCTACAACAAAGTGGAGCTGCTCAAGGATATCAACAGCGGCAAGGCCCGCCGCGATGGCCAAAGAGCCAAGCAACGTGAACAAGAAGAGGACAACACCAAGAAGGACGGCTTCGGTCAAGACCAAGAAGACGACAAACCCGATCCGGTGTACTTCAACCCGTTCCACGAGTTCCTGCGCCTGTTGATGACGGTACGTAACGTGTCGGCCTCCTACCAGCGCAACGAAGGTTTGCTTTTGCCGGGATACGGCCTCTCGCCTGAATTCTTTGGGATGGACGAAAACTTTGAGGCGCCTGGATGGGGCTTCGTACTCGGCCAGCAAAACACAGATATGGCAGGTGACCGGGTGAACAACTACGCGCTGGACGCCGCAAACAACGGTTGGTTCCTGCAGAACCCGAACCAGAACCAGCTCTACACCGAGACCTACTCAGAGACCTGGAACCTGCGTGCCAACTTGGAGCCGATCAAAGACTTCAAGGTGGAAGTGAGCGCCAACCGTCAGGTGGCCCGCAACAGCGCCAGCTTCTTCCGCTTCGATGAGAACGAAGGCGACTTTGTGTTTGACTCGCCCACTGAGCAGGGCACCTTTACCGCATCGGTGATCACCTGGGGATCGGCATGGGAAGAACTGGGAGACGATTTCTCTTCGCCCACCTTCCGCACCTTCCTGGACAACCGCGTGGACATTTCATCGCGCCTCAACGACCAGACCTTCCAAGAGTCCGAAGCACTCGCAAACGGCTTCTACGAGGGCTTTGGTCCTACCGCACAAGACGTAGTGATCCCGGCATTTGTGGCTGCGTACACCGGTGGCGATGCCAACCAGGTATCCCTGGATCCGTTCAAAACGGCCATGGCACCAAACTGGCGCATCACCTACAACGGCCTGTCGAAGAACAAGCGCGTGAAGAAGTACTTCAAGCAGTTCTCGCTCAAGCACGGATACCGTTCGACCATGACCACCCAGTACGTGTTCAACCTGGCGTACGAAGAAGACTTCAACGGCCGTCCGACCGAACTCGACCAGAGTGAAAACTGGGTAAGCCGCCGCCAGATCAGCACCGTCAGCATCTCCGAGCAGATGAACCCTGTAGTGGGTGTGGACGTGAAGATCAAGACCAAGAAGAAGAACGATCCCAACATCAAGCTCGAATGGAAGCGTGACCGTACGATTGCACTGGGCTTGAGCAACTACCAAGTGACCGAGACCAGCAGCAACTCGCTGGTGATTGGAGTAGGTTACAAGTTCACCGACGTGCCCAACCCGTTTGGCCGCGCCAAAGGATCGCGCCTGCCGATTCCGCTCTTGAAAGACACCGACCTGGAACTGCGCGCCGACCTCACCATCCGCGATAACCTCACTGTGATTCGCAAAATGGTGGAGCGCCAGGACCAAGTGACCGCCGGTCAAAAGATCATCTCGATCAAGACCTACGCGCAAATGGGCGTGAGTGAAAAGCTGGACCTGCGTCTGTTCTACGACCACCAACTGACCCGTCCGAAGATCTCGACGTCGTTCCCGACTTCGAACATCAACTCGGGCATCTCGCTGCGCTTTACCCTGTCTTAAGTCCGGAATTTTTCCTCAGCGTTGAACCCTCTTTCGCCTCGCGTGTACAGAACCACAAGCATGCAACGGCATGTGGTGTTCTCCGCATGGATAATCGGCTATTTTTGCTGCAAACCAACGCAGAATGAACACTCCTGAAGATTTGAAATACACCAAGGACCACGAGTGGGTTAAGGTAGAAGGCGACACCGCCACCATTGGCATCACCGACTTTGCGCAAGGCGAGCTCGGAGACATTGTGTTTGTGGAAATCGAAACCGAAGGCGAGACCCTCGATAACGAGGAAGTATTTGGTACGGTAGAAGCGGTAAAGACCGTGTCGGACCTGTTCATGCCTGTGACCGGTGAGGTACTCGAATTCAACAGTGCGCTGGAAGACAACCCCGCATTGGTGAACGAAGATCCTTACGGCGACGGCTGGATGATCAAGGTGAAAGTCAGCGACGCTGGCGAGTTGGACGCATTGCTCAGCGCTGCCCAATACCAAGAGCTGATCGGTTGATATGTCCTCTGCACGGCCCTATTGGCCACCCATCACCTGGGCACTGTTGACCCTTGGGCTCTATGCGATCCCCGGAAGCGACATGCCCAATAACGGGTTTTGGGATGTGCTCAGCCTCGATAAAATCGGGCACGTGGCCGTGTTTGGGGTGTTTACCTGCACGTGGATCGTAGCCTTTCGCAAACAAGGTTCTACTCGGGGCTTGCAACGTCACGCCATTGGGTGGGCCGTGGGCATCTGCGCGGTGTATGGCGCAGCGCTGGAATGGATGCAAGGGCTGGTGTTTTCAGAACGCACCTCGGACTGGATGGACCTGCTGGCCAACCTGGTTGGGGTGGCCGGAGGAGTGTTATTATTTCGCGTGATTTACCGCAAATACTGACACCGGAGCACCAATTGTTTTACTTTTAACCGCTCAATCCCATTTGCAATGGAAGTCAAGAAATCACCCCAAGCCAACTTGGATGCTCGCGAGCGCGGCATGAGCCGTTTCTTCGTGGGCCTGATGGCTGTTGGCGCCTTGTTGCTCAGCTCGTTCGTTTGGACCCAATTCGACATTCGCACCATTGAGAACGATCAAGTCCTGTCTGAGTTGATTGAGGAGGAAGAAATTCCGATCAACATTACCGCTCCCCCGCCCCCCCCACCACCCCCACCGGTGCAAACCACCGTGATTGAAATCGTGGAGGATGAAGAAGAAGTGGAAGAAGAGCTGGATTTGGACTTGGACTTTGAAGAAGACACCGAAGTAGAGGAGTTTGACTTCGAAGAAGAAGAAGTGGCCGAAGAGGCACTCGACTACTTCAAGGTAGAAAAGCTCCCTGCGTTTCCTGGTTGCGAGGACGTATCTGTGGACGAAATCAAGGGCTGTACCGAGGGCAAAGTGATTGGCTTTGTGCAGTCGAACGCGAAGTACCCAGAGATTGCGAAGGAAGCAGGCATTGATGGCACCGTGTACATCTACTACGAGATTGACAAGAAAGGCAACGTGGCCAACGCCAAAGTGGTGCGTTCGGTACACAAGTATCTCGACGAAGCTGCACTCGAAGCCGTGCGCAAGCTGCCGAAGCACACCCCGGGATCGCAGCAGGGCAAAGCCGTCGCTGTGAAGTACAATATTCCTGTGCGCTTCACCATCAAGTAACCCACGTCATTATAAGACGACCAAAGGGGCCGATTGGCCCCTTTTTTTAGGGCTTGAAATGCACCGCGTCCAAAGCAGATTGGAGGCGGGCGTTGCCTTCTCCTTCAATCACTGCAAATGGCTTGTCGGCGGCTTTGAGCATGTCCAAGTATTGCTCAAACAAACGATCGCGGTCAAAGGGATTCTCGCGCAAGGGGTCTTCTTCCCAAGGCAAATCGGGGCGGCACAGGAGGTACAGGCCCACTTGGCGGTCGCGCCACTTGGTGATCTCGGCATGAACACAATTGAAGCGTTCCAAAGACCAGACTTCGAGCACTTCCAGCCCGGTGTCCGAGACGATCGGGCGGGTGGCGGAACGCAGGGCTCGGTGCTCCAGCCCGCGTTGGCCCGCCGCTATGAGTTCGAGGTCGTCTTTGCCGTAGCGTAGGCCTGATTGCTCGAGGTAGATGCGGGAATATTCCGGCACCAGCAGCCCATCCAACTCCTGTACAAGGTCTTGCGCAAGGGTGGTCTTTCCGGAGGATTCCGGACCGGTGACAACAATCCAATCTACCATACAAAGAGTTTCCATGCAAAGTAACCATCCATGGCCATCATAGCATACAGCGCAAACAATGCGGCACCCCAATACAACTTGCGACGCGTGTACAGCACAATGGCTACCGCGTCAATGACCATCCAATACAGCCAGTTTTCATGGATCCATTGCACCATGACCCATGTGGCCCAAAGACTAAAGGAGGTGGTGAACGCATCCAACCATGGAGCTTGTGTGTCTGAGTAGCGCGGCAGGAGTACGGCCACCAGCACCATGAAAGCGGTGGCTCCAACAATGCCCAACACGTGCGGAGTCCAACCCCAATCGGGCGGGGTCACCATGCGGTCAAATGTGAGGTAGCCGTAGAGCCCAAAGCCCACGTAAAACAGCTGCAAGAAGGCCTCTGCGTAAATCTTGCGTTGGATGCAGAGCACGACAAACAACGCCGCGCCAGCCATGCCAAAGAAAAAGCAGTCACGCTCCTGGTTGATGTACCGGAAGGTGTAGAGCAGCGAAAGGACTACCGCCGCTAATTCGGTGACCAATTGGGTCCGTCGATCAAAGGTCACGGACATCGCCGGGTAGCACTTTTATCACCAGCGCAGCCGCAGCCGGGCCGGCGAAAGATTCAGCAATGGCGCGTTGGACCACCGGAAAGGCGACCTCCAACGGACCGTAAATGTGCGTGCTCATGGGGTTGGTGAGGACCTCGAGTTCCGGGTGGCCTTGCAGGCGTTCGATGAAGGCCAACACTTGGGCAATATAATCCTCAGTCAGGGGGTACTTCGAGATTTCAAGAGAAACGAACATGCCGTTAAAAGTCGTCATTCGTCGGTTTCGGGCACGTCCCAAGGGTCCTCAAACTCGCAGTCGCAAGGAGGTGAAAATGTGATGGTGGTCTCGGGCAGCAAGTAGCGCACAAAATCCTGCTCTTCTTGGTTCATTTGGACGTTGAGCAGATCCAGCGCTTTGAGGTGCTTGAGTTCGGACAAGCTTTCGGGGTAGTAGCCCACCACGTTGCTCCAGAGTGAGAGTACCTCCAAGGCCTGCAATTGGCCAATATTTTCGGGAATGCGGGCGATTTCGTTGTCCCCCAAGTGCAACTCGCGCAACGAATCCAATGCGCAAATGCCGTCCGGCAAAGTTTCGAGGTTGTTGCGTTCGACAGAGAGGATTTGCAGGTGACGCAGATCCTGGATGCGGTTGGGGATGGAGTCTAGCTTGTTGCGGTCCAGCATCAGGATGTTGAGATTACGCATGAGAAAGACCTCCTGCGGAAATTCCTTGAGTCGTTGGCGGGTAAGGTCCAAGACGTACACCTGATCGGCTTGGGCAATGGCTTCGCCCAAATCGGTGAATACACGACAGGTGTCCAGCTGCTCAGGGGTGAGCGACTGGGCAGCCGCGTTCAATGAAGCCACCAGTGCGGCGATGTATGTAATGAGGCGAATGTTCATCCTTCAAAGTAGGCGTGCGCGTGCCTTACGTCTTGCACGATCTGTTCCTTCAACGCTTCGGCATCGGAAAACTTGCGCTCTCCGCGCAGAAACGCTCCCATTACCAAACGCACCTTGCGCTGGTAAAGGTTGCCTTCAAAGTGCAAAAGGTGTGCCTCAATGGTGCGTTCGAGTCCGTCACCCAAGGTAGGACGGTTGCCAATGTTGACCACTGCGGGGTGTGCTTGGCCATCGATGACAACGTGGGCGGCATATACGCCGTTGCCCGGCACCAACTTCCAAGCGAACTCAGGTTGGATGTTCGCCGTAGGCGCTCCCAGCTGCTGGCCGAGTTGTTGACCCGGGACCACGGTGCCGTCGAGCCCATAGCGGTAGCCCAAGTAGCGTTCTGCAGTGGCCACGTCGCCCGCAAGCAAAGCCCCACGAATCTTGGTGCTGCTGACGCTGACCTCGTCGATCTGCCAAGCAGGGATTTCTTCGACGGTGAAGCCATAGACCTCCGAAAACTCCACCAAATTGTCAAAATCCCCCTCGCGGTTGCGGCCAAAGTGGTGATCATACCCCACCACCATGGTGTGCACGCCAATGTCGCGCACCAGCAAATCACGGATGTAGTGGGTGGCGGTCATGCGGGCCAACTCCGGAGTGAACGGCTGCACAATGAGGTGCTGGATGCCGGCCTCAGCCAGCAAGGCTACTTTTTCGCTGGGAGTGGTGAGCAACTGCAGACCATGGTCCTCGGGGTGGAGTACCATGCGGGGATGCGGAAAAAAAGTGAGCATGGCGGTTTCACCGTCCACCTGCTGGGCCAGTTCCACCAAGCGGTCCAAAATGCGCCGGTGACCCAGGTGTACACCGTCAAAGGTTCCTGTGGTCAAGACCGGGCGGACAACGCCTGCAAACTGGGCTGTTTGTGGGTAGGTTTTCAATCCAAGAGACACCGCATTCGGAAAGCGCGGAGGCCACAAATATAGCGGATTGGCGCCCCTGTGAATGGCGTGTGAATTTCTGGTGCGAGAAATGCCGTAGAACCTTGGTTATTCTCAGGAACACTCCTACTTTTGCACCGGTTTTTTAGAATTATTCTCAACACGTTAGCATGTCTGAAAACGTTGGAAAAGTTTCCCAGGTAATCGGCCCGGTAGTCGACGTTACTTTTGGCGAAGGCGTTAAACTGCCAAACATCCTTGACGCACTCGTAGTAGAGCGTGAAGGCGAAGACCTGATCTTGGAATGTCAACAGCACATCGGTGAGGACTCCGTGCGTACGATCGCAATGGACTCTACCGAAGGTCTCAAGCGCGGCGTGGCCGTGAAGTCGACCGGTCAAGCGATCACCATGCCCATCGGTGAAAAAATCAAAGGACGTCTGTTCAACGTGGTTGGACAAGCCATCGACGGCATTGGCGACGTTGACAAAACGGGCGGTTACGGCATCCACCGTGAAGCACCAAAATTCGAGGACCTCTCGACCTCTACCGAAGTACTGTTCACAGGTATTAAGGTGATTGACCTCATCGAGCCCTACGTGAAAGGGGGTAAGATTGGTCTGTTCGGTGGTGCTGGTGTAGGCAAGACCGTACTCATCATGGAGCTGATCAACAACATTGCGAAAGGCCACGCAGGTCTTTCAGTATTCGCAGGTGTTGGTGAGCGTACCCGTGAAGGAAACGACCTCCTTCGAGAGATGATCGAATCTGGCGTGATCAAATACGGCAAGGAATTCGAAGAGTCGATGGAATCCGGCGGTTGGGATCTCTCTAAAGTGGACCAAAAAGAATTGGCCGAGTCACAAGCGACCCTCGTTTTCGGTCAGATGAACGAGCCTCCCGGGGCGCGTGCACGTGTAGCCCTGTCAGGGCTGACTGTAGCGGAGTACTTCCG
Source organism: Flavobacteriales bacterium (assembly GCA_049594615.1). Taxonomy (GTDB): domain Bacteria; phylum Bacteroidota; class Bacteroidia; order Flavobacteriales_D; family Sanyastnellaceae; genus CAXPZW01. The sequence continues at coordinate 16,576 of JBMYJR010000029.1, forward strand.
CGACGGCGACGGCGATGGCGGCGGCCGCGATATCCTGTTCTTCATCGACAACATCTTCCGATTTACCCAGGCAGGCTCTGAGGTATCTGCACTGCTCGGTCGTATGCCTTCAGCAGTAGGTTACCAGCCGACTCTGGCAACTGAGATGGGTGCGATGCAAGAGCGCATTACCTCGACCAAGCGCGGTTCGATTACTTCGGTTCAGGCGGTTTACGTACCTGCGGATGACCTCACTGACCCGGCACCTGCAACTACGTTTGCTCACTTGGATGCGACCACCGTACTCTCACGTAAGATTGCTTCACTCGGTATCTACCCAGCGGTAGATCCACTCGATTCGACTTCTCGAATCCTGACTCCAGACGTCGTGGGTGACGAGCACTACACCTGTGCGGAGCGCGTCAAAGAAACCCTGCAACGCTACAAAGAGTTGCAAGACATCATCGCCATCCTCGGTATGGACGAGCTCAGCGAGGAAGACAAAATGACTGTATACCGCGCACGCCGTATCGAGCGCTTCCTGTCACAGCCTTTCCACGTGGCAGAGCAGTTTACCGGTATCCCAGGTGTACTCGTATCGATCGAGGACACCATCAAAGGCTTCAACATGATCCTCAACGGCGAACTGGACCAGTATCCAGAGGCTGCCTTCAACCTGCAAGGCAACATCGACGATGTGATCGAAGCTGGTGAGAAAATGCTGGCGGAAGCCAAAGCGAGCTAATTCCACTGCACCATGCATGTAGAAGTCATCACTCCAGAAAAACAAGTGTTTGCAGGCGAAGCCAAGGTGGTATCACTGCCGGGTTCGGACGGCAGCTTGGGCATTCTGGACAACCACGCACCCTTGATCACCACCCTCCGCGAGGGTACAGTGAAGGTCACCGAAGCCGGTGGTCAGGTGCATGAGCTCGCCGTGAAGGGCGGCACCGTTGAAGTCCTCAACAACAAGGTGACCATCCTGGCAGAATAAGCCTTTTCCAAATCTCCATAAGCGCAACGCCACCTTCCCTTCGGATCGGTGGCGTTGTTGTTTTACCCGAGGCTCATCGAAGAAATTTCAGGCGGCGGCGCGTCTTGTTCACGCGCATGTGCCCCACCAGCACCATGACTGTGGCCATATAAAGGGGGATCAAGGGGATTTTGAACCGCACGAGCGCCCCAAAGTTGGAGGTGGTCACCCCGATCATAAACGCAAACATCAGTGCAAACACAAGGCTGTAAAGCAGTACAGGATAGTCGGCAACCAACCGAACCAACCTGCGCCTGCGCACCGATATCAGACCGAGCACGGTGGTGGCCAGGATAAAGAAGTTCTCAAGCCCCGCGATGATCATCAACGGCTCGGTGCTTTCGCCCAGCATGGGTCGGTAGAGGCCCGCTACGGTGGCTGCTGGGGCTTTGTTGACCAGATCACCAAATGTGCCGTCCAAGGTGCCGATGTCAAAGCTGTTGCCCTCGTAGTAGTCCTGTTTGAGGTCGTACTGGGTCACCACAGCGGTTTGCAGGGCGTTTTGGAGGGAAAACTTGCCTAACCGATCACCCATGGCCACAAGCAGCAGGTAACTGCCTCCCAAGATAAAGGCGTACATCACCGGTACAATGATGTAGCGGAAAAAGCGGTTGCGGATCTGCTTGATGCGGTCGTAGAACACCCACACGCCGGTACACGGCAATAGCAAGAGCAGGATGTAAGGTTTGATCAGCAGGATCAGGTACCCGCTGCCCAGCAGCATGACCGCAGGCCATAGCCATTTTTTCCGCCGGGTGATCAGGTTGTTGGTGGCCACTATGAAATAGCACGTGGCTGCCAGGGTAAAGGAGTCTTTGAGGATGCCGCTACCCCAGAACACCACGCTGGGCATGAACAACACCGCAATGGCCAGTTTCCGCTCAAACAGGGGGAAGTACCGCACGAACATCAAATACAGGCGCCACAGCCCACCGTAGGTAAATACCGAAATGAGCACGGTGGTCAGGAAGTAGCTCTTGAAGCCCAGCAGCATGAAGGGGGTCAGCAGTTTGTAGACGATCCGCGCGTTGTCGTTGCGCAGGATGTAGAGCATGGGTGTGCCTGTTTCGTTGTTGAACAAGCTTTTGATCTCCAGGGTCCCCCCACCGAAATAGGTGGTGAAGAAATCCCCCAAGTTGTACGTGAACATGTTGGCCTGCGCCAACGCACATTCAAAGTAACTGGTGGTGTCGCCGCCGCGGTAGTAGAAAATGTAGATGGCTCCAAAAGTCACCCCCCCCAAAACCTTGGTCCACAGCCCCCACAAGAAGAAGCGGTAGGCCGGTACTTTGGGTAGGTGGCGCCGCTTGATCCTGCTGGACACCACCAGGATGATGCCCAAGTAGAGCGCCAGCACAGGGTATTCCCACAGTTCGATAGGCACCTTGCCGAAGAGGAAAGTATTGATGTACATCGCCCCAAAGATAACCGCCTCACTGACGCCGATTGGCCAGCAAGGGGGGCGGCTCTCCGTTGAAGGGGTTGGTGCGGCCAATGGTGCGCGCGCCGATGCCCGCTGCAGAGATCACCGCACGGTCGCCAAAGCGGTTGCGCATGCGGTCCATGGCCTGGTAGAGGTTCATGCGCTCCTCGGAATCCTCAAAGAGGTTGATTTGGTACCCACCGCCCACCAAGTGGCTGAAGCGTACACCCACCAAACGCACCAGCAACCGGCGGTTGTATAGCTTGTTGAACAGCTCCAGCACCAGTGGTACCAGCAAGTGATCTGCAGAGGTGTAGGGCACCCGGCGCTGCAAGGTGTAGGTGTTGAAATCCGAGTAGCGGATTTTGAGCGTGACACAGGCCGAGAGCTTCTCCCCCCGGCGGAGTTGGTAGGCGAGATTCTCGGTCATGGCAATGAGGATGCCGCGGAGCTTGTGCACATCAATGGTGTCCTTGTCAAAGGTGCGTTCGGTGGAGATGGACTTGCGCTCGTTGTATTGCACCACAGGGCTGTTGTCAATACCGTTGCACTTTTTCCAGATGCCTACACCGGGCTGGCCGAGTACCTGTTCCATCATGTCTACGGGCATGTCCTGCACGGTACGGATTTGGCGGATGCCCAGGTTGCGCAGGGTTTGGTAGGTCTTGTCCCCCACCATGGGGACTTTGCGGATGGAGAGCGGTGCCAAAAACGGACGTTCGGTGCCTTTGTCGATGCGGAGCTCATTGTTGGGCTTGGCCTCACCAGTGGCCACCTTGGACACGGTTTTGTTTTGCGAGAGGCCAAAACTGATAGGCAAGCCCGTTTCATGAATGATGCGCTGACGCAACTCGCTGGCAAACTTCATGCAGCCGAAAAAGCGGTCCATACCACTGAGGTCGCAGTAGAATTCGTCCACCGAAGTCTTTTCGTACACAGGAACATGCTCGGCTACGATGTCGGTGACCATGGAGGAGTACTTCATGTAGGTGCCCGAATTGCCGCGGATGGTAATGGCCTCAGGACACAGCTCTTTGGCCATGCGCATGGGCATGGCCGAGTGGATGCCGAACTGGCGCGCCTCGTAACTGCATGCGGCCACCACTCCCCGATCACTGGTGCCGCCAATGAGTACGGGTTTGTTGTTGAGGCGGCTGTCGAGCAGGCGCTCTACGGACACGAAAAAGGTGTCCAGGTCCATGTGCATGATGGATCGGTCGTGCATTTGCTTAGGTAATGACCTGCGGCTGGAAACCAACACGGAGGGCTTGCTAATATATTTAGCATTTTCTGAATGCGGGGCATGGGGAGTCCGAAATCTATCCACAAGTGGGGTTGGCAGCGCCGGGTCCCCCCCGCGGGCCTCGGCCCCTCGCCCCCGCCACCACTCACCTGCCGAACGTAAAACGCTCAACACGAGCAAGGTCCGGGCACCCACCCACATTTCCTACCAGAGGTGCGATCTACTTTGTGGATGGTGGATATGACTTTGTGAACGCCCTTGACACGCCACCAACAGGCACAAAAAAAGCCGCCCATGGGCAGCTTGCATTGCGTGTTTGGAAGGACAAGATCAGTGCGTGGCGCGGCGCTCTCCGCCTTCGTCGTCCTCGTCGTCTCCGTCTCCGTCGTTGATGCCGTCATCGCCATCGTCGTCGTGGTCGTCGGTTACGACGTCGCCTCCGGTACAGCCGTCGTCGGCTTCATCGTCGGTGTCTTCTGCTCCGTCGCCGCAGATGCGGTCGTCGGCTTCTATGAGCGCTTGGAAGTCATCCATTGGGACGATTTCCTTGCGACACGAGGCAAACGCTGCGCACAGCGCAAGCATCAGAACCATGTATTTGAGTGACAGCTTCATCAGTGTGTATACGACACCTGTTCTAACAAATATAACGCATCCTACCTGCAATTCCTTGCTAGTTCACCGAAATACCCCTGATGCGCAGGGGTAAAATGATCTTCACTTCGGTGCCGAGTGTTGTGTTATCTGCGTCCTTAACTTCATACGGACCAATGAGTTGAAGGTTCTCTTGGGTCATTTGCCGCATCACTTCGAGGCGGTTAGAGGTGATATTCATGCCCTGAGAAATGTGGGATTCCGCGCCGGATTTGCGGGCCAAACTGGTGTCAATCCCAATGCCATCGTCGCGAATGATGACCGCAATGCCCCCTTGTTCCCGCGAGACATTCACCTCCACGAGCCCGGGTTGCTCCATGGGAAGGATGCCGTGCCAGATGCTGTTTTCCAAAAACGGCTGCAGTAACATGGCCGGCACTTGCACCTCATCAGCATCTACGCTCGGGTCCACATGGATGGCGTACTCAAACTTGTCGTGGAAACGCATGTGTTCGAGTTGAAGGTACAGCTCCAAGCGCTCGATTTCATCACGCAACGAAGTAAGGTTGTCGGCCGAGGAGTCGAGGTTCTTGCGAATCAATCGCGCAAACGCAGAGAGGTATTTGTTGGCCGCGATACGGTCTTTGCGGTTGATGTAGTATTGGATGGAGTTGAGCGCGTTGAACACAAAGTGGCGGTTCATGCTCGAGTTGAGGTTTTGCTGCTCAAGGGCCAGCATGCGCGAACGCAACTCAAACTTCTCTTTCTCCAACTTGGCGGTGACCATGCGGCGGCGGCGGTCGAAAATGAACCAGATCAACGCTACTGCTGCCAGTGCCTCCAGCAGGTAGAACCACCAGGTCATCCAAAACGGCGGGCGGATGGCAAAACCAAAGGTGTGCACCTCGCTCCAGGGCCCAGCTCCCACCCGGGCACGCACTTGAAAATCAAAATTGCGGTAAGGCAAGTTGCTGTAAGTCGCAAACTCCGCGGTGGTTACGGGACGCCAGGTGTCGTCAAAACCGTTGAGGCGGTATTGGTACGAAAGGGCCTCGGGGTAACGCATCCCAAACCCGCGGTACTGAAAGGTGAAGTGGTTGTCCTTGTGGCCCACCACCAAGCCTTTAGGCAAGGCGGAAGCTGGATCCAGCTCTACGCCACGGGCGGTCCAATCGGTGGGCAGCAGGTTGAGGCGTACTTCGTTGAGTGCGAGTTTGGGCACCTGTGCTTTGGCGCGCCCTGCGAGTGAAGGATCCAGCCGGTTGACGCCTTCGGTGGTGCCCACCCAAAGGCGGTTGTTGTCGTCGATCCACCAAGCATTCTGGTTGGTTTCGCGCGAGCCGAGGCCGTCGCGCGTGCCGAGCCGGGTGAACGGGGTACCGGGACCCAATCCTTCGAGGGGTGCATGAAACACCCCGTTGTTGGTACCCACCCAGAGTTCGTCTTCCCATTCCACGGCAAAGTTGGTGTGCTCGTCTACCCCAGCGGAAGCGATGGATTGAATGGCACTACCGTCCAACACAGCCAAGCCTGCGCGCGAAGCAATCCACACCCGGCCGTCTGCGCTGGGCATCGCCGCAATGCAGGAAATATCGGGCAGGCCGTCGGCTTCGGTCCAGTGACGCACGGCGCCTGAAGACACCTGAAAGATGCCCAAACTGCCGGCACACCATACGTTCCCTTCAGCGTCTTCGCGTATGCTGCGGATCTTCTTCCATTCCCACGAATCCTCGTAGGGGAAGGCAGTCACTTGTTCGTCCAGTCCCACCCAGTTGATGCCCCGGTAAGAACCCACCCAAATGCGGCCTTCGGCGTCTTCATAGAGCGAAAGGATCACCCGGCTGTGCAGCCCGTCGTCCTTGGTCCAGGAACGCCACGTGCCTTCGTCAAACCGCCACAGTCCGTTGCTGGTACCAAACCACATGGCGCCGCGCGAGTCCTTCAAACTGCACCACACGCGGTTGTTGCCGCCGGGTACAGTGAAAACCTCACCGGTGGGCTTGTCGTCGCGGAATTCAACGGCACCCGCGTCGTAGGTGCTCACCCAGACATTGCCCCCGGCGTCTTGGGAGATGTTCATGACCAAGTCGCTGGGCAAGCCCTCTTCGGTGGTGAGGGTGGTGAGTTCGGCGCCTGCAAACAGCAGCAGGCCCTTGCCCTGAGTGCCCAGCCAAATGTTGCCTTCGTAGTCCTGTACCGTGCAGGTGATTTGCTCGGTGGGCAAGCCGTTTTCGGCAGCGAGGTTCAGGAAATCGCCCGATGTCAGGGTTTGATTTTGAGATTGGATGTGAGAAACTCCATAGCGTGAGGCCACCCAGAGTGTCCCGTCACTCGCCTCGCACACCTGGCTCGCGTCGTCGCTTACGAAATACTGATCTGAACCAAAACGTTGGACGCCGTTTTCATCCAGTCGAATGACGCCTTCGCCTCGGGTGGCCACCCATATCGCGCCATTGCTGTGCACGTGTAGGTTCAAAATGGCGGTGTTTTCGTTTACGCGGTGCAGCACCTCCCATGCACTGGTTTGCCCGCCTGCTTGACTGCGGACATACACGGTCTGCTTGGTGGCGACTACGTCTTGACTTGGAGTGCGCACCAGTCCACGGCATTCCCACACTTCGCTCTGTTCGCCGTTCAGGGCCAAACGGCTCCACTCGCCTTGGTGAAGCATCCAAATGCCATCAGCGACTGTACCGGCCCAGAGATTGCCGTCCAAGCCTTTGCCTACGTGTCGCACCTCCGCATCGCGGGTATCCACTTGCAAGGGATGGATGACAAAAGACTGGCCTTCGCGCACCGCAATGCCGCCCGAAAAGCCGGCGTACAAGGTGCCATCTTCGGCGGTCCAGAGCACGTTGATCTGCTCCTTGCCCAATTCGGCCACCGGATGGAACTCTTGGCCGTCAAACCGCGACAAGCCTTGGTTGGTGCCCACCCAAAGCCACCCGTCATGGGTAGACGCTAAGCAGCGCACCTGGGATTGAGGCAGGCCATCCTCTGGACCGTATGGGATGAAGGCATAACGCTGGGCCGCAAGCGGAGCGGCCACTAGCACGAGTAGAACAAGCAGGAAATGTCTCACAGGGTAGCGACGCGGTCGAGGAACTGTTGGAGTTTACGGCGCGAGATGGGCACTTCCACCCCGTTGCTTAGGATGGCGTAGTTACCGCTGGTGCGCTGAAATTCCCGCAGGTGGTGGGTGATGTTGATGATGTGCGATTTGTGGGTACGAAAGAACATCTGTGGGTTGAGCTTGTCCTCGTAGATCTTGATGGTTTTGGACGAGAGGAATTTGCGCCCTTCGGTCAAGAAGATGGTGGTGTAGCTCTCGCTGGCTTCCAGGTGAATGATGTCGCGGTTGTCCACGATGGCCATGCCGTCGCGGGTGGGGATGACGGTTTTTTCCATGCCGCTGCCCAGCGCAATGCGCTCGATCAGCTCCTTGGTGTTGCCAACAGGACCCGATTCGGCATCCGGCGCACTCACGCGGCGCTTGACCGCTTTGCCCACCGCCTGTTGCAACTCTTCGATGTTGATGGGCTTTTCCAAGTAGTCCACCGCTTCTTGCTTGATGGCTTTGAGGGCGAACTCGTCGTGGGCGGTGGTGAAGATCACATCAAAGGCGCGGTCCTCCACCTTGTTCAGCAGCGAGAAACCGTCGCCTCCCGGCATCATCACATCCAAAAACACCACGTCGGGTTGGTGTTGGTCTATGAGTTCAAGCCCATCGTTGGCGCTGGCAGCGAGGCCGAGCACTTCGAGCTCCGGACAGAAGTCGTCCACGAACATTTTGAGGTTTTCGCGGGCAAAGGCCTCGTCATCAATGATGATGCAGGTCATGCGTGGATCCATATTGAACAGCGGTTTCCTCCAAGGTAGGATTCTTCGGGGCGAATTCCGGGGACAACTGACCAACACCCCGATTGGCGCAGGGAACCGTAGGCTATGCGCAGGGAAAGGTTACAGCCCCCGCACCATGGACAGGAACCAGCTCAACTTTGCACGGGCCACAGGCACCTGGCTGCCGTCCACCATGCGCACTAAATGGCCGTCTTTGTTGAGGTACTCCTTGAGGTGGGCCAGGTGGATCACGTGAGACTTGTGGATGCGCACGAACTGCTGGTCTTTGAGCAAGTCTTCATACACGCGTAGGGTCTTGGTGTCCAAGTAAGTGGACCCGTCGGTGAAGTGGAACTCAGTGCAGGAATCGGCGGCTTCCAACCGCACAATATCGGCCACATCCACCATGCGAAATCCGCGGTTGTGGTACAAGGTCAGCCGCTGCGGCTTGCCTTGGGTGCGAATGGTGTGTTGCAACTCATCCAACGAAGCCGCGTACTGCTCCCGCGAAGGGGGCGAAGTCATCAAGGCCTTGTGCACATCCACCAATTTGCGCACGGCGTACTGCAGATCTTCAATGTCGATCGGCTTAAGCACGTAGTGCACTGCGCTGGCGTTCAAAGCGCGGATGGCGTAATCCTTGAACGCGGTGACAAACACCACCTGAAAATTGCGGCTGGGCAGCCGGGCCAGCAGGTCAAACCCTTCTGCGCCACTGGGCATGCGGATGTCCAGAAAGAGCACATCGGGCGAGGTTTCGCTGATCACCGCGAGGCCTCCCTCCACCCCTGCGGCCTTGCCGACCACGTGTACTTCTGGGCAAAACTCCTCCAACAACAGCTCGAGGTTTTCGCGGGCGAGGCGTTCATCGTCGACCAAGACAGCACGCAAAGGCGCCTTTAAAGATGCTTCCATGTAACCTGTGGGGGATTTCGGGCGTATACGTGGGACCGAATTACCTCAACTAACTTACACAACATGCGCTGGTTCTCCAACCCCCTCAAAGTTCGGCTGAACGATAGCCAGGACACCCTCAGCGTGGATTACACGCCCTCAGGATCCAAACCCCTGTTTGACATTTGCGACGCAAACGGCCGCATCATTAAGAGCGGAAAATGTGTCCCGGGCAGCACCCGAGTCAAGGTGAGCGATTTGCTCAACTCGGTGTATGTATTGCTTGTGCTCGACGGCGACCGCATCCGCACCCGGCGGTTTGAGATCAGCCGCTAGTTACGGGCACGTGGTGCCTACGTCCGCTACAATGGCCAGAATATCTGCGGTGTCAGTTTTGCCGTCGCCAGTAACGTCTCCTGGGCAGGAGAGCAAGCACCCAAAATCACTCAAAACAAATAGAATGTCTGCAATGTCGATGCTGCCGTCGGTGTTGACGTCGGTCGGGCACAGATTCAAGCACGGATCTGGGGCTACGAAAACCGCATTCACCGTTGCCGTGCAGCCAGGCTCAGCGGTAAAGAATGCGGTGACATCCACTGCAGCTCCATCACTGATGAGGCCGCTTACGTCGACCCCTTCCAAGGTGGCTCCGGAGAAGGGGTAATCCACCCCGTTCACATTCAGTGATCCCGACCCCGGAGGGTTGATGTAGCCAATGATCAGTTCTTGCCCGTAAGTATCGTCTGCAGGATCACACGGGGTCTGTAGGCCTGCGACAATGCTGTTGATGCTACACGGCTCGGTAGTCACTTCCCAGAAGGTCACGCCCACATCGCCCTGGCCACCAATGAAGGTGAAGGGCGCAAGGCCATCCACAAACGTACCCGTTGACCACGCTCCTGCAGCGCCGGCCTGGGCTTCACGTGCTTGGCCCGCAGCACCCCATTGGATGTAATCGATCAGTCCTGACAGGAAGGCCGTATTGGCTCCGGGATTGAATACAGCCACGTCGCCAGTAGTATTGCCTCCCAGCGCCGGCCAATCCAACAGCACCACCTCGTCGGTGCTCAATACAATGTCTCCAGAAGCCGGTACCAACGTGCTGGCCAACACATCTACCCCGTTGAGCGAGAGGATGTAATTGCTGACGTCGGTATCACAGGCTCCCCAGTTCTTGAGCGCGATTTGCGCCCCAGCAGGATCCACATAGTCCAATCGGATATCGGCACAACATGGCGCCGGCGCGGTCCAAAATTCCGGGGCCGAAAAGGTGCACGAAGGGAAGTTGGTGAAGAACACATCGATGTCCACCGGTTGCCCGTCGGCGGGTAATCCGTTGATGGTGATGAGCTGTGGGCTGCTGAACACAGGGTACTGGTTACCATTGATGTCGATGAACCCTGTAGATGGGCTGTTCTCGTAGGTGATGATCAGCTGCTGCGAGTACGTGTTGCTCCCCGGATTGCAGGAGAACTGGGTGCCCAACTGCACATTGGTGATGGCGCACCCGCCCACTTGCCAGGCCATGTCCAGAAACATACCATATGTGATCGGCCCCGGGGTATGGATGGCCTCTGACGCCCCGATCTGCGGGGTCATGAGTGAGTTTTCATTGCCCGATGGGTAGGTGCCCTCGTTGAGGTGGCTGAAGCTGGAGCCGCCGTTCCAGGAACTTGGAGCGTACAAGCGAGGACGGTTACCACCGTTATTCGCAATGCCTTCTGCACCGTTCCAGTAGAGTTGATTTCCGGTCAACTGCGAACCCAATGCCGTGGTTCCGCTGGCAAAGGTGTCGATGTCGGTGCCGCCTTGGTTCTCGACAAAGGTGTCGTAGACGTAGTTGCTGCCACCCGAACCCAAGAAACCTGTACCACCAGAGTAGCCCGCCGAGCCAATGAAGCCCAACCCGTGACCCAACTCGTGGAGTACTACAGACACAAAGTCGTACTGGCCGCCAGGGGTGTTCCCGTCGGTGCCGTAATACCAGTTGAACGCACTGTTGAAGAAGCAGTTTACGTCGGCCTGCCCGGGTGACAAATCGGTTTCAGCCAAGCTGTTGGCCAACGCACTTGGGTACCAAGTATTGAGCAAGGGTGCTCCCGCGAAGTTGCGCTGAACAGTGGAGGGACCGGCCGAACCGAGCACGCCTGCACCCAAGGTGGTGAAGGTGGCGTCGATCACAATGTTCTCGCTGGAGGTCAAGTTGGCGGCCCAAATGTCTACCGCGTACTGGAAGGCGTTTTGCGCCGCGGTGGTAAAGCCGGTGTAGTTCACGGTAATGTTCACCGAACGCGCCGCACCGAATACGAAATCCGCGGGCGGCGGGATGAAAGAGAACTTGTCCTCCGGGTCGGCCATGAGCTGGCACTGGTCGTGCGCACACGCTTCTGCGTAGTTGCCCAGGCCACAGATCTTTTGGGCGGTTGTACCGAGGCTAAGAATGGCCGCGGTCAATAGGGTCAGGGTGTACTTAGCAATCATGGATAAAGCTTCAGTCAGATCAGTAAAACAGGAACACCAAGATAGCGCTTTTACACCGATCGGAGGTTTATGAACATCCACCGTGTGTTTTTCACCATTCGCCCGGAGACACTTGGCAAACCGTTTTGGTTGACTAATTTTGTTAGCATGTCATTTTTGGCAGAAAATCTCCGCGTACTTCGCAAACAACAAGGGCTCACACAAGCCCAATTTGCGGAGAAGATTGGCAGCAACCGCTCGGCCATAGGCGCCTATGAAGAAGGACGCGCAGACCCTCGTCTGAGCACCCTCACGCTCATGGCGCGCTACTTTGGCGTCACCATTGACGACCTCATCCTCACCCAAATGACCACGGAAGGTTCTCGCAAGAAGAACCACCTGGACATGCCCCTGCGTGTGTTGCCAGTAGCCGTAGATGGGCAAAAGGACAACAGCTCATTGCTCAGTTTGGTTCCCGATCGCGCAAGCGCAGGTTACACCGGCGGCTTCGCAGACGCTGAATTCATTGAGGAATTGCCCCTGTTGCAATTGCCCTTTGAGGAGCTCCGCCACAGCCAGACCCACCGCGTATTCCAGATTGATGGCGACAGCATGCTGCCCATCCCCAATGGCGCCTACATCATTGGCGCATTCGTAGAACAACTGGAGCGCATGCGCCCGGGCCAGTGTTACATCTTGGTGACCCAAACCGACGGCCTGGTGTACAAACGCATGGGGCCACTCAACGCCGCAGCGGGCACCGTGGAGCTCATCTCAGACAACCCGCAGTACGAGCCCTACGCGCTGGAACTCAGTGAGGTCCGCGAAGTATGGGAAGCGCAAGGCTACATCTGTTTTGACTTGCCGGATCAAGGGGCCTACACGCCCGACCTCGCAGAGATGAAGACCATGCTCGCCGATCTGCAGGCCAGCGTTCGAAAAATGCAGTGATCAGGCGTCTTCGGCCACCACTTCTTCCACCACATCCAAATTGGCTTTCAGCAGTGTTTCGATGCCGCCTTTGAGGGTTTGCGCGCTTGAGGGACAACCGCTGCACGCACCGCGCATTTGCACGTACACCTTGCCTTCGTGAAAGGCCTTGAAATCAATCGCGCCGCCGTCTTGCTCCACCGCCGGGCGTACAAACTCGTCCAAGAGGAACTTGATTTGCTCGTCGTGCTCGGTGGGTGAAAACTGGCTGTAATCGATGGCCGATGCCTTCTGGGCAAAGGGAGCTTCTTCGACTTCACCGGGGTCCGAGGCACCGGTCAGGTTTTCCGGGATGGCGGTGACCGCATCCTGGTTTTCCATGAGCCAGTCGCGCACGTACTCACGCAGTTGCTGCACAATCATTTCCCAACCGAGTGAATCGTCCTTGGTGACGGTCACAAAGTTGCCGCTGATGAACACCGACTTCACAAACGGGAAATGGAACAACTCTTCGGCCAATGGGGAGAAGCCCTTGGTTTGTTCGGCCGAGGTGAATTCCACCTGGTGTCCGCCGGTGATCAGCAGCCGGTCTGCGGCAAACTTCATGGTGGACGGGTTGGGCGTCATTTCCGCGTATACGGCGGTTGGGATTTTCTTGGTCTCAGACATGGTGCAAATTTCGGGAAACTGCGCTCAGCGTACCTGTCAAAGGATGCAAAGGTTTACCGGCGACGTGCGGATCCCCCCGCGGGCCTCGGCCCCTCGCCCCCGCCTCCACTCACCTGCCAAGCGTTAAACGCTCAACACGAGCAAGGTCCGCGCGCATCCACCCACAATTCCTAGCGCAGGTGCCATCTACGTTGTGAATGGTTCAGTTGGCTTTGTAGTTGACCTTGACAACCCGGATCAGTGCGCCTTCATGTAAGCTTGCTTGCCCTCTTCCAGGAAGTCGATGAACACTTGCGGATCCGAGTTCCATGACGCATCACCGCCAAGCTGGTTGCCGTTGTGGTCTTCGATCACGTAATACGGCTGGGCGTTCACGTTGTACTTGCTGGCCTGCATGTAGCTCCACTTGTTGCCGATGTTGCGGATGCGGAATTCCTTGCCACCGTATTGCTCAGTGCGCCACTCACTCTCAGGGAGCTTGGTGCGTTCATCCACGTAGAGCGACACCACAACAAAGTCCTCGCTCATGCGCTTCACGACTTCTTTGTTGGGCCAGATGGTCTCTTCCATCTTGCGGCAATTTACGCAGGCCCAACCGGTGTAATCGATCAGTAGGGGTTTGCCTTCGGTTTTGGCCACTTCCTGCGCTTCGTAGTAATCGAAGTATTCAACTTCAAAGTGTCCGCTGGAGCCGTGGTCGCCACCGCCGCTGCCACCGCCAGCGAATCCGCCGGTATTTTCAGCGTAGGTCATGGGTGGTGGGAAGCCCGAAATGAGCTCCACCTTGGCACCCCACATACCGGGCAGCAGGTAAATGGTCATGAACACGAAGAACAGTCCAAACACAAATCGGGTCACCGACAACTTCTCCATTTTCGAATCGTGCGGCATGCGGTAGGCTCCAAAAAGGTAGAGTGCCGTCAATAAAGAGATCGCGATCCATACACCGATGAACACTTCGCGCTTGAGCAGGCCTGCTTGCCATACCAGATCCGCGTTCGAGAGGAACTTGAATGCGAAGGCGATTTCCACCAGGCCGAGTACCACCTTCACCGAGTTCAACCAACCGCCGGACTTGGGCAGGGTGTTGAGCCACGATGGGAAAATGGCAAACAGCATAAAGGGCAGCGACAGCGCAAACGAGAAGCCGAACAGCACCAAAGCTGGACCGCCATACCCGCCTTTTGCAGCGGTGGCCAATGCCGTACCCACCAATGCGCCGGTACAGCTGAAAGACACTATCGCCAGGGTGGCGGCCATGAAGAAGATGGCCACAAAACCGGTGCGTTTGCTCGCGGCCATGTCCATCTTGTTGCCCCAGCTGGCAGGCAACTGGATTTCAAACGCGCCCAGGAAGCTGAAGCCAAAGAGCACCAGCAGCGCAAACAGGAACAGGTTGAAATACGGATCGGTGGAGATCACGTTGAGCGCATCCGCCCCAAAAATGGCGGTGATCGCCAGACCGAGGCCAGTGTAGATGGCAATGATGCTCACGCCGTAGAAAATGGCGTTGCGAATGCCCGCTGTACGCGTCTTGCTCTGCTTGGTGAAGAACGATACGGTCATGGGGATCATCGGGAACACGCAAGGAGTCAGCAGAGCCACAAAACCCCATGCAAAGCCGCTCGCGAACATCTCAAAAAAGCTCATCTGCTCCAAGTCACCGGTAGAACCGGGAACGGAACCTTGCTCTTGGTCCTCCTCGGGGCAAGGGTCTGTAAGTTCAGAAGCCGGCTTGGCTTGGCTCAAATCCAATTCAAACGCGGCGTACTCTGGTGGCAAACATCGCATGCTGTCACACACCATGAAGGATACGTCGCCGTGCACCACAGGGAGGTCAGCGGCAGTGGTCTTCACGCGCTGGACCCAAGTGGCGTTGTGCTCGTAGTACTTGAGGTCCATGGCAAAGTTGGGGTCGTACTCGACGATGGGGTTGCATTCGCTGACCTGCCCTACCAGCTCGTAGCCAGTGTCGTCTTCGGAGTAGAACCATTCGGTGGGCAGTGGGCCTTCTGCACCGCCCAAATCTGCTGAATAGATGTGCCAGTGGTCGTCCACCTTGGCTTGGAACCAGAGTTCGTATTCGCCTTCGGTGTCGGTTTGGTAGCTGTCAAAGCTCCATTCCACGGGTTGAAGCAGCTTGACTGGACATGCAGGAACGGGATCCTGGGTCAGGTCGGCAGCTGTAAAGGTGAACGGCACGGGTTGTGGGAAGACACATTGTTCATCGTCACACGCCATGTAGCTGAGCTCGCCCGAGAGCTTGAAGCCCGCCGGATCGTTGAGGGCGATGTCGCGTTTGAACACCGCTTCGTCCTCGAAGTAGAACAACTCCGCGTTGTCGTATACGGGGTCGGCGTGCGCGATGTACTCGCATTGCTGGTCGGTGCCCAAGGTATCTACCCCTGAGAGCTCGGTCCAGAAGAATTCAGTGGGGAACGGACCGATCTCAATGACTTGGTCCGAGATTTCGAGTGCGTAGACGTGCCATCCCTTGTCGATCTTACACGACGCCACCAAGGTTGCAAGATTTTCGTCTTGCTGATGAAGCTCGATCTCCCACTTGACGGGCTCAAGCATTTGAGATTGGGCGGAAAGGAATCCGAACAGGATTCCAACAGTCAGAAATACTCCTTTGATTCTCAACATATCAATGTTCGTTGCGGGAACGGCAAATTTATCTCTAAACCCCTCTTTAAGGGGCCTTGACTTTTTCTGTTGCTTGGATTTCTACAGCCATCACAGTGCGATTTCTTGGCCCCATTCCAACCCAAAGCGCTTGCGAATGGCGAAGGTGCAAAGATACACCAGCGGGGTGTCCAGCAAAGCCACCAACGCCTTGAACAGCACCCCATTTAGAAACAGAACGCCAAAGTTCCCCCAAGCGATGTCTCCCGCCGCACAGAGCAGCAGCAGCACCACCGAGGTGTCGATGACTTGGGATGGAATCGTACTCAAATTGTTGCGTAGCCAGAGTTTGCGTCCACCGGTGCGCGTCTTCCAAAAATGGAACATCCGTACATCCAGCGATTGGGCGATCAGGTACGCGGCCATGGAAGCCCCTATGCCCACAACGGTCACTCCAAATACCTTTTCGTAATCCGCGTTTTGCACTTCGGACCAGCCGGTCGCGTTTGCCGCCATGCCCATGTACACAAACAACAACACAAACACCGAAGCAATGAGCCCGGCCACCACCACTTGGTTGGCACGCTTGCGTCCAAAGACTTCTGAAATGATATCGGTGACCAAAAAGGTGATGGGATAGGGCAGCAACCCCACGCTTTGTTCAAACGAAAAACCTCCTTCTCCAAAAGGCTCCCAAAGGAAGAACTTGCGGAAAATGAGGTTGCAGGTCACCAGCGCTGATACAAATACAGCCGCCAGGATCAGGAACAACAGAAAGGCCTGTTGCCGGTCTTTTTCAGAAGAAAGTGAAGTGGTAAATGCCATGCCGGTTCATCGCGAAGGTAGACAACCGCCACGCACCGGGGTCACAAAAGCTTCGCGCTAGCGGTTGAAGGTCACCTTGTGAATGGCCTTGATGGGCAAGCGCAGACCGTTCTCCAGAATGATCTGGTGGTTGCTGGCTGCAATCACGCGAGAGGTCACACGCAAACACAGCGCTTCTCCTTGAATCCAGAGGGTCACCGAGCTAGAGGACATGCCCTCCAATGAAATGGCTTTTATCAAACAAGCCAGTCGCTTCATGCGATCGTGCACTGTCGGCAGCACATCTTCCTTGGCGAATTGAATCGCCTCCACCTGTTTAGGCAGGTCGGTCATAGAGCACGTCAAGAATGTCATCCGTTTAATTGTTTTGCACTAACAGAAACGAGAAGTGTGCCAAGAAGGTTTCAGAACAGTCAGACCATCGGACGCAGATTGACAACCAGCGCCTTAGAAGTGTCGGCCTCCAACAACGCGTGACGCGAGCGCGCATGCCCGGCAACCCAGAGCACGCCTTGAATTCCCGCCAACACAGGTACGTGCCCACGCGCATATACAGGCACCTTGGCCTGTCCAAACACATCGCTCAGCAATTTGGTGCCTTGCATGCCTAGGGGAGCAATGCGGTCCCCTTCTTCCCAGCGGCGCAGCACCAACGGGAACTCCAAGGCATCGGGATCTCCCACAAAAAAGGCATTGCGCTCAAAAAAGACCTCGGGGACTTCGTCTGCGGCAAACATTTGCACGTCAAATACCCTTTGCAGCGCCGCCAAGTCTGGAATAGAAATGGAAGCTGGTGCTGCTTTAGGCGCGGCCAACAAATGCACCACACCTCCATGCTGCACCGCGACATGCGTCGCGCTGCGCACAGTCTTTCCGGAATCCGCAGCGCGCAAGCCCACCACTTGGTCGCTTTGGCCTGAGGTAAAGCCACGGCGTTTAAGCAGTTCCCACAGCAGCGGGTTGCGGGACCACAACTCTTCAGCAGGCAACACCACCAACTCCGATTCCCAAGCGTCCGCCAAGGCCTGGACTGCGCGCTCTTGTTCAAGCGCTTGTTCAGAAGTGGCCAACATGCGTTGAACCACCTCGGGGTCACGCGCCTCGAGGATGGGCACAACGTGGTGGCGGATGCGGTTGCGGGTGTACGCATCCGAGGCGTTGGACGCATCCTCACGCCAGGTGAGTTTGTGTTGTTTGGCGTAGTCGAGCACCAAGGGCTTGGGCGTGTTGCGCAACGGGCGCACAATGCGGTCGCGCACCACCGGAATGCCCACCAAACCCGCGTTGCCCGTGCCGCGCATCAAGCGAAAAAGCACCGTTTCCAGATGGTCGTGGGCGTGGTGACCGGTGGCCACCCATGTATACTCATGCGCGGTTTGCAATTCTTCAAACCAAACATAGCGTGCACTGCGCGCCGCCAACTGGATGTTGGCTCCAGACTCCAACTCCACCTGCTTCACGTGCACAGGGACATCCCATGCCGCACCGAGCGACTCCACGAATGCCTGATCAGCATCGGAATCTGCACCGCGCAGGCCGTAGTTCATGTGGGCCATCGAGATGTCAAACCCCAACGCTCGCAGCACATGGGCCAACACCACCGAGTCCACCCCGCCGCTGACAGCCACCAGCACCTTGGCCGATGGCGCTAGGCCGTGTTGGGCCAGCAACGCGGCCACCGCATCACGCATGGACGCCGGCCAGTTGGAGGGCCCGCAGCTTGAGCAGGCACTCGTCGTATTCGTGTTCGGGAAGGGCTTTGGCGGTGATGGCGCCGCCCACGCCCGCGGTCAACGTACGCATATCTGGGCGGTACGCCAGGCTGCGAATGACCACGTTCAAATCAAAGTCACCGTCCGGTGAGAAGTATCCGACTGCGCCAGAGTACCACCCTCTGCGGCGGTGTTCCACTTGATCGATCAACTCCATGGCCCGCACTTTGGGTGCGCCAGTCATGGACCCCATGGGAAAACACGCCTGAATCACATCCACCGGATGCACGCCTTGCGCCGTACAACTCACCGTCGAAATCATCTGGTGCACGGTGCGGAAGGAGTAAATCCCGCACAACTCATCCACCTGTACCGAACCGCGATCGGCCACGCGCGAAAGGTCGTTGCGTACCAAATCGGTGATCATCACGTTCTCCGAGATTTCTTTGGGGTCGGCCCGCAGAGCGGCGGCCAAGGCTTGGTCCTCTTCGGGCGTAGCACCGCGAGGGGCCGTACCCTTGATCGGCTGGGACACAATGCGCTCGCCGGTTTTGCGCAGGAACCGCTCGGGGCTGCCGCTGACCAGGCTGCCTTGCGGGCAGGTAAGCAGGGCGCTGAACGGGGCCTGGGTATGCAGGTTAAGGCTGAGGTACAGCGCCATGGGATCCACCTCTACCCCTTCGGCCACAAACTCCTGACAGTAGTTGACCTCGTAGATGTTTCCGCGTTGGATGTGCTGCAGCATAAGGCGCACGTCATGCAGGTACGTTTCGCGGGAAATGGCCGGGTGGAGGGTGTAATTGGAGGTGGGGGGTGTTGGGGTTTGGAGGGTGGGCGGGCCGCCAGGGGAGGTGGTGGGAGGGTCGGGAAGGTTTGCGCGTTTGGGTTGTGGTATATAGGCGTTGCTGCTGACACGTTGGG
>JBMYJR010000030.1:0-35039 GCA_049594615.1 Flavobacteriales bacterium
CTCATGACCTGGTTGGCCCAGGTGCGGCTTGTGTTCACAATCCCGCCCCAGATCTTACGTGCTTCCCAAAAGCGGTCGTAGGACGCGTTGTTCTTGAAGCCCAGGTAAAACGCAACGGCAATACCAATCACGCTCAACGGCACAAAGGGGATGTGGAACTTTTCGCCGATGTGCTCGACGGCGTGGTCAATGTAGACCAGCACACCACTGTAGAGTCCAAAAAACAAGAGGTTGGCCCACGCAAAACGGAGGATGATCGCGGGCGATATGTTGCGGTATACGTACATAACGCAGGAACAGGAGGGTTAGGAGAGTCCGGTAATGGTGCCGTTGTTGTCGATGTCCATGCCTTCGGATGCGGGCACGGCAGGCAAGCCAGGCATACGCATCATTTTGCCGAGGATGGGGATCAAAAAGCCTGCGCCAGAAGCAAACTCAAACTCGCGTACGGTCACGGTAAATCCGGTGGGGCGGGCAAGTTTTTTGTCGTCGTCCGAGAAGGACTTTTGAGTCTTGGCCATGCACACCGGCAGGTTTTCCAGCCCCAGCTGTTCAATCCGCTTGAGGTCGGTCACGGCTTTCTTTTCGTATTCCACACCATCGGCGCCGTAGATCTCGCGAGCGATGGTCTCGATTTTGGTGCGGATGGGTTGGTTCCAGTCGTAGAGCTGTTGGAAGTTGGCCTCGCCGCTGTCCACCACCTCGGCCACAGCGCGGGCCAGGGCTTCGGTGCCGGCGCCGCCGTCCGCCCAGCCTTTGGCCAGGACGGCCTTGACGCCCAATTCGGCGCAGCGGGCAATGACAAAATCAATTTCTTCTTGTGAGTCGGTGCCAAAGTGGTTGACACTCACCACGGGTTTCAGGCCAAACTTCTGCACGTTTTCCAGGTGCTTCTCCAGGTTGGTGATGCCGGCTTGGACGCGCTCCATACTCGGAGTGTTGTACTCCTCTTTGGGCGCGCCGCCGTGGTGACGCAGGGCGCGGATGGTAGCGACCACTACAACGGCGTCGGGCTTCAGGCCTGCGTAGCCGCATTTGATGTTCAGGAACTTCTCCGCGCCCAGGTCTGCGCCGAAGCCGGCCTCGGTCACTACGTAATCGCTGAGCGAGAGCCCCATCTTGGTGGCAATAATGGTGTTGGTGCCCTGTGCAATGTTGGCAAACGGTCCGCCGTGGATGATGGCCGGATTGCCCTCCAGGGTTTGCACCAAGTTGGGCTTGATGGCATCCTTCAAGAGCAGGGCCATGGCGCCCTCAGCATTGAGGTCACGCGCGTACACAGGCTTGCGGTCCATGGTAAAGCCCACGAAGATATTGCCGAGCTTTTCCTTCAAGTCCGCCATGCCTTCGGCCATGCAGAGGATGGCCATGACTTCAGAAGCAGGGGTGATGTTGAAGCCGTCTTGGCGCGGCATGCCGTTGGCGGTGCCGCCCAGTCCGATGGTGATGTTGCGCAGCGCGCGGTCGTTCATGTCCATCACGCGCTTCCAGTAGATCTGGCGAGGGTCCAAGCCCAACGAGCGGGTGCGCGACTGCAGGTTGTTGTCGATCAGCGCGCTCAGCAGGTTGTTGGCCTTTTCTACGGCCGAAAAATCGCCAGTAAAGTGCAGGTTGATGTCCTCCATGGGCACCACTTGGCTGTAGCCGCCGCCGGCCGCACCGCCTTTGATGCCAAATACGGGACCCAGGCTGGGCTCGCGCAGCACAACGGTGGTTTGCTTGCCAATGCGGTTCAGGCCTTCGGTCAGACCAATGGAAGTGGTGGTTTTGCCTTCGCCCGCAGGAGTGGGGGTGATGGCCGTGACCAGAATGAGCTTGCCCTGCGCTACACGCGAAGGGTTCATGACATTCAGTGGAATCTTGGCTTTGTACTTGCCGTAGAGTTCAAGGTCGTCTTCGGTGAGGTTGAGTTTGGCAGCAATCTGTTGGATTGGCTGCATCTCGCAGGCCTGGGCAATTTCAAGGTCTGTGCGGAAAGAGGTTGCAGTGCTCAAGTGGATAAGGGCGTTGGGTTCTTCGCGAATATAGCCACTTGAACGCCCCGAGCCAATGCGACTATTCTGATGCGGCTGCCTTCCAGCAGGGCAGAATAAAGCTGAAGGTGGTGCCTTGGCCCTCCATGCTCTTCAGCGCATATTCAGCTCCGTGCAGATCCAGGATGCGGCGTACAATGGCCAGGCCCAGACCCGTGCCCGATTTTTCAGTTTTGCCACGGCGAAAGCGGTCAAAGATGTGCGGCAGGTCTTCGGCGGGGATGCCTGCTCCGGTGTCCTCGATCACCACTTCCACGCCGCCTTCAATGCTTGTTGCGGCAATGTCCACGCGATCACCAGGGTTGCAGTACTTGATGGCGTTGCCGATGATGTTGTTCAGCACGCGGTCCACCAGCTTGGTGTCCCCGTTCACCAGTCCCAAGTCCTCTGAAATGTGTGTGTGCACTTGTACTTGCTGGGTTTGGGCGGTTCCGCGGTGCACGGCTACTACATCGTGGATCAGGTCAATGAGGTTGATCGGCTCGGCGTGGAGCTGGGTTTCTTTGGCTTCCAGCTTAGACAGCTCAAACAGCTCGTCAACCAACGTGCGTAGTCGTACTGTGCCTGCAAGACTTGTGTTCAAGAACTGCGTTCGGCGCTCAGGTTCCAACGTGTCGTCTTTCATCAGGATGGTTTCCAAGTAGCCTTGGATGGAAGCCAGGGGCGTGCGCAGGTCGTGCGAAATGTTGGCCAGTAGCTCTTTGCGTAGGTTCTCGACCTCTTGCCGTTCCTGTGCAATCCGTTTTTGGCGCGTCAGCAGGTGCCGTACGCTGAAGAACATCAGGGTGCCGATGATGAAAATGATGATCAATGACAAAATCACATTGAACAGCACTTTGTTGCGGGCCCGCATCTGGTAGATGTCGAACTTCTCATCCACTTGAAGTGCGGCTACCACGTTGCCTTCCATGTCCATCAGGGGGTACACCGCTGAGAGCCACGTACCGTTGTCGTCTTCATACATGTCCAGCACGCCGCCGGTATTGTAAAGATCCAGCAGTTCCTGGGGGTAGGAGTCGTAGGAGAAACCCCAGAGTGGTTGCTTATCGGAGTTGAGACCAAACACAAAGTGGTTCTCGGTGCTGTCGTAAATCAAGGTGTACATCTGCGAAGACAGCTTCTTCATCTTTACAGCCTGCGCCAAAATCATGCGGTACTCCATGTATACGGGGTCCTTTGCAAGCGCATCCACAGCCGTCGAATCCGGAAATTCCTGGAGCAAGCGGCGGTGTTCCTTCGCGTCCAGTTTGTAGCCCACTGCGTTGGCAATGCAATCGAGCTTGAAAAGTTCCTTCTCCTTAAACAGCTCGATTTGCTGCTGGTAGTTGAACCAGCCGATGCACGCTGCAATCACCACAATGGTGCCCATGGTGAAGAGCAAGATGCGGTTGGACTGATCGGTGGGTTTGGCCATAACTTGCGGTTGGAGGTGACAAGATCGCAAA
Source organism: Flavobacteriales bacterium (assembly GCA_049594615.1). GTDB lineage: Bacteria > Bacteroidota > Bacteroidia > Flavobacteriales_D > Sanyastnellaceae > CAXPZW01. The sequence goes on from JBMYJR010000030.1 coordinate 3,479, forward strand.
TCGATGTGGTGTGAGGTAACCGAGTGATGTGTTGTAGGTGAAAAATCACATGCATGTGGGTGAATTCATGATTTGTCACAAAACGCGTTGAGATTCGGAACGAAAACGCACTCGGTGCCGTATATAAGAAAGCCCTTCGGGGCACCTGAAAATTGTACTGATATCCATGCATGGGGCCGACTAACCCGGAACAACCTATGCGATATGCCGTTTCATCCCTGCTCCTGATTCTGGTGCTCCCACTCACCGGACCTGCCCAGGACAACCCGTGCTCCCTTGAGGAATGCACCATCACCGGATTTGGATCCGCACAACGTGTGCTGTGGATCCCCAACTTGCCCGGTCCTGTCAATCACCGGTGGTTCTTTGACGCGGACGGCGGCACGTTTGAAACGTTCTCGGACGGTACAGCCCACATTTACGGCAATACCTACAATGAAGACGCTCCCGCATACGAGCTCTACATTGACATATGGTTCACCGATCGCATGAGCTGGACCGAGTGGAGTGCGCTTGGTCGCAGCTGGAAAGGCAACGCCACTACCGTGGGCGATTTATACACCACTTGGGATTACTACATCATGCACCCCGATTCGGCCAACCGTTTGGTGGCTGGCGGTGCGTGGGAAGGCACCCTGGATGTGACCCACATGCCATCCGACTACTACTTTGGCCTGCAAGTGGGAGAGGCCGCCAACGACCAGAACGGTGCGCACGGGATGAGCACCTGGATGGATTACACTGGAACCTTGGACGGAGCATACGTGGAAGGCAACGCCGACATCAACGGCGAAGGCGGTTGCGAGCCACTCGAACTGATTGACTGTGTGGCGGATGTCACCGTGGAATGCGGCGACAGCACTGATCCATCCAATACAGGCACCCCCGAAATCCTTTGCCCTGAAATGAGCCTCGACTACCAGGACATCACTTCGGGTGATTGCCCTTTGATCATCACCCGCACCTGGACGGTCACCACCACGGCTGGTGAAACCGCCACGTGCACCCAAACCATTACAGTAGAAGACACCACGCCGCCTGCCATGAGCCCCTTGCCCGAGTTGAGCTTTGTGGACTGCGGCGAGACCACCAGCCCTGCATGGCCCACCGCGACCGATGCCTGCAGCGGCGAAACAGCAGTCACGGTCACCACCGAAGCCCTTCCGTTTGAAGAGGGCATGTGCGGCCAGTTCCGCACCCAAACTCCGGGCGGGTGGGGATCGTCTGCCAGTGGCGACAACCCGGGCGCCTACCGCGATGCGCACTTTGACGCCGCGTTCCCCAACGGGCTCACCATCGGCTGCGAAAACACCTTGACCTTGACCTCGTCCGCTGCTGTAGAGGCGTTCTTACCTGCAGGTGGCACACCTGCTGTGCTGCCTGCGGGCGACATGGTAGATCCGGGTGGGTACAGCAATGCCTTGGCGCAGCACCTGGTGGCACTCAAACTCACCTTGGGCTTTGACGCATACGACCCCGATTTTGCCGGAGCTTACGCATCGATGACTGAGTTGGTGCTGGGCGCAGGGGAACTCACCGGTACAACCTTGCAAGAGCTGCTGGACCAGGCAGATGCTGTGATTGGCGGTTGCAGTACCGAGTTGACGCCAAGCCAAATTACCGATGCACTCACCATTGTGAACGAAAACTACGTGGACGGCACCAGTGACCAAGGCCAGGTGGACTGCCCGTACGCCGATCTCTGCGGTGAACTGACGGTGTTCACCTTCACGGCCACAGATGACTGCGGCAACACGGCAACTGCCCAGCAACTCGTGGGCGCCATCGATACCGCAGGTCCCACCATTCTCACTGATCTGCAAGACATGACTGTAGCGTGTGACCAAGTGCCCGAACCCTTTATTGAAGTGGACGGCTGTGGTGATGGCGCAGGAGAATGGACTGTTGAAGTAAATGCCTTCTCAGGCACCTGTCTGCCCACACTCGAATACGTATACACCGTTACCGATGCCTGTGGAAACGCGCTGCAAGCCAACCAGTTCATCACCGTCATCGACACCGAAGCACCGGTGTTTTTGAATGCCCCTGAAGACCTCGACATCGCTTGCGGGGATCCTATTCCTCCGTTTACCCCAGAGGTCAGCGATGCGTGTGACGAGGCAGTGGATGTAGCCTTCTCGGAGTCGATCAACTCCACAGGCTGCGGCCAGTTGGTGGTGCACACCTGGACCGCTATGGATGCGTGCGGTAACACAGCAAGCGTCAGTCGCACCATCACTCAAATTGACGATGCGGGCCCCCAGCCGGTTTCACCGGTGAACGATGCGGAAGTGTCCTGCGATGGTGCGTTTACTCCAGCCACGCCTGAGTTCGCAGACGCGTGCAGCGCTGTGGTGGACGTGCAGGTAGACATTGCCCTGCCTTCCCAGGAGTGCGGTGCTACCGGACAGTACATCTGGACCGCTTTGGACGCCTGCGGCAACAGTACAGTGATTGTACAGAACGTTACTGTGGTGGACACCGAAGCTCCCGTGTTTGCAGAAGCCCCCACCTGGTTTGAGTTGATGTGTGGCGATGCACTCCCTGCAGCGACAGTCACCGCCAGCGACAACTGCAGTGGAATAGACCTCACGCACGAAGACGTAGAAATGCCTACCGAGGCTTGCGCCGGTGTGGTACGCACCTACACTGCACTTGATGCGTGTGGCAACGTGGCCACCTTCACCCAGACTTTCACCTTTGTGGACAGCGAAGCGCCCGAGCTCAGCGCGTACCCTTCGGACGTAGATGGGAGCTGCACTGTGGCCTTAGATCCTCCAGTGATTACGGCCACCGACAACTGCGACGCAGAGGTGGAAGTATCCTTGGCAGAAACCATCACTCCGCTGGATTGTGGTATCCAGATGCTGCGTACTTGGACGGCTACCGACCAGTGTGGCAACACCGTCTCACACACCCAGAGCTTGACGCTGAGTGACACCGAGCCGCCCATCTTCTCAGGAGATGCGGTGGTGACCGCTTCCTGCGTCATTGACCCCATCAGCTTCATCAACGTTGCCGACGATTGCGACCCCAACGTGGAGCTTTCCTTCACCGAAACCCAGTCGGGCGACTTCTGTGGCCAAATCCTGGAGCGCGTGTACACCGCTACCGACAACTGCGGCAACAGCAGCACCTTCACCCAAACCGTGGAACTGTTTGACAACCAGCCGCCAAACTTTGTTTACGTACCCGAGGATCAAGCCTTGGTTTGCTCAGACGGCATTCCGCCTGTGGGTAACCCCATTGTGGAAGACGACTGCAATGCGGTCACGGTGACCTTTGAAGAAACAGAAGAGGGCTCGGGCTGCCAGCAACTGCTGCGACGCACCTGGACCGCTACCGATGCTTGTGGCAACTCCGCCCAAGCGGAGCAGGTCCTGTACATCGGCGACCAACTGGCTCCAGAACTGCAAAACGTACCGGCCGACCTCACGTTGGATTGCGCGGCGGCTTTGCCCGATCCCGCTGCGGTAACCGCGGCAGACGATTGCGGAGATGTTGAAGTGCTTTTTACTGAGGAAACCTTGGACGGCCCCTGCGCCAACACCTTCACGGTGGTGCGCACGTGGACGGCCATCGATGCCTGCGGCAACAGCGCCAGCGCTGCGCAAACCATTTCCTTCATTGACACTACGCCTCCTGTCTTCGATACCGAGGTGGGGGACATCATTGCGCAGTGTGGTCAGATTCCTCCTCCTCCGGTGGTGTTCGCATCAGACGATTGCAGCACGGTCATGATCGACTTGGTTGAGACCTTTGAAACCGGAGGGTGCCCCAACATCATCCGCACCTGGACAGCGACTGATGCTTGTGGAAACGCGGCTGTGCTTGTGCAAAGCGTGCAGGTCGAGGACAACGAGCCTCCCGTGCTTGAGGGCATCATTTCGGTGATCAACACCACCTGTAACAACATTCCGGATTTGCCAGACCCCGAGGTGAGCGACAACTGCGACGATGAGGTAGCGGTGACCTACACCGAGAACATCATGGGTACCGGGTGTGAAATCACCATCATACGCACTTGGATTGCCTCAGACGACTGCGGCAACACAACGGTGGTCTCGCAAAGCGTAAACCTCACCGATGAGCAGGCTCCTGTATTTGTTACAGCGCCTGCGGACATGACCGTGGAGTGCTCGGCACTGGCCAACGTGCCTTTGCCGAATGTGATCGACGATTGTGGCGCTACGGTGGTCATGAGCTACCAAGACCAAGCCTTGGGCATCGGGTGCGAGTACGACATCGCCCGTACTTGGACCGCTATGGATGCTTGTGGCAACACGGCTTCTGCGGTGCAGACGCTGCACGTTATCGACCAAACACCGCCCGTGATCGCAGGCATTCCGCCCAACATTGCGGTGACGTGTGACAACATTCCAGTCCCAGCAGAGCCCGTAGTGACCGATGCTTGCAACGACATAGCAGATGTGACCTTCACCGAAGTGCAACTCGGTACAGGCTGTAGCTACACCTTGCAACGCACCTGGACGGCAACTGATGCATGCGGCAACGCCAACAGCATCGCGCAACTGCTCTTTGTGGAGGATGCTTTGTCACCATACTTTGTGGGTGTGCCGGAAGACATCCAGTTGGCCTGCTTGACCGACGAGGTGCCCGAAGCCGTGCATCCTCAGGCCATGGACAACTGCACCGCAGCGCCTGAGGTGACCTTCATTGAATTCAGCGAAGCGCTGGCGTGTGGCGAGGTGATCACCCGCCGCTGGGTGGCCACCGATGCTTGTGGAAACACAGCAACTGCGCAACAGCAGATTTTCCGCACTGACATCCAGGCGCCTGTGATCTTGGGTGTGCCCGAGTCGGTACAGGTCAGCTGCGACAACATTCCCGTTCTTGCTGAGGTGACCGCCGATGATGCTTGTGGCAACGGTGTGCTGCTCATGTTCGAAGAAGACCTGGACGGCGGCCAGTGCCCTTACACCATCACTCGCACATGGACTGCGGTGGATGCATGCGGCAACACGGCGATTGCCATTCAGCAAATCGAGGTGACCGATTTGGTGGCGCCAGCCCTGGTGAATACTCCAGAGGACATCACAGTGTCCTGCGGTCAAGTACCCGACCCTGCGAACGTGCATGCGTTGGACAACTGCTCAGACGTTGCTGTGCAGCTGGAAGAGGAGTGGTTGGAAACCGGCTGCGTCAGCCTGCTGCAACGCACCTGGACGGCTACAGACCTTTGCGGCAATGCGGTGCAACACGTGCAGTTGATTGAGGTGCTGGACGATGCAGCCCCGGCATTCACGGCATACCCTGAAGACATGATGATCCAATGCGGCGACCCTGAGCTGCTCGTGCACGTGGACATTGCCGACGATTGCGCTGGTGGATCGATTGCATTCAACGAGGAGCGTCTGGACACCCAATGTTCAAGCGAGTTCACCTTGCTGCGCACGTGGACGGCGACCGACGCCTGTGGTAACGCCAGCATCATCCAGCAAGTGGTGGAAGTGGTGGACAGCTATGCACCAGTTTGGCAAGAAGCACCTGAAGACCTGGTGGTGACCTGTGAAGAGATTCCGCCCATGCCTGAGGTGACCGTAGACGGCGAATGCGACGACGACGTCGAAATCTTCGTGGAAGAAACCATTACCGAACTCGGTGAAATCGATGAGCACACGTGCGATCTGGGCAATACAGTGACCGACTTTGCCACCGTTGCCCTGTGGTTGCCGGGGCTCCCTGCAGAGTTTGGGGAGAACTACGTATTCAACCAAGACGGCGGCAGCTTCGTCCAAGACCTTGAAGCCGGCACCGCGCACATCACCGGTCAGGTGTACAACGCGGCCTATCCGCTGCACAGCTGGATCATTGACATCCACCTCGAAGACCGCAAGGACTGGGATGCGTGGAGCGAAGCCGGCGGCGGCTACAAGGACGACTACGGAGTGGCCGGTGAACTGTACAAGACCTGGAGCTATTACAAGCTCTCGGAAAACAGCCAGCTGATCGGTGCGTACGACTTTGAAGGCTCAGTACTCAGCCTGACCCACGCTCCGGCCAACTTCGAGTTCGGATTCCAAGTGGGCGAGGCGGCCAATAACCGCAACGCCGAATGGGGCATGAGCGGCTGGTTCTTCTACGAAGGCACGTTGCAAGGCATTCCCGTGACCGGCATGGGCGATGTGATGACCGAGAATGCCTGTTGCGCCGACCAGGACATCTTGCGCACCTGGACCATCACCGATTGTGCCGGCAACGCCTCCATCTACACCCAGCTGATCGAGGTGCGACAGGACATTCCTTTGGAGCCGCTGCTGATCGCTGAAGAAGAAGAGGAAGCAGAAGTGGACTCCCGCAGCCTGGACGTGTTTGGCACTGAAGGGGATTGGTTCCGCGTGGCCTTCACCCCAGAGGTGGACGGCGACTACGTGCTGACCATCTGCAACGAGCAAGGCCGTTGCGTAGAAATGCGAGAATTGAAAGGACTCAAAGCCGGCCAACGTCAAGTCTGGGCGCAACCCAAGGAAAGGCTGTCCTCGGGCGTGTATGTGATTACCATGACCGGACAAAATCGCAAATACAGCGACCGCGAGCTGGTGCTCCGGTAGGAAATAAACTTAAGGTGGGAGAAGCATCCGACGCATTCGGATGTGATTTTGGTAGGGCCGCCCTTGGATAGGGCGGCCTTCTTTTTGGTGCTGCATTTTTTCTCGCGCGCTCGCGCGTGCCCCCACCCAAGGGGGGCGATGGGGCCCTTTCACAAAGTTGGGGCGACGTGTGGATGTGAATCGGGAGTGAAGCGTTTATATCCGGGTATAAACGCGTAAACGCAGGTTATGCTTGTACCTCCGCCTCGGCCTTGCCGCGGTTGAGTTTGCGAATCTTCCAGCCCATGTATCCGAACAGCATGGTCATCAGCGGGCTCACATAGTTGAAGACGCAGTAGGGCAGGAACGTGAGCACATCCACGCCCAACACGCCTTGTTGCGTAGCGCCGCAGGTATTCCACGGGACAAGCACCGAAGTCACGGTTCCGCTGTCTTCCAGTGTGCGAGAGAGGTTTTCAGGAGCGAGACCTTGTTCTTCGTACTCGTCCTTGAACATCTTGCCAGGCACGACAATGGCCAAGTATTGATCAGAGGCAGTTAGGTTGAAGAACACTGCTGTTCCCGATGTGGATGCAATCAGAGACCCCACCGAGTTCACGCGACTCAGGATGGCGCGTGTGATGCGTTTGAGCAGTCCGCCCGCTTGCATGGCTCCGCCGAAGATCATGGCGCACACAATCAACCAAACGGTGTTGAGCATGCCTTCCATGCCTGAGCCTTTGAGCAAGGAAGAGCGGTCCTGCTCAGGAATGTTGAACAGGTCGTTGATGGCGTCATTCTGTTCGGCGAAGAAGTCTGTGGTAGAGGTCATCATCGAAACCGTGCTGGTCAAGTACCCGCTGTACACGTAGTCTTCAGTGTATTCCTCCACGGCGACCCCGTTCCAATCTGCTGCGATGCGTTCGACCAGTCCTGATTGAAAGCATACCGCGCAGACCGCGCCTAGCAAGGCGCCGATCATCAGTGCTGGAATGGCGGGCATTTTTTTGACAATCAACACAATCACCACTACGGGAACCAAAAAGAGCAGGGGAGAGATGGTGTCAAAGGTCCCGCGAATGATCTCCTGCATGCCCGCAATCTGCGCAGGATCCGCACCACCATCGAACATGAATCCTGCGATCAAAAACACCACTAAAGCCACGCAAATTGAAGGAACCGTGGTGTAGGTCATGTACCGTATGTGTGTGAACAAATCTGTGCCGGCCACAGCAGGAGCCAGGTTGGTGGTGTCGCTCAAGGGAGACATCTTATCGCCAAAGTAAGCGCCCGAGATCACGGCACCTGCAATCCATCCTTCTCCAATTCCCAATGCTTGGCCAATGCCCAGAAGCGCCACCCCAACGGTTGCCACGGTACTCCAAGAGCTTCCGGTAGACACCGATACGATCGCGCAAATGATGCAACTCGCAAATAGGAAGATGGTCGGGTTCATGATGTCCAGCCCGTACACAATCATGGTAGGGACAACCCCTGAAATCAGCCATGTACCGGCCAAAGCGCCAATGAGCAGGAGAATGATCAGTGCTTCAAGCGCCGAGGAAATACTTGTGCGAATGGCGTCCATGGTCTGTTGCCAACCCACGCCAATGGTTTTAGAAATGATCACCGCTATGCCTGCGGCCAATAACAATGCGATTTGGTTGGGGCCGTAACTGGAGTCTCCCCCAAAGAACACCACATTCAATGCCAACAGTACAACAAGAATCAAAATGGGTAAAAACGCCTGAAACAGGCTGGGCGACTTCGTTGAGTACATGCGCAAAGGAGGTTTGCGACGAAAATAGCCATCCGCGCGCAATCGGAATTGTGGGATCTGAACGCCATATTTGTGCCATGCAAGAATTTGCCTTGCTCTGTTTTGGCATTGCCCGTGACATCACCGGCAAGCGTATGCTCCAGCGCCCCGCAATCCCAGGGTTGACCGCGGGTGAACTGCAACAGACCCTCTTGCGTGAATACCCCGATTTTCAAACCTTGGCCTCCTTGAAATTGGCAGTCAACCAGTCCTATGCCACCGAAGATACGCCCATTGCTGCGGGCGATGAGGTGGCCATTATACCCCCAGTCAGCGGAGGATGAACCAGGAACGCATTCACATCGGACGCCATCGGTTGGATACCGAAGGCCTCCAAAACCTCTATTCCCAGCCCCAAGACGGGGGCATCGTGGCCTTCACCGGAACCGTGCGAAATGCCACCAGCGAGCGCGAAGTGCTGCATTTGGATTTTGAAGCCTATGAACCCATGGCGGTGCACACTCTGGAGCAATTACGAGGGAAAACCATCCGCAAGTTTGGGGTGCGTGATGTGGTGATTCACCACCGACTTGGGCGTGTGCTGCCCGGTCATGCTGCTGTGGTGGTGGTGGTGTTTTCAGCTCACCGCAAGGAGGCGTTTGAGGCGTGCGCGTATGTCATGGATCGCCTGAAAAAAGAAGTGCCGATTTGGAAAAAGGAAGCCTTCGTGGACGGCGAGGTGTGGGTGTCTGCTCACCCTTGACTCCAAGCGCTGAGGTCCTCTTTTGTGTTGATGTTTGACACCCATAAAGGGTTGAGGGTCAATATGTTTTCTGTACTGCTGTTGATCAATACTTTACGTGGGCACGAGTTGCCTTGACTCAAGAACGCCAACAGCTGCCCATAGCTTTTAGGCTCCCAAATAGCACACAGCGGTTCGGGGAACGACTCCTCTGATTTCACGAAGGCCGTAGCGATTTTACTGGTATTGCGATTGCGCACCAAATGTTCCAGCGCTTCGCGGTCCAGTCCGGGCATGTCGCAGGCCACCACCACGTAGGCGGCGTTAGCGTTGTGCATGAATGCAGTCATCAATGCGCCCAGCGGTCCAAAGTCAGAAATACGGTCGGGGAGTGGAGTGGCAAATGCGGCAATGTCCTCTGCTTGATCGGGTCTGCACGACACCAGTACTTCTTCGCACACTTCTCCCAGCAAATCAGTGAGGTATTCGCGCTGTGGCTTGCCGTGCAGGTTGAGCAGGCCTTTGTCGGTGCCCATGCGGGTGCTTTTTCCGCCGGCAAGCACCAATCCGTATAGAGGCGCAGGGGTGAGTAAATGCTGATCTAGCAAGGCGTGCAGCATCTCGTGGTCCTCCAGTTTTACAGTGGGCGTTTCGGCTGGGATGTGGTTTGAAAGAAACGCCGGCCAAGCATCGATCCCCGGACACAGTACCACGGCCAAGACATCGGACAGACGGGCCAAGCGCTTTTCCAAGGAGGCCAGTTTGTCGGGGTGTACCAGTGCGATTTGGTGTGAGGCGTCAAAGTGGTTACCGTTGACCAGCGCGCCGTCGCATTGTTGAAAGGCCAATCTGCGTTGCCATTCGCCCATTTGGCCTGGGGCGCGCAGCGAATGGAAGGACTGGTGGTCCATCCATTGACCTCCCACTGGGAAGGGACTCTTTTCAGGGTGGTGATCCGCATCCGCATAGGCCAGTAGGTGAGCCGGGCGGGCTTGGATGTAGTGTTCCACCACCTCACGGATCAATCCGCAAGGGGCGCCGAGCAGTGAAACTTCACAATGGGCGAATTGACCGCGGTGGGGCCGCGATACCGGAGGGTGCTTAACGTGTGGGGTCATGTTCGGGGCCAAAATAGCGCAGGAAGCCCATACTCACCCTGCTGTCATCGTCTTCTCCAAAGTGGGTGTTGAAGTGCGCCGCTTGCCTGGAGCGATGTGGATGCCGGTATGCAACACTGATGATGGAAGCGGTTGGTGGCTAGGAACAATGCTTCTTGCGTGTAGTCCCGTTTCAAAAAAGAAGAAGTCCTGTGCTGGAATACGGCCCGGTTCGGGCTGGGATCCTTGGCTGGAGGCAAGAACATCAGACTCAGAGGACAGCGAAGTAAACGCAGCTTGCCCGCGCATGCAGTGCGTGGTGGAGCATGGAACAAATGCATTGGAAGTGGGGCTTTTTTAGGAGGCGAATCTTGGCAGTGAACCGAGGAAATGTGAAATTTGTTGTAAACAGCAATTGAAGGAAGCCGATGAAGAAGTACCAGTCCATCCACAATCCCAATTTGCGTATGGTGGCTGCCGTGTTGAAAGCAGGAAACGCCATTGATGCCCGTGTCTCCTGTGTGCTGAAAACAGAAGGGCTCACCCACATCCAATTCAACATCCTGCGCATTTTGCAGGGCGCCAGCCCAGAGCCGCTGTCCGCAGGACAGATCAACGAGCGCCTGATGTTTACCAAGTCCGATGTCACCCGATTGCTGGACCGCTTGGAGAACAAGGGCCTGCTCTTACGCGAGATGTGCTCCTACAACCGACGTAAACTGGAAATCCGCATCACCGAGGCGGGCAGCGAACTGTGCAACGCGCTGCTGCCCCGCATCGAAGAAGCCACTGCGGGGTTCTACCAAGACGTCCTTTCGGCCGAAGACCGGGACGCAGTTATACGCGCCATGGACGCCATCACCGAACAAGCCACTCATGCCCACGATTACACATCTGATTGATGCCCCACGTGTGACAATGGGAGATATCTTCCTCCATCAACCCCTGCCGTACCGGGGCTTGAATATGGTGGATCCGTTTCTGCTCATCCATCACTGGGACGACCTACTTCCTGGCGGGCAACACCAAAGCGCTGTTGGCGTTGGCCCACACCCGCACCGCGGATTTTCTCCGGTGACCTTGGTCTTCAACGGCGGCGTGCACCACCGCGACACCATGGGCAACAACGGTGTGGTATATGCCGGAGGTACCCAATGGATGAACGCCGGCTCAGGCCTGGTGCACAGTGAGCGTCCCGACAAAGCCATTGCCGAGGGAGGTGGGCGTTTTGAGCTGATCCAATTTTGGGTCAACAGCCCTTCAAACATGAAGATGGCCGAACCCTCGTACCAACCCCTCTCTGCCGAACACACGCCTGCGCTCACCTACGATGGAGGCAAAGCCAAGATCGGCGTGGTCAATGGAAGTTATGGTGGCAAAAAAGGCCCCATTGAAGCCACTTCGGACATGCTCATCCTCCGCGCCGAGCTTCAAGCAGGTGCCAACTGGGACTTGAACTTGCCCAAAGGCCACAACGCCCTGGTCTACCAACTGGACGGAGAATTGCTGTACGACGGCAACACCCGAGCTGGCGCCCGAAACATGGCCGTATTTGAGCCGACTGGCGGCGTGGTGGAAATCCAAGCCGTGACCGACACGCGCCTCATCGTGCTCACCGGAGCAGCCATCGGTGAGCCGGTGGCCACCTATGGCCCTTTTGTTATGAACACCCAACGCGAGATTGTAGACGCACTCAACGACTACCAAAACGGCAAACTCGGACACCTCCAGGAGACCTTTGAATGATGAAGCGACGTGCCTTTTTGAAAACCGGCAGTGTGGCCGGGGCATTGGTGGCCACAGCTTCCATTCAAAACTTGATCGGATGGTTGCAGGCCCTTCCACGCATCCTGGAGTTGCCCGCTGATCAAGTACACGTCCGCCATGGTGGTTGGCGCCAACCGGGCCGCTTTGCGCTCGCAGGCATGCCAGAACTGCGCAAGTTCCAACGGAACGTATACTTGGCCAACGGGTGCCAAGCCTCTGGTCAAGACCTTAAACAGCTGCGTCTACAGTGGAAAAATGAATGGGTGCAAGTCTGCACCACTCAGGAAGCGGTCTTTGTGGGCGACAGCTGCCACACCCGAAGCATACTTGGAGCGGGCCGCAACGAAACCCTCAAGCTGCCCAACGGGCTTCACCTGCATGTGGGCTTCCTTGAAGGCAGCCATACGCTGTTGCCCGATTCCCGCGCTCTTGTTGTGCCGCTGGACGGTGCCTTTGAGTACGATGGCCAGCCGGTAAGCCTTGAACAAGCCTTGGTGGTGCCTGCAGGCCGCATGACGCGCATTGAGGGAAGTGGCGTGCGCTTTGCGATTCTCAGTGCTGCTGCGGTCTAACCCCGGTGTACGTCTGATTTACCTCCTGTTTTTTCGATGAGGGTGACGCCCTCGATGCGCATGGCGTGGCCAAAGGATTTGCACATGTCGTAGACGGTCAGCGCTGCGGTGGTCACGCCTGTGAGTGCTTCCATTTCCACTCCAGTCTTTCCATCGACCTTCACCGTACAAGTGATCTCTAGTACGTGGTCACCGGGCTGGACGTTCACATCCACGCCTGTCACGGGTAAAGGGTGACACAAGGGGATGAGGGTGGCGCATTGTTTCACGCCTTGGATGCCCGCAATCACAGCGATGTCGATCACCGATCCTTTCTTCGTGGCAAAGTCACCGGCTTGCAGCGCGTCCCATTGCTCGGGTTCAAATACGACGTGCCCACGGGCGGTGGCAGTTCGGCGTGAGATCGCCTTGTCGCCCACATCAACCATACGGGGCTTTCCGGATTCATCGAGGTGCGAAAAGGAGCTCATGCTGGGAAGGGGTAGTATGGCACCAAGGTGCCTGCTGGAAATTCGGTTTGGTTGGCTTCAAGTTCCACAAAGCCATCCACATCGACCAGTCCTGCCAAGTCTCCAGAACCTTGTGTAGGTGAGGGGATGGCGAGCAAACGCCCTTGTTGAGGACGGCCCTGCACGGGAAGGAATTGCGTCAGTGAGGGGCCGAAGGTGACGGAGGCGGTCAATACGGCGTAGTCCGGTTGGTAAGGTTGACCTAGGCTGTGCGCCAACCAGGGCAGGCCGTAACGCACCATCCCGAACGTGGCCGACACAGGGTTTCCCGGCAAGGCGAACACTGCACAACTCTCGGTGGAGCCAAACCAGAAGGGCTTGCCCGGACGCTGGGCTACGCGGTGAAACAGGCGTTTGACCCCTAGGGCTTCCAACACCTCAGGAATGTGGTCCTTTTTGCCTTTGGACACGCCGCCACTTAGCATCAGCATGCCTCCGCCTTGGAGCACGGGCCCCAGTTCTTGGGCCATGATTTCGGGATCATCCGGCAAATGGAGAAGGCGAGGAGACAGCCCTGCTCGCCGGGCCAAATCGGCCAAAACGTGCACGTTGCTGCGTCGGATTTGATGGGGCGCTGGCGTTTCGGTGATGTCCACCAATTCGTTGCCGGTGCTTACGATGGTGCATGGCGGCATAGTGAATACCGGCACCTCCGCATACCCCTCGGTGGCCAAAACGCCTATGATGCCGGGGTGAATGGGTGTGCCTGCGTCCACGAGCAAATCGCCTGCTTGGCGGTCGGTCCCTTTGCGGTGGATGTGTTGTCCGGCTTGTGCATCCCGGCCCAAGGTCAAGACCCCCTGCTTCAGCTCATAATGCTCTACTGGAATGACGGTATCTGTGCCGTGTGGAAGCACACTTCCTGTCATGATTTCCAAACATCCATCGGAATCAGAAAGCGACAGCGGCGGGTCTCCGGCAAATTGGGTCCCGCGCACATGCAGATGATCTCCGGCCTTGTGCTTGCCGAGCGTGAGGGCAATGCCGTCCATCATCACCCGGTCAAAAGGGGGAAAGTCTTGCGTGGCGAATACGTCTTCGGCTAAGATGCGTCCCGAAGCTTTGGCCAAAGGCAGACGTTCCACATGGGGTTTCCACGGTTGGCTTTGGATGTGCGCCCAGGCTTCTGCTACACTGATCATCCTCCAATGGTGGCCATGGACTCACGCGAAGAAGCTGCGGCTTCGGCGGCAAAACCGTCGATCGCCTTTCCTCGGATGGCCCGGGTGATTAAATCAAGAAGTTCGGCGTCGGTGCATCCTGAACGCAAGGCATCCCGCACCGACAGTTCATTTTTGGCATACAAACACGTGCGCAACGCGCCTTCAGGGGTGATGCGCAAACGGTTGCAGCTGCCGCAGAACGAGCGCGAAAATGCGGGGATGATCCCCACACTGCCCACCATGTCAGGCGTGCTGTAACGCTCGGCCGTCCCGGAGGACGATGGTCCAATGGATTGCAACTGCGGGTAAGCTTTTTGGAGGTGTTGCAAGATGTCCTTGGCCAAGTACTTAGGAGGATGCGATTGACCGCCGTTGAACGGCATTTCTTCTAAAAAGCGCACAGCCACTGCATGGGTGCGTGCCAGTTCGGTAAGTTCAATCCATTCCTCGGGGTCGGCGTCGGGCAAAGCCACGGCGTTGATTTTGAGGTTCCAGCCGGGTTCCAAGAGCTCGGCCAAGCATGCGTGTACTTGTTCAAAATTGTCGCGCCGGGCGATGGCTGCAAAGCGTTTGGGGCGCAGCGTGTCCAAGCTCAGGTTGATGTCGCGAATGCCGAGTGCTTTAAGCAGTGGCAAATGAAGCAGGGCGCGGGTGCCGTTGGTGGTGATGGCAATTTGAAGCCCGTCGAAGGCTGCCAAAGCACGGAGTAGAACTGGAAGGTCCTTGCGCAAGAATGGTTCCCCGCCCGTCAAACGCACACGCCTTAATCCAGCTGCATGCAGCGCACCAACCAGGCGCCGCATCTCCTCAAAAGACAACAGGGATTCTCTTCGCACCCACTGGAGCCCTTCGGCGGGCATGCAATAGGTGCAACGCAGGTTGCAGCGGTCGGTGACGGCCAACCGCAGGTAATCAAGCGTACGTCCGTGGCGATCAGCCAGCGGCAGGGTTGGGGTAGAGGTCGGATTCATCTTCGTCCACACGCGCTTTCATGCACTGAAAGTCCTTTTCGATCAACACCGACAGTTGGCCGCCTTCGGGGAGGTCAAGTGCCGTGCTGATCCCTACTTCGTCGGTGCCTGCCCAGCTGCGGCCGAGTTCTTCTGGAATCGCCACTTGGATGCCGTTTTCCAGGATAAACGCTTGCACGTCATCCACGCATTCCAAAATGATCGAGTAGTCAAAGAAGTCGCCGCTGGGAAACTGCGTGGTTTCAAGCAGCAGCCCTTGGTCGCACAACGAAGTCACCTCTGAGCGTCCCAGCCGCAAGCGGATGGAGTTGCCTTTGATGCGGATCTTCATACCGGCAATGTAGGGATTCAGGAGAGTTTTACCGCGGTACCGCTGGCGGTCACCATGAGCATGGATCCGTTGTTGCCAATGGTCTCATAATCAAGGTCTACGCCCAACACGGCGTCGGCGCCAAGCATGCGGGCTTGCTCTTCCATTTCACGCAGGGCGTGGTCTTTGGCCTCGCGCAGCACGCGTTCGTATTCGCCCGAGCGCCCGCCAACGATGTCGCGGATGTTGGCAAAGAAGTCTTTGAAGAAGTTGGCGCCGATGATGGCCTCGCCGGTCACCACGCCTAAATAACGGTCGGCGCTCTTGCCGTCAACACCGTTGGTCGTTGTTACAATCACAGTTGCAGAATTTGCCCTGAATGTAGCGGCCCGCTGGCCCACAGGCAAGGATTGGGAGGGAGGTTTGGCGATTTTTAGGGAGCTACCACAGCACCGCCGCCACAATGGCTCCGGTGACCAGCACCATCATCATGCCCCCACACAAGCGGTACTTCTCCACGCGTTGGCAGAGGTAGAAACCGATCACAATCGGTACCATGCTCACGGTGATGATCTTGGTTTGATAGATGTCGGTGCCCAAGAACACCTTATCGACGAAGTAGGAGAAATCCGTGTCATTGGCCAGGCGCCAGTACTGACCGAATCCCCAAAAGCCGAGAAGGGCACACGCTAGTCCTAGCAGTGCGCCCAAACCAAAGTGATCCGGCAGCCCACCGCGCTTGGGAGGAAGGTCAGGGTTCTCGTCGATCACGTGATCCAACTCGCTCAAATGTCCCATTCGTTAAGCGCGCCCATGGCATGGTGCGCGGTGAGGTCGTAGTGCACCGGCACCACCGATACGTAGCCATGCTCGAGCGCCCATTCATCGGTGTCTTCGCCCTTGTCTTTGTTGTTGAACTCGCCAGTCATCCAGAAGTAGGGCTTGCCCGATGGGTCGTGGCGCTTTTCAAAGGCATCGCTCCAAAAAGCTTTGGCCTGACGGCAAATTTTGATGCCTTTGAGTTCGGACTCCGGCAGACGGGGAATGTTGACGTTCAAGCAGGTGGAGTTGGGGAAGCGGTTGGCCAGTGCGGCGTTGGCCATGCGTCTAGCAATGCTTTTGGCCGCGTCGAAGTCGGCGTCCGCGGCGTGGTCTAGGAGCGAGAAGCCGATGCTGGGAATGCCTTCTACCGCGCCTTCTACCGCAGCACTCATCGTTCCGGAGTAGATCACATTGATGGAGCTGTTGCTCCCGTGGTTGATGCCTGAAACGAGCAAGTCAGGCGTGCGGCCTTTGAGCACATGGTAGATGGCAAGCTTGACGCAATCTACGGGCGTTCCTGTGGTGGAAAACGTTTGCACGCTTCCAGGCAGGGGAGACTTGAGTTCCTCGATGCGCAGGATGTTGCCAATGGTCACTGCATGCCCCATCCCGCTCTGCGGACTATCGGGGGCCACCACGACCACTTCGCCAAGGTCTGCTACGGCTTCCACCAAACTGCGGATGCCTTTGGCGGTGACGCCGTCGTCGTTGGTTACCAGTAGGAGGGGCTTGCGTGTTTCCATAGGACAAACTTAAGTCACCTGCACGTGATGGAAGTGTCAAAAAAGCCAACGAATTTTGTATCGTGGGTGTACCAAAGCACCTGCCTCTGCGTTATCGAGTTGGCATGCTTCGCCTCAACCACATGACCGCCATTGCCGCGCTGCTGATTGCCTCCTTGGGCTTTGGGCAGGGCCATCCGCTGTTGGAGTCGTTCTCGGCCATCCAGGTCGACGACCACATCCAGTTGGATTTTGCCATCATCGGCGGCGGAAGTTGCAACGGGGTGCAACTCTTGCGCAGCTCGGACGGCGTCCAATTCTTCCGCATCGGCGAAATTCAGGGTATCTGCGGCGGTTCGGAGTTCACCGAGCACTACACCTTGCTGGACCAATCACCCTTGCAAGCCACCACCAACCACTACAAACTCGTCCTCGGCTTCCAAGGCGAATCGCAGGTGATCCAACTCAACTTTGTGCAACTCAACGCAGGCTTTAACGTGTTCCCGAACCCTGTCCAAGACTGGGCCGTTCTCAAATGGGACAACCCCACCGGCGTCCAATTCATCGTTGACATCTACAACCTTTCGGGCCACCAAGTGGAACACGCTGAAGGCATCACCAGCTCCGAGATTTTCCTCCAACTCCGCGACTTCCTGCCGGGCACCTACATCTTCCAATTGATTGGCGAAGACGGCAGGCGCATCACCGGCAAGTTCATCCGGGTATAACTGGTGTAAAACTCCACCGCCCGCGTCCTCCGATTGTCAACCCCTTCGGCGAATTTTCAGGCCATGGTTCGACAATATGTACTCACCCTGCCGCCCAAGCCGCGTGGCTGCCACCTGATCACCCGCGACATCCTCGAAGAAGTCGAACTCCCGGCCTTTGGCCTGATGCACGTATTCATCCGCCACACCTCCGCCGGACTCACCCTGAACGAAAATGCAGACCCCACCGCCCGCCGGGACTTCGCCACCGGCCTCGATCGTCTGGCCCCCGACGGCGCCGACTGGATGACCCATATCTCCGAAGGCCCCGACGACATGCCCGCGCACATCAAGGCCTCGCTTGTAGGGAGCTCGGTCACGATCCCCATCACCGAATACCGCCTGAACCTCGGCACGTGGCAAGGCATCTACCTGTGCGAGTTCCGCAATAGTGGAGGGGCGAGGGAGTTGGTGCTGACTACCATGGGGCAGTAGGAGGAGGGCAAGTGGAACTGCAAGACCTTGGTGCAAGGCACTGCAGAAAGCCGACCTCCTATGAAATGGAGGCAACCGCTTGTTTACGCAACCAAACCACCAACTGCATGCCCTTGTCAGTGCGTCGCATGTACGGCTTCAGTACGCCATCCAACGCCCTGGGTAAATACGTATCACACACGTAGTAGCCTGTGTCGGCTACCGTATACCCCGCGCGTTTGCCATGTGCTTCAAAGCTCGCTGGGGCAAACTCGTGCAGGTGATATGGCACGTGCATGGGGCTCAGGTTGGCTACAAAATCACTGCCCATCAGCTTGTAATACCGGTTTATCAAGGTGTGTGTGAGCCAATGCGCACTTGGCACCTCAATGTGGATCAAGCCTCCGGGCTTGAGCCATTTCAAGGCACGTTCAATACATGCTGCGGGGTCGTACAGGTGTTCGAGTACCACGCTGAAGGTGATGAAGTCGAAATGAGCCTCGGGGTATTCTGCGTTTTCAACCGCTGCGCATTGCAAGCGGTCTGGCGAAAGTCCCATGCGCTCAATGGCCCGCGCGTGGAACGGTTCGGAGGGCTCGCACCCCCAGGTGTCAAAGCCTGCGTGTTCCAGTGCAATCATACACTTGCCTACACCTGCACCGATGTCCAATGCGTGTTGTCCGGCGGAGAAATCAGTCAGACGCTTGTACCAGTCGATCTCACTGGCGAAGTAGGTTTCTTGTACCTCAAAATATTCAGGCCTCCAGTAAGACTCAGGTGGAGTGCCGTAATGGTCTTGGATGCTGGCAGGTACGGGTTGAGGGTCGACGAAAATCAAATCGCAACTGCGGCATTGCTTGATGGTGCTGGTTTGACCGTACAGTTTCCAAGGGCGTGCACCTTGAGAACGGTCCAGTCGTTTGCCCAAGGTTTGGAAACCTTCGGGAGACGCGCCGCACATATTGCAAGCGCCTACAGGATGGTAGGAGTAATTCACCGGCATGAACGCAAGGTGCAAAAAGCCTTGCACTCGAAGTGGCTCATTTCCGTTGCCGGTCAGCTATTATCAGTGACACGTACACTTGCCTCAATCAACGAAGGAATGTTGTCTGGAGACCGGTATCGCTCGCATGAGCTCCTCTTCTTGGGGTTGTACAACGCCAAGAGGCTTGCGAGCGAGCATCCAAAGATCATTGCTTTGCTGCGTCTCTGAAATCTCAGGCAGAGGCAAACAATGGAAACCAGAAGACTCTAACCGGTTGCGGAGGGATTCCAATGTGTAATGGTGGAATGCTCGGCCCAGGCTTCGCAGTTCGTAGGGCTTGGGTGGGTGAACAACATGGTGCTCCACGCGCACCAGCAGCTTTCCACCAGGGCGAAGCAATCGCAGGCATTCCAACAAGTGTTCCTCAGGATTGATGCTTGTTTCTAGGACAGCATCCGAAAAAATGAGTGAGTAGCTATGGTCTGCCCATGGCATGTGACGCACTGATCCTGCACGCAAGCGTACTCCGGCGTGGTCATTCAGTTGTCTACACCGAAAACACGCTTTTCGAATGCGCGCAGTGCTGCGATCAAGGCCTGCAACGGTCTTTACCTTTTGATGAATGGTGCGGAGGTATTTACCGTTTCCACAACCCACGTGCAAGACGTCGTCTGATGCTTTGGGTTGCAGGAGGGTTGATACGAGATTCGCGTACCGCTGAAACTTTCCAGAAAATAAAAGGAGTTGTTTCAAAGGATTCATTTACTGAAAATCCATTGAAAAAAGTAGGAAGGATGCAGGTATTCGATGAATGGTGAGCGGATCTGGTCGAGCTGTGCCGCTGGAGGTTTGCATGGCCGTATGGCTAAGAAATTCTCCTAGATTCGCACCATGAAATCTGCATTCATCGCGGACGCGGTCCGCACGCCGATCGGCAAGTTCGGCGGCACCCTTGCCCCAGTGCGCACCGACGACTTGGGCGCCCTCCCGATCAAAGCGTTGATTGAACGCAATCCGTCGCTGGATCCCGCAGCGATTGCGGACGTATTGATGGGCTGTGCCAACCAAGCTGGTGAAGACAACCGCAACGTGGCGCGTATGTCGCTGCTGCTTGCTGGCTTGCCTCATAGTGTGCCGGGTGAAACCGTGAACCGCTTGTGTTCTTCGGGCATGGCGGCTACGATCCATGCCTCGCGTGCCATTCAAGTGGGTGATGGCGATGTATTTGTATCAGGTGGCGTGGAGCACATGACCCGCGGACCATGGGTGATCAGCAAGGTGAGCAAGCCCTTTGGCCGCGACGCGAAGATGCACGACACCAGTTTCGGCTGGCGCTTCGTCAACCCCAAGTTGGACGAGGTTTACGGCACTGACGGCATGGGCCAAACGGCCGAGAATTTGGTGGACCTCTATGGCATTTCCCGCGAGGACCAAGACGCATTTGCTGCGTGGAGCCAAGCCAAAGCCGCTTCCGCGCAGCAATCGGGCCGTTTGGCTGAGGAGATTGTTCCTGTGTCCATCCCGCGTCGCAAGCAAGACGACGTGGTGTTTGAACACGATGAGTTTTTACGCCCCGGCACCACCGCAGAAGTGCTGGCCGGGTTGCGTCCCGCGTTCCGCAAAGATGGCACCGTCACCGCAGGCAACGCCTCTGGTTTGAACGACGGCGCCGGTGCGCTGTTGGTAGCCAGCGAGCAAGGCATGAAGGACCACGGCCTGACCCCCATGGCTCGCATTGTGTCTACCGGCGTGGTAGGCGTGGAGCCGCGCATCATGGGCATAGGCCCTGTAGGTGCCTCTAAATTGGCACTGAAGCGCGCGGGGCTCACCATCGATGACATGGACATCTTGGAGCTCAACGAGGCGTTTGCTGCGCAAGTGCTGGCCTGCACCCGCAACCTCGGTGTGGCTGACAACGATCCGCGCATCAACCCGAATGGTGGCGCCATTGCCATCGGTCACCCGCTGGGCATGACCGGTCAGCGTTTGCTGCAAACCGCGGCCATTGAGCTCAAGAATACCGGCAAGAAATACGCACTGGTGACCATGTGTGTAGGCGTGGGCCAAGGCTACGCCACGGTCATTGAAAACGTGGGCTGATGGCTTGTTACGCGTTCAAGGGCTTCGTCCCAGTAGTACATCCTTCTAGCTACGTGCATCCTTTGGCGGCTGTTACTGGCAATGTGATCATCGGCAAGGATTGCTACATCGGCCCCGGCGCTGCGTTGCGTGGGGATTGGGGCGGCATTGTTTTGGAGGACGGCTGCAACGTGCAGGAGAATTGCACTGTACACATGTTCCCGGGCGTCATTGTGACCCTAGAAGCCGGCGCGCACGTGGGTCACGGCGCCATCATACACGGCGCGCATTTGGGCCGCAATTGCCTCATTGGGATGAACGCTGTAGTCATGGACAATGCTGTGATAGGTGCCGGAAGCATTGTAGGCGCACTGGCGTTTGTGCCAGCCGATACCCAAGTGCCCGAACGCTCGGTGTTTGTCGGGAACCCCGGCAAGGTGGTCAAGCACGTCAGCGACGGCATGCTGGATTGGAAGACCAAAGGCACCCAACTCTACCAAGCGTTGCCGGCCGATTTGCACGAAACCCTCGAAGAGGTCACCCCATTAACCGAAGTGCCCGAGGACCGTCCTTCTCAAGACGTGCTTTACCAGACCTGGAATGCCATCAAAGGCAGCTGATACCTTTTCGTTTCAACGGTTTACCATCGACCAGGCCGGTGCAGCGCATCGGGTGGGAGAGGACAGCATTCTGTTTGGCGGTTGGGTGGACCTGACCGGCGCACGCATTGTGCTCGATGTGGGAACTGGAACAGGGATCTTGTCGTTGATCGCTGCGCAGCGGTCTTTGGCACACATCACGGCCCTCGAAATTCAACCCGATCAAGTGGCCTTGGCTCGCCGCAATGTGACCAGCAGCCCGTTTGCAGAGCGTGTAGTGGTGGTAGAATCGGATTTCAGCGCGTTTGACGCCTGCAAAGCGGACCACATCTTGTCCAATCCGCCTTACTTCTTGACAGGGCCACAGGCTTCAGGCGTGCGTGGTGCAGCGCGCCATTTGCAGTCGGAATGGCAGGTGTGGATGAAGCGCTTTCGTGGGAATAGCGTCCCAGGAGGCCTGTTGAGTCTCGTGTTGCCCTTGGAGCGACGGGCGGAGGTCATGGCGCAAGCCTTGGAGCACGGCTGGTTTCGCCAGCGGGAATGCCACGTACGCGCGCACAACGCTATTGCAGCGCACTTGATGCTGGTCACTTTTGGCCCACAGCCTGTGAGCGGTTTGGAGGTGGAACACGTGTGCGTGCGCGACAAGGAGGGGCGTTATCACCCTTCCTTCCAGCAGTATACATCAGACTTGTACCTGTGAGTTAGGAGCCGAGGATGTGCTTGAGCTCGTCGATTTGGCTCTTCCAGAGCAGTTGCGCGTCTTCCAATTCGTCTTCTTCCGCAAAGTCGGTTACAATGATGGCCAGCTCCTTGGTGAGCGGGTCGATCTTGATGCGCATTTCGAAGTAGGACTTGTCGCCCTCCTCTTCGAGTTCCAACCAGCGGTATTTTGCGAATTCGTCTTTGCGGCTGCTGATGAGTCGCGCCTTCTCTTCGCTTCCTTCCCAGAAAAAGGTATAGATGTCGCCTCGAATGTGAACGTCGTCTGAAAACCACTCTGCCAGTCCGCTTGGGGTGGCAATTTTGCTGTAGATAATCTTGGACGACGCGTTTATGATGTATTCGAGTTCGAATTTCTCTTTTGCCATAGCGTCGTGTTGGGTCCGAAAACCGTGGCCGGCAAGATAGTCATTTTCCACCCATGTAGGTCCTGACTTTTCAACAGGTGTAGCCCTTGCAGGGTCGGGTGTTGGGGTTTTTTCTACACGTGGCGTATTCGAAGAGCTGTTTTCTTGAATGGAATTTGATCTATATTTGCACCCCGAAACGCAAAGGCGTAGTCGTCATGGCGCGGTAGCTCAGCTGGTTAGAGCGCAGGATTCATAATCCTGAGGTCGAGTGTTCAAGTCACTCTCGCGCTACTTGATTTGAGGGCCTCATCAACACACGTTGATGGGGCTTTTTTTTTTCAAAATGTTGGCATGTTACGTCTCTTTAACCCAGTCTTGGGTGACCAAATCTTTGTGGACTTGACCGCTTGGAGTGGCGCTTCAGGGCAGGGATTTGTGCACAACAACCTGGGCTAGCGAGTGGCCACATAAGTGATCTTTGGTGCCCGGTTAGAAACCTTGCAGAAGGGACATCTAAAAGCTGGTGTGTAAGGGCTTCAGAATCGTCCTACATAACCTTTTTTGGATTTCTAACGTAGAGAAGAAGGAACACGTGCCGTAAAAGCGGTGCAGAAATGAACGTAAAACCTTCTCATATGTACTCTCCCATTCGTTTTTATGTAGCTGCCTTCGGTGTCGCCCTTGCGACCACACTGAGCGCGCAAAACCCCGGTCAAACAGACCAGCTCTCTGTGATGGAGGCCCAAGGGGTCGTACCCACCACCGTTCGAGCATCGGATTCTTTCGAGGCATACGGACCGCATTACATGAACGACATCATCGCTGCGTTTCCTGCTGTGATGGGTGTTTCGGATTGGAATTGGTCCTTTAAAAACACCAACGGCAACGAATTGCCCATCGACTTCTACAAAGGCGACGACAGCCGATATATCCGGCTTGCAGACGTGCCTGGTATCCAACAGGGTATGTCGTATGATGTGCAGGTGCGGCCAATTATGGTCACCGGCGAAATCACCGAGTTTGGCGACGTGGTTACGGTGGCCATTGTTACCCAAGCACCAGATGAAGGCAGCAGCGACAACATCGCAGACATTGCAGATCGTGGCCTGGAAGCCCCAAGCGACATCCGCGTAGAGCCCAAGCAGCTGAGCGCATCGGACCGTGAAATGACGGTAACCCTAGGCGATTGGGTCTCAGACCGCGCCATCACCACTGTAGGTATCATGGATGCCGACGGCAACATCGTGTACAAGCGCGAGATGAAGCTCAACGCGGGCGATCAAGTGATCATACCTGCTGATGACCTCCAAGCTGGCCTGTACACCGTACGCGCCAACTTCGACCGCGAAACCCGCACCACCCGTGTGAAGGTGAGTCGTGCTGGCAACCGCGACTTTGAGGTCGTATCTGACCTGAGCATTGAGCCACGCGTAGTGGATGGTGCAGGCCTGAAGGCTACCCTGGGTGGGTGGATCAACGAGCAGCGCATGACCACCTTCATGATCCTCAATGATGAGGGCAAAGAAGTGATGCGCAGCGAGCACATGGCCGGCGCCGGTGAGCCTGTACAACTTGACCTCACAGAGCTGCGCAACGGCCGCTACACTCTGCAAGCGGTGAACCTCGAGGGGCGCAAGTCTCAGAAATTTGAGGTGGCCCGCGACCGCGGATTCGAAGCGCCAGGCAGCGACCTGCACGTGTACCCGAACCCCATCCGCGAACGCGACATGCGACTCAAGGTGGGCAGCTGGATCGATGGCAGCAACTTCACTGGCATCCGCATCTACGATAACAACGGTGTGGTGAAAGGCTCCATGACCGCCCGTGTGGAACAAGGGGAGACCGTACGCATGGACGTGTCCACACTGCAAAACGGCGACTACAACGTGATTGTGGTCAACGGACGTGAGCGACGCAACGTACGCATCAGCATCCGACGATAACCGTCCCGTCTAGCAACTAAACGCATGAAGCGCCCGGCCAGTGGTCGGGCGCTTTCTGTTTACGCTTGTTCCAGTTTTGAAATGAGTTTGCGGGCGTTGCGGTCAAACGCATCGGTCACCAAGCCGAGTTGACTGGAGAGGGTTTCGGTGAATTCGGGGATCAGCTCTGGCCAACGGTCCACGACGTGTTTGAGGACCATCATGCTGTAGTACTTCACACCGGTGGCTTCGCCCGTACGTCGCAGGTACAGCAAGCAACGGTCGGCCAGGGTGTCGAAGAGTTCTGGATCGTTGAGCAGCAGGCAGACCTTGAGCATATCGCGGCGTACGCCAGGGTGTTCGGCGTGGTCCATGGCTTTGAGCACGGCTTCTACATGCGCGAGTAGGGCAGAGCGGTCGTGCTCGCAGATGTGGCGGACCAAGTAGGCCGCCTTGCTGTTTTTAGGACGGTGCGGCCCCGCTGCCAACTTCAGCAGGTGCGCGATAAGTTCAGGGGAGCGGGAGATGTCTGGCGCCAGTTTGTCCACGGCATTGCGGGCCATGCCGGTCACCAAACGCAGCTCCAGTTCCGCAGGAGTCATCAGCCGTTGGTAGCGCCTTTGGTGCGCTTGCGCGCGTTTTGCTTGGGCGATTCGGGTGCGACTTCGTCAGGAATTTCACGATCACCTCCATCTTCGCCAGTGCTTTCGAAGGTTTCGACCAAGTCTTCCAGTTGTTCGGCGTTGAGTTGCTTGGCGATGATCACGTGGTCCTCGTCAAGCAGCCAAATCTTGGGGGTGGAATTGATGTCAAGTGTGCGACGGAAGTTGAGGCTTTCCAGGTTGGTGCAGCACTGCAGGGCTTGTCGCACGGCCTCGGGGTTGTCATTGCTGATGGACGGGTCGTCGCTCACATCGATCCAATCGGGGAGCTCCTTTTCTTCCATGAACTTGACCCAAGGCTCGCGCTCGTAATCGTTGCCAATGGCGTAGATCGAGGCGATGTCCTTGTGCTTGGCGTAGAACTCGGCCAGCTTCGGCATTTCCTTCTTGCAGTGACCACAGGTGCTTTCCCACACCACGACTACAGTGTACTTGGTGTCGGTCTCACGCACCGAAATCCACTCACCCTCGGGAGACATCAAGCGGATGTCTGGGAAAGGGGCATCGCACAGCACTTGGCGTTTGTCGTTGGCTGCTTCGATGATGGTGGCCAGTTTCTCAGGATCCATCCATCCGCACTTGCCTTGCGCATAGTAGTTGTCGACCATGTAGACGAAGGCCTTGTCCATGCACATGAGCTTGCTGGTCTCGGTGTAGTAGGTGAAGTGGTGGACGATGTACTTGAACAGGTCTTCCTTGCCTTCCACGCGATCAATCAAGCGGGTGGCTTCTACGCCCATACTGTCGGGGATTTGCGGCAGTACCTTGCTCACGTAGCGTTCCAATGCGCTGTGGAAGGCTTGATCGCGCACCATGCGGTTGTCGTTCAGATCTACGTTGTCCCAGTAGTGGGCTTTGTACCACTCGTAGCGCGCGGTGTTGCGCTCTTGTTCATCCAGGTCTTTTCCGAGGTCTTCGGGCACCGTCACATCCAGCATCATGCGGATGTATTTAGCAAACAGCTTGTCGGGGTTGGAGGCGATGATGGACTTTTGGCGCTCCACCACTTGCTCATTAAGATCCACCAGGACTTTGCGTGCCTTTTTCAAGTCCTTCTCCACCGCGGTGCTGTCGGCCAGCACCGAGTCGTGGGGGGCACGCAGGCCGCGCATGTCGTTGATGAAGCGTACGTAATCGTAGAATGCCTTGTTGTTCCAGCCTTTGGTCACCTCCAGATTGCGCACCAAATCGGTGGTGTCGGTGACGATTTCGATGTCCTCGTTGCCGATGATGATGTCGAAGTAGGGCTTGCCAGGGATCACCACAGCATACTTCCCTTGTTCGTTAAAGGGACGACCCTTGAATTCGATGTTGCCTGTGGGGCTGACTTGAGCCGTGTCTGCGTAGTACAGCTTATTCCCGTAATAGTTGGCCAAATAAACATCTCCGCCGGTCAGGCCTTTGACCTGGATGCGGGTATAGGTGTTGAGTGAAGTCTGTTGTGCCGCTGCGGTGCCTGCCACCAGCAGGGCCACCATGGGCAAGATCAAGTTCCGAAGGGTGCGCGTCATGCAGCGTTGGAATGGTTTGTATGATGGACAACAAAATTATAGCCGAAGTTGTCGAGGGTGGGAAAATTAACATTTTGTGAAGGCCTTCACCCGCGCATGTCTGCTTCCGAAACTAACAGTGCGGTAGCCTCGTATAATCCATTACCTTTTTCTTTTGCCGCCACATTGCCATTGAATTGAATTTCCTCCAAAATCAGCCTTTCGAGGGCAGCCGTAAACGCGTACTTTACACCGACCTGTTGTGGGACCCCGAGGCCTCGCCCAAGAAGGTGGTTGTGTTTTGCCACGGCTACAATGGCTTCAAAGATTGGGGGCCGTGGCACGCTGTGGGGCAATTTTTTGCCCAACGTGGATTTTTGTTTGTCAAATTCAACTTCAGCCACAATGGTGTCACGCCTGAGGATTTCACCGCATTTGGTGACCTGGAGGCCTTCGCAGAGAACAACCTCACCACCGAACTCGACGATTTGGGGTGCCTGTTTGATGCCTTGGAGACCTTTGAGGTGGACGGCATACCCACCCTCGATCGCGAACTGTGTCTGATAGGTCACAGTCGGGGTGGCGCAATTGCTACGCTACGCGCGGGAGAGGATGACCGGGTAAAACGCCTGTGCACGTGGGCCGGGGTGTCCAACTACGAGGACCGCTTTCTGTTAGGCAACGCATTGGTCAAATGGAAAGAGGAAGGCGTCTACTACGTACGCAATGGCCGAACCGGACAGCAAATGCCCCACAACTTCCAGTATTACTTGGACTTCCGCAACAACCAAGAACGGCTAGACATCAAAGAGGCTTGCTACCGATTGACGTGCCCGCATTTGGTCTTGCACGGCGCGTCCGACGAAGCAGTACACCTGACAGAGGCCATGCGCCTGCACAAATGGTCCAGGGGTTCGGAGCTGGTGATCTTGGACGATACGGGCCACACCTTTGGCGGGCGCCATCCCTGGCTTTCTGACACGTTGCCCGAGGCCTTGGAGAAAGTGTGTCAGCGTACCTCAGATTTCTTTTACAAAAGAAAGGCCCGCTGAATCAGCGGACCTTTCTCAATCAGGCAAAGTGTGCCTAGCGTACAATCAATCGTTCGATGCGGGCTTGGTCGCCGCTTTCGAGGCGTACCAGGTACAGACCGCTTTGCAGTTCTGACACGTCCACACGCTGCTTGCCATTCGGCTCGAGGGTGAAGGCAGAAACTTGCTGGCCGGTGAGGTTCATCACCGCTACTTGGATGGGGGTGAGGCCGTCGCCCGAGGAGATGTCCATGTAGTCAGTAGCTGGGTTGGGAGCAATCGACACCTCGGTGAGGTCGGCTTGCTCAACGATGCCAACACCAGTGGTCTCGGTCAAGACTACGTCATCTACGTAGTAAAGGCCAGGACCTGAGCCGGTGGGCTGGGTGCCGAAGAAATCCACGGCAGCCAAGCGGTTTTGGCCTGCAGCGCCGTTGGCGTTGTTCAATGACCATTGCCAGCTGTGAATCAGGTTGCCCTCGATGTAGAGGTAACCCATATCGTTGTCCATATCTGCGGCTACTTTTACGTCAAACCAAGCAGCGATGGGGAAGGTCTCGCCGCCGCCTTCAGTACCGCCTGCAATCCAGGTGATGTCGCCGGTAGAGCTGAAGAATACGTCCACGGCCCATTCGTAATTGGTGTCGTCCACGGCCCAATCGTGCAGGAGGTTGAAGTAACCGCCTTGGCCTTGTGGAATGTACATTTTCCATTCTACGTCGTACTTGCCAGTGGTGTAAGGACCCACAGGCAATACGATGTCGGTAGGAGTGGCAGCAGTGATCTCCATGGAGTTGTTGCCTGAGTTGGCTTGGACGGTGGTGACGAAGGCGTCTTCGGCAGATACTCCGGTCCAGGTTTCCCAAGTGTCAGAGAGCAGTGAGATGTAGCCCCCGTCTGGGTAGCCTTCAAAATCGTCTTCAAAAAGAACAGTCTGGGCAGACAAGCCGGCTGCCGCCAGCAGGCCCATTCCGCAGAGTACAGTTTTGCGCATAGGATAAGGTTTATGTTAAACATTCCGAAGGTAACCATTCAGCGCAAAGTCTGACCGACTAATTGTTGACATAGTGTGCCAAAAGTGCATTCCACTCAGCTTGCATGGTTGCGCCTTTGTCTTGGATGTACCATTTCTGTAACTCTGCGGAGAATTCACTGTAAGGCGGTTTGGGGTCTTCTTTGGCGCGCCAAGCGTCGTAGATCCTCTGCAAAGGAGCAGGGCGTGGTCCCCAGGTAAAGAGGACGTCTCCAGCCTCATCCAGCGCAATGACTTTGGGAATGGACTTGCCCCCGTTGGTCAGAAACTCTTCAATCAAATGCGGGGCTTGGTCGCGCCACATGAAACGGGCATCCAACTTGGAGGAGGCCTCGGTCATACGCGCCACAAAGGGCGCAAGTTGGATGGCGTCGCCGCACCAGGTTTCAGTGATGAACACCAAGGTGATGCTGCGGTCCAAGTGGGCCAGGGTTTTCAGTGTCTGCTCGGAGAGCTGCGCAGTTTTATTCAAACGGCGCATGCGGGCCCAATTGAGCTTGGTGTAGCCGATGAGGCTGTCGCTTTGGTTGGGGCCCGAGGTTTCGCCGCGCTCAGCTTGCAGGCGGCTGATTTCCACGTATTCGTCGTAAGAGAAGGTGTCGGCAAAGCCCGATTGGATCACTTCTTCGAGGATGGACATGGTGTCTGGTTTCATGGTGTAAAACTCCAAAGCGCAGGTCACGGTTCGGTCACGCCGAGGTCCGGTTCTGGTCGCGTAACTTGCGGCACCATGGAATTCGCAGGCAACATTCGGAAAATGAAGGGAATCCCCGGATCTCCCATCCAGTATTCGCTCCCGCTTTATGACATTTTGGAGCGGGGAGAGCAGGTCGATATGAACGCGTTGATTGGCCACGAGATTACGTTGCGGTATGACGGGGAAATCCACTGCACGGTTACAGGTAAGCGCATCCGCAAGACTTACGGCGACGGCATGAGTTACGATGCGTTTATGCAATCACCGTTGGCTTCTCCGAGCATCATTCGCCCTGAGTTGTCCCGCATTCACGAAGGGGTAGCGTTGCGTGACAAGGAATGGGAAGAGGCGCACCACAACCAGCCGCACATCGTTTACCTCTCGCGCACCAGCAGCATCAAAGTGGGGGTAACCCGCACCACCAACGTGCCTTATCGGTGGATCGACCAAGGTGCAACTGAGGCCATTTTTTTTGCTGAGGTTCCGTACCGCCAACTGGCCGGATTGATCGAGGTGGCCATGAAGGATTTTCTGACCGACAAGACCAACTGGCGCAATATGCTCAAAGGTGTGGTGTCCGACACCACCGATCTGCTCGAGAAGAAAGACGAGTTGCTCGAAGAGCTTCCGCCCGAATACCAAGAGTTCATTTCAGACAACGACGAGATCACCACCCTGGAGTTTCCATTGGAACAGCATCCGATCAAAGTCGCGAGCATCAAGCTGGACAAAACCCCACTGGTGCAAGGCAAGCTCGCAGGCATCAAAGGACAGTATTTGATTTTCTCAGACGGCCGCGTGATGAACATGCGCAGCCACAGCGGTTACCGCATTCGATTGGCGACTTAACGGCGCCACACCAATTCTACATCGACGTCCCTGCCCACAATCTCTGCCACTTTGAGGTTGTGCACCACCCCGCGCAGCATTTTGTCCGAGACCCAACCGTGGGTGGCCCATTCGGTGGCGTGGTACCAGCGGGCGACATCAGAAAGCTTTTGGCTGTAGCGTTCGGCCACGAGCGGGATGTTGGTCTCGTGCTCCATAAAGCGCTCGCAGGCAAAGTGGATGGTCTGCAGCATTTGCACCACGGCGTGCGGTTCGCGCTCCAGGATGTCCTCAGTGGCGGCAATCATAAAGCAGGGCCAAGGCGTCACAAATTCGCCAACACGGCGCAAGTCGCCGCGGTCCACCCAAGGCTTGGTGGTGTATTTCTCCCAGTAAAACACATCGGTTTCCAGGCGGTCCAAGGAGGGGAGTGCACCGTCGAGGTTTTTGATGATGTGGAACTGCTCGGGTTTGAGCTCGCGTTCGTGCAGGTTGGCGTCAACGATGGCCATCAAGTGTGAGCCCGAACCCAACCGGCTGATGGCATACTTGCGGTCGTAGATTTCGCTGTGGTGCTGCAGGGTGTTGTTTACCCCAGTATGGATGCCCCAGGTCAGCGGGGTGTTCACATACCCCGAAATGATGCGTGCAGGATTGCCTGCGAGGATGTCTTTGATGATGCCCTCGGTGAGCAGAATGCACGCGTCTACTTCGCCTTCGCGAAGCGCACGGGTCATTTGGCCGGTGCCGCCCGGAAAATTGGTCCACGAGAGTTCGATGCCGTTGGCCTTGAATTGGCCAGACTCGCGGGCCAAGTGGACCGGCAGGTTGAAGTGTTCGGGAACGCCCCCGATGCGCAGCTGTACCATGGGTGTGAAAAAGGGAGGAAAGTTAGGTCTCCTGTGGTTTTTCGGACGTGTGTTTGACCGCAAAATGTTCCCCGTTGGTGATGGCGATGATCACCGGTGAAAGGGTATGGGCCTGGTACAGAATTCG
>JBMYJR010000031.1:0-34284 GCA_049594615.1 Flavobacteriales bacterium
CAGATGCGTTGGACCCTGCCGTCACACTCGATGGATTCGAATCAGAATTTGCCCTTGCCGATGGTGGATACGGTTACCATACGTTCTCCATTGGGACGGAGGATTGTGTATTCCTGTTGCCCGGATGCACAGATCCGGAAGCATTGAATTTCGTTCAAGGAGCCAATTCGGACGATGGATCATGTGCATATATCGAGACCTTCGAGTTCGACGACGAAGGCGCCAGCTCCCTGCGGGAGTACATCTACTATGCTCCTGCCGACCTGGAGCCTGGAGCGCCACTTGTATTTGTCCTCCACGGTTATTCCGGGTCAGGACTGGGCATGTATGGCTACAGTGGGTTCCGGGAAATCGCCGACCAAGAAGGCTTTGCTGTGGTTTTCCCCCAGGGTGCCCCGGACCTCTGGGGAACGAGTCACTGGAACGCCAACTTCAACTTCACCAACGTCAACGACCACGTCTTCCTGACCCAGCTCGCAGTCCACCTCCAGGAAACATACAACCATGATCCAACCTGCACGTACAGCTGTGGCTACTCCAACGGAGGGTACATGAGCTACTCTTTGGCCTGCGCCAATGCAGAAACCTTCCGCGGCATCGGTTCGGTCGGCGGTCTGATGAGCGGCAATGATTGGGCCACCTGCACCCCCTCCCAGCCCGTACCTGTCGTCCACATCCACGGCACCAACGACCTCACCGTGCCGTACGCTGGCGACTCCACCGACCCGGACTGGGGAGGCAGTCCCGGTGTAGAAGAAATCGTGAGCACTTGGGCAGCATGGAACAACTGCACGGAGGTGGCCACTACCTCCCTCCCAGACCTCGACCCGACCGACGGCAGCACCGTCGACCTCATCACGCACTCCGGCGGCGATTATGGATATGAGGCCCGCGTGTATCGGGTGAACGACGGGGGACACGATTGGTTCGGTTCCTGGGGCAACTTTGACATCAGCAGCGCTGCAGAGATGTGGAGTTTCTGGAGCCAGTTCTGCGGAGCACCCATCGCAGTTTCCGAATTGTTACCCGCACAGGACGAACTCATCCGTTGGGACGGACAACTCTTCACGGCATTGGAGTCTTGCCGCCTGCGCGTGGCGGACATGACAGGGCGAACAGTCCTCGACCGCCCCCTAATCGCTGGCCAATCCATACCCTTTGCCATGAGCGGACAGATCTTCCTGTGGCACGCCAGCACTACCGACGGACGACTCCACCGCAGTAAGTTCCGAGTGAACTGATGCGTTCCAAGCACATCAACAGCCCATGAGCCCAATGCACATGGGCTGTTTCTTTGTGAATCTCATCCATCTAGCCCATTACTGACCTCCTAGAGCACCGCCAGAAATCTTGACTACCTTTTCCAAAAAAAAGATGAAGGATTTCCTCGTGGTCGGAACGCTCAAAGCAGGCCAGTTACAAACGTTTATGCGCTTTATGCAGTCCGATGCAGGCATCGCCGAAAGGAAAAAAGTAGCAGACCTCAGTAAGACTGTGGGAACGGTTTCACCCGATCAAAGTAAAGTCATGTTTAAAATCGCTGTTCACAATGAGCAGGCATTGCATGCGTTCTTGGACGGTTCTAACCCGGTTTCCAAGCCTGTTTTTGAT
Source organism: Flavobacteriales bacterium (assembly GCA_049594615.1). GTDB lineage: Bacteria > Bacteroidota > Bacteroidia > Flavobacteriales_D > Sanyastnellaceae > CAXPZW01. The sequence goes on from JBMYJR010000031.1 coordinate 1,612, forward strand.
CAGGTGATGGACAGCTACGAAGTCTACGAGCTGAACCGCGTGTAACCCATTTCACTGGCTCCCTGACTGAAGGGAGACGGATATGTTCCAATCCAAAAAACGCACTGATGCGAAAAGAAGCAATGGCGTTGTGCCTGATCATGTCTGGAGCCTTATGGTGTGCTCCAAGCGCCGCAGGACAGATCAACAGTTACCCCCTCAACCAAACCGTAACATCGGATTCTGGACCGTTCACCCTCGACGTCGAAGGAGACTTCAGCGATGATTACACGTTCGAGATCTATCCGTTGTCTGGCAATGCAACCGCGGCACGAGTGGTTTGTCTTGGGGACGCGCTTGTACTGGACTCCTCTACATTCGGCTACCCCGATGCGCTCAATTGCGGTGACGCCTTGACGGGCTCCTACAGTTCGGGAAACAACGTTCTGGGTACCGACGTGGGCGATGGAGGGTTGTTCACCGGTGAAGGGTTGATGTTTTTGGGATTGAACTTGAATACGGGTAGCGAAAGCCACCAGGGTTGGATTTCACTGGAAGTGTCGGCAAGCAACGACACCATTATCTTATACGAAGTGGGCTACTCCACCGAGGCAAGCAACGAAATCGAAGCCGGACAAATGAGCGCCGAAACCGATCAGCCGCTGTGTGACTTCATTTATACCGTTGGCACCCAGTTCGACTTCGAAGTGGCTGCACCTACCACAGGCAACGGTTTGCCTGCGATGGCCCCACTGTTCATGAGCACGTTCGCTGGCGATCTTTTGCTCAGTGAAGACAGTTGTTTCGGCGCACCGTGCTCCCACCTGGTGTCAAACCCTTTGGATATGGACACGGTAACCACGTGCATCGACTATCTGATCTATGGAGCCGCCCTTTGCGTTATGGACACCTCTGCGTGCTGCGTCACCCAGGTTTGGAACGAGGCCACGCAGGCTTGGCAGATAACAGAAACAGCAGTGGGCGTTGAATCTTCGGTGATTCCTGAGGTGATGCTCTATCCCGTCCCAACACGCGGCCCGCTGTATGTCCAAGGGGACTTTTCAACCCTGCGCATCTTTGATTTGTCTGGTCGCGAGGTATTGCAATCCACCCAGACTTCGTTCATCGACGTTTCGAGTTTAGCAACAGGTGGTTACCTGGTCGAAATCGTATCATCCAAAGGCAGACAAACCAAGAAGATTCAGGTGGTCCGATGATGAATGTGCGCCCTCTGTTGGTTGCAGCGCTTTTCAGCAAACGAGGAGAACGTAGACCAACACACAGGAACGCACCAACGCGAGGAACCAGCTTCAAGGATACCCGTATTGACGTTGGAAAGCATCTTGTCTCTACCGTTTGCCGTGCAAATCAATAAGCAACTCCAAACCCCGACTCAACAACACCAAAGCGTTCCATTTCAATCCTTGCTTTTCCACTTCATCAAGGACAACCGCGACTTGGAATGCTAACTTGAATTCATGCGCACTCCACCACCCCTCGCCGCTACCTGCGATGGGCTAGTTTTGTGTCATGAATCACTTGTTTTTGATGTTGGGGTTGTGCTGCGGGATATCGCTGACTGCGAGGCAGCCGCTCGATCCTCAACTGGACAGTTTACTCGGGGTCTGGAGGAACCCATCCGTGGACTTAGAGCAGCGGCTCACTGCTTTTCATGAAGGCTACGGGCAGTTTCACCAAAAATTCCCTGACGTGTTTTTGGTTGAGCTAGACACCTTATTGCGCCTCGGTCAGGTGACAAACCATCCAGAAGTGGAATACGAAGCTCACCTTCGTCGAGGTGGCTTACTCAACTACCGAGGGCAGCACGACCTAGCCCTCGAAGCCTATGACAAGGCGCAAGAGGTCGCCACTGCCCTGGGTGACAGCGTGCGGATGGGCACTGTTGAGTCAAATCGAGGCAACGCCCATGTCGCCAAGAAGCAATACATCAAGTCAATTGAGCACTTCTCAAACGCCGTGAAATACCACCGGGCGAGCGGAGATTCTATGCGCATCCTCAACGATCAAATGGCCCTTGGGGCTGTCTACGCGTTGCTCGATGACCATGCTTTGGCCAAGGTGTATTACCAGCAGGTTGCAGATGAGCTGCCCAAAAGCGAAGAACACGAGTATTTCAAGGCGCTACTCAATGTGAATTTGGGCTGGTCCGATTACAAACTTTCAGACTTCGAGACGGCGAGTGAATTGACGTTGAATGCGCTTGATACGTTTCGCAAGTACAATTCCCAATTTCACGTCGCAGGGTGTTTGACCAACCTTGCGACGATTTACTTGGACAGCGGAAGCATTGCATTGGCCGCTGCCTACGCCGATTCAGGCAAAGCCACATGTGAGGCAATCGGAGACATTGAACAACTGCTTACCTGCGCATTGATCAGGGCAGAAATTGAACAGAAAACCGGAAGGCCTGAAAAAGCCCTCATGCTAATCGATCGCATTGAGCATGAGCTTCAAATTCCGGAAGACTTTGAGTTTCTGGAGCACTGGCATCGCATCAGATCCCGTGCCCTAAAGGAAATCGGCAAAACAGAAGAGGCACTTGCCGAGCACGAGAAATTCCATCTGTACCACGACAGCGTAATGGCCCAAACCAACAGTTTCGCCATTGCGCGTTCTGTCTACGCAAAGGACAAGGAACATACCGTTCACATGCTCAAAATGGACTCCCAGCGCAAACGAGATCGACAACGCTTGTCTCAGTTGCAGACGGTGTTGGGATTGACTGTGGGCTTTGTACTTGTGGTCAGCCTTTTGATCATATTCATCTTCAGGTCACGAGCATCTCAGGAGAAAAAGCGCCAACATCTTCTTGACGAAATTCAGGGGCTAAAATCCGCAGGGCGTCACATGGCCATCCCCACTTTCGAGTCGTTGAATCGCGATCAACTTGAGAAATCACTTGGGCGCCGATTGAATGATACCGATTGGAACGTGTTAAACCTGTTGCTTGACAATCCCACCATCACCAATGCAAAACTCGCTGAACGGGCATGTTTGAGTGTGGACGGAATTGGCTCTTCGCTGCGCAGGATGTACGCATATTTCAAGATCACTGATACCAAGTACAAGAAGATTGCGCTGCTGCATGCAGCAGTAACGCTGTCCAAGAAAAGTGCGCAAAATCACCCGCAAGCGTGAACCCTCCTGCATATTCACCCTTATGCGTGAACCCTTATTTGCTCGTTTGAGTTAATCTTCCCTCATGAATACAACCGCACTCTTTTCCCGCTTCATTTTGATATGCGCCTTATGCTCCATGCATGGACTCGGGCGAGCTCAGGAAGTCATAACTTCTGTCGATTGCGACCTCATGGGGCTCGTATGCAATGTCTGCTCTCAGCCCGACATCATCAGTATTTACCACCCCGGCCCCTACCTGACCTGGCCTAATCCGACCAATGTTCTGGAATGGGAATTCACCGATGCTCAGGGCAACATACTGCACGAGGCCACGCTGATTGATGAAAGTACAGTAAGCTTCAGCTTTGACCTGCCCCTTTCGGACACCTTATTCGTCTCAGTACTTCACACCAATGACTCGACCTTCCATAACGGAAGTACATATCCCTGGGCTTGTCTGGTCGAAGACTACCTGACCTGGGAAATCAACACCTACCCAAACGGAACCGAGTATGGCACATGGACCCTCGGCGGCGGCATTGGGGTTGATGTAAGCGGCCCTGCCACCTGTGTGGACCCCGACCTGATCGACCCTGCCGCTGGATGTTTGCAGATCTACGAACCGGTCTGTGGGTGCGATGGGGTGACCTACAACAACACCTGTGAGGCCACCACTATCGGGGGGGTGACCTCCTGGGAGGACGGCCCCTGCATCGTCATCGAATACGGAGGCTGCACCTACCCGCTGGCGTGCAACTACGACCCCGGGGCCAGCTTCGAAGATGGCTCATGCACATTTCCCCCAGCCTCATGTGCTTGGCCTTCAGGATGGGCTTTAGGATGCACATACGCCGATGCTGTCAATTACAACACGGATGCTTTGATTGACGACGGTTCCTGCTTATGGACTTCGTGCTCTACTTGCGCGGGCGACATGGATGGAGACGGGGTTGTATCGACGGTGGATATGCTCGACTTACTGGGCCTCTATGGGACAAATTGTACCGAGTAATCCAACCACATGAAACACTTCATTTTTGTATTCGCTTTGCTTCTTCTGTTGCGTCCATGGTCACATGCACAATGGAATGTGATGGGGGAACCTTTTGCTGGAGGGGTTGGAGATCAGCTCGGTCGTTGGGAACAACTTGACATCAGCGGCAATGGTCTTCGCATGGCCTATGGCACGCCCTACAACAGCGACAGCTTCCCTTTTTCAGGATATGCCAAGGTGTTCGAATGGAACCAGGAGGAATGGGTGCAGCTCGGCGAAGGGTTCCATGGCGTTAACCCCCTTCAAGACGAGGGCACCGGTTCCTCTGTAAGCCTCAATGAAGATGGCAGCACCCTTGCACTTGGCATTGCATACGCATACAATTCGATGGGTTGGCGCACAGGTGGAGTGCGCATCTACGACTGGAATGGCTCGACCTGGGTGCAGCGCGGAGCCATGATCGAAGGAGAAGGCGACCCTTCGCCCTTCCACCAGACGGACACGTTTGGACAGTCGGTTGCGCTCAGTGCAGACGGAAACACCGTGATTGTTGGTGCTGAAGGAAACACGCTTGAACCCGGTGTTCTGCACTACCAAGGGCACGCCAAGGTGTACGATTGGGACGGTGCCGCGTGGGTGCAACGCGGGCAAGACCTGCTTGGGCTGACCGGATTGGAGCAATTTGGGCGCGTTGTCCGGATAAGTGCCGATGGGCAACGTGTAGCCGTGGCTTCAAGATCTCGTTGGAACGCGGACGAAACAGCGCATGTAGGGGCTGTGACCGCCTTTGAATGGAACGGCGATGCCGGCCTGTGGCAGGAGATGGGACAGCCGCTCATGGGGACTGTCAACGATGCCATGTACGGCGAATCCATCAGTTTGGACGGGGCAGGAACCACCCTTGCCATCACGGCCAAATTCGGGCTCATAGAGGTGCGTGACTGGAACGGATTCGATTGGGTGGTCCGGGGCGACCTCGACCAAGGACTGGGGCTGTTGGACGTCTCGAGCGTGAGCCTAAGTGCAGATGGAGAAGTCGTTGGTATTGGCGACCCCTGGTTCAACTGGATGAATGGCCGCGTCCGCGTGCTCCAATGGACCGGCGCTGATTGGGAACTCGTGGAAAACATATTGGAGCCCGAGTCCGATGGCGCTTCACTCCAAGGCTTTGGACTGGCCTTGTCCCTGAGCGACAATGCGGGCAGAATGGTCATTGGTTCAGGGTACACCAACCGCATAGAGGCCTTCCAACGCGACGGCGTATCAGGCATTGAGGGCATGGATGCATTCACACCCCGCCTTCATGCTCACCCCAACCCCACGGCGGGCTCCCTACACCTCAACATTGAACCTCACGCTCAGTGGAGCTTATGGTCCATTCATGGTCAACCTGTTCTCAATGGTCAAGGAGGACATGTCGAGATGGGCGATTGCCCTTCTGGCACCTACCTCCTCTGGTGTGGAGGGGAGACAATTCGGGTTGTCGTTCAGAAATAGGGTCTATCTGACGGCTTCACGCTTGATCAGGGCGGGATGTAATTGGGGGACGTTGCTCCTTGAAAGGAAGTCACAGATGTACTTCACCCATTCGAGATAGAGGGTGTTCAGCTGCTGTCCTGCCGGGGCCATAAAACAGTGACGCTCGTCAAATCAAATTCACGTTCAATCGGGTGGATCACCCTTCACGTGTTGAAATAATGTGGACCTTTTAGCAAAAACATGGAACGAAAGTCTTTTGCCATTGGCGCCTTGAGCGCAGCTGTAGTCGCCTTATCTGTCAACGCCATAACCCCATCGACATCGGGTAAAATGGGGGCCCGTTTTGAAATGCATACGTTGACCGACTCCGGACGCATCTTGGTGTTCGATCACCAAACCGGTCAGGTGCAGTACACCGAAGTAGACGGCCAGATCAACACCAATAAAATGGAGGTTGAATTGAGCAGCGATGGATTGGGCACCGGATGGCGGCCATTGGTGGTCGAAATCAAGGATTGACCATGCTGACCTCCACGTGCAAGGTTTGAATGCGTCGAGTTGGTGAGGCCAAGACAACATGATCCGTTTGTCATCCGCTAAAAATGACCGCTGGGTTGAACATTTCAAGTTCAGGGAGCGAACCCTTTGTGTCTGAAAGGGTTGCACCTATATGACCGTTCCTACTCACCTCCCTGCACCGCCACAACAACGCCACGCCACCTCCTACTTGATTGACGGTGAAGTCAAAGCTTGGTCGGGCAAGACAGCCGACGTATTTAGTCCTTTGATCGACCCTGCTTCTCCAACGGGAGAACGCATCAAACTTGGCACCGTACCAGAGCTTACCGAAAACGAAGCACTTGAGGCTTTGCAAAGCGCGCGGAATGCTTACGATCATGGCAGGGGTACTTGGCCCACGGCACCTGCGAGTACGCGTATTGCTGCATTGGAGACCTTCATTGAAAAAATCATACCGCACCGTGATGAAGTGGTGGCACTGTTGCAATGGGAAATCTGCAAAAAACGCAGTGACGCCGAAAAGGAATTTGATCGCACAGTCGACTACCTCAAAGACACGATTGAGGAATACAAGGTACTCCACCGCGAAGGCAGTCACATCAACCGGGTGGATGGTGTGTTGGCGCAAATTCGTCGCGGACCTCTGGGGGTAGTGCTGTGTTTGGGACCCTACAATTACCCACTCAACGAAACATTCTGTGTGTTGCTTCCAGCCATTTTGATGGGCAATACCTGTGTCTTCAAACCGGCCAAGTACGGCGTGTTACTGATCACCCCTTTGCTCGAAGCCTTTGCCGAAAGCTTCCCTCCAGGTGTGGTCAATGTTGTTTTTGGACGCGGGCGCACACTCGCTGCCCCCATTATGCAATCGGGCCTTGTCGATGTACTGGCTTTGATCGGCAACAGCAAAAGCAGCAATGCGCTGATTGCGCAACACCCGCGCCCCAATCGCGTGCGCCAGGTGCTGGGATTGGAAGCCAAAAATCCGGCCGTCATTTTCCCAGATGCCGACCTAGAGGTGGCCGTGCGAGAATGCGTCAAAGGGGCTTGGAGTTTCAATGGCCAGCGATGCACCGCTTTAAAAATCGTCTACGTGCATCGAGACGTGCGCGCGGCCTTTTTGGAAAAATTCGCCCAAGCCACCGACGCGCTGCGTTGGGGAGCTCCCCAAGACAACGCGGACATTACACCCTTGCCGGAAGCAGGCAAGGTGGAGCAGATGAAAGCCTACATTGACCAAGCGCTGGAGGCCGGTGCTAAGGTCATCAATACACGCGGGGGCAATGTGGATGGCAACATGCTTTTTCCTGCGATTGTGTTTCCCACTTCCCGCAAGACTGCCCTCTTCCACGAAGAACAGTTTGGCCCCGTTTGCCCAGTTGTGGAGTTTGAAGATTTTGAAGAAGTACTGGCTGACATTGCGTTGAGCCCATACGGACAACAAGCAAGCATCTTCACCACAAATGCTGCACAAGCGGGAACATGCATCGATCAGTTGGTCAACCAGGTTTGCCGCATCAACTTGAATGCCGCATGTCAACGCGGCCCCGACTCTTTGCCTTTTACCGGAAGAAAAGACAGTGCGGTGAGCACACTCAGTGTCAAGGCAGCATTGCGCTCATTCAGCATCCGTACGTTGGTGGCATGCAACACGGGCGAACAACCTCTGTTGGAGGGTGTGATCGCTGGCGGACATTCATCATTTAGCAACATGCATTATCTGCTGTAGTCCTCCCGATCAAAAGCGCTAATGGCGTGCGCCAAACGTGTGTGTTTTCACGTCAAGGCATGCGTCATTGAGTGCATCGACGTGCGGGGCATCTGGCTTCTCCCCTTTTGTCGAAAAACCACATGTGTGCTTGATCCGCGGTAGTTAGCTTGGGGGTGTTCAGAATATGAAATTCACAACACCAAGCACATGCGTTATTTAATCCTTTTACTCGCAACAGGGGTTTTGATCGGATGCACCCAACCAGAATCATCTGATCACACTCCTCAAACAACCGTCGAAACCAACGACGAGTACTCTCAAAAAATCCAATTGTTGTTCGACAAGTATGTCCAAAATGACTTTGACGTCATGGAGTATTATGCAGAAGATGTCGCATGCTACATCAATAACGCGGTCTTTTCAGGACGTGACAATTTGATGGGTGGGTTTAAAATGCACCATGACATCATGTATAAAGACATAGCGATAGAAGAAAGCACGATCCAAACGGAATACTGGAGCAATGGAGAAGTCTGGTCGCGAGTATGGTTCACGTGGACAGGCACCGGACAAACCACCGGCGACAGCTACTCCAACCGCGGTCACTTTGACTACAAGTGGGAAAACGGACAAATCGTTACCCTAATGGCCTATTACAGCGAAGAGATTCAAAACAAAGAAGCTGCTGCACTCCAAGCAGCAGCCGACCAAGAATAACTCCTTGTTGTAGCCTGCTTTGAAAAAGCCCAGCCGCAAGGCGGGCTTTTTTTGATCTACCACCAGTATCTGAGGTCGTTACTGTTCCAAACCATAAATCGCATCTTAAATTCACACGCCCAAGCACTGCAAAATGACACCACTCGGCATATCCACAGTTGGGACGTACTTGATACTTGGCTTGACCTGGTGGGGGGTATTGTTGTTCATGAAAGTGTTGAACGGTGGAGTGCTCAGAAAAGCCCTTGCCTGCGTAAGTTATGCGTTGCTTTGGCCGCTCTTTCTTATCGTACGTCTGCGCACGCTGACCGTACTGAAGAAAACGCTCAAACCCTTCCATGTTGCGCGGTATGTTCTGCTCCATGACATTGAGATGAAGCCAGAGCAAAGCAAAGAATCAAATGCCGTATAACCCGATCCTGCACCCTGCCACAACCGTTTCAAGAACAGATCGGAAACCACACGGTGCATTTCCAGTTACCGGTGATGAGGCACCATCCCATCGGCATACCAAAGCACACCGTCTTTGATGACCACTGGCTTGGTGACGTCAATAATGCAATGGCTAATGATTGAAACAGGGCTTTGTCCTGTTCTTCGATTGAATTGCTCGTGCAATGCAAGGAGTAGAATCCCTTGGCCTTCTCCCATCAGTGCTTTGCCCACAAGCAGATTGTAACAATCAACCAAATCTTGGAGAGACTCCCCTTCCAAGGACATGACTCTTGAACGAACCTTTCGGACAAGTTCAAATGTCGGCGGCATGAAAGTGCCGTAGGACGTTGACTTAACGATTTTAGTTCTCTTCATGTTTTCAGCATTGAAAACATGCGTGGTCAGAATACCGGTTTGATTTAGACTAGCGCCTCACATCTTGGTACCACCGTGCCTTGTGCAGGTCGGTTGGCGGGCAATGCCCTTCTGGATGCATGTTTGTTTCCTTTTATAGAATAGCCATTTTCAATTGTAATCCCAAACCCTTCGTAGAATTTTTGGGTGCTTGCATAAGTGGATGAGGCCTATGATTCGATCAACTATTGGGAAACACCAAACTGGAAAGTAGCTCCATTTAGTACGCACACGCAGCGGTTATTCAGGCGCCGCTTCCCCGTCTTTGCCATGTGCCATCGGCGCAGAGACTTTTGGGGGAGCCTTGGTCCTCTGCTGCCCTTCGCAGCGGGCGAATGCCGCCTAGGGCTGATTGGTGCGCTGAGAACGTGTTATCTTCCAAACCGAAACCCACCACCATGCAACACCAAATCCAATCGTTCGAAGATTACCAGGTCAAATACAAGCAGAGTGTGGAGGACCCGGAGGGTTTTTGGGGGGAGATTGGACGGTCGTTTGTGTGGCGCAAGCCATTTGAGCAGGTGTGTACCTGGGAGTTTGAGACGCCGGCGGTGAAGTGGTTTTTAGGCGGGACGCTCAACATCACTGAGAACTGTTTGGACCGCCACCTCGATACCCGGGGCGATCAGGTGGCCATCCTGTGGGAGCCGAATGATCCGAACGCAATCGTGGTGCGGTTGACCTACCGCGAGCTGCACACGCGGGTGTGCCGATTTGCGAATGCATTGAAGGCGCAGGGGATCAAAAAGGGCGACCGCGTGGTGGTGTACATGCCCATGGTGCCCGAGTTGGCCATTGCGGTCTTGGCGTGCGCGCGCATTGGTGCGGTGCATTCGGTGGTGTTTGCGGGGTTCAGTGCGGTGGCCATTGCCGACCGGATCAACGACGCGCAAGCGGCCATGGTGATTACCGCTGATGGACTCAACCGCGGGGCCAAGCAAGTGCCACTCAAACGGGTCGTGGACGAAGCCTTGGAGAGCTGCGAGTCGGTGCACAGCGTGATCGTGTACAATTGCTTGAACTGGGCGCCCAACATGCGCCCCGGGCGTGACCATTGGTGGCACGATGCGGTGGCCGGCATGGGTGACGATTGCCCCGCCGAAGAAATGGCCGCTGAAGACATGCTCTTCATCCTGTACACCTCCGGCTCCACCGGCAAACCCAAGGGCGTGGTGCATACCCACGGCGGGTACATGGTGTACACGGCTTACTCCTTCCAAAACGTATTTCAATACCAAGAGGGCGATGTGTACTGGTGCACTGCCGATGTAGGATGGATCACCGGGCACAGCTACATCGTGTATGGGCCCTTGCTTTCGGGGGCCACCACGATGATGTTTGAAGGCGTGCCCACCTGGCCCGATGCTGGTCGTTTCTGGCAGGTGTGCGACAAGCACGGGGTCAATCAGTTTTACACCGCGCCGACGGCCATTCGCGCGTTGATGGCCTATGGATTGGATCATGTGCTTTCCTACAGCTTAGACTCACTCAAAGTGCTGGGCACCGTGGGCGAACCCATCAACGAAGAAGCCTGGCGCTGGTACCACATCCACGTGGGCAAGGAGCGTTGCCCGGTGGTGGACACGTGGTGGCAAACCGAAACCGGAGGTATCATGATTTCCGGACTGGGCCAGCACAGCCCTCAAAAGCCAGCGCACGCGGGGTATCCGCTGCCGGGCATCCAGCCTGTGCTGCTCAACCAAGACGGCCAAGAAATTACCGAGAACGGGGTGGAAGGCTACCTGGCCATCAAGCATCCGTGGCCCAGCATCCTGCGCACGACCTATGGCGATCATGAGCGGTGCCGCCACACGTACTTTTCGCACTTCAAACACCACTACTTTACCGGGGACGGCGCCAAACGCGACCAAAACGGCATGTACCGCATCATCGGCCGGGTGGACGACGTGATCAACGTCAGCGGCCACCGCTTTGGCACCGCCGAAATCGAAAACGCCATCAACGCCAACGGCACGGTGGTAGAATCGGCAGTGGTGGGCTATCCGCACGACATCAAGGGCCAAGGCATATACGCCTACGTGGTGTGCGAGCAGGCCCCTGCGGATGACGAAGTGGCCCGTGCTGAGATTGTGGAAACCGTAGTGGCCCAAATCGGGAAGATTGCTAAGCCGGAGAAAATCCAGTTCGTGACCGGTCTGCCCAAGACCCGCTCGGGCAAAATCATGCGCCGTATCCTGCGCAAAGTGGCCGAAGGCGAGCCCGACAAACTCGGGGACACCTCTACCCTGCTTGACCCGGCGGTGGTAGAAGACATTGTGGCCGGAGCGCTTTAGTCCGCATCCGTCTCGAAATCAAACGCATCACAGTAGCTGGCGCATTGCTGCGAGAAACCCGCGGCCGCCAGCGCATTAACATCACAGCGCTCCGCGCCGGCGTTTACACGGCGGTGGTAGATGGATCGGCCTACAGCGTGATCAAATTATAAGCCTCAAACCAACAAAGCACCCCTTCCGAAGTGCTTTGTTTGCGCTCAAATGAGCAGTAGAATCATCCAGGGCGACTAGCGTTTGACGCGTTCGCCGGCTTCGCGGCGGTCTTCTTGACGTTCGCGTCGGTCTTCTCGGGACTCGCGTTTGTCTTCCGCGATTTCAGCGCGGGTGGCGGCCAGATCGGCCTCCATGGTAACGGCAAATTCCTGGACCAGTGCTTTTTGCGTCAGCGCTTTTTGTTTGCCCGGTGCTTTCACATCAAATTTCTCTGCTCGGATGGCTGCGAGGATTTCTTTCTGGCGGGCAGTTCGAGCACGTTGCGCGGTGAGGTCACGGCGATCGTCCTGGGTGTCGCGGCGGTCATCGGCACGGTCGCGGCGGTCATCGCGCACGTCGCGGGCATCTTTTGCGTCGCCGCCTGGAGTGGCACGTTCGGCACGGCTGCGTTGAAGTTCGCGTCCTGAGGCTTTCGCTTCTGCTTTGCTCTGGCTCACTTCGCGTCGGTCCTGTCCAATCTTGCGTTCGCTTTGGGCGATCTCACGCTCCATGTCGGCCAGGAGTTGGGTTCTCAGTGCGGCAGCCGCAGCTTTGTCCTTGGCGGTAAACGCGGCTTCAAGTTCGATGAGTTTGGCTCGGAAATCAGCCAATTCCTGGGTGTCGCGCTCGAGTTGGGAAGCGTTGGTGGCCCGTGCCTTGGTGTTTTGGCGGGCTTCTTTGGCGTTGCGTCCGGCTTGGGCAAACAAGGTGCCGGTGCTCAGCAGCGCAGCGAGGAGGATTACGAAAGTCTTCATAGGTTGCAGTTTCAGGGATAATGAACTGCCTGTTGGACCAAAGTGGAGGCCAGAGGTTTAATCTCCGCCCAACATATGCCTCTGCGGATGCCATTTTCTTCAATAATCCTGCTACGTACCCACTGCATGTTGCCCATCACAATGGCGGTTGTAATGACCTTGTAGTACAGCCACTGCAGCGCGGCCAAATTCACCATCCCTTTGACCGCTTGGGTTTGCGAGGGCAGGTCATCACACCCACTTGTAAGCATAGTGGAGAAAGATATAGTTGCCATTGATCGAAGCATCCGGAATACACATGCCCAGAATCCCACCCAAACCGTGTGCTAGGATCCCCTCTGAAAAGCCTGTTTTCGCCTAACTGGCCTCGCCCAGACACCTTAGTGTCCAATCCACACCCACTTTTGTGTACATTGCACACTAACCAAAGAATTCCTACGCATGCCGTGTACCGGTGTGCGCTTTGGACTCGTTGGTTAGCTCAACCAAAATCGACAGCTTATGATCGGCTTTCTCTCGTGGTCCCGTTGCCTTACGACGGCGATGTTTGTGGCCTTGCTAGCATTGTGTGCATCCACCCTCTCTGCCCAAACGGTCTCCTTGACCGGTGTGGTTTACGACAAAGAATCCAAAGACCCACTCATCGGCGCCTCGGTGCTGCAAAAGGGTACCAGCAATGGCGTCACCACCGATCTGGACGGCAGGTTCTCGTTGGACGTCAGCGGACTTCCAGTTGACCTGGTGTTCAGCTTTGTTGGGTTTGAAGCCCAGACCATTACTCTAGAACAAGCCACTCCAATTGAAGTGTTCCTCGGCGTGGATTCAGAGCTTGTGGGCGAGGTACTCGTTGTGGGCTACGGCCGCCAGAAAAAGCGCGTGTCTACGGGGTCCATCGCTAAAATTGACTCCAAAGACATTGAGGGCATTCCTGTTCCCGATGTGACCGCTACCCTCGAGGGGCAAATGAGCGGTTTGATTGTGAACGAGTCCAGCGGTCAGCCCGGTTCGAGCACCACCCTGCTCATTCGCGGAATCAGCACCAACGGTGACAACACCCCGCTGTTCATCGTGGACGGACTGCAAGTGGGCAACATCGACAACATCAACCCCAACGACGTCGAATCGGTGGACGTCCTCAAGGACGCGGCGTCCGCAGCCATTTATGGTGCGCGTGCAGCCAACGGTGTGGTCATCATCACCACCAAAAGCGGCAGCGGCAATGACGGCGGAACCCTCACCTACTCCACCAGCTACCTCAACTCCAACCCCTGGAAAACCCCAGACATGTTGGGCTCCGAGGACTACGTGCTGCTCACTCGCGAGAAGTTTGCCAACAGCAACCAATCGGCCTCGTTGGACGTGCTGGGCTTCCCCAACGTTGGCGACGCCCTCTCGGCGGATACCGACTGGATGGATGTGATCTTCAATCCCGCAGAAGTGATCAACCACCGGGTGACCGCCACGGCCAAAAACTCCTTCCTCTCGATTGACTATTGGGACCAGAACGGGGTGATTGGTGGCGAGAAGTCGAATTACAAGCGTTACGCGATTCGCTTCAACTCCACCAAAGAGTTCAAGAAGGTCCTGACCATTGGTCAAAACCTCTACATCAACCGCACCGAGAACAACAACATCGGCACCAACAACGCTTTTGGCGGCGTGCAAGCCGATGCGTTTGCTTACGACCCCATCACCCCGGTGTACGATGCCAACGCCCAATACGGCTTTGCACAATCGCCTTGGGTCCAAAAGGAATACATCAACCCGCTGAGCCGCCTGTTCCTGGTCAACGGCGACGGGAAATCGGACCAAATTTTGGGGAATGTCTACCTCGAGACTACTCCGATCGAAGGCCTGCGCCTGAAAACAGATCTCGGTTTCGACCTCAACTGGTGGGACTTCCGCAGCTTCACTCCTGTGTATGAATTTCACGCCGCAGCGCAGAACCTGACCAACGACGTGGCCCAAGGCTCAGGCAACTTCCAGGGCCTACAATGGGAAAACACGGCCAACTACACCAAGACTTACAACGAGAAGCACAACTTCGATTTCTTGGTGGGTACCTCCTTCCGCGCCACCGAATTCCGCCAAGTGGGCGGTTCAACTTCGAACATCCCTGCCGACTCGCAATTCAACCCCAACTTCCAGTACCTAGACGCCGGCCAAGACAGCTTGGACCTGACCTACGGAAGCGCTTCTGTAGATTATGCGCTCATCTCTTCTTTCGCGCGTGTGTTGTACAACGTGGATGAGAAGTACCTGTTCTCAGCCACCCTTCGCCGCGACGGCTCATCCAACTTCGGGGCAAACAACCGATTTGGCGTATTCCCATCAGCTTCTGCCGGCTGGGTGGTATCGAAAGAAGACTTCATGGAGCGCTTTGAGCGCGTGAGCTTCTTGAAAGTACGCGCCTCTTGGGGTGTGAATGGTTCGGATCGCATTGCTCCGCTGAGCTACGTGGCCCGCGTACAAAACACCTTCACTTACTCCTTTGGCGCCGACGACCAAGTGCTCAATACCGGCACTGCACTCGCGGCTCCCGCCAACCCCAACGTGAAATGGGAAGAGAGCGAACAGATCGACATCGGTTTTGAGCTCGG
This sequence comes from Flavobacteriales bacterium, assembly GCA_049594615.1. GTDB lineage: Bacteria > Bacteroidota > Bacteroidia > Flavobacteriales_D > Sanyastnellaceae > CAXPZW01. The sequence goes on from JBMYJR010000031.1 coordinate 16,842, forward strand.
CCTGTTCAACGACAAAGTTTCGGTGGAAGCCGACGTGTACCGCAAGACCACAAAAGACTTGCTCATGGAGGAGAACATCCCGGGGTACATCGGCGCCACCAACAACCCCATCTCCAACCTGGGCGAGATCCGCAACCAAGGAATTGAGGTGTCTGTAGGGTACCGCACCAGCGGCACCGATTGGGACGCCGGCGCCCGCCTGAACTACACCCACTTCAAAAACGAAGTGATCAGTGTGGCCGGCGATGCAGGCTTCCTCAACGGTTGGTCTTGGCCAGTGCGCAACACCCCCATTACGCGCATGACCGAAGGCTACGCCGTAGGCCACTTTGTGGGCTACCAAACCGACGGCATTTTTCAGTCGCAGAATGAGGTGTTCAGCCACATCAACTCCGACGGGGACCTGTTGCAGCCCAACGCCCAGCCCGGCGCCATCCGCTTTGTGGATGTCAATGGAGACGGGGTGATCAACTCCGACGACATCACCAACATCGGCAACCCGTGGCCAAAACACATTTTTGGTTTGAGTGGAAACGCCAAGTACAAAGGTCTGTTTGTCAATGTGGTGCTCGGCGCGCAGCTCGGCCACGACATCTACCGCACCTACGAGCGTTCGGATGTGACGTTTACCAACTACCAGAGCTTCTGGTTGGACCGTTGGACCCCCGCTTCGCCCAGCGAAGACCTGCCACGTTTGACCTCGACAGACCCCAACAACAACCAACGCCCCTCGGACTTCTATGTGGAGAAAGGTAACTTCCTGCGTCTGCGCAACCTACAGATCGGCTGGTACCTGCCCGAGCGCTGGTTGGAGAAAGCCAACATGCAAGAAGTCAAGGTCTTCCTCACCGGAAACAACCTGTTGACCTTCACCAAGTACCGCGGTTTTGATCCCGACATCGGCACCAGCGGCTGGATTTTGGACACCGGTATTGACAAAGGATTTTACCCCTCCAACCGATCGATTGGTGCGGGTGTAAACATCATTTTCTAATGCAGCTCACCATGAAGACCACTTTTCGCACCCTGACCGCATTGGCCGGCATCGCCTTGGTGTTTGCCGCGTGCAACAAAGACCGCTTGGAAGTGGAACCGGTCAACGAGTTCCTCTCCAACAACTACTTCGAAACCGAAGACCAAATCGCCAACGCACTCATCGGCGCCTACGACCCCATCGGCTGGTCCATGGCCTACGGCCAGTGGATTTCTCCGGTGATGTACGGCGAGATCCGCTCGGACAACGCCAACGCCGGCGGCGACCCCTCCAACAATGACCAACCCGGCTGGCAGGAATACGACGACTTTACCAACACCAATACCAACGTGGTGACCCACCCCATGTACCGCCGCTGCTACATCGGTATTGCACGGGCCAACGCCATCCTTGAGTTATCTCAAGCCGAAGGCGACGCGGTAGACGTGTACAAGGCCGAAGCCAAGTTCCTGCGTGCCTACTACCACTTTGAATTGTTCCGTCACTTTGGCCCTGTACCGGTGGTGACCACCCTGCTGGAACCCGACGAGGTCAACCTCGAACGCAACACCATGAGCGAGCTTATGCAACAAGTGGTGAACGACTGCACCGCAGCCGCTGCCGCACTGCCGGTCACCCCTCCCGCCGGCGAAGAAGGCCGAGCCACCCAAGGCGCCGCTTACGCGCTCATGGGCAAGGCCTACCTGTATTGGGCTGACTTGCTGAACGACGATGCCACCTTGTTTGAGCAGGCAGCTGCGGCCTTCCAGCAGGTGGTGGACCTCGGCATCTACCAACTCGAAGACGACATGCAAGAGCTCTTCCGCTTTGGTGTACGTCACACCCAAGAGTCGGTGTTTGAGATCCAACACAACTCGCTTTGGTCCAGCGACTGGAGCTGGTTTGAAGGCGTGGACGGCAACGGGATGATCCAACTCTGCGGCATCCGCGGCCTGTGCGACGACCACCCGACCTACGAGGCGGGTTGGGGCTTTATGTCCATGACGCCAAGCCTGTGGAACCATTACCTGAGCGACGACACCTTCCGCCGCGATGTGGCCTTGATTGACGAAGCCGAATTGGCCCAACAACTCGAGGACGCCAGCGTAAGTTGCAGCCCCATCATTGATGCCTCCCAAAACAATCCGGTGGACTTTACCGGCTACTGGCAAGAGAAGTACCCCAACTACAAGGAGCACGCCGGCACCAACGTAAACGGAGGCGACGAGCAACTCACCAAAGCGCAAAACACCCACGTGTTCCGCTACGCTGACATCCTGTTGATGCTGGCCGAGGCACTCCACCGCGGCACCGGCGACGACGGTACTGCCATGGCTCACATTGACGTGGTACGCGAGCGCGCTGCCGGCCCCGGCGACAACACGGGTAGCTTCCGCACCGCTGCTACTGTTATGGCCGAAGAAGGCTGGAGCTTGCAAGAACTGATTTGGTACGAACGCCGCGCCGAACTGGCCTGCGAAGGCGACCGCTGGTTTGACCTGGTTCGTTCCGGACGCGCAGACGCCGATCTGTTTGACGGTGACGGCGACAAGGCCGCCAATTTCAATGACAACCACTTGTGGCTGCCCATCGCGCTTGAAGAAACCCTGTTGGCCGGCGGACTGACCACCTACCCTTCACCCTCGCTATTCAACTAAACGCACCGCAAGCTTCGGCTTGCCTACATAGCTACAAATCAACCGTACCCTTAATCAATCTTTTAAACCATGAAAAAGACCATTCAAATCCTGAGTGTCCTCTTTTTGGCCAGCCTCGTGATCGTGAGCTGTCGCAAAGAGCCAGAGGAGGAGCCTTCGCAGGTCATTGCAAGTTTCCAATACGAAATCAGCCCCTCCGACTGGGCCGAGGTGATTTTCTCAAACTTCTCGCAAAATGCCACCTCGTATGTGTGGGACTTTGGTGACGGTAACTCCAGCACCGAGCAAAGCCCTTCGCACACCTACGTTGAAGGCGGCGAATACGAAGTGACCTTGACCGCCACCGGAGCTGCAGGCTCGGCTTCAAAAACCGAGACCGTGATGGTGGTAGACCCCAACACTGCAGCGCTCTTCCTCGCGGGTGAGTCTGGTAAAGTGTGGCACCTGAACCGCCAAGAAATTGCTTTGGGCATCGGCCCTTCGATTGGCGACAACCAATGGTGGTCGTTTGGCGGTGTTACGCCTTTGGGTGACCGCCCATGCATTTTGGATGACTCATACACCTTCAACCCTGACGGTACCTTCGAGAAAAACACCGAAGGCACCTTGTTTGTAGACGCCAACGCCAATGGCGGCTGGTTGGGCGACACCGAAAGCTGCTACAGCGAAATGGACACCGGTGTATTCACTGGCCCCAACGGTGAAGACCTGAGTGCTTTTGCCAACGGAGGATCATACACCTACGACTTCAACACTGCCGACAACACCATCACCATTGATGGCTTTGGCGCATACATTGGCCTGTGCAACAAGACCGAAACCGGAGACAACTACATCCCTGTAGGCAGCAAGACCTACACCATCTTCAACATGGGTACCGGTGACATTGCAGACACCCTGAACATTGCCATTGCTGCATTGGACGGTTCGTTTGCGTGGAACTTCCACCTGTTGAGCTACCACAACCCGGCTGATCTGCCACCGCTACCCACCGCCATGCCTACTGCGAACTTTTCGTATGTAAAGGACGGCAACACCGTGACCTTTGAAAACACCTCGACCAACGCCACCTCGTACATGTGGGACTTTGGTGATGGCGCAACCAGCACCGAAACCAGCCCAGTACACACCTATGCTGGCGACGGCGATTACACGGTGACCCTGACTGCAACCGACGACAACGCCATGAGCGATGAAGCCTCGCAAATCGTATCGATTAGCTCTGCTGTATTCACCGGTGCTGAAATCTCCAGCGCTTCAGGTAAAGTGTGGAAGCTGGACGGCGAAGCCTCTTACATCGTAGGTCCTTGCCAAGGGTGCAACGACTATTGGGGCGGCATTGACGCTGCTGGTGTTATCGAACGCGCTTGCCAGCTGGACGACGAGTTCATCTTCTACGACGACGGCACCATGGAAATCGACACCCAGGGTCAAGTTTGGGTAGAGAACTTCCTCGGAGGCGCCAACGAGTGTATCGATGAAAGCATGTTGATGTCTCCGTTTGACGCATTTGCTTCTGGTACCCACAGCTTTACTGCCGACGCCAATGAAGTTACCGTGAATGGCTTGGGTGCGTACATCGGTTGGAACAAACCGTTCAACGGGGGTGAGTTGGCAGGCGATGCCAGTGGCAGCCCTGCTTCTTCAATCACCTACGAAGTGCTTGAGTACACCGCCAATGACGGCACTGAACGACTGACCATTACCGTGGACTACGGTGAAACCCCGGGCGCGGATTACTGGACCATTCGCATGATTTCAGTGGAGTAAGCGACGCTGAAGACTTTCGCTTTAGGGGAGATCGGCATTGGCCGGCTCCCCTTTTTTTGTGCCCTAGCGAGCGGCTTTGATGAAGCGCCCAACATCGATGGTGCCGTCTTGGCGCTGGACCAACACGTAATACAACCCTTGCGCAAGCCCGTCCAACGAAACCGTTTGTTCAATCGAAGAGGTGTCTTCGAACACCTGCCAGTATACCGGTCGCCCAAGCGGGTCGTAAATGGACAAGTGTAGCTCCTGGCGGAAGAAGAGCGCGTATTCCACAGTTACTGCATTTGCTGCGGGATTCGGATAGACCTGCACGGTTTGGAACACGTTTGGCGGATCCACCGGCTCCTCCTCCCCTGTGGCGTCAAAGGCCATCCAGTTCAAGTTGAACGGGGCTTGCGTGATAAGCACACGCAACGTATGGCTGCCCGCCGGCATCTCCAATGCAGCGGTGGTGGTCGCCCAAGTCTGCCACCCACCGGTTGGTGCAAAGGTGACTGCGCCCAAAGAAGTGGCGTTGCCGTTGGCGTCTACCAATTGCAATTGCACTGCTCCTGCGGCGGACTCTGAAGCAGTCCGAAAGCGTGCAGTATATGTGCCGCTCTCGGTCACAAACACTTGGTACTCCAATACATCTCCCGCATCCAAAAAGCCCACATTTTGGCCTCCTCCGGTGTCGGTGGTATTCTCCAGTTCTACCCCCGATTGCGCGCTGTACCCTTCGGCTTCAATCCATCCGGGAATGGCGTACACCACATCCAAGGTGTTGAGTACGTCTTCCAACACAAAGGATTCCAGCGCGGTGCCGTCGGTGGCTTGCACGGCATTTCCGCTGTAGGAAAGGTGGATCTCGTCGGCGGCCGTCAAGAGATTCTCCACTTCAAACCGCACGCGGTAGGCATCCGTCGGGAGCACTTGTGCAGAGGTGATGGGCACTTCCAATCCGTTTACGTGCAGCGTGAACCCTGCTGGACTCGCTGACACACTGCCGGCGATGGGTTTGTTGAGGGTGAGATCTACTGTCAACGGGTCCACGGTCACTGCACTTACAAACTGTTGGGGCACCGAGGTGGGGTCGGCGTTGATCAAGGTAAAATCAAAGCTGCTGAGGTTGAACCCGCCTTGCAGCACGTGGCACACCAAGGGCTGGGTGCCTGCCTCGAGCAACACGTTTTCCAAGGTCAGGGTTTGCCAAGTGGCCCACCCTCCCGTTGCGGGCACTTCGGCTACTGCGCATAGGGCCGTGCCGTCGCGGGTGAGTTGCAATGCTCCTCCTCCTGACTCTGAGGCCACGCGTACATGCACATCATAAAGGCCGGCTGTGGCCACCTCGACGGTGTACTTCATCCATTCGTCCTCAGCGAGCCAGCCCACGCTGTAGCCGTTGGAGGCCACTGCATCGGTGCAGGGCTCGATGTCGACGCCGTCGTTGCGGTAGGTCCAGCCGTTGTTCCACGCCGTGAAGTTGCCCGTGGAAACATGGTAGTTGGCCACGGTGCCATCGGCGTAGGCCTCACCCGCGCGGCCGAGGTCAAAATCAGTGGCGTACACTACTCCGGGGACTGCATTGGTGGCAAACGGAACGGTGCTGGATTCAGAAACCTGTCGAAACATGGCGTCGATCACATCTGTTCGGAACGTGCAGTGCTCCAACTTCAGCCCTTCGGCAAGGTCCATGAGTGCATCAGTTGCAGCTTCCGCGGTGGGTTCAGGCCCGTTGCCCTCCCAGTAATCCAACAATGCTTGATACCCTTCGGAGCGGTGGATGGAGAGTGGTCCGGCAATGTCATCCACCTTTTTCATTGGCCACCAAGCCCAACCCATATCCAAGCCTTCCATGAGCGCGATGGCATCCCGGAACCAGACATTGGAGTTCTCGCCGCTTTCACCCAGGTAGAGGGGGACGTTGTGGGCCGAGCGCAGGTCCAGTGCAAACTGCATGGCCTGCACGTCGTTGTGGCTCCAATATTTGTGGGGCGAGTAGACCATGTTCGGGTCCCAAGGCGGAGTGAGTCCGGTAAAGTCGTTGGCAAACCAGTTGCCCTCGATGAACAAGATGTGATCGGGATCCACGCTGCGAATGCTGTCGGTCACCTGCTCGTATAAATTGCGCAGGGCCGTGCCGCCGGGCAAGTTCCAGTTGGGTTCGTTCAAGAGGTCATACCCCGCCACCCAAGGCTCGTCTGCGTACTGTATGGCGAGCTGCTTCCACAAGGCCGCCATCTTGTCCCGGTTCTCCTGGCTCTCCCAGAGCGAAGGCTTGCTGGGGTCGTAGTCCGAGATTCCGGCGTCATACCCCTGACCACCAGGCGCCGCGTGCAAATCGAGGATGACGTACAACTCATGTTCGGCGCACCACGAGACCAAACTGTCGGTCAGGGCAAAGCCCAATTCCAACCACGTATTCTCGCCGGGGATCGGCTCCTCTTCAATGGGCAGGGTAAACAGGTTGTAGTGCATCGGCAACCGCACCGAATTGAAGCCCCACGCTTTGAGTGCAGACACATCGGCCTCGGTCACGTGGTTCTCCAGCCAAGCGGCGTAGAAGGCATCGGTGGCCTCAATGCCGATGAGCGCCTCGATGTGATCACGAATTTCGTGCTGTGCGTTGGCAAATCCGGCGGTTTTGAGCATGTAGCCCTCTTGCAACATCCATCCGCCCAAGCCCATACCGCGGAGCAGGACCGGCTGGCCGTTTCCGTCGACAATTTGAGTGCCTTGGGTGGTCAAGATTTCTTGCCCCAACATCCAAGTGGGACAGATCAACACCATCCACATGCACACCGCAGTCATCCAACGCATCTGATTCACCTTAAAGGACTAAGCGTACAATATACAAGAAGTGTATCCTTCTAAGGACTCCGATGCATACGCCTGCAAAGTCACGCCCATCAAGAAAAGCATGATTTTGAGGGAGGAAAAGCGGTACACCAATTGGTCTGCTGGCGGCTTCCACCGTATTTTTACCACGAACAACCTACCACCTATGAACTTGCGTGCATCCCTCATGTTGGTTTCCGTTTTGTTGCTTTTTGCCACTTGTCGCAAGGAAGAAGAACACGACGGTGTGATCCCCGTGGTGCATTTCCCGGCCGACATTTCCGAGTTTGAAACCGAAGACAACAGCGTATTCAGCTTCCCGTTGGTACTGGATGCTACCACCAACCGCGACGTTTCGGTCACTTACGAAACCAAACCCCTCACCGCAACCGAAGGCCAGGACTACGTCTCCAAATCCGGCACGCTTGTGTTTCCTGCGGGAACAGCTGCTGGCACAATTGCGATCGACATTGTCATCGACAGCTTTTTGGAAGAGGACGAGGCGTTCCGTGTGGTGCTGACCGGTTCTGACGGCGTGGTGTTCAAAGACGGTTTCCAAGAAGCCATCGGCACCATCCGCAACGACGACAGCGTGATTGCTGTAGAGGCTGGCGGTTACGAAGCTGCAGACGAATACCCCGGCAAATCACTGGTGTGGTCGGACGAATTCAACGGCTCTGAAATCGACCTCAACAACTGGACCTACGACCTGGGCGCAGGTGGCTGGGGCAACCAAGAATGGCAGATGTACACCAACAGCCCCAACAACGCGTACGTGGCCAACGGCAATTTGATGATTGTGGCCTTGGACAACGGCTTCCAGTACACTTCGGCCCGCATGAAGAGCATTGGGCTCCAGGAATTCCAGCACGGCCGCATCGACGTGCGCGCACTGCTCCCCACCGGGCAGGGCATTTGGCCAGCGATCTGGATGTTGGGCGGCAACTTCCCCAACGTCGGCTGGCCCGCTTGCGGCGAAATCGATATCATGGAGCTGGTGGGTAACCAACCCAACGTGGTCCACGGCACCGTGCACTACGGCAACGACTGGTCGCAGCACCAATACACAGGTGGTAGCACTTACCTGCCTTTTGGGGAGTCATTTGCCGATGAGTTCCACGTGTTCTCCATCGAATGGGACGAAACCGGTATTCGTTGGCTATTGGACGACCAACAGTATTTCCAGGTGACCCAGAACGTGACCGGTGGGCAGAACTACCCGTTCAACAACGACTTCTTCTTCATCCTCAACGTTGCGGTGGGCGGCATCTGGCCGGGCTACCCTGACGACACCACCGTGTTCCCCAATTTCATGGCGGTGGATTACGTGCGAGTGTATCAATAAGCCTGAGCGTTGATTTTTCTTTCGTTTGGCTGCCCGAGAACGCGCTCAGGCTATCTTACGGGTATGAATCACTGTTTCACGCTACGAGCAGCCATGGCCTTGCTTTGCTTGGCCGTAACGCCCGCTTTTTCGGCACAAACCGTTTCCGACTACAACCCTGACGCCAACGGCGACAACATCATTGACGTCCAAGACCTACTGGCCATTTTAGGCCTATTTGGTACGGAGTGGGGCGACTCGGCCACCGGGTGTACCTACCCCAACGCATGCAACTACAATCCCACGGCCACCGCCGACGACGGCTCGTGCTTGTTTGTGGTGGATGCGCTGGGCGTATGTGGAGGCGACTGCCCCGCTGATGAAGACAGCGACGGCGTGTGTGACACCGTAGACGATTGTGTGGGGGAATACGATGCCTGTGGCGTGTGCAACGGCCCGGGGCCAGTCTTGGCCTGCGGATGCGAACCCATTCCCGAAGGCGACTGTGATTGTGAGGGCAATCAACTGGACGAATTTGGCGTCTGCGGCGGCGACGGCTCCCCACCCGAGCATTGGGTCACCTTTCGCGTGGACATGAGCGAATACGGATCGCCGTACACCGCCGTGTACCTGAGCGGCGGGTTCAACAGCTGGTGCGGCAACTGCACGCCGATGTTTGACGAGGACGGAGACGGTGTTTGGTCACGCTCGGTGCTGATGACCGCAGGCGAGCAGCAATTCAAATTTACCGTGGACGATTGGGCCGATGGCGAGTCCTTTGAACCCGGAGCCCCTTGCACCCTGACCACCTTTGAGTTCACCAACCGCGTAATTCAGGTCGGCACAGAAGACTTGCTTTTGCCCGAGTACTGCTGGAACAGCTGCTCGGATTGCCAGGAAGAAGAACCGTGCGGATCGGTGTGCGCCGATGCCCCGGGCCGTGCAGAACCGGTCTCTTTTGACGGCTACCAAATGCACTTGGGAGAACAGCCCTTCCACATCAAAGGCGTGGCGTGGTCGCCGATTCCCTTGGGTTCTGGACCGGGCTTCTTGCCCGACAACCACTGGGCGCTGGCCGTGAGCGAGGATGCCGATTTGATGGAAGCTGCCGGCATCAATGTGGTGCGCACCTACGGCCCCATTGAAGACCCCGCGGTGTTGGACACCCTCTATGCTCATGGCATTCATGTGCTTATGACGGTGTACTACGGCTACAACGATACACCTGAACTTGCGGCCTCGCGCGTGTGCGCCCTCAAATCCCACCCAGCCATCATAGGTTGGGTCGTAGGCAATGAGTGGAACCTGTTTGACGCCGACATCGCCCCTACCTTTAGCCAAGTGGTGGGCACCATCAACACCGTGGCAGAAACCATCCAGGCCAACGACGACACCCGTCCGGTGAGCACCGTTTGGGGCGGATATTTGCCGCCACAGAGCATCATTGACGACATGCCTGAAATCGACTTCTGGGGACTGAACGTGTATACCGGAGCCAGCTTCAACAGTCAGTTTGACGAGTGGGAAGCCCTCACCGGCAAACCCTTCTATTACGCTGAATACGGCGCCGATGCCTATGACGGCAGCGTGGACCAAGTGGACGAAACCACCCAAGCCGAGCTTATCGAAGCCCAGACCCTTGAGCTGTACGCCAACGCCTCTATCAACGGAAGCGGCCCCTGCACCGGCGGCATCCTCTTTGAGTTCAACGACGAGTGGTGGAAGGCCGATGGCAATTGGAACGTGCACGACACGGCCAACCCGTGGTACAACGCCGCCTACCCAGACCCCTTCATGCACGAAGAATGGTGGGGCATCGTAGACATTTTCCGCGTGCCGCGGCAGGCCTATTTTGTGTATGCGGGATTGGATGCGCCGCAGTAAGTTTGCGCCATGAACCGCACCTCAGTCCTGGCTGCCCTCGAAGCGCACTTGCTGCAATCCTTAGAACGCGTGTAAATTGCTCTCCGCAGGGTAAAACGCCTTCCACATCGATATTGCTCCTCTTTGGACCTTCAAGTAGAAACATCTACACACTCTGATTTTAGCTTGAAGTCTGCTGTCAGTTATCCTATACTCTATCTAATACTTTGATCTAATCTAAATCGCAACCATATCTCTACTGATTATGTCCCCGGAGCGCATTCATTCGAACACCATCAAACGGCTATTCATTATCGCCATCATAGCCGCAGCGGCAACTTCTATCCCTAATGTGGCACGTCCGCAAGAAATGAGCTTTCTGTTCTTTGGAGATTTTATGCAGCATGACCCTCAGATCAACGCCGCCAAAATTTCTGCACAAAGATTCGAATACGACGATTATTTCAAATTCATAAAAGGACTTGTGGAATCCGTAGACGTAGCAGTTGCGAACCTAGAAGTTACTCTCGGTGGACAGCCATACAGCGGATACCCCCAATTCAGTGCCCCAGATGAGTATGCGCAATCGATCCAACGTGCAGGCTTTGATATTTTGACCACAGCCAATAACCACAGCAATGACAGACGATCCTACGGGTTAGAACGCACGCTAACCGTCTTAGACTCTCTAGGCTTAACCCACCTGGGTACATACAGAGATTCCACCGAGCGCAACCACAACTACCCACTGATCATAAACAAGTCGGGAATCAAAGTTGCTCTGCTGAATTACACCTATGGGACCAATGGAATCAAAACCTCACCACCCAATGTGGTGAATATGATTTCTGAAAAATCTATGCTCGCTGACATTCACAAAGCACAGAAGGCGCAACCAGATAAAATCATCGCAATTATGCACTGGGGAGCGGAATACCGCTCTTTTCCGGACGCGTATCAACAAAAGTGGGGCGAATGGCTGCTCAATAATGGGGTTGACATCGTAATTGGAGGGCACCCTCATTGGATCCAGCCCATGGAATATCGTAAGGATTCCCTAGGCAATGAAAATCTCGTGGTTTGGTCTTTGGGGAATGCTGTCAGTAATCAAAGAAGACGTCACACGGATGGGGGTGCGAGCATCCAGTTTACACTTGCTCGAAGCAAAGATGGACAGGTTGGAATCGAGCAGATAGGATACCACCTGCACTGGGTTTGGGTATACACTGATGAAGACCGCACGCATTACCAGCTCTTGCCTGTACAAATGCTCGAAACAGTCGCGAAATTCATGCCCGCTTCTCACAAAGAACAGTGCGAGCGGTTTATCCGTGACGAGCGCACGCTTTATCAAAATCACAACTTATCTGTTCCCGAATTCATCTACAACGAACACGACAAGACCTATTTCTTACTCGACCCCTTTACAATCCCAAGAATCCTGTCATTCTGAGATAAAGAGGAAATAGAAGCGAGCCAAATACGCTTAGCATTCAGCAATACACAACTAAAGACGCACGACGATCACAGGTGATCTAAGTCACCCGTGAACTCATGAAAGCTACCTAATGGCAACACAATCTAAAAAGTACAAACTACCAATCATAACGTAGCACAACACCAGGGGACACAGGCCTCAACCATTGATTCCTCACATACTCCAAGTTAATCCCTACCCCTAACTTGAAATTATCAAAACAGAGTCCCGTCCTCAATCTGTTGATTACATACAACTTCGCTGCCTCAGAATACTGCGCAAACAACTCATGCATGACAAACAAGTTACGCGTTCCGAAAGCAGGAAGATAGGTCTTGAAATTTGAGAAGATATTGTACTCAGGGCTCGTTTCAGGCTTTACACCAGCCAGGACAAACAGAGCACTTTTGGACCCCGATAATACACCGTGTACACCCAGTGTATACCGCCCCTCCCATGCATCAGTAATATCGAACAAAACGGAAGGTCCAAATCTGTTCAAGAACGTGTAGTTAAACTGAGCCAATTGGTAAAAACCATACGCATTGTCCCGCCTGGTTATGATGCAACGCGAGAAGAACGAGAGGTTTTCCCTGGCATTCAGTTCGTTGACTTTTCGTTCAAAAGCATCCTCTGCTGGCTTGACCAATCGAATAGTCGAGAAAAACTGCATGTCGTACTGTTGAACTTCTCTTCCATAGAGCACCTCAACCATTTGACCGCGTGCGCAATAGGAGGAGCACACTAACAACAGCCATATATACGAAAGACGAAATGGTGAAGACATTACAACGCACTAAAAATGAATGCCAAATCCTGCGTTTAGGGTTACACTCTTCAACGGGCAAGTGCTTTTCAAACCTGCACCCAAGAGGAAGGAAATAACGCCTACATCACGTTGTAAATTGAAGTCCACAATCGCAGCTTCGAAGAATGAAGACAAGTCGGTAAAACCAAGACTCACCACCCTCACCCCCAGACTTGGATGGACGGCTTTTTCGATACAGCAAATCCCTCCAATCGAGACTCCAAGCGCACCAAGAGTCATAAAGTCATCCGCCGGGTAATCCAAAGAATGACCCACTCCCACATACCATCCCCAGCGCCTTGCCCTAACGTATTGAAAGCCTGCAAAAGATGAAGGCGAAAGCACGCCAACTTGAACAATCACCCTTTGATGTAAAGAATCAGGCGACGTTACAAGACTATCTGGCACTTGCAATTCTTCCTTGGTTATCTTCTCGTTTCGGTTGGAACGGTTCTTGGTCAACGGCGGACATTGTGGACAGCGCCCTTCTCTGACTCTTTGAAATGCCTGATAGGAAGTACTGCCAGAATAAGTCCATATCGGTTCAGAGGATCCAAATCTGAAAGAGTGCACATGAACTAAGCACACGTCATTGTCCGCCTTTCTCGTATATAACACCACGTTTTGCGGAATCTCCGAATGAAAGTGACTTTGCCAATTTGAGAAAATGACCGAATCCGGCACTAAAGACGACAAACCATGCAGCAGCGTATCGCATTTTCCAAACTGATCAGACGGGAGCATTGCTTCGGTGAGCGCTTTTATCTCGAGCAGCTCAGCGCTTTGAACTGGGCAGCGTTCATCAGATAGACAAAGTAATGTGAAGGTATTGCTTGCCGGTTCTTCTTGGCCGGTTGGAGCCGACTGAGAGAAACATGGGAAATTATGAACCGAGATGACAACAACAACAACTTTGCGCAGAAGGGATAACATGAGAACATCAATCAGTTGAACGAAACAGCAACAAAAACAGTATCGCGCCGCGTTGATCTTGACAGACAGTATATTAAAGCCCATCCAGATGAATCACCAAATAACGTAATACAGTACTTTCACAGAAATATTTTCCATGCCTAATCTCGTAGTTATGGGTGCCTCGTGCCAGTGCAACCAAGGCACAACCCCATCATCACTCATGGTGTTACCTGTCAAAGGAGTCTCATCAGGATACAAACCTGCAGCCAACATCAATGATTACATCCCATTGATGAATATTCTACCATTCGGCATGTGTCAGTCAATGCAAAATCCTATGGTCATTGCAGCTACTGCCGCTGCATTGGGCACCAAGACACCAGCACCGTGTATTCCTGTAACCACCTCTGCGTGGTCGCCTGGGGCTAAAAAAACAAACATTGCTGGTAAACCTGCATTAACCAAAACGTGCAAATTGAAATGTGCTTGGGGTGGAGGAATTACCATTTCAAATCCTTCGTGCCAGAAAGTAATGACAGACTGATTAATCACAAGCCGCATGCACGCGCAGCAGCAGCGGGATCATTTTCAACATATCCGCGTCTTTGCCTTTTTCGAATGCGGACAGCGAATCGTAAGGAATAATCATGTCGTGTATCTTCAATTCATTTTTGAGCGTCCCTTTTAGCTTCCGATTCTTCTCAGGCAATACGCCATAGGTGAAGTCAGCATTGAGCTTTTCAGCCATCCATCGATCATGGATAAGTTTGGAGAGAACATCATAAGCCCGACCTGTAAAGGCCTCCCCGAAATTAGTGACACCAAGTGCTTTGAGGTGGGAAGCTTGTGCCTTCAAATCTCGTGCTACATAACGATTGGACTCTTTCGCTCGCTGACTGATCTGCTCCCATCTTTCCTCAATGCCGAAGAGCGTCTTCAATTTATAAATAGAACTCCCGGTATACTTGACCAAGTGCGAAAGTATCAACGCTTCTATTTGTCCAAGCGGCGCATGATTCTTGCAATCAAAACTGAGTAATTTGTCCGCCAAGTTCTTGGTAAAATCGCTGGCACTATTCTTTCGAAAATGAGTCTTCAGCATTTCGGGAAATTCATAAGAAACACTGTAGAAATAATTGACTACCCGTGCGACTACTTCTATCGGATCATTCGGATTGATAAATCTATCGACGTCTATCCCGTCCGAATATTGACGCATGACGTGGAGTCCAAAGTCAGACTTCATTTTGGCCAGTTGCGTCTCCTCCTTGTATCCGATTTGTGTCTTCTCCAATAAATCAAACAGATGCGAATCCTCAGGCAAACAAGCTACAACTGGCACTTCTGTTAAACACTCGCGCTGAGTGTAGATCATTTGTTTCACCCTCAACGCCACTGCCATCACCTCTGAGTCTTGCTGCCCAAAACAATACAAGACGTCGACACTACTCAGGTGTTCGTGCAGTCCCCCTGGCCAGTCCTCGATCTCGGAAAACGCGCTGTTTTGCCATTCAATCGCAATGAGTTCAAGAAAAGACGTCAAATGAGGAAGTCTAAACTGAAGTTCTTTGACCTCATCGGCTGCATTCTGCGAGATAAAAAGCAATTTGAGTTTCTCATCGGGAAAATGAGACAACACGATATTCTCCTCCACAAAACGATGGGCAATATCGTTTGAACCCACTATTGCAATGCATTTGCTTTGGTTCGCAACCGTTGAAGTGTGAACAAATCGAAATGGGGGAAATCGATCATAAATGGCTTTTGCAAATTCATGTCTTGGGTCAAAAAACCTCAATTTCAAGCCATACTTCGACGAGAGTTTCTGGGTTTGATCTACCATGAGCCCCCTCGTCTTGGGGTTTTTAATGCTCACGATTACATTCAAGCGCGATTCTGATTTACGTTGAATATCGGACAATAGCTCACCCAAAATATCAATGTTGAGGACATCGCTTTCCGTAGCGATGATCAAATACGAACACCTCTTGACGCTCTTTCGATAACGAGAAACGTTTCCTTCTCCGTCAATAACCTTGATATCTACCCCGGCATCTTCAAGAGCAGAGCAATCAGCTGTCTTTGGTGCACGCACAACGTAGTGCACATCATATTGCAGAGATCGCAACCTCATTGCAAATTTCTGGGAGGAAGGAGACTGCCCTATGATCAAGGCCTTTTCTCGAGAAAAATAGTTTCTGAAATTATTGGTGTATTCTTGAAGAAGTGCCATGAGTTCGGATCATTTGTGCTTAAGGGCGCTCTTCTGCTTGCTTTTGCACTTTTAAGAAAGCCCCGCCCAGTCCGGCCGACATACCTAGAATCAAACCTATCAACAAAAGTGCGATGCGCCCCGAAACGATCTCGTAGTGATTCAGTAGTAACAAAGCTGCAATTGCCAGAGTGAATACTGCGATAAAAGCAATCATACTGCTACTAAAGATAACATCTCTTCCAGCTTCGAAAAAAATGGCGAAGCATATGGACAAAAAAGCAAAGCATGCCAGCACGAAGAATCCGATATACACTAAGTCTACAATGTAGCGTGTTCCTTTCGGCGAAGTTGACAAAGAGGGCAATTTGAAGGGAAAAGTCTGTGTAGGCAAATCCACCAATTCTGCATCTCCCTGCAGCTGTCGCCATTTTGTTAATACCGAATCTTGTTGGTTCAGATCATTACCTGCCTGAAGACTGCTGTCCGCTGATGAAATCTGATGCTGTCCAACGCTGTTGCTCTTAGTCGCAAGCATGGTGAGTAAATCAACACCAGCTGTAGAGGGATTAATCTGTAACAATTCATTGTTTCTCCACTGGCGGTATAGGCGTGATAAGTCGTCTGAATTGTTCTCGTAGCCCATTCCCCACACACTTACACCTGGCAAACCTTTCTTGTCGACGAAGTTGAGCGTATTAATTACTCTTTCTTGAATACGCACTTTCAAAGAATCATCAATAATATTTCGATACTGAAGAGCTGGGTTGTAATAGCCTGGATTAATGGAGCTTTCGAGAACGGCAAAATGGCCTATTTCCAATAACATTTTAGCTTGCAGGTAGGGAGGATAATGATCAACCGCTTCATTCGTTTGAGCTATCTCAACGTAACCCGTCGCATCTCCAAATACATTTCCATCAACCCAGATCTGGCTTGCTTCAACAACCACCCACTGAAGGTGTTGATCTAATTCTTTCCATTGTGCATCCTTCATGGCGTATGGGAGACCTTCTCCACATATCGGAACATACATCAAGACTTGACCAGGACTAGAACTGCTCCCAGACAAAACGCACAAATCAGTTACAAAAGACTTAAACGTTCCCCAGTGTTCTTCAGGGATAGACTGAAAATCCAAAGCAACAGTCCCTGAGGACTTCTTCAACAATTGACCAACATTATCCAATGTAGTCTCTCTTGCTTTCTTGTTCTTCTCAGAGAAGAAAGATTGCGCACCAGACAAATCATCAAGTGACAAAACCAAAAATACAGGTGTCTGACAAGCGGATGCGTTTTGTTGAAGTGGGGTAGCACGCCAACTGTGCCCAGGAATCTGCACGACCGAAGAGGCATCCTCTCCTGTCTTAGGATGAATTTGATATCCATAATAAAGAACACCGTCAAGTGAGTTGAAATCAGTGCCTTGGTAAGCATTACCCATCCAAAAAGGGTGTGCTCCCAGGATCACCTTACCGCTTTTCATCCCAAAATTGGTTCGGACATTGGTCACTTCCCATCCAAGTGATGCACCCCACTCTGACTCCAGGCGATACGACTGATCGGTTTGATACTGCCTAACGTAGTAGTCCAACTCGGCGTCGTGATAGGAAATACAATCAGACG
>JBMYJR010000032.1:0-223 GCA_049594615.1 Flavobacteriales bacterium
AGTCCAAAACCCCCTCCCTCATGAGTCGGTGGTTTCTCATGATTCGTGCGGTGTTGACCTTGCCTTGTTGGATGGCCCCAAGCACCCTCTCGATGCGCGTCCCATCAATGTTCAAGTCGTCAAGCAGCTCGAACGCATCTGTGGTCCGTTGACGAGTAGCCTCACGTTCTTCACTCCATTCGTTCACCCAGAAGGACACGCTGATGCCCAGCACCACCACCAC
>JBMYJR010000032.1:233-33661 GCA_049594615.1 Flavobacteriales bacterium
GGGTTTGAACCGCTGCATCCCAGCAGGCAACAAAAAAGCCCCACAACTGCGGGGCTTCTTTCAGGGCTCCTCCTCTTGGACTTGAACCAAGGACCCTCTGATTAACAGTCAGATGCTCTAACCAGCTGAGCTATGGAGGAATATTCCCTTCAAAAAGGGTGCGCAAAGATAAGTACGACTGTGAAAAACTACAATATCTTCGCCGCAAAAAATTTACCATGGCTTTGATCGAAGTGGGTACAGTGGCCTTTGACGCCATCGAAACACCGTTTGGAAAGGTGGACAAAGTAGTAGGGGGGGCAGCCACCTACATCAGCTTGGCCGCCTCTTACTTTGTAAAAGAGTCGCACTTGATCTCGGTGATCGGCGGCGATTTTCCCAAGGACATGCTGGCCGAAATGCAACGCCGAGGCATCCACCAAGAAGGGCTAGAAATCCGCGAAGACGAGAAGTCGTTCTTCTGGTCGGGCAAGTACCACTACGACATGAACAGCCGCGACACGTTGGTCACCGACCTCAATGTGTTGGAGACCTTTGAGCCCAAGGTACCCGAGGCCGCTCAAGACGCCGACTTCTTGATGCTCGGCAACCTGGCGCCAGCGGTACAGCTTTCGGTGATCCGTCAAATGAAGAAGCGACCCAAGCTCGTTGCGTTGGACACCATGAACTTTTGGATGGACATTGCCCTCGACGACTTGCACGAGGTGCTCAAGGAAATCGACGTACTTACCATCAACGATGAGGAAGCGCGTCAGCTCTCAGGCGAGCACTCTTTGGTGAAGGCCGCCAAGAAGATCCTGACCATGGGTCCCAAGTACTTGGTGATGAAAAAGGGCGAACACGGCGCACTGCTCTTCGACGAGGAGAAGGTGTTCTTTGCCCCAGCGCTCCCGCTTGAAGAAGTGGTGGACCCCACCGGCGCGGGCGACACGTTTGCTGGAGGCTTCATGGGCTTTTTGGCCCACACCAAAGAGGTGTCGTTTGCCAACCTGAAGCGCGCGGTGATCATCGGCTCGGCCATGGCTTCGTTTGCCTGCGAAAAATTCGGCCCTGAGCGGCTGTTGGAACTCACCGAGGAGGACATCGACTTGCGCATCCAGCAGTTCGTGGACCTCGTGGACTTTGACATTGTGTTGGTGGAGTAATCCGCTTACCCTCCACATTCGAACCCGGTGCGCATTGTGCACCGGGTTTTTTGTGCCCAGCTTCGCCAGTGGTCAAGTCATCCCGGCCAATTAGGCATGCGCCCCGGCCATCCATCAATTCGCGTGAGTTGCGGATTGGAAATGGGCGGTGGGTTGGGGAGATTTGTTGGGTGGGTGGGAGCGGGAGGAGGAGGACCTTCCTAGGTACTAGGCGCAGCGGGCCTCAATCCCAAGCCAGGTAATCCTCAGGATCAACAGGCACCCCTTCGATCCACAGCTCAAAATGCAAGTGGGGGCCGTCTGTGTAGCCGCCGGTGTT
This sequence comes from Flavobacteriales bacterium, assembly GCA_049594615.1. Classification (GTDB taxonomy): domain Bacteria; phylum Bacteroidota; class Bacteroidia; order Flavobacteriales_D; family Sanyastnellaceae; genus CAXPZW01. The sequence continues at coordinate 1,698 of JBMYJR010000032.1, forward strand.
GCCTACCACAGCCACCGACTCGCCGGTTTCTACCCGGTCGCCGGTTTGCTTGAAAAGCTTGGAGTTGTGCTTATAAACACTCACCACGTTGTTGGCATGCTGCACGTGGATCTCGTGCCCGCCGTCGATGGTAAAGCCGGCAAAGAACACGGTGCCCTCTTTCACGGCTTTGACCACGCTGTTTTCAGGCGCCACCACGTCCACCCCGAAATGCTGCACCCGGGTGTCGAAACGTCCGGTCAGGGTGCCTTCCAGGGGCTTGAACAGAAGAAGGTTGGCCAACGTCGCATCCTCACCACCGGTCTCAAAATCCAAGCCGAGGGACGGTTCCTGGCCCACCCGTTCGCGGAGCAAAGAATCCTCTTCGATCATTTCAAACTCGAGGTCGCCGGGTTGGGCGCTTTGGCTGGTGGTGTCTTGGCTTGCGGGGGTAATCACGCCGCCACCGAGCACGATGCGCAAGTCTTGGATGTAGCGGTCCTGGCGTGCGGTAACATCCTTGAGGCTGTCTACCTGCGCGCGGCTGTAAACGGCATCTTCTCTGTAACTGTCACTCAAGTACCCTGGAATGACGTGTTGGCGCAAAGGAGTAAATGCCACAAGCGAATACACAATTCCACCGCTCACCATAAACAAACCAAGCACCACCAAGATCACGTTGAGTGGTGTGAGCCTAAGGCTGAATCGCTCCTGAAAAGTCTCGTCGTGGATGAGCGAGAGCCGGTAGCGGTTGCGCAGTCGGTGAATGAGTTTGGGCTTGCCGGGGGCTTCCAAGGGGTCGGTTTTGGTGCAAATATCTGCAATTCACCTGCGGTGGGTTTGCTGGTTCTGGAAGGGATTTTGACGACTTCTCTCAGGAAATGAAATATTTTTGCCCCTTATCAGTTAGCATTAGGTCTAACCAGCACTCGTTGAACAACAGAACGCGCATATCCCGCGGCGCCCTTGTAGCCGCGTTCCTCCTGGTCCTTGTGGCAGGGTGTACCACCGAACGCGACGGGTTCTCTTACCGCACCTTCCACAACACCACTGCACGCTTCAATGGCCACTTCTATGCCAAGGAAAGCATGCGTGAGGCGTCGGTCAAGCTGTTCGATGAGCACGATGAGGACTGGGACGAAATCCTGCCCATCTTCATCCACGGCAATCAAGAGACGCGCCAATCGGTTTACCCCGAGATGGAGCGTATCATCGAGAAGACCAACAATGTGATCGCCAAGCACAACATGGAGATTTCCAAGCGCCAGAGCAAAGACCTCAAGCGCCCAGAGCTCAACAAGTGGATTGACGATTGTTATCTGTTGCTCGGCCAAGCCTACTTCTTAAAAGGGGAGATGTTCCGCGCCGAGGAATTCCTGCGCTTCGCCACCAAGAAGTACAAGTCTGCGCAGATGCAAAGCTTGGGCAACGCGTGGTACGCCAAGATTTTCATGGAGAAGGGCGACTGGAAAAAGGCCAAGCTCTTTTTGGACAAGGCCATCGACGCCAAAGATGTGGAAGAAGAGCACCGCGCCGAAACGTACCTGATCTACGCCGAGTACTTCATCCGCCAGAACGAATACAAGGATGCGGTCAAGATGCTCGAGCAATCGCTGGAGTACACCAAGAAGCGCAAAGACCGCGCACGCCCCTTGTTCATCCTCGCCCAACTCAAGAAAGAACTCGGCAAGTCCCAAGAAGCCATCGAGAACTACCAGGCCGTCGTCAAGTGCAAGCCGTACTACGAGATGGAGTTCTACGCCCGCATCAACCAAGCACTTGCTTTCTCGCGCCGCGGCGGAAACCCGGCCGAAATCCGTGAGACGCTTTACAAGATGCTCAAGGACGACAAGAACGAGGAGTACCGCGACCAGATCTACTACGCCCTGGCCGACCTCGACTTGGAAGAGCGCAACCGCCCCGGCGGCATCGACAACCTTGAGAAGTCGCTCCGCGCCAACATTGACAACCAGAAGCAGCGCGCCAAGAGTTACCTGCGTTTGGCAGACCTTTACTTTGACGACCGCGATTACGAGCCGGCCCAGGCCTACTACGACTCGTGTTTCCAAAACATCGCCGAGGACCACAAGCGCTACACCGACATTAAAAACAAGGCGACCAGCCTCACCGAATTGGTGACTCACCTGCGCGTGATTGAGCGTCAAGACAGCCTGCAGGCGCTTTGCCCTCTGGCACCAGATGAACTCGACGCCCGCCTGCTTGAAATCCAGAACCAAATCCGTGAAGAGCTCATCGCCGAGCGCGAGCGGGCTGAACGCGATGCTGAACGTGCCTTGAACGACGCACAAGCGGGCGGCGGTGCCACCAGCAACTTCTGGCCGTACAACCCAGTACTGCGTACCAGTGGTTACGACAACTTCCTCAGCCAATGGGGCGACCGCCCGTTGGAAGACAACTGGCGACGCAGCAACAAAGGCTTCCAGGCATTCGACAGCGACACCCCAGACGATCCTAACCAAACCCCAGACGGCACCGATACGCCCGATGAGGACTTCGACCCCAATGACATCGAGGCTCAAGTGCCTTCGATTGAGGAGCTGCGCGCGGACTTGCCTTGCTCGGACAGTTTGATGACCACTTCGGACAACGCCATTTCAGAGGCGTACTACCAAGCGGGGGTGATTTATAAGGAAAAGCTCGAGGACGATGAGAATGCCATCGAATCGTGGCAAGACATGTCTGCCCGCGTGGACGAAAGCGAATTCCACCCACTGGGGTACTACCAGCTGTACCGCACGTTCTTGGCCAAGGAGCTCGAGGGCGGCGCCAACCCATTTGGTGACCAGCGCGAGACGTCGGCCTACTGGGCCAACCGCATCAAGCAGCGCTACCCTGGATCCATCTGGGCAGGCCTGATCGACAACCCCGATTACAAGGACGAGCAAGAGCGTCAAACAGCGTCAGAACTTGCAGCGTACGAAGCGGCCTACACCGACTACACCCGTCGTCAATACGTAGACCTGATCATTCGCTGTGACGAGGTCATCCGCGAGGAACCAGACAATCACTTGCTGTGTAAGTACCGTTTCCTGCGCGCCATGTGCATTGGAAACATGGACCGCCAAGTGGGCCAGCGCAACAATTACATCGAGGCGCTTGAGGCCGTGACGGACAACTGCCCGGAAGGTGAAGAGGGCGTCGCTGCTCAAGGCATACTCGACGAGCTCGCCCAAGAGTCCGGAGCCCCCGGAGCCAGCACGGAACCCAAATCCGAGGCACCGCCTTCACCCTACACCTTCGACGACCGCGCACAGCACTTCTTTGCGCTGGTGTTCAACATGGACCGCGGCAACATCAACGAGGTCAAGGCCACCGTGTCGGACTTCAACAAGGAGTACTTCAACAGCGCCAACCTGATCACCGCCGCCAACCTGCTTGGCCGCGAGAAACACATTGTGCTGGTCAAAAGCTTTAACCGCTTGGAAGACGCCGGGAATTATCTGGTCACCTTCCGCGGCAACACCGACGCCCTGGCGACCTTCAACGGCCCGGGCTACGAAACGTACCTGATATCCAAGGGCAACTACTTGCAGCTCTTCAAAACCAAAGACCTGGACGCGTACCGCACGTTCTTCCAGGAATACTACCCCTGATCCGATGAAAAAGACCAAGATGATGGAGACTGCGCCTGACATGGCGATCAACCGCATTGTGGAAGGCACTGCGTTCCAAGGCGAAATCCAATGCGAAAGCAACATTCGCATTGACGGCACCTTCACAGGCAGCATCACCACCAAGGGCCGCTTGGTGGTGGGCCCCACCGGCAAGGTGGAAGGCGACATCGTGTGCCAGAACTCAGAAATCGAAGGGTCGGTCAAGGGCAAACTGCACGTGCAGCAGCTCTTGGCGCTCAAGTCCACCTCAAGTGTGGAAGGCGACATCGTGACCGATAAGCTCAGCATTGAACCCGGCGCTTCGTTCACCGGCAACTGCAACATGGGCGGCAAGGTCAAGGAACTCACCCAATCCGATGCCGGAACCCAACGCCAAGAAGCCGCAGTCTAACGCGGCACTTAAGTACACCGGCATTGCCACCCAAATGGGCCTGACCATTGGCCTGTTTGTATACGGAGGCATCAAGCTGGACGCATACCAAGCCAACGAAACTCCGGTGTGGACCCTGGTCGGCAGCCTGCTCGGCACCATCCTGGCCGTGGTCAATATCATCCGACAAGTCACCCGACCATGAACCTGAAGGCCTACATCAAAAGCGCTACGCTGATCACCTTAGGTGTCTTGGGCGTGCTTGCTGCCTTGAAATTCTTGGTGATTCCTTTCATGCCAAGCTGGCTGTTTGCCATACCTCCAGCGCTGTTGTTGTTTTCAGCAGGTGCCTTTGCCGTATTGGCGCGCACCGAGGAGCGCAATCCCTCACGATTTGTGGGCGCGTTCATGGGCGCCATTGGCGGGAAAATGTTTCTCACCCTGAGCGTGGTGGCGGCCTACATTCTCCTCGACGGCACCCACCGTTTGTTGGTGACCTTGACCATTGTGGGGTGCTACGGCATTCAAATGGCCCACTTCACAGCATTGGCCAGCCGTCAATTGCGCCGATCGGACCGCAAGTCGGATGCCGATAAATCCGCCTGACCCTCAGCATTGTTGGCCGAATGGGTGCTGTTTTCAACACAGCCGGGAAAAAAAGTGGATATCCCACTTGCCAACAAAATGAAACACCTAATTTTGCACCGGTTTTTACGACCCCCGACGAACCCTTTTGGTCGACTCTGAGATGATGCAAATGTTCCGTCAAACCGCGCTTTTCGTACTCCTGGCAATCCTGGCTGGTCCAGCTTTTGCCTCCGATGCGCACGATGACCACCACGGCGAAGAATTCAAGGCAGGTGAGATGATCACCCACCACATCGCCGACGCGCACGTGATCCACCTGTTTGGCAACGTGCACATCCCACTTCCCTGTTTCATCTGGACCGAGCAAGGTTTGGACGTATTCCTCTCGAGCGAGTTCCACTACCACGAAGGGCACCCTACCACGACTTACACCAGCCCCAAAGGCTACACCTACGAGAACCAGCACGAGACCATTTACATTGTGGATGGCATGGACGCAGGTGACAGTCACGAGGCAGAAGGCCACAGCGAGCACACCGGCAGCGCAGACCACGGCCACGACCACCACGGGGTGAAGCCGCTGGACCTCTCGATTACCAAGACGGTGTTTGGCATGCTGTTGATCATGATCATCATGTGCGTTGTGTTCTTCCGTGTAGCCAAGCGCTACAAACAGCGTGAAGGCCAGGCACCCAAGGGCATTCAAAACTTCTTTGAACCACTCATCCTCTTCATCCGTGATGAGGTGGCGGTTCCTTCAATCGGCAAAGGCAAAGCAGATCGCTACATGCCTTTCTTGCTGACGGTCTTCTTCTTCATCTGGATGTGCAACATCCTCGGCCTGATTCCATTCTTGGGCGGGTTCAATGTGACCGGTACAATGGGGGTTACCATTGTACTTGCGGCCATTGTTTGGTTGATGACCATGTTCTCAGGCAACAAGCACTACTTCGGCCACATCTTCTGGCCGCCCGGGGTGCCCATGTTTGTGAAAGTAATTTTGGTGCCGATTGAGATCGCTTCGATCTTCATCAAGCCCGCCGTACTTATGGTGCGTCTGACTGCGAACATCACCGCAGGTCACATCATCATCTTGGCCTTTGTATCGTTGATCATGATCTTCGGTCAAGGCGGAGAGGCCGCTGGTCTCGGTATCGGTGTAGGCGTTGGCGCTACCGCATTCATGATTTTTATGTTCTTCATCGAATTGTTGGTTGCGTTCCTGCAAGCGTACGTGTTTACGCTGCTGGCCGCCATCTACTTCGGTGAAGCCACTCACGAAGAACATCACTAATCCACACAAATAATAGAAAGATGGAATTGTTGACCATTTTGCTCCAGGAAGCAGCTAACCAAGGTCTCGCCGGCATGGGTGCTGGTATCGCCGCAGTAGGTGCAGGTATCGGTATCGGCCGCATTGGCGGTAGCGCTATGGAAGCCATGGCTCGTCAGCCAGAAGCTTCAGGTGACCTGCGTGCCAACATGATTGTTGCCGCTGCACTGGTAGAGGGTGCTGCTCTGTTCGGCATCATTGTTTGTCTGCTCGTAGCTTTGGGCTAAGCCCAGAAATCCATTTGTACAAATGGGAGCGCTTCTCACACCGGCAGCCGGCGTAGTCATTTGGACTACGATCGCGTTTCTGACCGTTCTGTTCATCCTTCGCAAGTTTGCGTGGAAACCCATCCTGAAAGGTCTCAAGGACCGGGAGGAATCCATCGACAATGCGTTGAGCGCCGCTGAGCGTGCACGCAACGAGATGGCCAACCTCCAGGCCGACAACGAGCGCCTGTTGCAGGAGGCCCGCGTAGAGCGTGATCGCATCCTCAAAGAGGCCCGCGACATGCGCGACGCGATGGTGAACGACGCCAAAGGCAAAGCACAGGAAGAGGCTGATCGCATGATCACCGCTGCCCGCGAAGCCATTGCGAACGAAAAGAACCGCGCCGTTGCCGAGTTGAAAAACCAAGTGGCCAACCTCTCGATTGAGATCGCGGAGAAGCTGGTGCGTCAGAACCTTTCTGGCGATGCAGCCAACCAAGAACTCGCCGAGAAATTGGCCGATGACGTGAAGCTCAACTAATCCCTTGGCATGAAGTCAGGAAAAGCAGCCGTCCGATATGCGAAATCGCTGATGACGTTGGCCCGTGAACAGGGCCAGCTCGACGCGGTGCAGCAGGACATGGAAGTCATTGCACAAACCGTCGGCGAAAGCCGCGATTTGGAATTGTTGCTCAAAAGCCCGGTGATCAAATCGGACAAGAAAGAGGACATTCTGAACGCGCTTTTCAAAGGCAAGGTGAGTGAGGTGTCCATGGCCTTTGTCGGCATCATGGTTCGCAAGGGACGCGAGTACTTGCTCGCACAAGCTGCAAACGAAGTAGTGCGCATGGCCAAAGAGGCCAAGCATATCTACGAGGCCACGGTTACCAGCGCCGCACCACTGAACGACGCCACCCGCACCAAGGTGCGTGGGCTCGTCAACGGCATGGCTCCTGAGGGCGCCACGGTAGAGTTGGTCGAACACGTAAATCCGGACCTCATTGGAGGCTTCATCGTGCGCTACGGCGACCAGATGATCGATGCTTCGGTGCAAACGGGCATCCGTGCACTCAAGCGCGACTTCAGTGAGAATCCATTTGTACCCGAGTTCTAACAAGACCCCGCTCGGCTCGGGCCGAGCACAATTCATATCAGCATGGCTGAGATCAAACCAGCAGAAGTATCTGCCATCCTCCGCGAGCAACTCGCGGGCTTCAAGTCCGATGCAGAATTGCAAGAAGTGGGTACCGTACTCCAGGTGGGTGACGGTATTGCACGTATCTACGGACTGACCAACGTACAGTCGGGCGAGCTGATCGAGTTTGAGACCGGTACCCGCGGTATCGTACTGAACCTCGAGGAGGACAACGTCGGTGCGGTATTGCTTGAAGCTTCCGGCGAATTGAAAGAAGGCGCCAGCGTAAAACGCACCGGCCGCATTGCTTCGATCAACGTCGGTGAAGGCATGCTGGGTCGCGTGGTCAACACCCTGGGTGAAGCGATCGACGGCAAAGGCCCGATCGAAGGCGAGACCTTTGAGATGCCTATCGAGCGTAAAGCACCAGGTGTCATCTACCGTCAACCGGTAAGCGAGCCACTCCAAACCGGAATCAAGGCCGTTGATGCAATGATTCCCATTGGCCGTGGCCAGCGTGAGCTCATCATCGGTGACCGCCAGACCGGTAAGACCACCGTTGCGATCGACACCATCATCAACCAACGCGAATTCTACGAAGCCGGCGAGCCGGTGTTCTGCATCTACGTGGCGGTTGGTCAAAAAGGCTCAACGGTAGCCAACGTGGTAAAGACCCTTGAAGAGGCCGGCGCTATGGATTACACCGTAGTGGTTGCTGCAACCGCCTCTGAGCCAGCACCGCTGCAGTTCTACGCACCGTTTGCGGGTGCCGCCATCGGCGAGTACTTCCGTGACACCGGTCGTCCTGCACTGATTGTATACGATGACTTGTCTAAGCAAGCGGTAGCCTACCGTGAGGTATCTCTGCTGCTGCGTCGTCCTCCAGGCCGCGAGGCTTACCCGGGTGACGTATTCTACCTGCACTCGCGCCTGCTGGAGCGTGCAGCGAAAGTCATCAACTCTGACGAAATCGCAGCGAACATGAACGACCTGCCCGAAAGCCTCAAAGGCAAAGTGAAGGGCGGTGGTTCATTGACTGCACTGCCGATCATCGAAACCCAAGCGGGTGACGTTTCGGCCTACATCCCGACCAACGTGATCTCGATCACCGATGGCCAGATCTTCCTCGAGTCCAACCTGTTCCTTTCCGGTGTGCGTCCTGCGATCAACGTAGGTATCTCGGTATCGCGTGTAGGGGGTTCGGCACAGATCAAGTCGATGAAGAAGGTTGCGGGTACCCTCAAGCTGGACCAAGCACAATTCCGCGAGCTGGAAGCGTTTGCCAAGTTCGGTTCTGACCTCGATGACGCCACCATGGCCGTGCTCGAGAAGGGTAAGCGTAACGTAGAGATCCTCAAGCAAAACCTGAACTCACCGATGACCGTTGAGGACCAGGTAGCCATCATTTACTGTGGTACCAAGGGTCTCCTTCGTAAAGTACCGGTGAACAAGGTGAAGGAATTCGAAGTGGAGTTCATCGAGTACTTGAACGCCAACCACCGCGATGCCCTCGACTCGCTGAAGTCTGGTAAGCTCGAAAAGTCGGTGACCGACACCATTGAAAAAGTATGTGCTGACCTGTCAGCCAAGTATGCATAATGGCGAATCTGAAGGAAATCCGTAGTCGCATCACCTCGGTGGGCAGCACCATGCAGATCACCTCTGCAATGAAAATGGTGTCTGCAGCCAAGTTGCGACGTGCTCAGGACGCCATCACACAGATGCGTCCTTACGCCGAAAAACTCCAAAGCATCCTCTCGAACGTTTCTTCGAGCTTGGACGCATCGGAGGGCGTGTACAGCGCCGAGCGTGAGGTCAAGCGCGTGTTGCTGGTAGCCGTGACGTCCAACCGTGGCCTCTGCGGAGCCTTCAACAACAACATCATCAAAGAGTGCCGTCGTCAAATGGAGGCGACCGGTGCGCAAGTAGAGGTGCTGAGCCTCGGTAAAAAGGCGAACGATTACTACGCCAAAACCGAGCACTACACCACCGACGGCCACGACGCGTTGCCGTACACCATCTTCGATGATTTGACCTTCGACCGCATCTCGGGCATTGCCGAGGTGATCATGGGCCAGTTCGTGGACGGCAAGTACGACGAGGTGAAACTCGTATACAACCAGTTCAAGAACGCTGCTGTCCAGTTCGTACAAGCCGAGCCGTTTCTGCCGTTTGTGCCCGTGGCCTCAGCAGAGGAAACCAGCGCACCGGCCGAGTACATCTTCGAGCCCAACAAAGAGTTCATCGTGGAGGAGTTGATCCCCAAGGCACTCAAGTTGCAGCTCTTCAAGGCAGTACTCGACAGCCATGCTTCGGAACATGGCGCGCGCATGACGGCCATGCACCAAGCCACCGAGAATGCAACCGAGCTCCAAAAAGAGCTCAAACTGCAATACAACAAACTGCGTCAAGCGGCCATTACCAACGAGATCCTCGAGATTGTTGGTGGTGCCGAAGCGCTGAATGCATAGCGAAACTTCGGTTTCGAGCTCAGCCCCACCTCCCGGTGGGGCTTTTTTTGTTTTGGGCCCTTGAGCATTGCGTACCTTGGACCCCGTGGCGCGTAGCACCCCCATACAGCTGAGTTTGCGCACCCGCATCTACTTCACGATGCTGGCGCTCATCCTGATTTCCTTCGTGCTCACCGGGGTCACGGCCTTCTACAACTTCAAGTCCCAGAACCAGGAGTACAACGTGGAGCGCTTCCGACGGAAGGAGGGTGCGGTCCAGGAAAGCATGCGGTACTTTTTGCAGCAGCGTGGGGGCTACATCCCGCCCGATTCCATCCGCATGGTGTTCGACGACAAGATTTGCGAGCTCGCGGACGTGCACCGCATGGACATCCATCTCTTTGACCTGCGCGGAAACTTGCTGATTTCGTCTGTCCCTTTTAACAACACGGTCAGGGATGAGATTGAATACACGATTTTCAAGCAACTCACCTCGGGCAACACCCGCGCGGAGATAGAGAAGCAGGTCAACGGCATTCCGTCCATCCTGGCCTATTGGTACTTCACCGACGCACAGGGGCGCCAGATGGCCATCACCAACGTGCAATACGACAAGACCGAGGTCAACCGCGAAGAGTTGAGCTCGTTCCTGTTGCAACTCACCCAGATTTATGTGGTGCTGTTTGTGGGTGCAGCCATCTTGGCCTACTTCCTGAGCAACTACATCACCAAGAGCTTGCAGCACATTGGCAAGCGCATGCAACAAATCCGTGTTGATGGGCACAACGATCCGCTACAGTGGAGCAGTGATGACGAGATTGGCGCGCTGGTAAAGGAGTACAATCACATGCTGCAAAAGGTGGAGGATTCTGCCGCACAACTCGCCCGCTCGGAACGAGATGCGGCGTGGAGAGAAATGGCCAAGCAAGTGGCCCACGAGATCAAGAACCCCCTCACGCCGATGAAGCTGCGCATGCAACATTTGCAGCGCTCGTGGGAGGACGAAGCGCCTAATTTTGAAGAGCGCCTGAAGCAAACCGGCCAAACCCTCATCGAGCAAATTGACTCGTTGGCGCACATCGCCAGCGAGTTCTCCAACTTTGCCAAGATGCCCCGTGCGCAACGCGTGGAGGTGGACTTGGTAGCCATCCTCGAGCAAAGCAGCGACCTGTTTGCAGACAATGGCAATGTTACGGTCACGTTGCACAACTTGGTGCAAGGCCCTGCGCATGTGATGGCCGACCGCGAGCAGATGAAACGGGTCTTTACCAACCTGATCAAGAATGCCGTGCAGGCCATGGTCGAGGACCGTCCTGGGACCATAGACATCACCCTCACGCGCAAAGGTGACCACTACCACGTTGCTGTCGCCGACAACGGCAAGGGCATCGCCCCCGAGGATTACGACCGCATTTTTGTACCCAATTTCACCACAAAGTCGAGGGGAATGGGCTTGGGTTTGGCCATGGTGAAGAACATTGTGACCTCATCGGGCGGGCACATCGGCTTCGAGAGCGAGCAAGGCAAGGGCACCCTGTTCACATTGGAACTTCCTGCAAATCAGGCAAAAACCTGATTTAGACACACTCGATTTGTTGAAAAGTCTGAGAACTGTCACATACCGTGGTGTTGGCTACAAATACCTTTGGAGGCAAAATTTTTTAGCGATGAAAAAGCAAGTTTTACTTTTTGTGCTTTGCGCAGTTTTCAGTTTAGGCGCCACCGCCCAGACATCATCAATGTCGTCAAAGAACGGCCATGAAATTCTACCGCAAGCCGGAGATTACAGCCTCTCGATGGATGCTGTTCCGGTGGTGAATTTTGCACTGAACGCCATGAATATCATGAGTGACAACGGTCAAGGAGCGCAAGCCCCGGGGTACGTCACAGGCTTTGATCAGGTCATTGTCGGAAAGCAATTTATTTCAGCTACCGAGGCGTACCGAGTGCGTGTAGGATTGGGTTTTGGCTCAAATGCGACGACAACCTACTACAACGACGGCAATGATGCTGAGCAATCAGCTAAGTACAATTCATCTGCGATGAACGTTACCCTGGCCGTTGGTAAAGAAATGCGTCGTGGCCATAACCGTTTGCAAGGATACTATGGGTATGAAGCGCTGTTGGGCCTGTCCTCAGTAAGCACTTCTTCAGAGTGGTCGGAATCACTTACTGCAGCAAATGATGCTGCACCTGTTACAGTTGGCGACTTCGATGGCGATGGAAATGAGGACTTCAACAACGACCCTCGAACTCTCAGCACTAGCTCAGGTATGCTCTTTGGTTTGGGAGCGCGCGCTTTCACGGGTGTTGAGTATTTCTTCGCACCGAAAATGTCCATTGGAGCCGAGTTTGGCTGGGGCGTTGGTTTCTCAGTACAGGGTCGCGGTTCTTCAGAGGTCGAAGCAATCAACGCTGATGGCAATGCAGAAACGACTGAAACTGACGGGGATGCAAGTAGCGGCGGATTTGGTTTTGGAGTAGACAATGCGAATGCTGCATTGATGATCAACTTCCACTTCTAAACGGAAGTCGAAAGTATTAACAAAAGAGGGAGCACTGCTCCCTCTTTTTTTGTGCCCTAAAGTGGGCGGTAGAGCACCGGACGCGATGGGGCTGCGTCGTTGCGGAACGGGGCCACCTGTAGGTTTAGCAGGTAAATGCCATCGGCAATGCTGTCGGGCGCGTAGATCAGCTCGGTGATGGTGCGGTGGTAATGCGGATCCTCGGGGTAGTTCCAAAACAGGTGGTGGCATTCGAGTAAGCCTTCGTCCAACTCCCGATCTACCGAGGGAAGATCAATCAACACATGCTCAAAACCTTGTTCTACGAGTTTGCGCATGGCATCCAGGTGCAAATAGGGCGGATTGGACCCACTGTATACCTGTGTACGTTTGGCGTCCGTATTGGGTGCTGTACGGATGATAACGGCATTGGCTTTTCCATCGGGATTGAGGCCTTCGAGCTGGTGGGGCAACAGGATGCGGTCCCCGGCTTTACGGTAGCGGTCATCGGCGTCCAAGATGGCGGGCTTCACGGTGGTCAGTACCGCGCCAAACCAGAAGCGCTCCAAGTAATCGTTGAGGTAAAGGATGGGGTTGGAAATGTGCCCCACGCATTCGGTGTGGGTACCGTGCCCGTGCGGGTTGAGGTATACGTCGCGAAAGTTGACCTTGCCGCCCAGTTCGGTGCTGCCGGTGAATTGATCGGTCATGACCGGCTCCATGCGGGGTGGATCCACGTACCACGCGCGGGGGTTGTCTTCGGCAGCGCGCAGCACCAGCGAAAGGTCCAGGGGTTGGTTCAGGTCAATGCGGTAGGTGTGCCCGCGGTCTTCGACAGTGGCGATCATGATTCAAGTATAAACAAATCAGAAGCGATGCGGTCCGCATGAAAACGGGCGGGCTCGGTGAGGGTGAAGTGCGTGACGGTGAGCGTGCCCCACTCCTGTACTTCTAGTTTTTGAAGCAAGGGCAGAATGTCAGATTCAAAATCCACGAAGTCCAAGTCTTTCAACCACTCCAACGCAAGGCCTTGGGCAGTTCGCAGTTGGGTCATGATGCGTTCGTTGCACACGTCGCGTTCGGTGAGGTGTTCTTCTTCGATGGCCAGGGTTCCGGCCTCCAAGGCCTGCATGTACTGTGCATTGCTGGATACGTGCCAATAGCGGCGCTTGCCCTTGAACCCGTGCGCCGAGGGTCCGATGCCCACATACGCCTCGCCGCGCCAATAGGCGCTGTTGTGGCGCGAGTGCTGTCCGGGCAAGGCCCAATTGGACACTTCGTAATGCTGGTAACCAGCCGCCGCCAGCGCATTGCATAGCAGGCGGTAGTGCGCCTCGGCCACGTCGTCTTTGGGGACGGTCACTTGGCCGCCGGTAACTTGGTGATGCAACGCTGTGCCGGGCTCCACAGTCAAGCAGTAAGCGCTGATGTGCTGTGGGCGCTGGGCCACCAATGCGGCAATGTCTTGGCGCAGGATGTCTTCGGTCTGCCCGGGTTGGGCGTAGATCAAGTCGGCCGAAAACGCGTCAAACCCCGCTTTACGCGCCACTTCCAACGCCTGCAGCGCTTGCTCGGAGGAGTGCGAACGGTTCATGGCCGCCAGCAAAGCCGGGTCAAAGGTTTGGATGCCTATACTCAAACGGTCGATGCCTTGGTGCTTCCAGCTGGCCAGCGCAGCCTCGGTCAGGTCGTCCGGGTTGGCCTCCAAGCACCATTCAGCACCCGGGTCGATGGCAAAGTGGGAGCGCAGTGTGGCGGTGACCTTGCCCAACTGTTCGGGGTTCAACACACTTGGGGTGCCCCCGCCGAAGTATACGGTCTGAAACGAAGTATCCGACCAATCAGAGGCTTGCAGCATCATGTCTGCACAGAGCGCATCCACCATGCGGTCCACGGTTTTCAGGGTAGTGGAAAAATGAAAATCGCAGTAGTGGCAGGCTTGCCGGCAAAAGGGGATATGGAGGTAGATGCCAGCCATGACCTACTTGTCCAAGGCTGGGAAGAGGCGTTTGTCGGTCTCGTCCGCAGCGATGTTGTCCAAGCGGGTGCTCAATGTGCGAAGCAGTTCTCTTGCGTTTTCATCGCCTTTTTCACTGCGCTCAAACAAGGTTTCTTCCTGGCGGTAAAGAGATTCGTATGCGGCGTATTTCACCCACCAAGGGCTTCCATTGCGGGCTACGGCTTCCAAGCGGTCCAACCCGGACTGGATGACCGGCAGTTCTTGGTTGCTCAAATACACCCCGTAGAGGCGGACTGCCGTGTACAGGTCGTTGCCTGTCGCTTCTTCCAATCTGTGCTTGAAGTAGTCATGCTGTGCCGGCCCCCCGTTGCGAGAGTAGACCGAGGCCACCGCCAGTTGGATGCGCCCGTATTCTAGGTCTTCCAACGCTTTAGCCTCTTCCAAACCCGCTTTGGGATCCATGGCCGAAATCGCCTCGAGGCCGGCGGCCATTTCCACGTAGGATTTTGAGTTCAACGCGGCGTAGAACCGGTCTTTGTGCGCATCGCCAAATTTCACGGCGCTGAGGGCCATGGCCGAGGCGCGTACTTGGGTTTTGGAGTCCAGGATGCGGGCTTCCACTTGTGAGGCCCAAGTTTCTGCAGGGACTTCGGGCTGCTCAAGCAGGATGCCGAGGGCCGTGCGGCGCAGGCTCCAGTGCTTGTCGTCGATGCCCAGCTTGAGGATGGCGTCCACCTCTGCCCCGGAAGTGTCACCGGCGGCCACCAGGGCTTCCAACCGGTCTTTGTAGCGCGGAGCATTGTCCATTTGATGGGCCCACCACTTCAGGGGTTTGACGTCCTCTTTTTCGGCGAGGAGTGCTTTGTCAGCGTCCACGTTCACGTTCAGCAGGTCGCCCTCAAAGTCCAGCAAAAACGAGTTCTTGCGCTCGCGCACAAACAGATCGTGACGGGTGACACCGGTGGAGGTGTACACGTCAATGGCCAAGGGGAAATCAAACACGCGGCGGTCGCCGTTTTGGATCTGGTCCACATCCACAATCACCTGACCAACACTGTCCAGCGGGGTGTAGCGGATTTCCAAATCGGGGTGACCGGCCCCCAAGAACCATTGGTCAAAGAACCAGTTGAGGTCCAGCCCAGTGGTATGCTCAAAGGCCATGCGCAGGTTGTGGACCTCTGCGGTGCTAAACTGGTGGTTTTTGAGGTAGGTACTCAGGCTGGCAAAGAAGGCCTCGTCGCCCACCATGCCGCGCAGCATGTGCAGGATGCATCCGCCTTTGTTGTAGCTGTGCGCGTCAAACATGTCCTCTTTGTCTTCGTATTCAAAGCGGATCAACGGCACTTGCTTGTAGCGCGACTCTTGGATGTAGCCCTGCATGGACTGGAAGCGCTCGTATTCGGCTTGGTCGCGGCCAAATTTGTGCTCGGCCCAGAGGTACTCGCCGTAGGTGGCAAAGGACTCGTTGAGCGGCAGGTTGCTCCAGCTTTCGCAGGTCACCAAATCTCCAAACCAGTGGTGGAACAGCTCGTGGGCGATGATGTCGTCCATGTTCTCATCGATCAGCTCGCGTTCGGTGAGCTGCACAAATTCACCGTGAATGGTGGCTGTGGTGTTTTCCATGGCGCCTGACACATAATCGCGCACCACCACTTGGCTGTATTTGGGCCACGGGTAGTCGTAGTCCAGCACATCGCTGAAAAAGGTGAGCATCTCGGGGGTGTGGCCAAAGATCTTGTAGGCCACCGGTCCGTACTGGGGCTCTACGTAGTAGTTGACCATGATTTCCTCGCCGCGGGTGTTTTCCCACCGATCCATGGCAATCACAAACTCGCCTACGGCCAGCATGAACAGGTAGGGTGGGTGGTCCTGCTCCTGTTGCCAATAATCGGTACGGGTGCCGTCGTCGTTGAAGTTCGAGTACACCAGTGCGCCGTTGGAAAGGGTTTTGAATCGGTCTTCTACGGTGATGAAGATTTCTTGAGTGGTGCGTTCGTTCGGCTGGTCAATGGTGGGGAACCAGCAGCTGCTGGATTCGGTTTGCCCTTGGGTCCAAAGCTGGGTGGGTTTTTCCGGATCGGTATCGAGCGGGTCTATGAAGTACAGCCCCTTGTCGGAGGTGATGGCCGCGCTGCCCCCCACTTCCAGTTCTTCAGGCTTGGCGGTATAGTCGATGTATACAGTGTACTGTTCAAAGCGCGAGTAGGTCTTGTCCAGGGTGATGTCCAGAATGGCTCCGTCGTAGGCGTAGTCCAAGGACAAGCGCACACTGTCGGTCACCAAACTTACCTCGCGCACCTCAAACCCTTTGGCGTCCAAGAGCAAACGGCCGGTAGGGTAGAAGTAGGGCTGAAAGGTCAGCTCGGCCAACCCGTCCAACTCCGAACGTTCCCACACGGGCACGAGTTCCAAGCGCGTGTGTAACAGGTTGTTGACCTTGGCCTGGGTGGCGCGGTAGGGCTTTTCTTCCGAGCTCACCTCGGCGGGCGGCAGGGTAACTACGTCGTCGGGCAGCTCAAATGCGGCGCTCTTGTCAAACAGGGAACATCCGGCCAACAGGACGGCAGAAAACACGAAAAGAAAGGTGCGCATGGAGCGGTAAGAATGAAATCCCGAAAATACGTTCCCCCCGCATTTGGCGCATCCAAGATTCCAATTCGCTGTGGATTTGCCCGATTTGCATTCCCATCGGCGTAATTTATAGATGGTGTGCTCGGTCCAATGAATGTTATTTTAGAGGGCGTTCAACAAGCAGTGATGGGTCGCTTTTGGCCCGTGATGCAAACCTGCAAGAGAAAGCCGTCCCGGTGGGGACGGCTTTTTTTGTGCGCTGCTACCTTTGCACCATGTCCAAATCCCCCATGCTCGGCCTGCGCATGCCCACCGATCCGCGTTGGGCCAACATCGTTGAACGCAACCTTGGCGACGTGCTCTCTGACCACGCCTGGTGCGAACAAAAAGCAGCATCCAACGCCATCACCACCATGGTACGCTTTCCGGAGTACGCCGATGTGGTGGACGAAATGACCCGCATCGCCTTGGAGGAACTCACCCACTTTCGCATGGTGGTGGAAAAACTGCGCGAGCGCGGCCTGGAACTCACCCAGGATCCCAAAGACCCTTACGTCAAGGATCTGCGCTTGCACATCCTCAAAGGCGGCAACCGCGAGATCCAGCTGGTGGAGGCCTTGCTGCTGGCGGCCATGATCGAAGCGCGCAGCTGCGAGCGCTTCCGCATCCTCAGCGAGGAATTGGAAGATCCGGACCTGAAGAAGTTCTACCGGGATTTGATGATTTCAGAAGCCGACCACTACACCACCTTCATTTCCCTGGCCCGCAAGAACAGCCCCAACGTAGATGTGGACGCGCGCTGGCGAGCCTTCTTGGATTACGAAGGCGAACTCATGGCCAAGTACGGCAAGGAAGGCACCGTACACGGATAGGTTTAGCTGTTCATGATCTCCTCGATGGCCTCGGCTTCCAGCGGAATGGTGCCCATCAGGTCGTCGAACCCGTTACCCGTGATCACGATGTCGTTCTCGAGGCGGATGCCCAAGTTTTCTTCACGGATGTAGATGCCCGGCTCCACGGTAAAGACGTTGCCCGCTTGGATGGGCTCGTGCCAGAGGCCCACGTCATGCACATCCAGCCCAATGAAGTGGGAGGTGCCGTGCATGAAGTACTTCTTGTAGGCCGGCCACGCGGGGTTTTGCTTCTCCACGTCGTGCTTGTCGATCAGACCTACGTTCAGCAGCTGCTCGGTCATCAACTCGCCCACTTGCTTGTGGTATTCGCCGAGCATGACACCAGGACGCAAGAGCTTCATGGAGTCTTGCATTACGCTGAGCACCGCGTTGTAGATCTGCTTTTGACGGTCGGTAAAGCGGCCGCTGACCGGGATGCAGCGGGTCATGTCAGCCGCGTAGTTTCCGTATTCGGCGCCCACGTCCATGAGGATGACGTCGCCGTCCTTGCAGGTGTCGTCGTTTTCGATGTAGTGCAGCACGCAGGCGTTGAAACCCGAGGCAATGATGGGGGTGTACGCAAAGCCGCGCGAGCCCGCACGCAGGAACTCGTGCATGTACTCGGCTTCGATCTCGTATTCCTTGACGCCCGGCTTGACGAACTTCAACACGCGCTCAAAACCGGCTTTGGTGATGTCGCAAGCGCGGCGCATCTGAGCAATTTCCTCTGGGTGCTTCACCGAACGGATGCGGTGCATGGTGGGGGCAATGCGCTTGATGGGGTAGTTGGGGTACTCGCCGCGGAACCACTTGCCAAAGCGCATGTCGCGGGTTTCTACCTCGCTGGAGTTTCGGGTGTGTTCGTTGTTGTTGAGGTACACTGCGTCCACTTCAGAAAGCAGGGTCTTGAGGATTTTCTCGAACTGGTTGGTCCAGTATACCGTGCGTACGCCGCTGACGTCAAAGGCTTGATCCTTGGTGAGCTTGGCGCCTTCCCAGATGGCGATTTCGTCGTTGGTTTCCTTCAAGAAGAGGATTTCGCGGTGGGCCGGATTGCTGGCGCCGGGAAACACCACCAGGATGCTCTCTTCCTGGTCCACCCCGCACAGGTGAAACAGGTCGGTGGCTTGCTTGAAGGGCAGGGAGCCATCGGCGCTGGTGGGCAGGATGTCGTTGGAATTGAAAATGGCCAAGGTGCCGGGCTCCATGGCTGCGGTCAGGCGTTGGCGGTTGTGGATGTATACATCAGAAGAAAGCTGCTGGTAGCGCATGAAATTCGGTGTTGGGAGCGCCAAGATAGCAACAAAAAAACCGCGCCGAAGCGCGGTTGGTTATGTCGAGGAGTGTGTAAATCAGGATTTGTTCCCGTTGGTAAAGAACCAACCGAAGCGCTGGTTGAACCAGCTCTCAAACCCGGAAAAGGTGTCAAATACGCGTTGCATGGCTCGTTTATTTAAAGTGAGTCAAGACAATGTACGTGCCACATCGTCTATCGGTTAAACGAACCAGGGCTACTAACCTTGTAGCTGTTCTCCGACATAAGCGCCAAAAAATTGCAACCCCAACCGGGAATTGGCACCTTTGATCCCATGAGTAATGACCGCATTCACGCCTCCGATGCGCCCAAACCAGTGGGCCTCTATCCGCATTCACGCAAAGTGGGAAACCTGTTGTTTCTCTCTGGCGTAGGCCCACGTGTGGCCGGATCCGACGCCAACGACTCGGGTGTTCCGGGACTCAAGCTGGACCACAACGGCAACTTCCTCGAGTTCGACTTCGAAGCGCAGGTGCATTCGGTGTTTGAGAACGTCCGAAAAATTCTGGAAGCCTCAGGCGCCACTTGGAATGACCTGGTGGACGTGCAGGTGTTTTTGGTCAACATGAAGCGGGACTTTCACACCTTCAACCGCATCTACGCCGAGTATTTCAAGCAGAACCAACCTTGCCGCACCACGGTGGAAATCAACAGCCTGCCTACGCCCATTGCCATAGAGCTCAAATGCGTAGCGGCCTTGCCTGAAGGCTAAAAGTTGTATTTATTTTGGCCAACACCCAAGCAATTGGGAAGCTGTGCACGTGTATGAGGGTGAAATCTATACTTATCACCTCATCTGCATGTTATGAATCGCTTTTTCCTAATCACCCTCTTACTGGGTTTCTCCTGCCTTGCTTCTGCGCAACTGGTCAGTGTTTTTCACGAGGTCTACGCCACTGATGACGGCAGCGTCATGGGCTACCCTTCGGGCTGTTCGACTTACCGCATCTATGCGGAACTTGCCTCTGTCGACGACGCGCTCACGAGTGTGTTTGCCATCGCGAATACGGCAGACCTGACCTTGAACAGCACCAGCAACGGTGAAATCTGGAACACCTCCTTTGGAGGCGTCGTGGGTCCTGATCTGAACATAGGATTTTTTCCGCTCCTCCCTTGGTTGGAGTACGATTCGATGGTGACCATCGGCCGCGCCCACAGTGGCGATCCTGGAGGCAGTGTTTCCGCCATCAGCACCCTGCCAACCGCGGACATTTTCGAAGAGAGACTTGGCCCAATCAATGATGGTTTTGGCTCCGGGTTGCTTGTGCAAGACGGGGTTTGGTTCAGCACTCCTGACCAAATCAATTGCTACCCTCAAGGACCTGACAACCGAATCCTGTTGGCCCAAGTCACCTGCGCCGGTGATCTCATTTACAACCTGAACGTGCAAGTCTTGGATGGCGGGGCAGGTGGAGATGAAGTGCTCTATTGGGGACTCACCAACGTCACCACCGGGGGGTGTTGTGACGACACGGCGTGCAATTATGCCGCTGACATTCCCGAAGAAGAGTGCGATCCAGCCCTGTGCGTTTATGGCACATGTGAGGGCTGCACGGACCCTGGAGCTTGCAACTATGACCCTGCAGCACTTGAGGATGATGGATCATGCAATTACGATTGCCTCGGCTGCACGGATGCTGAGGCTTGCAACTTCAGCCCCTCAGCGCTCGAGGACGACGGCTCGTGCAACTACGATTGCCTTGGCTGCACCGATGCTAGCGCGTGCAATTTCAGCGCTTCGGCAAGTCAGGATGACGGCACCTGCTGTTACAGCAATTGTGTGGAGGTGCACATGTTCGACAGTTTCGGCGATGGTTGGGAAGGCGGCGTTTGGCAATTTTCCACTTCAGATAGTGCGGACGACGTGTTCGCTCAAGGCGGCCTAGAAACGGGTTTTTCCAGCGTCGATGTGGTGTGTTTGGGCGATGGTTGTTACTACTTCCGTGTCGTTGGTGCCCTGTGGCCTGACGAGGTCTCTTGGGAGGTTTACCTTGATGGTTCATTCCTGCTCGATGGGGGAGGGGTTGGTGATGACAGCTGGTACCCGATGCAAATTGGTGAAAGCGACTGCCAAGTCGGATGCATGGACCTCGAAGCCGATAACTACGACCCAGAGGCGACCATCGACTTTGGCTGCGTATACTCCGGCTGTACCGATGTGGAGGCCAGTAATTTTGACCCCAACGCTACCCTCGACGATGGTTCGTGTGAATACTTGGGTTGCACCGATCCTGCGAGCTGCAATTACGATGCAGAAGCCACGCAGGACGACGGCTCTTGCACCACCGATTGTTTGGGATGTACCGACCCTACTGCGCTCAACTTCGACCCGAATGCCACGTTGGACGACGGTTCGTGCATCACCAATGCGAGCGAATACGCCATTGTGATTGAACCGTACCTGGAGCACACCGCCCCGCTGGCAGACGGCACCGATCTCACAGGCATGACCACCTACCGCATTTGGGTAGAATCCCCCAATGCCAATGATCTTATGAGTGCCGTTTATGGGGTCGCGGGCGATGTAGATTTGGACATTAGCACCACCACGAGTTTTTGGCAGTCTCCCGTAGGTGGTCCCACTGCAGAGGAAGTGAACCCGGTCTTTTTCGTGTTCTTCCCCTCACTGGAGTACGACAGCTTCGTGACCATTGGTAAATCCAACTCAGCCGATCCGGGCTCAGTTTTCACAGCCTTCGCCATCGGAGATTTGGATGATTTTGAAGCCTCCGGAGCTAGCATCAGCATCGAGGACGGCACAGTGTTCTGTTTATCCACAGATGAGAACGCTGCATTCAATGAGGACCAGCGGTCACTTGTGGCTCAAGTGACAACAGATGGAGAGGTTTCGGCGTGTTTTGGTGTTCAGCTGTTCCCCGGTGGTAGCTCCGAGGACGCAATCAATATTCAGCTCTGCTCAACCAACGAAGGTTGTACCGACCCTGAAGCATGTAACTATTCTCCTTATGCACTGGAGGATGACGGTTCGTGTACGGACCTGTGCCTGGGCTGTACCGACGAGCAAGCCGTAAACTACGACCCCAACGCTACCGAAGACGATGGCTCGTGCGATTACGAAGGGTGCACCGACGAAGCGGCGTGCAACTACGACGCCAATGCCACCATCAACGACGGTTCTTGCAACTACGATTGCAATGGATGTACCGACCCGGCGGCTTGCAACTACGACTCCGAAGCCACCGTGGACAACGGAACGTGCTGCTTCGATAGTTGTGTGGAAGTGCACATGTTTGACAGCTTTGGTGACGGGTGGGATACCGCCAGCTGGCAATTCGCCACTTCTGACAGCGAGGACAGCGTGGTGGCCGAAGGTTCCTTGGCCACCGGCACCTTTGACATTGGCATCGGCTGCTTGGAAGAGGGGTGTTTCTTCTTCCGTGTCACCGAAGGTGCTTTCCCTACAGAAATCTCTTGGGAAATCCATGTTGACGGTGCCTTACTCTTGAGCGGTACCCCGGATGCCGACACCTGGCATTTGGTGGTGTTTGGCGAAAGCGACTGCGAAGCCGGATGCATGGACCCCGAAGCCGATAACTACGACCCTGAGGCTACCATCGACTTTGGCTGCATCTACTCCGGCTGCACCGACGAAGACGCCGAGAACTACGATCCTACGGCCAACCAAAACGACGGCTCATGCATTTACGAGATCAACGGATATGTGTTTTATGACGGCAACACCAACGGTGTGTTTGACCAGGACGGATTTGACTTTGGGCTGGCCTACCAGACCGTGACCCTGATGCCGGATAACATTACTGTCGTCACTGACCAAGACGGGTTCTACTCTTTCGGCACCCTCGAAGCGGGCGACTACACCTTGAACTTGGACACCGAGGGATCGGCCTTCCCCATCAATACCACGCCAGCATTGGTGGAGTTGACCATTGAGGGCCTTGAGGACAATGCCCAATTCGACTTTGGTGTTGCTGATGATAGCGCTATCAGCGCCATTTGCGTGGACTTTTATCCGTGGGTGTGGGGCTACCCCTGCAACAGCATCGAGGTGACCCACAACATCTGCTTCCGCAACATGGGCAGCGAGACCATCTCGGGCATCGTGGAAGTGACCTACGACGAGCTGTTTGAAGGTCACGTTGAAGTCACTCCCATCTCCTTTGAGGACGGCAATACGGTACAAATGGAGTTCGAGAATTTGGCACCAGGACAAATGTTCTATTACGACCTTGCCTTGATCACGCCGTCGCTGGACTTCATGGGTGAAATCCTGTCTTCAACCGTGGAGATTGTGGCCTACGATGACCAAGGAGAAGTGACCGCTTACGGGCAGGAAACCCTGGAAATGGAGGTCACCTGTGCGTATGACCCCAACGACAAAATGGTGTTCCCTGTGGGTTATGAGGAGCCGCACTTTGTGGAACCCGAGGCCGAATTGGAATACCTGGTGCGCTTCCAAAACACCGGCAACGACACAGCCACCGTGGTGATTGTGCGCGACACCCTCAGCCCGTACTTGGACTACTCATCGTTCCAGTTGATGGCCAATTCACACGATGTGATGACCACCATCGACAACGAAACCGGCGCCATCGAATTCCTGTTCGACAACATCCTACTTCCAGATTCCAACGTGAACGAGCCTGAGAGCCACGGCTTAATTTCCTACCTGGTCAAACCACTGGAAGGCTTGCCGCACGGCACGTTGATTGAAAACACTGCTCATATTTTCTTCGACACCAATCCGGCCATTGTGACCAACACCACTTGGAACACCATCTACATCTGCGATGAAACCATGGTAGAGATTTCCGGTGATACCGAAGTCTGCGCCGGTGACTGGGTGAGCGTTGAAGCCGCGGGCGACTACATTGAAGAGGTGTACTGGGAACCCGGCGAAAGCGACCTGCTCACCTGGGAATACTTGGCAGAAGATGCCGGAGAACTCTACGTGTACATGCAGGCCGATAACCCCTTGTGCCAGGACGTGGATACCCTGCTGGTTACCGTGCTCGATGTGCTGGACGACATGTCCTTCACCGTCACCGACAACTTGCTGGAGGCCTCGAATGCCGACAGCTGGCAATGGTACCTGAACGGCGAACCCATCGAGGGCGCTACCGATCAAACCTACACCGCCACGGTCACCGGCACCTACCACGTAGAAGGCTACTTGGACAACGGCTGCGCCACCGCCAGCGACACTGCAGAGGTGATGGTCACCCATATCGCAGAGCTCAACGGTGCCACCGTTGCCCTCTATCCGAATCCTGCCCTGGAAGGCTCGTGGCTTGAAACCACTGGTCTTGAAGGCGCGCGTGTTGAGGTGCTGGACGCCCGAGGACGCGTGGTGATTCCCGGACACATCGTGACCCAATCGCGTGTATACTTGGAGCGCGGGGGAGCAGAATCGGGATTGTACGTGGTGCGCCTCACCGCCACCAATGGTGCGGTCTATACGGTACCTTTGATGTGGAAGTAATTTGAATTGCGACTGTTGACCGCCATAGCACTGACCTGCTTGGTTGTGTGCTGGTTTGCCTCGGCAGCCAGCGCACAACTGGCATCGGTGTACCAAGAGGTTTTTTACCAAGACGATGGCACGGTGACCGATTATCCGGAAGGGGCCACCACTTATCGCATTTACGCGTCGCTCCAGGATGGATCCGATGTGTTGACCGCCGTGTATGCCGACGGCACCAACACGCTACTCTTGGGCACCAATGGCGGCAGCGGTGTCTGGAATTCGGGGTTTGGCGGCATTACGGGTCCGGAAATCAACGCGGCCTTTTTCGGTTTTTTGCCCCAAATCCGCTATGACTCCATGGTGACCATCGGCCGCGCGGATTCCTCTGATTTGGGTGGTGCAATAACAGCTGTTTCGATAGAACCTTCAACGGCCGTGTTCTCAGAGGTGTTCGGAACCGTAACCGATGGTTATACAGCCACCGATCTCGAACTCATCGACGGTACGTGGTTTTCCACTCCAGGTGAGGTGAACACCGTAGGCGTTGGAGAGGATTTTTCGGTGCTGCTTGCGCAGATCACGACCAACGGCACAATGCAGTACCAGTTGAATGCCCAAGTGTTAGACGAAGGTGTCAGCGGCAACACCCTGCAATATGTCTGGAACAGTGCCAATGCCGACGAGACCGAAAATGTGTACGACGGCAGCCAGCTCGGCATGAGCTTTCCCACCGACTGCGAAGTCGTCGAAGGCGTGTTCGAGTATACCTGCGGATTCGCAGAAAACGCAGTATTTCATGACGCCACTTTGCAGATGACCACCACGGCCATTTGCGCGCCATTTGCCTTGGTTCTGCTGGACGAAACCGACGGCACCACCATCACTGTACCCATTGAAGCGGCCCAAATCGAAGCCCTCCAAGCGGGGCAAGTGGTGGATTTCTACGACCAAATCGTTGCCGCTGGAGCCGATGATGGTACGTATACCCTCACCTTGGAGCTCATCGGCGACACCGAAGAAGTGGAGATTCAACTGGGCAGTCACGCGTTCTTTTGTGGGTTGCTCCCGGGCTGCACCGAAGCGGCTGCATGCAATTACAACCCCGAAGCCAACATCTCAGACGGTTCGTGCAGCAGTTGGGAAAACGGCGATGCCGAGTCGGCCTTTGCGTTGCACGTGTTTGAACCGGGCTCGCAGGAAGTGGTGACCGGTTCCTGGGCGTGTGTGGATGGCACGGCTGGCGCATGGTTTTGCTTTGAGGCAACCGATACCGAGGTGTCCATGGCGTTGCTGACCGAAGCGGGCAACCCCATCACGGTGCTGTACGCAAATGACTTGGAAACACCCAGCTTGGGCGTCTCAGGGACCTTTGACCTGGAGGGTCCGCACACCTGGCAAGCATTGATCCCGGGTGATCGTTATTTCCTGCGCATCCAAATGGATGAACCGACCCAAGAGTTTGGTCCGCTTGATTTTGACGTCTTGCTCTCGGGTGCTTCGGGTACCCCCTTGCCCGAAGACCTTAACGGAGATGGATTCTTGTCTCCGGCGGATGTTCTGGCCTTCCTTGGCCTGTACGGCACCGATGATCCATCGGCTGATTTGGACGGCAATGGCGCGGTCACCACTGCCGATCTGTTGGCCTTGTTGTACGCTTTATTCACCGCGCCTACCTGCAATTGATCCAGTTTGGAATGGGGTTTGATTTGACCCTGTTATGAACAAGCACATTTCCTTCATCCTTGCCTGCTTTCTGGGCCTGTCTAGCGCCGCCCAAATCAGCACGGCGTATGTTCCTGACAAGGTTGACCCCGACACGGTGGAAGCCCACGAATTGCGCGAGGTACGCAACGGCGCATTTCGTGTGGGTGAAAAGCTGACCTACACCATCCACTACGGCTGGTTGGACGCCGGCGAGGCGGTCATGGAGGTCCAGGAGTCGCCCTACAAATTTGGTGAGCGCGATGCCTACCGCATTGTAGGCTCAGGCAAAAGCTTGGGCGGGTTCGATTGGTTTTACCGCGTACGCGACCACTACGAAACCTACTTGGACAAGGATGGCCTGTTCCCGCATTACTTCGTGCGCAATTGCGACGAGGGCGGCCACAAGATCAACCAGAATTACCGTTTCTTCCCCAAAAAGAGTGTGGTAGCCACCCACGAGGGCGATACGCTGCTGACCCCAAATTTTGTGCAGGACATGCTCAGCTCGTACTACTACATGCGCGCCCTGGACTACTCTGAAGCCGAACGCGGCGATGTGTTTGAGGTACTGACCTTGGTAGACGGAGAGGTCTTCCCCCTGAAAATCAAGTACCAAGGAAAAGACACCATCAAGACCCGTAAAGGCAAGTTCCGCTGCATGAAGTTTGTGCCCGTGGTGCAAGAGGGCCGCATCTTCAAAACCGAAGAAGACCTGACGGTTTGGATCACCGATGACGCCAACAAAATCCCCGTTATGGTCAAGGCCGACATTCTGGTGGGCAGCATCAAAATGGAGATGACCGACTGGGAGGGTCTCGCCAATTCACTGGCGCTCGTGGATTAGACCTTTGCGCACACAGGAAACCGGCTGATTCTCACGTTATCTTGTCCCGGGAGGGCCGCAACCTCCCCGGATGAGGTTTTTTATTTTCGGAACCCTGCAACTCAAGGAAGATGAAACACGTGATGTGGATGGCGGCGTTGGTGCTGGTCGCCTGCCAACCGGCCCAAGAACAGGCCCCAATAGCAAGTAACACACTTGACGCGCAAGTCGAGGAGGCCGCTCCGGCCAACATCCAGTTTGGGATGGATTTTGACGCGTTCAACATTGAACGCCACGAGGTAGCTCCCAACGAATACTTTGGCGGCATTCTGAGCGGATACGGACTCGGCGCAGCGACCATCCAAGCCATTGTAGATCGCGCCCAGGGCATTTTTGATCCGCGTCAACTGCGCGCCGGACGACTCATACACCTCCTGTTTGACCCTGCAGATGGAGCCTTGGCCTGCCTCATCTATGAAAAAACCGACCGTGCCTACGTGCTCTTTGACCTGCGCGAGGAAGTTGCGATCTCGGCCCATGAGCATCCAGTAGAGCTCCGCGAGGAAGCCGCCAGCGGCACCATCACCTCCAGCCTCTACAATGCCCTTGAGGACGACGGTGCCAGCCCTGAACTCTCGATGACCATGGCCAACATCTATGCGTGGACCGTGGATTTTTACCGCGTTCAAAAAGGCGATGGCTTCAAAGTGATTTACGACGAAGAATGGGTCCGCGACAAGCGCGTGGGCAGCGGAGGCATCCGCGCCTGCTGGTTTAAGCACCGCGGCGAATGGATCGAAGCCTACGCTTGGGAAAAGGACGGCCAAGTGGACTATTACAACTGGGAAGGTGAGAGCCTACGCAAGGCCTTCCTCAAAGCGCCGTTGAAGTTCTCGCGCATCTCCAGCCGTTACAACCTCAAGCGCTACCATCCGGTGCTCAAGCGTTACAAGGCGCACCTCGGCACCGATTACGCCGCCCCCAAAGGCACCCCGATTCTGGCGGTGGGTGACGGCGAGGTCATCAAGAGCGAATTCAAAGGCGGCAACGGCAACTACGTCAAGATCCGCCACAACGGCACCTACACCACCCAATACCTGCACATGAGCAAACGCGCGGTGAAGGTGGGTGAACGGGTGCACCAAGGCGATGTGATCGGGTACGTAGGCTCCACGGGTTTGGCCACCGGACCTCATGTGTGCTTCCGCTTCTGGAAAAACGGCGAGCAAGTCGATCACCTGCGTGAAGACTTCCCCACCGCCGATCCGTTGACCGAAGAAGAGATCCTACAGTTCCGTGCAGCCAACCTGGACGTACGGGAGCGTCTCCAGTCCATCGAAGTACCCGAAGCCGAAGCCGTACAGCTGTGATCCGTCCTGCTTTCATGTTTATGCTGTCTGGGTTGGCGCTGTGCCTGTCTGGATGTGGCGGCGGTTCATCCGCCCCTGAGGTGGTAGAATCCGCGTACCGCGCAAGCTCCTTCCATGAGTATCGGGTGTTCTCTTGGAACGATGCCCTCACCCCCGATTGGGTGACCGAACGTCCGGACCCTGCAGACCCCACCATCCACTTTTGCATCGCCGCGGCCTTTACCCGGGCCGGGGACTACGAAGTGGACGGCGCCTTTGCGGTGAACGGCATGTGGGAGCACACCGGAGAAGCGAACCCCAAACTGGGCGCGGCGCTTGTCATTGAACGTGACGGGGCCCAATCCCGGGTTTCGGTTGCAGGAAAAGGCCAAGTGGGCGCGGACCTGCTGGCCCGTGTCACCCAATCCGGCGCCGACTGTTTCCAGCAACTTTCGGTGGTGGTAAATGGGCAGGCGCAAGCCTTTCGGGACAAAGCATTGTACGTCAGACGCGCATTGGTAGAAAAGACCGACGGCACCTGGTGCGTGGTAGAAAGCCATAAGGAAGCCTCACTCAACCAATTTGCGGTAGACCTTGTGGAGTTCGGCGCTCAAAACGCGCTGTACACCGATATGGGCTCGTTTGATGAAGGGTGGTTCCGCTATGCCGGTGCGCCCATTGCGCTCGGCCGTTCACGCAGCCAAACCGCGCTGCAGTCTAATTGGTGGGTGTTGCGCACGCGCTAAGGGCGTTGCGCAAGGCCAGCAAATCCTCCTGACGGTTGTACACGTGTGCAGACACGCGAATGCTTGCGCCGCGCACGCTCACGCTGATTCCGGCTTGCTTGAGTTGGGAGGCCACGGTTTGCGGGTCCAACTCGCCCGGCAGTCCCACTCCAAACAAATGTGGCGCACGGAACGCATCGTCTTCCACGCGGAATCCGAGCGGCACCAAGGCCTCGTCGGCCAGGGAGGTCAAGCGTCCCGCATAGGCCGCAATGTTTTCCACGCCCCAATCCAGCAGTTGATCCAGCGCAGCGTTGAGCATGGCCACATAGGTGAAGTTGCTCGCCTCGCCCATGTTGTAGCGGCCAGCTCCGGGGCGGTAGGCAGGCTGGTAGTTCACCAATCCGGCAAATTCCTGGCTGTCCTTGCGGTGCATCCAGTTGTCCTCCAACGGCAACCCGGCATCGAACCGCTCGCCAAAGTAGGCCAATCCCAAACCGTAGCTGCCCATGAGCCATTTGTAGCCTGCACAGATCAACGCGTCGGGCTGAATGCGTGCCAGGTCAAACGGAAACGCACCCACACTCTGGGTGCCGTCGATGATGAGTGCGGCGCCCACACTGCGGCATTTTTGGCCGATGGTCTCCAGGTCAAAGACGGTGCCGTCGGCCCAATGCACGTGAGGCATGGCCACCACCCCAGTGCGCGCGTCAATGGCGTCGAGGATGGCTTGGTTCCAGTGCGCGCCTTTGTGGTCTTCAGTGGGCGGGGCCACCAAGGCGATTTCACCGCCGTCGCGCCGCGCCAAGCGTTGCCAAGGGTATACGTTGGAAGGGAATTGCTCGTCCACCAGTACAATGCGCTTGCCAGGAGGGCACGCAAGGTTGGCTGCGGCAGTGCTGAGTCCGTAAGAGGCCGAAGGCACCAGTGCAATACGCTCAGGAGCATCGCCACTCACCAAGTCTGTGAATTTGCGGCGCAAGGCTTGGGGCGGCTCAAAGAAGTCATCCACTCCAAACGAAGTGGGCACGCGCTGGTCTTGCATGCGCGTGCTACCGGCGGCCTCCACGGTCTTCATCAACGGGGCCATGTAGGCGTTGTTGAGGTACACCAAGTTGGCGGGCAACTGAAACAGGTCCCGCTGGCAGTCCATTACGCTTCCACCGCTGCTTGCCATGCTTCAATTGCTTCCAGCGCGAGTGCGGGGATGTCCAGTTTGTTCTTCTTGCGGTAGCCGTTCAGTTTTTGGTGAATGGCTGCGGCTTTGGCACCGGTGAACGATTCAGGCGAGTCGTACCCAGCGGCCACCACATGCTCCACCCATTCTTCAGGCACGCCCAGGTCGCGCAATGCGCCGAGGTCGGGTCCGGCTTGGAAGACTTCGGGGCGCATTTGGGGGAAGAAAAGCACTTCTTGGATGCTGGTGTTGTCGGTCAGCATCATCACCAATCGGTCGATGCCCATGCCCATCCCTGAGGTAGGTGGCATGCCAAATTCCAGTGCACGCAGGAAGTCCTGATCGATAAACATGGCTTCGTCGTCGCCTTTTTCACTGAGGGTGAGTTGGTCCTCGAAGCGTTCGCGTTGGTCAATGGGGTCGTTGAGCTCGGAGTAGGCGTTGGCCACCTCGGTACCGTTCACAAACAACTCAAAGCGTTCGGTGTATTCGGGGTTGTCACGATGCTTTTTGCACAGGGGCGACATTTCTACCGGGTAATCGGTGATGAAGGTGGGCTGCACATAGTGGTGCTCGCACTTTTCGCCGAAGATTTCGTCGATCAGCTTGCCTTTGCCCATGGTTTCGTCCACCTCTACGCCCATATCAGCGCACGCAGTGCGGAGGGCGGCTTCGTCCTTGCCATCGATGTCAAAGCCGGTGTGCTCCAGAATCGCATCGCGCATGGATACGCGGGCGTACGGCGCTGCAAAATTGATCTCTTTGCCCCCGAGGGTCACTTGGGTTTGTCCATTCACCTCTTGGCAGATGTGCTGCATCATCTTTTCGGTGAACTCCATCATCCAGTGGTAGTCCTTGTAGGCCACATAGATTTCCATGACGGTGAACTCCGGATTGTGGGTGCGGTCCATGCCCTCGTTGCGGAAGTTGCGGCTGAACTCGTACACGCCCTCAAAGCCACCTACAATCAGGCGCTTGAGGTACAGCTCATTGGCAATGCGCAGGTACAACGGAATGTCAAGGGCATTGTGGTGGGTGATGAATGGGCGCGCCGCGGCACCTCCGGGGATGGGCTGGAGCACCGGAGTGTCCACCTCCATATAACCGCGCGCATTGATGAAGTCGCGCATGGCTTGGATGATCTTGGTACGCTTCAAAAAAGTGTCCTTCACGCCATCGTTCACCACCAGGTCCACATAGCGCATGCGGTAGCGCAGTTCGGGATCCGAAAACGCATCGTACACTTGGCCATCAGCCTCTTTGACCACCGGGAGCGGGCGCAGTGTCTTGCTGAGCACCGTCATGTTGGTTACCTTGACGGAAGGCTCTCCCACTTGAGTACGGAAGGTCTCTCCCTCTACCCCAATGAAATCGCCGTAGTCTAACAGCTTCTTGAAGACGCTGTTGTACAAGGTTTTTTCTTCGCCCGGGCACATTTCGTCCCGGTTGAAGTACAGTTGCATGCGGCCTGAGCTGTCCAGCATTTCACCAAAGGATGCCTTGCCCATGATGCGGCGGTTCATCAACCGCCCGGCGAGTTTAACCTGTTTGCCCTCTTCGAATCTTTCAAGCAAGGATGCGATGTGATCGGTGACTTCGTAGGCTGCTGCCGGGTAGGGCTCGATGCCCAGCTTGCGCAACTCGGCAAGAGATTGGCGGCGGATGCGTTCCTGTTCGGAAAGGTGCATGATGAGCGTTTGGAGTTGAGGGGCAAAGGTAGCCAAGGAAGCGGTGTGGAGACTGTGACTTTGTGAAAACAAATGCGTCGCAACACCTGATCTTTTGGGCCAGTTATGAACAC
>JBMYJR010000033.1:0-33081 GCA_049594615.1 Flavobacteriales bacterium
TAATCTTCGGCGATGTTGTTTTGGGTGGTGATCACCGAGTTGAAACGGGGCGCGCGGTTGAGCCAGCCCAGGTTCACAAACGTGTTCATCCACTCGTTGAGGTTGTAGTTGGCACCCCCTTTGACGGTGAAACCGGTGAGGTTGACCCATTCGGTTTCGTAGGTCTCTAAGTAGGGGTTGTTCCGATCTACCATTACTCCATTGACATCAAATTCATCCAAATAGCCAACCTCCAAAGGCACGATGACTGGGTTAAATGGATCCGACCGATCTATCACTTCGACTTGCTTCTTACGAAAGTGATCTATGGCTTTGTAGCGGCTGAGCGCTCCCGAAACGTTGACAAACGCACTCCAGAGTTCGTTTTTGAACTCGGCTTGGGCAAAGGACCCAAACCACGCCACGTGACCCTCGTCGTGGTAGAGGATTTTGTCGCCTTCACGCAGTTTATCGGTGGTGGAGCGGTTTTGATCGCCTTCTACATCAAGGAAGTAGTCGCCTCCCATCAGGTTCTCGATGCGGCGGAAGTGCTCACCGGTGTAACGTCGCGCGTCGATACCAGCACTGTAGGTCCAGTTGTCGTTGTGCTTGTAGGTAGCCGTGCCCAAGTAGCCAAACCACTGGTGGTTGTTCATGGAAGCCACCAAGAAGTTCGAGGCCTTGTACTCACCGTCCGCATCCAGATTCAGCCCACCGGGGCCAAATTCAAACAAACGGTTGTTGTCCCACACGCGTTGCAGGTTGACCGTACCGTCCTCCAAGGGAGATCCGGTGGCCGACTGTGAATCCAGCTGGGTGCCCCCACCGCGTCCGATGCTCACGTACGCGATGTTGGAGATGTACAGTTGGTCGTTCACGCGCCAGAAGTCCTTGAGGGTGAACTGCGGCTTGTGGTAGAAGTTTTGTCGGGTGTTGAGCTGTACGGTTTCCCCGGGGATGAAACCCGCGACTTGGCCGTCTTCGCTGTAGTAGAAGCGCTCTTGGTACTCGCCCCAGAACTCGTTGTAGGTGAGCCCGTATTCGGGGAAGGCGTCGAGGTCTTGGTTGGTGTAACCGATGTCCTGCGCGTACTCGCGGCTGAACACGCTTGCGCGATTCTTGAAGCTGCGCTGGCCGTGGCGTTGCGGAGCCCCAAAAGCCGAAAAGCTCAGGATGTGGCTGCCGAGTTCCTTCTCCACTTTGCCATAGTAGAAGTACCCTTCGGTGAAGTTTTGGTCCACCCAGCCGTCGCCCAACTTGAACGAACCCGCGGCCGTGAAGCCCCAGCCGTTCTCCAGGCGTCCGGTGGTCAGGCCCAGGGTGCTTCGGGTAAATCCAAAGCTGCCCACTTCTTGCTTGAACATCAGCCCCTTTCGGCTGTCGATGCCCTTGGAGATGATGTTCATGGTGCCGCCCACCGCCGGGATGGCGATTTTGGAGGCCCCCAGACCGCGCTGCACTTGAATGGTTTGGGTCACAGCGTCCAGGCCAAACCAGTTGCTCCAGTAAACCCAGCCGTTTTCCATATCGTTGACCGGAACACCGTCGATCATCACCGCCACGTTGCGTTGGCTGAAACCGCGGATGGTCACGCGCGCATCCCCGTCGCCGCCGCCCTGTTGGGTAGCGTACACGCCTGGGGTCGAGTTCAGGATCATGGGCAGGTCCTGCGAGGCCAATTCCTCTTGGATCTGCGCAGGCAGCACGTTGGTGAAGGCCACCGGGGTTTCGCGCTCGCGGGCCACGTCGGCCACCACTTCGGCTTCCGACATGGTTTCGGTCTCGAGGCGCACGCGAAGGCTGTGCACGGGTTTTTCCACCGCAAGGGTACGGGTGTAGGGGGTGTACCCGATGAAGGACACCTCCATCCCCACTTCGCCGTACGGCACCTCAGCGGTGAACCGCCCGTCGAAATCGGTGGTCATTTGTTGGGTACCTACGCGCACGTAGGCCCCATACAGGGGTTGTTTGGTGATCGCATCGATCACCGTACCGGTGACTTCACCGGTTTGCGCCCAGCTCACCGCGGACGCCAGCACAAGCAGTGCTGCCAGGATCCGGCCTTTCATCAGCTTGGATTTCCGCGCTTAGCGCACCAGCACACGCTCGGTGTGCACGGCGCCGTTGGCGGTGGTCAGCTGCAGCAGGTAGACGCCTTGCCCGTGGGCAGTCAGGTCCAAACGCACGCGATCCTCGGTGAAGGAAGTGCGGGTTTCCACCAGCTTGCCCTCGGCGGTCATCACGCGCAGCTCGATCGCGTTGAGTACGCCTTGGAGGTATACACGGCCGTCTTGGGATGGGTTGGGGAACACGTCAAAGGTGTCGGGAGCTTCAGTGGTTTCGATGTTGATGGGGACGCAGTCGCAATTGTGCATGCCCAAGTTGTCGAATGTATTGGCAGGCAAGGAATCCCACTCCAGACCCACATTGAATGGATCGGTGGGCAGGAGATCGCCCTCGGTCACAAAGGACTTGCGCACCAACGTGTAGTTAGCAGTCCATGAAACCTCGCCGTTGATGGCCCAGCTGTAACTGGGGCCTACATTGTTCCAGCCACCACCGTCAGAAGGGTTGCCGGGATCTTCGCCGATGCTGCCGAATACGTCGATCACCACGTTGCCGTCGATTTTACGCAGTACTATGGCATCGTTGCCGTTGAAATACATGGCGTTGTTTTCATCGTAAATGGGGCATTCGAAGGCGTCCGCTACTGCTGCGAGTTCGTCCCAAACAGGTGCTTCTTGGCCTGAGCCCTCGGGGTCCTGCTTGTCGATGACGATCACAAATGCATCACCCGACTGGATGGTGCCCGAGAGGTCCAACTTTTGGTTGTCCGCGGCCGAAGTAGCGCCGTTGCTGTAACGTTCCAAGCGGTAGGCAGCAAGGTCCACAGGCGCGTCGGTGGGGTTGTAAAGCTCGATGGCTTTGTTGTTTGACCAGCCTTCGACGTACTCTGAAATGAAGAGCTCGTTGCAACCTTGTGCGAAGAACTGCAGTCCTGAGAATACCGCTACGAGTGAAAGGAAAAGTGTTTTCATCGGGTAAGATTATTTGCGTGTTGTCGCGTTGAACGTCCAAAAATCGGGAGCGCAATTTACTGCGTTTTTTGAGGCCGCAATTTTACGCGCACATTAACATTGGACCTCCGAAGGTAACGGCTATCCACAAAGCGATAGGGATGAATTCCCTGAAAAGGGCGGGTTTGTTCGTATCTTTTACGGTACTTCCCATTTGGGAGGGTTGTGTGTTGAAGAAGAAAACTAACTGTATTGTGCGGCCGGCTCCACGGCTGCAAAGAGGTCAGACCAAGGTAAAGCTGACATGAAAGCCAAGATCGCATGTTTTGTAATCGGACTGTTTATGTCCGTAGGTCTGCAGGCCAATCACATTCTTGGGGGAAACATCTCCTACGCGTGCTTGGGTGGCGATCAATACCTGTTCACGCTTACCATTTACAAGGATTGTTTTGGTGCCACGCCTGCGCCGGGAATTGAGAACGTGTTCTTCATTCCAGATGCCGGATGCTCCAGCATTGCATTCTCTGCGCCGTTTGACCTGGTCTCGGTCACTGAGATTTCGGACCTGTGTGCTTCGGAGCTTGCAAACAGCTCGTGCAACGGCGGTTTCAACCCGGGTACCGAAGCGGTGGTCTACCAACAAACCATTTTCTTGGACCCCAACTGTGTGTGGGAGGTGTCGTACGGTTCTTCGGACTGGAACTACTTCGTGAACATGGACAACGCCCTGCTGCCCACGGCGTATTTGTCCACCTCGGTCGACACCAACTTTGGCTGCAACAGCTCGGTTGAGATCACCTCTGACCCGGTGCCCTACGCCTGCGTTAACGACCCGGTGTCCCACTTTTTGGCCTTTAACAATCCCGACGGATTCACCCTCAACGTGTCGTTGGTGGGGGCAGAAATTGCTAACGGCGTGGATGCGCCCTACGAGGCGGGCTTCACCTTTGGCGAACCCATTCCCGGGCTCACCTTTGACCCGGCGACCTACGAGATCGCGTTTACCGCCCCGGCCACCTTTGGCAATTACGTAGTGGTCTTTGAAATTGAAATGGTGGACGCTATGGGCAACGTAGTGGGCACCATGGTGGAGGCGATGACCTTCACTGTTCGCGTGTGCGACAACCTGCCCACCACCTTTGAAACCCCTCCTTTGAGTGCGGTGATCGGCGGCACCCAACTCAGCGATACCGAACTGGAAATCTGCGTAGGCGATACCATCTGCTTCGACGTCGAGGCTGTGAACGACAACCCGTTCCGTTCGGTGACGGTGTCTTCTTCCAACCTGGGGACTTTGTTTGCCAACGTGGACGCCGTTTCGGTTCCAGGCAATCCGGGTTCGCTGGACGTGTGCATCTCGCCTACCGATGCGGAGATTGGTCTTCAAGTGATTGACTTTGAGGCCATCGACGACGCGTGCGTCAACCCCGGCTCGGACAACATCTCCATCACCCTAGAGGTACTGCCAAAGCTGGAGGTCAACTTCACCGATTCGCTCATTTGCTACGGCGAGCAAATCGCCCTGCAGGCCTCGGGGGACACTGACTACACTTGGAATGTTATCTCAGGCACCTCCACTCCCGCCATCTCGGGTGCAGGAGGCACCCAAACCATCATCCCCGACACCCCGCTGCTGATTGAAGTGATCGGCAACAACGTGCCGCCGCTCCAATGCAACTGGCGGGACACCATCAGCGTAGACGTCTCGCTTTACGATCTAGGCGCGGTTGTGGTGGACGAAAGCTGCGTGCAAAACGACGGTTCTGTAACCCTCACCGTTACGGGCGGAGTGGGCCCGTTTGACTATGCATGGGACGTCACCGCAGACAACGTTGCGGCCGTCACTGGCCTGTCTGGAGGATCCGATGTGAACGTGACGGTGACCGATACAGCCTTCCCTGGTGCGGCTGGATGTACCCGCAGCGAAACCTACCCCATTGCCACCACCCCACCGCCCACCGCAAGCATTACCGGGGATGTGACCATTTGCTCTGGAGAGAGCTACGACATTCCCGTCACCCTAACGGGTACCGGGCCTTTTGATGTGACCGTTTCCGGCACGCTCTACAACGGACTCAACGACGGCGATGTGATTACCGTCACCCCCGCGACCACCACCACCTACACCTTGACTTTGGCAGAGGACGCCAACACGCCGGCGTGCACCTACAATACGCCTTCTTCGGTAACTGTCACCGTGCGCGACATCCCCGCTGCCTCCCTTACCGGAAACACCGATTTGTGTGCAGGCGAATCCACCGACTTGACATTCAACACCGCCCCCCCCGGCTTGACCTTGGACGTACAAGGCAACGATGCTGCGCTCAACGCCCAGCTCACCGACGGCGACGTACTCACCTTCACCCCTGGTGTGCCGGGCACCACCACCTACACGCTCACCGAGGTGGCCTACACCGACGCCCCCACCTGTCCGAACACCACGCCCAGCTCAGTGGTCGTGAACGTGAACACCTCGACCACCGGCACGGTTGGCTTTACTGGAGCCAGCACCATTTGTGCGGGCGATGCGGTGGTCCTCCGTTTTGAACTGGCTGGCTCAGGACCATGGATCATCGACTATACCATCGATGGGACGGCGCAGACCGCCATCAACACCGCTCTTGATGTTTACGACTTGTTGATCAGCCCAGGGCCTGTGGTTGACACCGAATACTGCATCACCCAAATCACTGACGTGGGCACTGGATGCGTGAATACCACCTCGAGCTGCGTGACCCTGACGGTCAACACCCTGCCCACCGGAACCGTGAGCACCACTGGTCCATTCTGTGCCGGCGATGCGGTGGACTTGACCTTGAATTTCACGGGCAACGGCCCCATGGATGTCACCCTGACCGATCCTGCGGGCGGCACCATCACTGTGGCTGGCCCGTACAACGACGGCGATGTGATCACCGTGCCCAACGCGGAAACGGGCGATTACTGCCTGGGCACCGTGACCGACGCCAACGGCTGCACCGCCGCAGGCCTGCCCAATTGCAGCGCCATCGTGGTCTCTCCTTTGCCCTCAGTAACCGTCCTGGGTAGCGCTGTGATTTGCGCCGGCGATAACTACGATTTCAATTGGTCCGGATTGGTGGGTACCGCACCCTTTGAGGTGTCTTGGGAATTGCTGGCCACCGATGGCGTTACTGTGGTGGATTCGGGTGCCGCTACCGGGGTGAACAACGGCGACATCCTCACCCTGACTCCAACCGACAGCGTAACCTTCCAAATCACCGGCATTTCCGATGCGACCCCGGGCTTGTGTGGTGATGGCGCCCAAGCGGGCACGTTTGACATCGCTGTAAATCCCTACACCACCATTGCTTTACCGGCTTCCTCAGTGACCGTTTGCCAAGGTGAAACCGTACCCGTGACCTTGACCTTTGGCAATGCTGTGGGCCCTGCGCTGCAAGTGGACTTGGGGACCGAGGTGGTGAACCTGACCACCGCCGATTTGGACGCCTCAGGCCAGTACACCTTCGATGCCACGTACGACACATCGTTGCCGGGTACAGGTTCCATCACCATTGCTTCGGTCACCGATGCGGGCAACCCCTGTACGCAAATTGATTTGGCGAGCGTCGACGTGACGGTGGTAGAAACGCCTGTTGCCACATTTGCTGGCGACTTTGCCGTTTGCCCTGGCACAGGCACTGACCTGACCTTGGGTGTGCCTCTGACCGGGGGGCCTTACGACGTGGTGATCACCAATGATGCGGGCGATCCTGACATCACCCTGATCGGGGTCACTGGCAACCAGTCCATTCCCATTTCACCGGCAGCCACCACGACTTATACGGTGACCTCCATTACCGAAACCGGCTCGGGCATTGGGTGTGCCAACACTACGGCGGAAACCGTAACGGTGACGGTGAACACCTTGCCCACCATCGTGCAACCCATCGACACGATTTGTAGCAACAACGGCGACGCCTTCCAAGTGAGTTTTGAAATCATTGGAGGGACCCCGGCCACCTATACGGTTACCACCACCGATGGCTACGCAGGCACCATCAGCGCAGGACCACCTTACATCTACACCTCCGACAACATTCCGGACAACACCGCGCAAACGTGGACCGTGACCGATGCAGCCAGTTGCGATCCGGAGAGCATCACTTTGGACGCATTCGATTGCCCAGTACTCACCTTTGCCGGTACTGTAGACGAGAACCCGCTTTACGCCTGCGAGGGCGGCATTGTGTGCCTCACCCAAAACGGGGACGAAGTGCTGGACGACGACGACGTATTGTCCTTTGCCCTGCTGGACGGACCCGACTTGGCCACGGCAGCCATTCTGGATATCCAGCCTGGCAACTGCTGGGACTTGGCCATGTTGGCCTTCCCGCCTTTTGCTACCGGAGATACCTACTACGCCGTTGCCCTTGCCGGCAACAACGACGGAACCGGAGTGGCGGACGTAACCGACCCGAACTTGAACGTATCCCCCAGTGTGGAAGTCCTGTTTGTGGAAGACCCTGTAGCCACCATCACCGGCGGCCAAACCATTTGCAACGGCACCTCAACCGAACTGTCTGTGGCCATCACCGGCACCGGCAGCTTCGACTTGACCTACAGCGATCCTGCCGGCACCGCCACCGAATTACTCGGACTGGAAGCCGCTGATTTGCCGGTGACCTTTGACGCCAACCAAGCCGGCGACTACG
The DNA here is from genome assembly GCA_049594615.1 of Flavobacteriales bacterium. Lineage (GTDB taxonomy): Bacteria > Bacteroidota > Bacteroidia > Flavobacteriales_D > Sanyastnellaceae > CAXPZW01. The sequence goes on from JBMYJR010000033.1 coordinate 7,670, forward strand.
CCGTAACGGTCATCAGCAGCTACGGCTGTCCGGGTGCAGCAGGTTCCACCACAACGGTGAACTTCTTCCCGGCCATTAACGGCAGCATCAGTGCAGGCGGGGCCATTTGTGAAGGCGAGGTCTTCACCTTTGACATTGGCCTGGAAGGCGATGCCAACTGGAGCATCGAGTTGGAATTTGACAACGGTACCGCCAGCGGCACCACCACTGAATCGGACTTGACCACCAGCCCGTTTGTGTGGTTGGTGAACCAACCCGGCACCTACTCCCTGTTGTCGGCTACAGATGCCAACGGCTGCACCGAGACCTACACCAACGGTGAGGCCCTGGTGGTGAACACCCTGCCTACCGCAGCATGGCAAGAGACCGCCATCAACTTCTGCGAAGGCGGCTCGAGCGACGCATTGGTGGACCTGACCGGCCCGGCCGATTACACGTTGAACTACAGCATCGACGCCGTGGCGCAACCTGCGCTGGTCACCAGTGATACACCTTACACGCTCACCGGAATCTCAGCCACCGGCACCTACACGATCGACACCGTAACTGACGCAAACGGCTGTACCGCAGCCATTGACCAAGACTTGGTGGTGACCGAAGTCTTGTTGCCTACCGCAGACGCCGGCGCCGACCAAGACGTTTGTTCGGACGAAGAAGTGCTGATTGGCACCCCTGCTGAGGGTGGCAATGCCTACGATTGGACGGTGGACTCCGGTGATGTGGCCAATTGGTTGAACAACACCGCCGCCGCCGAGCCTACCGCATCCATCACCAACACCGACGCCCCCAACCTCGCCACCTACACCTTTACCGTAACGGTGACCGAACCGGTGGCCAGCTGCACCAGCACCGACGATGTGGTGGTGACGGTGAACCCCATACCCACCGCTGACGCTGGGTTGGACGCCAACATCTGCTATGGCGATACCTTTACTTTGAACGGCGCTGGAGACGGGAGCTGCGCCTGGACCGACAACGGCGCCTTTGCTGCCGCGGGAGACCTGCTTTTGTGTGCACCTACAACCGCTGCCCTGACCGCTACAACCACGTTTGAACTGACCGTCACCAGTGCTGCCGGCTGCACCAACACCGATGAGGTGACCATCACCGTACCCGACGAACTCACCCAGAGCGTCGTGTTTGACGACGTGGTGTGCTTTGCAAGCTGCACCGCTGAGGCCACCATCACACCCGTGGGCGGCTGGGGCGCGTACGTGATCACCGGCGATGTGACCGATGCATCTACCACAGACCTGTGTGCAGGCGTTTACAACTACACCATCACCGACGCCGAGGGGTGTACTGTGGACGGCAGCCTTGAGGTGACCGAACAACCGGAGTACTACATCGACGATGTGATCGTAGATGCCCCCAACTGCTTTGGCGAACAAGACGGGGAGCTAGAAATTCAAACGGTGGGCGGTGTGGAGTACTTCCTGGATGGCACCTCATCGATCACCAACACCTTCAGCGACCTGGGCGCAGGCACCTATTTGGTTGAGGTGACCAACCTCAACGGATGTACCGCTGACACCACGGTGACCATTGACACCAACTCTCCCGAGATCACGTTGGACGTAAACTTCACCAACACGGTGGTGTGCTTTGGCCAAGCCCTTGAATTCATTGCCACCGCAGGCGGCGGCGTGGGCGACTTCACCTACAACTGGTACCAAGACGCGCCTCCACCCGGAACGATTTACGACGTGGGCAGCCCGCTGGAAGTGGTGATGGACGAAGAGCTGTTGCTGTTTGTGGTTGCCTACGACGCCAACGGATGCCCATCGGATACCCTCAGCATGGAAGCGGTGTTCTCGACCCCGGTGTCGGTGAGCGCCTCGCCCACCACGGCGCAGACCATTTGTATTGGCCAGTGCGTAGACGTGAACGCCATTCCTGCAGGCGGCACCGGCCCCATTGAAGTGACCTGGGTGGAAGACGGCATTTTTGACGACGATCTGATCGGCAACGACCCAAACTACACCCTATGCCCAGAGGAGTCCATCAACTTTGTGGTGTTTGCCGATGATGGCTGTGCCCCCGTGGCATCAGACACCGTGTTTGTAACCGTCAACCCCGCACCCGATGTGGAATTCACACTGGATGTGGACTTTGGCTGCTTGCCGTTGGAGGTGAACTTCATCAACGAAACCCCAGACGCCAGTACCTCCTGTTTCTGGGACTTTGGCGACGGCACCATCTTGAATGTGTGCGAGGACGTGACTTATGTATACGAGGAAGCAGGCACGTTTTTCCCAAGCCTCAACATCACCAGCGATCAGGGGTGTACGGGCACGGACTTGTCCTTGACTCCTGTGAATGTGTACGGCTTCCCCGAAGCGGATTTCTACTGGGATCCGGTGCCGGTAACCACCTTGGAGAACGAGGTCTCGCTGATCAACACTTCTACCGGTGGGGTATCTTACCTCTGGGAAATCGCTGGAAACGGAACCGCCACCACAGAAGATGTGGAGATCACCTTCGCACCGGTGGATTTGGCTGAGTACGAGGTCTGTTTGCAAACCACCAACATGTTTGGTTGCACTGACACGTTGTGCCAGACCATTTCCATGCAGAGCGAGCTGCTGGTATACGTACCCAACGCCTTCACACCAGACAACGACGGGCTCAACGACCTGCTGACACCGTCAGTACTGGGGCTCTTGCAATCGACGTACCACTTCCAGGTGTTTGACCGCTGGGGACACATCGTGTTTGAGTCCTATACCGTGGGTGAGGGCTGGAACGGCTCGTTCCAAAACGGCACGCACTACGTGCAAGAAGACGTTTACCTCTGGCGCATCGAAGGCCAGGACGTCAAGGGTGCAGATGTGGTGACCCTTCAAGGCCACGTGACGGTGGTGCGTTAGCGCGCCGCGTGCACCAAGTTGGCCCGTGCTACCTCGTTTCCAACCTGAACGGTAATTACATAAAGCCCTGTGGACCAATTAGATACATCCAGTTCAATCCAATGCTGCAGGTCTTTAGGATTCTCGATCGTACGATCGGCCACAAGCCTGCCGTCCGCAGCATGCACTTGTAAGGTGCCTTGACGCCAATCGAAGCCAAACTCAATGAGGTTGACCTCGGCCACTTCTGAAGCGGGGTTGGGCGTCACTGCGATGGACAATTCTCCCGGTCCATCGCCCATCACATCAAACAAGAACATGCCGCGCTGGCGGTCCGATATGATGACCCGACCACTAGGCAGCAGCGGGTAAATCCCCCAAGCCCCACGGCAGCAAAGGTCATCACCAATGGAGGTGTCGTACCAAGCTACACGGCGCACGTCATCGGGATCGGACCAATCAAACACCTGCAGGCCGTCAAAGTAATGCGAGACGAAAATCAGGTGGTCGCGCATGATCAGGTTATGGGCAATAAAGGTGCTGTTGCCAGAATCAAAGAAGTCGGTGATTTGGATGTCCGTGAGATCAGCCACGTTGCAGAGCTTCATGGACGACTCCAAGGTTTCATCAGCAAAGCAGTACCACTCGCCCGAAGGATCCAACCAGCCGGAATGGTTGTAGCCATCGTCCGGGTAGCCGTCGAGGGTGGCCAGGAACTGTGGGTTGTTCAAGTCTGTAAAATCCACAACGGCCAGTCCGGGATTTCCGGTGTTGAGCCAGGCCGTATCTCCGCGGACATAGCAGTCGTGTACGTAACTCACGTCGTTGAACTCCAACAGCAGCTCAGGCTGCTCAGGGTTGGTGAGGTCCACAATTTCAAGGGCGTTTTGGTTGGTGCCGCAGAGGTACGCACGGGCCGCCGGCTCATCCACCCACACATTGTGCGAACGGGTCACAAACTCACTGGACTCATACACCACTTCCACCGAATACGGCAGGTTTGAAAGGTCCACCACTTGCAGCTTGGCCGGTTCTTGGTCGCCCACACACAGCAGGTAGTGTTCGTAAGTGGCGTAGTCGCGGTGCACCACATGGATGCCTTGTTGCGGTCCGGGGATGAAGGCCACCTCCTCAAGGTTGTTGTTGCCCTTGAGGTGGATGATGTGCGAGCCTATGGTGGAGCCCATCACACCATACTCTTCGCCGTTGATCTCAACGCCCCACACCTCGTTGTAGAAGGCCCCCGAGCCGTTGACCGGCAGCCCTGTGGTGTCCCAATGGCCTAGTAGTGTGACATTCCGAGATTCTTGGGCCGTTGCCAGCAGTGGCAGCCACGCCAGTAGGATAACAAGGTTCTTCATCGCCATCCAAACTACACAAACCCCTTCAGCCGCGCTTTCACCGAGAAACCCAAAAACTCCGGAGACTTGCAAATCCATCGTGGGAAATCAGGGGTTTGCGCCTTGGATTGCATTGGAATCGAACCCTGTTGTTAGTTTTACACTCAGAGACACGTCCCGCGCGTAATCTGCTGTTTATATGATCCGACTGACCTTTCTTTTCGCGGCCCTCACGGCTGCCCTCACGGCTTTTGCCCAATCCCCGGACATCCGCTACTGCGGTCAAACCGAAGCTACCGAAGACCTGTTTTCACGTTTCCACGGGCAACGCCACGTGAGTGAAACTGCTGAAGACCGCGCCACATACACTGCCCGCAAACAGGATGGCGAGGCGTACATCGTGCCGGTGGTCTTCCACATCATCCACAACAACGGCGACGAGAACATCTCTGACGAACAGATCGAAAACGCCATGTTCATCCTCAACCGCGATATGCGCAAGCAAAACGCGGACACCCTGCAGATTGTCGAGGAGTTTGCCGACCTCGCTGCTGACTCACACATTGAGTTCCGACTGGCCCAACTCGACCCCAATGGCAATTGCACCAACGGCATTGTGCGCCTGGCATCGCCGTTGACCTACCAAGGCAACTTCGACATGAAATTGCTGAGCAACTGGCCACGTGAAAGCTACTTGAACGTGTGGGTGTGTGCCGACGCCAACGGCGCGGCAGGTTACTCGCAACTCCCTGCGAACGTGGATGGCCCCTGGGGCTACATCTCAGACGGCATTGTGATGCGTCACGACTACACCGGAGCCATCGGCACCAGCAACAACACCCGCTCACGCGCGCTGACCCACGAAGTAGGGCACTGGTTGAACCTCTACCACACTTGGGGTGCTGGCAACTCGCCGGGAGAAAGCGGCAACTGTGGCATTGATGACTTCGTGAACGACACTCCAGAAACGCTGGGCTGGACCTCTTGCAGCATCAGCGGCGAAACCTGCGGCTCGCTCGACAACGTGCAGAATTACATGGAGTACTCGTACTGCTCGCGCATGTTCACCCAGGGCCAGGCTGACCGCATGGTAGATGCCTTGACCTCATCGATCGCGGACCGCAGCAACCTCTGGACTGAAGAGAACTTGGCAGCCACCGGCGTGATCAACGAAGTGCCCGTCCTGTGTCAAGCCAACTTCAGTGTGAACCGCACCTTGGTATGCACCGGCGACTCCATCCAATTCACCGACCTCTCCTTCAACGACCCTACCGCTTGGGTTTGGGACTTTGGCGATGGTACAGTTATCAGTGGTGACGCAAGCGTGGCCAACCCCACGCACGCCTTTACCTCCCCGGGCACCTACTCGGTGACCTTGACCGTGGGCAATGGCGTAGACGAAGTGAGCACGACCGAGGAAGCGCTGGTTACCGTGCTTCCGAGCGCCCAAATGGCCTCCCCTTTCCAAGAGGGCTTCGAAGAAGATACGTGGATGGACACCTGGTTTGTGTTCAACCCCACCGATGACCAGTACTGGAACGACACCAGCACGGGCACCCCGGCCAGCGGCGAACGCCACCTGCGCCTGAGCAACAACCTCACAAGCACGCCCGATACCTACGACTGGATTGAGTCGGTGACCTTTGACGCAAGCGAAGCATCGGCAGTGTACATCAGCTACAAATGGGCCTACGCCAACCGGATCCAAGAAACCGACGATCGCCTGCGCGTAAAGGTCAGCGGAGATTGCGGGGTGACTTGGAGCACCCGCGAGCTGCACCGCGGCTTTACCGACCTGCCTACCGACAACCCCACCAACACCACCTTTGCCCCCAACAGCCCCAACGATTGGACGGGCAACACCGTGGTCATCGACCAAGAGGTCTTCCTGACCGAAAACATGCGGGTGATGTTTGAATTCCAGAGCAAGGGAGGCAACAACATTTACCTAGACGACATCAACATCTCCACCGAAAACCCGGTGAGCGTAGCCGAGCTCGACGCTGGAGTGACCGAAGCGCTGCTTTTCCCAAACCCGACCAGCCAAAACGCTACCCTGCGCGTGAAGACAGATGCTGCCGATGTAGCCACCCTGCGCATATTGGATGCCACCGGCCGTGAGGTGTGGAACACCGCTGGCGTGGTGATCACCCCTGGTCGCCAAGATGTGGAAGTACCTGGTGCAGGATTCCCTGCGGGCATGTACCACGTGGTGCTGGAAGGCGATGCGGTGCGGGTGCGCTTGCCGTTGGTGAAGCGGTAGAAGTTCACTGAAAGGCCTTCAGGAGAAATCCATCCGGGGTGAGCAGACCCTGAAGTCCCGCTGGCGCGGGGCCCCACCGCCCCACCCCGCCTCCACCTCTCGTAGGCTTCAGGCTACGCCCTCCGCCCCCGTTTTGTCGGGTTTCGACCCCCCAAAAGTCAGTCCCTCTGTCCGTTGCACCAAGCCCAAGCCTGCACACTTTGTGGTTGGCACCTCAGGGCACATGGGTGGCAACGCCCACCCCACACTTGGGCAAAAAAAAGGCCGCCCATGGGGCAGCCTTCTTCCAAAATCGGTGATCCTTCTTATTCCTTGGACCCCACCATGATGCTGACGCATCCTTCGTGGGTCATGGGCGATGGGGAGTCGAGCTCCGGTACCCGCACCCGCACGATGAGTTGCTGGGTGTTGGCCACCTTAAAGTCAAAGCTTGCGCTCTTGTCTTCGCTGTCGCGATTGGTGTAGAGGATTTCCTGATCGGTGTCGAGCACATCGAATTCGACGTCACCCAGCACAGGGTGGCCGCACACGAGCAGGCGGTATTCTTTGTCTGCGTAAAAGGTCAACAACAATTCAGCTTCGTCACCGGGAATCAGTACGGCACTGTTGAAGTTGTCGTTTTGTACATATCCATCCAATTGAGGAAGACATCGCTTCTTGGTAAAGCTGCGGCACTGGGCAGAAGCACTTACCGCGGCGAGAAGCATCAAAGGAAGGATCAGCTTGACGATTTTCATGTTCATCACTTTAGGCGGGTTGGTGATTATTGGATGGATTTGGTCCGGAGTTGCGTGATTTTGTCCGAGATCTCAGCGAGCACTTCGTCTGAAATGTTCACTTGGCGAGATCCACCTATCACCATTGTACCCGCTTCGTCCTCAGAAGTTTCAGTTTTGCCCTTCTGAATGTCGACTTTTTCGAAAGAAGCGTTCAAATCAGACAACTCTGACATGATGCCCGAGAGGGCGTCAGGCTTGTTGTATGACTCCATCAAGCTGATCAAATCCGACAACACGTACTTCTGCTCAGCGATGCGCTGGCGCAGCAGGTCGTTGCCATCGGTGTAATGGGCGCAGGCCAGGTACATGCCTTCGATCCATCCGCCGGCAATCACCAGAGCCGAGATCTCTTGACGGTCGTTTTCCTTGAGGTAAGCGTCCAAATCGTTGTACGAGTTGGACACGATGGTCAACAGCGAATCTTTGTTCTGGCTGTTGTCCTGCAAGCGTTGGTAGAGATCATCGTCGATGGCACCTTCTACCCCCAGCTCACTGGCCAATTTCTTGACCGTTGCTGCGTAGAGGATGGATTGCTTGTCCTGCTCGTACATGCTGGTGTAGCGCAAGTCTGCACCGTACACGCCGAGGTTCAACGCACGTTGGTCGTTGGTGGCGTAATTGTCTGCCGACTCCACAGCGTTGAGCAGGTCGAGGTTGAATTCCACGCCGCTTTTCATCAGCAGGGAAGCCATTTCCGTGGGCGATGGAATGGAGTAGATGATTTTCTTAATGCTGTTCTCGCGCTGGCCGTCGTCTTCGTTCTGGCTTTCGTTGAGGGTGATTTCATCGACTTCCGGAGCGGCGGGTTCTGAACCGCAGGAGGTGATTCCCACAAGTGTCACGATCGCAAGTGCCCATAGGGTGGAGGCAATTGGTTTGGACATGCTGATAAATTTTGGGTGAGTCAAAGCTTCTTAATAATTGAAATTCAAATTAGATGCACTTGACTGGCATACGCATTTGGCGCGCAAAAGTTTTGCAATTCGCCGTGTTTATTTGGTCCAAATGTAGGCGCGCGGGGTTCCAGCCCGGGTCAGCTACTGCACCCAAGCCAGAGTCGGACAATTCTGACTTTGGGGATCAGTGGGCTTCCAGCCAGTTGTGACCGGTGTCGACATCCACCTTCAGGGGCACCACCAATTTGACGGCTTGCTCCATTTCACGCACCACCAGCGGACGGATGGTATCCAGCTCGTCTTTGTGGGCGTCAAACACCAATTCATCGTGCACTTGCAGGATCATGCGGGAACGGAAGCCTTCCTGTTCAAACAGCTCGTGGATATTGACCATGGCCACCTTGATCACGTCGGCGGCAGAGCCCTGGATGGGCGCGTTGACGGCGTTGCGCTCGGCAAATCCACGCACCACGGCGTTGGAGGAGTTGATGTCCTTCAGGTAGCGGCGGCGGCCCATGATGGTTTCCACAAAGCCGTTTTGGCGGGCGTATTCCACCTGTTCGGCTTGGAATTCCTTGAGGCGGGGGAACTGGGTGTAGTAGCTGTCGATGATCTCCTTGGCCTCGCCGCGCTTGATGTTCAGGTTCTGCGCGAGCCCAAAAGCACCTTGCCCGTAGGCGATACCAAAGTTGACCGCCTTGGCCTTGGAGCGCATGTCGCGGTCCACTTCTGCCAAGGGTACGCCAAAGACCTTGGCGGCGGTGGCGGCGTGTACGTCTTCGTCGTTGTTGAAGGCTTCCACCATGCCGGGGTCGTTGCTGAGCGCGGCAATGATGCGGAGTTCCACCTGCGAGTAATCGGCCGCCATCAAGATGTGGTCGGTGTCGCGGGGGATGAAGGCCTTGCGGATCAAACGCCCGCGCTCGGTGCGGATGGGGATGTTCTGCAGGTTGGGGTTGTTGGACGCCAGTCGCCCGGTGGCGGCTACGGTTTGCATGAAGCTTGTGTGCACGCGGCCGGTTTCGGGGGAGACCATGCCGGGCAGGGTATCCACGTAGGTGCTCTTGAGCTTTTTGGCCTGGCGGTAGTCCAGGATTTTGGGCACGATTTCGTGGTCGTCCGCGTGGCGGCTGAGCACGTCCTCGGAGGTTTGGTACTGGCCCGTCTTGGTCTTTTTGGCTTTGGTGGAAATGCGCAGGTGGTCAAACAGCACCTCGCCCAACTGGCGGGGTGAGTCCACGTTAAAGTCCATACCTGCGAGGTCTTTGATTTCCTTTTCCAACACCTCCAGCTCCCGGCCCAGCTCGGCGGAGTAGGCGCGCAGGCCGTCGGTGTCAAGGTTGATGCCTTCGAGTTCCATGTTGGCCAGCACCTTGATCAACGGCACCTCCATGGTGTCAAAGAGCTTTTGGGTGTTGCCCTCGCTGACCTCCGGCGCAAAGGTTTCGCGCAGTTGGAGGGTGATGTCAGCGTCCTCGGCGGCGTAGTCCACCACTTGGGTGGGGTCCACGTCGGCCATGTTGCCTTGGTTCTTGCCCTTTTTGCCAATGAGGGTTTCGATGGAAATGGGCTTGTAGTTGAGATAGGTCTCGGCCAAGATGTCCATGCCGTGCTTCATGTCGGCGTTGATCAGGTAGTGGGCCACCATGGTGTCAAACACCTTGTTTTGGATGTCCACGTTGTAGCGGCGCATGACCTTGTAATCGTACTTGAAGTTGTGGGCCACCACTTCCTTGGCCGGATCGTCAAACACGGGGCGGAACTGGTCCACAATGCCTTGGGCCACCTCCCGGTCTTGCGGGACGGGCACGTAATACGCCTTGCCTTTTTCCACCGAAAAGGCCAGCCCTACCAAGTTGGCTTCCAATGGGTTGAGGGACGTGGTTTCGGTATCGAAGCAGTAGACGCTGGCGCCTTGGAGTTCCTTGACCAGCCCGGCAATGGCGTCGCCTTCGATGAGTTTGTAGTCGTGGTCGGTGGTTTCGACCGATTGCAGCGCGGGGGCCTCGGGCTCCGGCTCAGCGGCGGCTTCAGGAGTGGCTGCCTTGGCGGGTGCCGGGGTGTTGGTGGCGAACATGTCCATCTGGTCGCCTTCGGACACAGTGGTCAGTTCCTCGCCCAGTACACGCTTGGCGAGGGTGCGGAATTCGAGTTCGGCAAACAGTTCGCGCAGGCGCTCTTTGTGGAGGGGGGTGACTTTGAGGTCGCTCCACTCCAAGTCTACCGGCACATCGGTAATGATGGTAGCAAGCACCTTGCTCATGCGGCCTTGCTCGGCAAAGTTCTCGACGTTTTCTTTTTGCTTGCCTTTGAGCTCGTGGGTGTGTTCCAGCAGGCCTTCTACGCTGCCGTATTTCTGGATGAGCTTGGCGGCGGTTTTGGGCCCGATGCCCGGGATGCCGGGGATGTTATCGGCCGAGTCGCCTTGGAGGCCCAGGATGTCGATCACCTGGGTGGGGTGCTCCACGCCAAAACGCTCTTGCACGGCTGCGATGTCCCACACTTCGGCCGGGTTGCCTTGGCGGCCGGGGCGGAACATGACGCTCTTTTCGGTCACCAGCTGGGCGTAATCCTTGTCCGGGGTCATCATGTAGGTGAACAGGCCCTCTTTTTCGGCGCGTTTGGCCAGGGTGCCAATCACGTCGTCTGCCTCGTAATTGTCCACCTGGATCACCGGAATCCCAAACGCCTTGACAATCTCCATGATGTACGGCGTGCTCATTTTGATGTCCTCAGGGGTTTCGTCGCGGTTGGCCTTGTATTGCGGGTCAATCTCCACGCGGAAGGTGGGCCCGTGCGGATCAAACACCACCGCAATGTGGTCGGGCTTTTCGTTGTTGAGCACGTCCAGCATGGCGTTGACAAAGCCGAAGATGGCCGAAGTATTTTGCCCCTTGGAGTTCACCCGCGGGTTGCGGATAAACGCATAGTACGCACGGAAAATCAGCGCGTACGCATCGAGCAAAAAGAGCTTATTGGGAATGTCTTGAGAAATCATCGTTCAGGCGCGGGTTGGGAGGGGGAAGGTACGCAGCGCGCGTGGGAAATTCACGGTGGGATTGGGCTATCTTCGGCCCATGCGCTACGCGACTTTGTTAGAAGATCGGTTTTCGTTATCAAAAACGCCACACCCATGATTGTACGCACCTTTGACGCCTCTGGAGAGTCCCGCGTGATGATCCAAGAAAAACATGTGGACGCAGATGGACGTGTCACCTTTGAGCGCATCTTTGATGAAGAAGGCCACTCGGACCGCGAGTACGCGTACGACCAAAACGGTAACCTCACCGAAGTCATCGAACGCGGAGAGGAAGGCGAAACCTACCGCAAAACCTTTGCTCACCATCCGAACGGCAGCCTGGCCACCGAAACCCTGTGGATTGGCGGGCAGCCTTACCGCCGCATCGAACACGCCACAAACGGCGACACCGAAACCACCACCACCTACGAAGGCGACCACGAACTCGAACGCCGCGAAGCCACCCACAAGGATGGCAAAACCCTGCGCGTAGACTACTTCGAAGAAGGCGTATTGGCCGAGTCCCAGCTGTACTCCTACCCCGCGCCAAACACCGTGGACATGGAGGTGTTAGAAGGCGATGGCCAGCCTTTTGGACGCCGCCTCACCACCCACAACGAGGAGGGCGATTTGCTGACCCTGCGCCGCTGGCAAGAAGGAAGTTTGATGGAAAGCGTGGAGCAAACCTTCAACGACCAAGGCCTGCTCCTGCGCCAAGTGGTGGGCGAATACAACAACGGCATCACCGAATACACCCTCGACTACAAGTACGACGCCCACGGAAACCTCACCGAACGCGAATGGCGCGAACAAAGCTCTGGCCAGCTCATCGGCTTTGAGCACAACCGCTACGACGACCAGCACCGCCTGGTAGAAACCGTCGGCAAAATGCACAGCGTGGCCTTGGGCGGCACTGCCGGAGGGGAGCAGCATTTGGTGTATGGGTATGAGGAGTGATGCTCTAAAAAAGCCCGCTCGCAGCCACACATCCAAGGCAAATAATAATCAGATCTGTAGCGTTATTTAACCGCGTGATGTGAGCTGAAACCTCACTTGAAGTTACACTCCTTTCGGGCGCTTGTACACCGGGACCGTGCTGCACGGCTCACCATACATGATGCTCTTGGCCACCGGTTGCAAGTGTTGGACCAACAACATGAAAGCAGAGGGGGCCACTTCCCGGTCCGCACAGCCTTTGATGACGATGCGTTTGTCTTGGTAATCTTGGGGGTTGAGGGCAGCAAAGCGATTGCTCCACAGCTGGTTTTCCAAGGCTGCTGCATCACCAAAAACCACAGTGTTGGCCACGCCCGTCAGCTGGGTTTGCACCAACATGTAGGCCCAATGCGGCACAATGGCATCTGCGCTGCAATGCACCGCTACGTGCGCGTCTTGGTATGCGCTCCAATCATGGGTGGAAAGCCAAGCTCGGAAATCGGCTTCTTTGAGCACGAGGCCTTGCCAGAGTTGGTTCACGAGGTCAATGACATGGCGGTCCCCCTCGGGGTACCATTCACCCAACTCAAGGGTAACAATGCCGCTTTTGGCAACGCGGTTGACGATGCCTCCTTCGGCCATCAGCCCACGAGTTTCTGGGTGGCCTGTTCGGCCAGCATTTCCAGGGCGGTTTCTTCGATGGCAGCCGCGTCGTATCCGCACTCGGCCCAGAGTTCTGGCTGGGTGCCGTGCTCAATGTACTTGTCAGGGATACCCAAGCGCTTGACAGTGCACTTGTAGTCGTTGTCAGCCATGAATTCAAGGATGGCAGAACCCACCCCGCCTTGCAGGCAGCCGTCTTCCACGGTGAGGACCTTCTTGAACTTGCCAAACACCTCGTGCAGCATCACCTCGTCCAGCGGCTTGGCAAAGCGCAAGTCGTAGTGGGCGGCTGAAATGCCTTTGGCCGCGAGTTCGGCAGTAGCTTTGACCGCCTCATTGCCAATGTGGCCAAGGCTGAGGATGGCTACATCTTTTCCTGAGGTAACCTTGCGGCCGGTGCCCACCTTCACTTTACGAAGTGGGGTGCGCCACTCACACATCACGCCCTTACCCCGGGGGTAGCGGATGGTGAACGGGCCCATATCCTCTTGCTGGGCGGTGTACATCAAGTTGCGCAGCTCTTGCTCGTTCATGGGCGAGGCCACGGTCATGTTGGGGATGCAGCGCATGTACGCCACGTCATAGGCGCCGTGGTGTGTAGGGCCATCTGCGCCTACCACACCCGCGCGGTCCAAACAGAACACCACGTTGAGGTTCTGCAGGGCCACATCGTGCAACACTTGGTCGTACGCACGTTGCATGAAGCTGGAGTAGATGTTGCAGAACGGCACAAGCCCTTGGGTGGCCATACCGGCGCTGAAGGTCACGGCGTGCTGTTCGGCAATGCCCACGTCAAAGGCGCGCTCGGGCATGGCTTCCATCATGTACTTGAGCGAACAACCGGTAGGCATGGCCGGGGTGACCCCGACCACCTTGTCGTTCTTTTCTGCAAGCTCAATGATGGTGTGTCCGAAGACGTCCTGATACTTGGGCGGTTCGGGCTGCTTCGGGACGACTTTGATGATCTCTCCGGTTTCCTTGTTAAACAAGCCCGGTGCGTGCCACTTGGTGGGTGAACCCGCCTCTGCCGGTGCATAGCCTTTCCCCTTGGTGGTAACGCAATGCAGGATCTTGGGTCCAGGAATGTCTTTGAGGTCCTCGAGTACGCGGGCCACGTATTCCACATCGTGCCCGTCGATGGGGCCGAAGTAACGGAAATTCAGGCTCTCAAACAGGTTGCTTTGTTTGAGCAGCGCCGACTTGAGCCCGTTCTGAATCTTTTGTGCGATCTCCTGCGCATTGGGTCCAAACTTGCTGATTTTGCCCAGCAGGCCCCACACCTCCTCTTTGACCCGGTTGTAGGTGTGCGAAGTGGTGATGTCGGTGAGGTATTCCTTCAGGGCGCCCACGTTGGGGTCGATGCTCATGCAGTTATCGTTGAGCACCACCAGCAAATTCGTGTCTTCCACACCGCCGTGGTTCAGTCCCTCAAACGCCAGTCCGGCCGTCATGGCTCCGTCCCCGATCACGGCAATGTGCTGGCGGTCTTTGTCTCCTTTGATGCGGCTGGCCACAGCCATGCCCAATGCTCCAGAAACCGACGTGGAACTGTGCCCCACCCCAAATGTGTCGTACTCAGATTCAGTGCGCTTGGGAAAGCCACTGATGCCCTTGTAAATGCGGTTGGTGTGGAACTTATCGCGGCGGCCGGTGAGAATCTTGTGCCCGTATGCTTGGTGGCCCACATCCCACACGAGCTGGTCGTAGGGGGTGTTGAACACGTAGTGCAGGGCAACAGTCAGTTCCACCACGCCTAGGCTGGCGCCGAAGTGACCGCCTTTTTCGCTGACCACATCCACAATGAATTGACGCAACTCCTGACACACCTGCGGGAGTTGATCGAGCCCCATGTTCGCACGCAGATCCTCGGGGGTTTGGATCTGGTTCAGGAGCGGACCAGCTTGAAACGATTCCATGGTAGACGAATTGGTTGTACCCACTGCAACAAAAGTAGCCCATTTAGGTTCGAAGCCCTTTCAGGAACGACGCGGACAACCGAAAGTTACCGACGCACAATTGCTCAGGCCAGCACCGTCGAAAGGATGCTGTCAAAGAAGGCCTTGCCGTCGAGGTTGCTGAGCTCGTAATCGGATGCACGCTCGGGGTGCGGCATCATGCCAAACACGTTGTGGGTGGCGTTACACACACCCGCAATGTTTTCCAGCGATCCGTTGGGGTTGGCTTCATCGGAGATGTTGCCTTCGGCATCGCAATAACGGAAGATGACCTGGTCGTTTTCGTTGAGTTCATCCAAGGTGGCAGCATCTGCGTAATAGTTGCCCTCGCCGTGCGCGATTGGAATGCGATACGCCTTGCCGTGGTCCAGGTGCGCGCTGACCATGCAGGTGCTGGACTGCGGCTTGAGGTGGATGTTCTTGCAGATGAATTTACGGCTGGTGTTGTGACGCAACGCGCCTGGCAGCAGGCCTGACTCGGTCAGGACTTGGAAACCGTTGCACACGCCCATAACGTAACCGCCTTTTTTGGCGTGGTCGGCCACTTCCTGCATGATGGGGCTGAAGCGCGCAATGGCGCCCGAGCGCAGGTAATCGCCGTAGGTAAATCCTCCCGGGAGCACCACGAAGTCGCACCCTTTCAGGTCGCGTTCTTTGTGCCACAGGCGCTCCACGGGAAACCCCATGATTTCCTGAAGCACGTATACCATGTCTTCGTCACAATTGGACCCAGGGAAGATGACTACACCAAATTTCATGGACTGCTGAATTTGACGGCAAAGTTAGCCCTTTCGCGTCATTTCTGCGGCGCTCCTAAACAGCAAAAAAGCCGCCCGTCAACGGGCGACTTCTTCGCTTCTATGATGTACTTGGTCAATGTTCGTTACGGGGCCACCTTGAAGCGTTGCACTTCGCCGGTGGTGAGGCTGCGCACGTCCACAACCGCCCAGTGCACGTTGCCGGGCACGTCCAAGCGCAGGTGGTCGTTTTGTACCGCATAGGGGCCGGAGTTCACCAGCAATTGTCCCACCTGATTGTAGACGCGCACGGTCACCTCTTGGGTAAAGCCCAGATCAAAGGTCACGTGGATTTGGTCGTCGGACATCCAGCAGTCGGCCAGGTCGCCGGCCAAAAGTTCGTCCACACCCACGGTGCTTTCGTTGACAATCACGCTCACCGAAGTCATGCCGAAGCAATCTTCGTTGCTGGCTTCCAGGTCGATGTCGTACACACCCGGTGTGGTGTAGGCGTGGGTGGGCACCTCATCGGAGTAGAACGTGCCGTCGCCCATGTTCCAGAGGTAGGTGTCGGCGCCGGTGGTGAGGTTGGCCAAGTCCACAACGGCCTGTCCGTCCACCAGTTCAATCACTTCCTCGGCCAGACCGATTTCGGCATAGACTTCCACTTTGTCCTCGATCTCGTAGGTCTCTTGGATGCTGCAGCCGTTGAAGTCGGTGATGGTCACGATGTAGAAGCCCGGCATCAAGTCGCCCATCACTGGGGCTTCGAGCCCGTTGCTCCAGCTGTACTCCAAGGGGCCAAAGCCGCCTTGGGCTTGGATGGCAATGGAGCCGGTGTTGTTCTCCCCACACGCCACCTCGCCGATTTCAACAGCGGTGACCTCGATGGGGGTTTGGTCTTGGATTTCAACCGTGGTGGTGAGCCCGTCACACAAGGTGTTGCCGTCCACCACAATGGTGTAGGACCCCGGGTCGATTCCTTCTACCGTCGACGGCAAACCGGCCACTTGGTAAATCTGGGTGAGGGTTTCGCCTTCGTACCAGTTGTAGGTGAGGTTGCCGTCGCCATTGCCGGTCACGGTGATGGCCGCATCGCCCATGCCTGCGCAAGAGATCGGTGTCACATCCACCGAAATCGGTTGGCCCACGTGCACGCGGAAGCGCAACTCGTCGGTGGCCACTTCTGAGTTGAAGGTGAACGTAGCGCCTGCTGTCAGCTCGAGCATTTCGCCGGTGGCCAGGTCCTCGAGGGCCATGCACCAGTCAGGATCGGTCTCGGGAGCTCCAGCTACAGTGACTGTGTAATCTCCAGGGGTAGCGGTCTTGAAATAGAGGTCCATTTCGTCCCCGGCAGCAAAGCCACGTTGGTTAACGCCTAGATTGTACCCGCTCTCGGTTTTTACATACACGTTGTGGTAGGTGTCGCTCATGAGTTTGAGTGCGTCCAGGTAGGGGTCAAAGTCTTGGGTTCCGTTGCCGTTTTCGGCCAAAATCACCTCGTCGTAATTGCCCGAGGCATCACTGATCACAAGGTGAATACGGTCCGGGTTGGTGTTGGTATCCACATCCAGCACAGCGGCTTTTGCAGGTTCGGAGACCATCAGGCCACAGCTCTCGTCGCGGGCGTGGACAATGAAGGCCTGACCGGCATCGATGATGGGGCTGCCGCCGTTGAGCGAAAAGCCTTCCACATAGGTGCAGTACTGGCGGGTTTCGGGATTCCAGAGGTAGAGGGCGTTGTCCACGTTGCTGCGGGTCCAACCGTCGTTGTCCCAATTCAGGGCGCTGGGGTAAGGGTTGCCCACTAAGTTGTACCCGTCTTGGCGGGGTTCGCCATGGTCGGTGTAGGTCACATCAAAGGTCACATCGCCTTGGTTCACCGGGCCCAAGGATTCCACTTGGTAATCGCCGGCTACCGTGTAGAGGTAGTACCCGCGTCCCGCTGGTGTGGCGGCATCCACAGATGCTGGCGCGATGAAAGAAATGTCTTCGGTGGCATGCTCCTCTTCGTAATGCATGATGGACACAAAACCGTAGCTCGGATAGTCCGATCCAGGGAATCCGTAGGTAACGATTTCATCGTTGAACGGTTCCAAGGTGCCGCCGGCAGTCATGGTGGATACTGCAATCCAATCATCGGTGTTGGGCTGGTAACGGTTTTGACAACGCACATCACCTTCAATGGTGCTGCCGGTCAAATCCCCAATGGAGGCCATGTGAGTGCCGTTCCAAACCAGGTTGAGCGCGCCGTTGGTGACCAAGGTGGCTTCGGTGAGTTGCACTTCATCGCGGATGCGGCATTGCCCACCAATGGTGGTGGTGCCGCCAACCACCTGAAGTACAGATGCATTGAGCGTGCCGTTGATCATGTGGTCGTCTCCTCCGCCAAACTGCACCACGCCGGAACTGGCGTCAAACATGCCTTGAGCTTCCAAGTCGCCGTAAATGCGCAGCGAAACCACAGAAGCCGAGAGCAACGTCAAGCTGCCACCGGTATCAATTTGCACGTCGGTCACTTCGGCTGAAGTGGCCAGGACAACTTCGTGTCCGAGCAAAATGCGCACGCCATCTGTACTGGCGGGAACGCAGTTGCAATCCCATGTTTGGGGGTTGTGCCAGTCGCCGCTGGCCAACGATGTTACGGTCACCTCGATGGAGGTTTCCACCCACACCAAGGGCTCGTCGGCCGTTTCTGCTGCCGCTGTGGGCTGGGTTTCCAGCGCTGAGAATTCAGGTGTATCCAACCCTTGTGCCGAAGCGGCCGAGAGGGTGCAAACACCGATTATCAAGAGGAAAAGTCGTTTCATAGTGCCTCGATTTGAAGCGGTAAGGCTTGCACTCGTGTACTGCAAAACGTGGCATGAGGTTACATGAAACAGGGGGGAGGGGCAGAATCAGATTCGCCCTACGCACAGAGGTCCCACAGGGTCCAAATCACGTTGGCCACCAGCAGAGCCACGGTCACCACACCCAAGATGTTCTTGCCGCGAGAGCCGCCCTGCAAAGCCATCGGCAACGCGGGCAACCACAGAAACGCCCACATGCGCAAGTGCACCCACGGCCGGTCAACATCCATGAACAACCAAGAGGCTACCAACGCTACACACCCAAACAACAACTGGTTTTTGGAATTGCGCGAACGGTTGGAGGCATCGCCATAACTGGTCAAGAACAGCAGCAAACCCGCCAGACCCACCAACACAAGACCCATCCACAAACCACTGCTCAGGTCCCAATTGCCCAAGCCTAAGGTGGCCGACCAACTCCAATCTGGAGTTGCTACTGCACCCTGCCATACAAAGGCTCCGGCGGCGTAGATGTACAACGGCATGAACAGGCCCACCAACAGCACGGTCCATTCGTCCCACGCAAAGTTGCGCGAGTAAGCCAGGGTCAATACCACCGCGCCTGCGAGTGGCACAACTGCTGGGCAAATCACCACGGCCAACCCGGTCCAAAACGCCGCTTGGAACACTTGACCTAGCACCCGTTGCTGACGGAAGATCTGCACGATTTGCATCAAAGACAAGCTCCAGCAAATCAGGGCGATGCCCAACGTAGGGTCGGGAAAACGGGCTTGGCCTGCGCCCACAACTGCCACCCAAACGACCGCAGACAAGGGCAACGGCTTGCCAAACACCTCACCCAGGTTGACCGCCCTACAGAAGAAGTAGGCCTGCGCCGAGAGCAACACTGCAAACAGGGCCCACCGGCCCGCAAGACTCCCCCACAGCCAAGCGTCCACGCCAGATGCGCCGGTGCTCCACACCACATCACCGGCGCTGACGGCCGCCGCACCGCCGAGCAAAACAGCTAGTAAGAACGCCAAAAGCAACAGCGCGGGTCGGTTGGAGTGTAGGTAGGTCAGCATGGATTCACAATGCGGTGCGCGAAATTCTGAGTTGGGACACGGGTGCTGGCGTCGGTTTGGCTACTTTTGCGCCAAAGTTGTGATTCTGAGATGAACTTGCAAGACCTCCTCCTTCCTATCCGTGACCTGATTGTTTGGTCGTTTGAAACCATCCTCGAAAGTGGTATCCCCAACTTGCTCAACTGGGGGCTGTGGGGCGCAATGATCGTTGTTCTGGTCGGTTGGTTGCGCATGCAAAAACAATACACCGCCAAAGCCCAAGCGGAAGGCGGCATCGTTTAACCGTCCCCTTTTTTTAAGGAATCAGGCCTTCTGCTTGCGCAGTTGCAGGTCAAATCCAATGTCCTTGCGGTAGTATTTGCCTTCGTAGGTCAACTTCTCCGCGTTCTCGTAGCTTTTCTTGAGTGCCTCGTCCGGCTCGTATCCAAAGCTGGTCAGCGCCATCACGCGTCCACCGTTGGTCACCACTTGGCCGTCCTTGTTCTTGGTGCCCGCGTGGAATACCACTGAACCGTCCACTTGGTCAAACCCTGCGATGGCTTTGCCTTTTTCGTAGGCTTCTGGGTAACCGCCTGATACAAGCATCACTGTGGTGGCAGCGCGGTCGTCGATTTCAAGATCGCACTCACTGAGGGTGTCGGTGGCCAGGCCGTCAAACAGGTGCAACAAGTCGGACTTGATGCGAGGAATGACGACCTCGGTTTCTGGATCGCCCATGCGGCAATTGTACTCGATCACGTATGGATCTGAGCCCACTTTCATCAGGCCAAAGAAGATGAAGCCTTCGTAGTGAATGTCGTCGGCTCGCAGGCCCTTGACGGTCGGGATGATGACTTGGTTCTTCACCTTTTCCATGAACTCCGGGTTCACGAACGAAACGGGTGAAACCGCGCCCATGCCGCCAGTATTGAGGCCGGTATCGCCCTCACCGATGCGCTTGTAGTCCTTGGCTTCTGGGAGGATCTTGTAGGAACGGCCATCGGTGATCACAAACATGCTCACCTCTATGCCTTTCAGGAATTCCTCGATGACCACCTTGCGACCGGCCTCGCCAAAGGTGTCGCTCATGAGCATGTCACGGGCCACCTTCTTGGCTTCCTTGAGGTCGTCGACGATGAGCACACCTTTACCTGCAGCCAAGCCATCGGCCTTGATAACATACGGCGGCTTGAGGGACTCCAGGAAAGCGCCAATGCGCGATGCGGTACTCTTGGTAAACGAGGCGTAGCGCGCTGTGGGGATGTTGTGGCGCTCCATGAACTTCTTGCTGAAGTGCTTGCTGCCTTCCAGCTGCGCTGCTTTTTGCGTTGGGCCAATCACTTTTACCCCGGTCAGTTCAGGGTCTGCGGTGAAGTAATCTTGGATGCCGGCCACCAAAGGTGCTTCGGGGCCCACCACCACAATGCGGATGTTGTTTTCCAGAGCAAAGGCCTTAACGGCATCAAAGTCCATGGGGTCGAGGTCCACGTTGGTAGCCACCTCGGCCGTACCGGCGTTGCCAGGGGCCACATAAAGGGTGCGCAAAAGCGAGCTTTGGGCCACTTTCCAGGCGATCGCGTGTTCGCGTCCGCCAGAGCCCAGAATGAGTACGTTCATCGTGCCTCAGAATTTCATTCAAAATAACGAAGAAACCGGGGGTCTATCAACCCTGAGTTATCCACGAAAAGCGGCCATTTCAGCCCTTTTATCCCTGTCGCCATCGAATCGGTCTCACTGGTGTAACTTGGCCCTTGAAAACCGCACCAACACATGCCGCTCAGCGCCGCCATCATCACCTTCAACGAAGCCCGGAATTTGCCCCGGTGCCTGGCCTCGTTGGAAGGGGTAGCCGATGAAATTGTCGTGCTCGACTCGTTCAGCACCGACACCACCGAACAGATTGCTCGCGAAGCCGGCGCTCGCTTTGAGCAGCACGCCTTTGACGGGCACATCCAGCAAAAAAACCGTGCAATTGGCCTGTGTACCCACGATCTGGTGCTGTCTCTGGACGCCGATGAAGCCTTGGACGACACGCTCCGCGCGCACATCCTCGCGATCAAGGCCGATCCTCAATTCCGGGCCTACTCGTTTAACCGCCTGACCAACTACTGCGGCAAATGGGTGCGCCACACCGGCTGGTACCCGGACGTGAAAACCCGGTTGTTTGACCGCAACATCGCGCGGTGGGGCGGGGTCAACCCCCACGATAAAATCGAGCTAGACCCCGGGCTGCACCCCGCCCACCTCAAGGGCGACCTGTTGCACTACTCGTATTACACCCGCGAGGATCACCTCAAGCAAATCGAGTACTTCTCGGGCATTGCTGCCCAAGAGCTGTATGACCGCGGACGCAAGGGGTCTTGGGGATTGGTGGTGATCAAAGTGGTGGCGCAATTCTTCAAAAGCTTCGTTTTGAAAGCGGGCTTTTTGGACGGGTACACCGGATGGACCATCTCGCGCCTTTCGGCCTACGCCACCTACCGCAAGTACCGCAAACTCATGTTGCTCCATGCGCAAGGTTGACCACGTGCTGCTCTCGCGCCCCGATGCCATCGGTGACATGGTGCTAACTCTGCCCATGGCCGGTGCACTCAAAGCAGCCCTTCCGGGGGTGCGCATCACAGTGCTGGGGCGCAACTACACCCGCGCCGTCGTGGGCTGCTGCGAACATGTGGATGACTTCGTCTCCTTGGACGATTGGGGCGACGAGGTGGACGCCGTCACCGGCCACCTGCGCACGTTGGCACCCGACGCCATCGTACACGCTTTGCCGCACAAGACCGTGGTCAAAGCCGCGCACAAGGCACGCATCCCGGTGCGCATCGGCACTGGACGCCGATTGTACAGCCTGGGGCGCATGACCCACCCCTCATTCCAAACCCGTAAAAAGTCCGACTTGCACGAAGCCCAACTGGGGCTGAAACTGCTGGAAAAACTGGGCGTGAACGGCGCAGCCTCCTTGGAACAACTGGGCGCTTGGACGGGCTTCACCCGGGTGCCGGCCTGCCCGCAATGGGCCCTGGGTCTGTTGGAACCCGGCAAAGCGCATTACATCCTGCACCCGGGCAGCCGAGGATCGGCCGTGGATTGGGCTCCGCAGCACTGGGCACAACTGGCAGAAACCTTGGCCGGCGAGGATGTGCAACTCTTTGCCAGCGGCACAGCCACCGAAGGGGAAGGATTCAAAGCGGCGCTCGACGCCTACCCCAAAGACTTGCACGACCTGAGCGGCAAGTTCTCGCTCCAAGAATTCATCGGGTTCATTGGGGCGTGTGACGGACTGGTGGCCTGCAGTACCGGCCCCTTGCACATTGCCGCCGCCCTGGGTAAAAAAGCGGTAGGCCTATACCCAACCCTGCGTCCCATGCATGCCGGGCGCTGGGGACCACTCGGACCGCACGCCACCGTGCTGAACTCCCACAGTCCGGGCCTTACCCTGGACATTCCGCCGGCCGAAGTGGCCGCTGCGCTCAAGGAGTGAGCTGCACCTTGCGTTCCTCGCACGTGTGCAAAAACACCGTTCCCGCTTTGCGCCAATCCGCACCCGTAGCCGACCACTGCACCAACCCGGCGCACAGGCCGTTCATGGTCATGGACTCTCCTGGGGCCAACGCGTGGGTTTGGGCGGTGCCGCACTCGGCGCGCACTTTCAGGTTCACGGTGCGATCGGTGTGGTTGACCACGTGGAGTTTCCCGGTTTTGTAGGAGGCGCAATCCACCATGGGCACCGGTTTGGGGTCTGGTGCGGGTTTCAGGCTGTGGGGCAGGCCTGAGAAGGCCGCGTCCAGGTCGGGTGTACGTGCGCAGTAGGCCCGGTCCGCGGCCAAGAGCGAGGCCGTTTCGGTGTCGAGGGCTTTGACCGTGATTTTGTAGCGGTCCGAGAGCTGCGCAATGGTACCGGTCACGATCACGTCCACACTTTCCAGCCGCCCAAGTTCGATCAGCGATTCTTCGTTCATCAGTCCGCCGAGGGCCATTCGGTGTTCGGCAAAAATGGCCTTGAGGTGTGAGCGGTCCATGACTTCAAACCCAAGAGCGTGGTGCACAAAGGCCACGGTGAGCTCTTCGCTAGCAGTCATGCCCAGCAGGTTGGAATCACCCGCCAAGGTGACCAAATCCGACACTGCTACGTGGGTCTTTTCCAACGAGGCAAGCTTAAGTGCGAGCGACTTGCCGAGTTTATCCAAGCAAGCGTCGAGCCCGTCTTGGGCGTTCCAGGTAGCGGGCAGCAGCAGGGCAAAAAGAAGGGTGAAAATGCGATTCATGGACCGGGGCTGTGGTGCGCTGTACACCCCAGAGACCGTCTGGTTCATCTCGCGGGCAACTGGATGCGGAAGGTGGTGCCTTTGCCCGGCTCCGAGCGCTTGACAAAAATGCGCCCCTTGTGGTAATTCTCCACGATGCGCTTGGTGAGCGAGAGGCCCAGCCCCCACCCGCGCTTTTTGGTGGTAAAACCCGGTTCAAAGACCGTTTTCTGGCGGCTTTTTGGGATGCCTTTGCCGGTGTCGGTGATGTCCACGATCACCCAATCGCCGTCCAAGGTAATGGCTGCACTCACGTGGCCCTCGCCGGCCATCGCGTCTACCGCGTTTTTGACCAGGTTCTCAATCACCCACCCAAACAGCGGCTTGTTGATGCCTGCTATGGCGGTGCTTCCGGTTACTTGGAAATGCACCTTGGTGCTCACCCGCACCTTCAGGTAATCGAAGGCCTGGGTCACCACCTCGGTCACGTCGTGGTCTTGCAGGTCAGCCTTGGATCCGATCTTGCTGAAGCGGTCGGTGATGGTTTGCAGGCGATTGAGGTCTTTGTTGATTTCCTCGAGGGTTTCACCGCTGACGCCTTCTGCTTCCAACAAGGAACTCCACGCGATCAAGCTGCTGAGAGGTGTGCCCAACTGGTGGGCGGTTTCCTTGGCCATACCCACCCACACTTGGTTTTGCTCCGCCTTGCGGAAGGTGCTGAACATCAAATAGGCCAGCACCAAAAACAGGCCCACCAATATGAGCTGCACCACGGGGAAATACTTGAGTTGAGTGAGGATCAGTGAGTTCTCGTAGTAGATGTAGTTCATCCCACGGTCTGGGATCTCTACCGCGATGGGCGGATTGGCCTGGGCCATGTCCTCAAGGATGGCGGCAAGTGCGTCAGGGCTTTGCACTGCGCTGGCGTCCACGTTGTTGTAGCGGATGGCCGCCGAACGCGAACTGTCGGTCAAAATCACCGGCACCGACGCCGAGTTGATCACCGTTTCGGAAATGAAGGAGTTGATCAAATCGTCCATGGTGGCCTGCAATTCCTTGAACAGGTTGCTCTCGTCGTAGTACACACACTGCGAAGACACGTTGAAGCAAATGGGCGCGTTCTTGGCCTCCATGGCCCGCTTGAGCGAGTCTCTGCGCCCTACATTGTTGACGATTTCGGGGGCGATGTTTTTGCTGAGTTGGTAGTGGCCGTCGGCGTAAATCAGGACCGGGATGGAGGTCTCCTCCACAATGAAATCGGCCTCGAAGGTGAAGTCCTGGTTGCCGCTGGTTTCGCCAATGATGCGGAAGGCGTTGCCCAAGAACTTGGCCTTTTTGGTTTCGTCCTCACGCAGTTGGTCAAACAGGTTTTGGGTGAATTCCACCAGCTCGGCGCGTTGCTTGACCGCACCGCTCCAGAGCTGCACTTGCTCCATTTCTTCCTGCTCGATTTGGGAAGCGATGTGGTTGGAGTACCACAAGGTCACCCCCACAATCACCAAGGCGCCAATAAGCAGCACCACCTTCCACCGTTGTTTGCTCGAATAGAGATTCACACCGGCAAAGTAACGAACCGCAGCCGGGGATGTTGCCTAGCCCCACTGCTTCCTAGAGCGAAGCTTCGGTGCGGTTGCGTGCCCCAAGCTTGCGAAACAGGTGCTTGGTGTGGGTTTTTACCGTGTTGATGGAAAGTTCAAGGTCGCGCGCGATCTCAGCATTGGTCTTTCCAAGCCTATTGTGACTTTTTTTTGTGATCTGTTTGCGTCAATTGTTTTTTGACGTACCCTTGTCCCGCAGTTTTGACTGCGCAACACAAGACCATTGAAACGTTATACCGTTGCAGCTACGCCGATGTGGGCGAAGTTGCTTGAAGCAGGA
>JBMYJR010000034.1:0-31504 GCA_049594615.1 Flavobacteriales bacterium
CGAAGAGCTGGACAAGAAAAAAGACCGGAACGACCGAAGGGAGTGGGCTTTCACTAGACTCTGTTTGGCTGCAACTGAAACGCCACCGATGTGGCCGAAGGCATTGAGTTCTTACTCTCGGAAAAAGCCGGTTGGGTTACAGGTGCGACTTGGGACGTAGACGGAGGCGTTCGCACAGGACGCAACTAACACCCGCTATTGCGGCACATTTGGAATGAGAAAGGCACCTCGATCGGGCGCCTATCTTTTTAAGGCCGGTCCAGCCACACTTGACGCTCCACGCGTCCATCGGTATAATACACCAACACCACCCCCACAGCATCCATTCCCACTCGCTGCCCCAACAAATTGGTCACAAACAACACCTCACGCAAAGCGGGCAATCCATCTATCTCCACCACGCTCACCGGCTGGCAGGCATCGCCATACCCATCGCCATTGGTGTCGGTTTGCAGTGGGTTGTAGACCTCCGGGCAGTTGTCCAACTCATCACAGATCTCGTCCTGGTCTTGGTCGTTGTTGCAGTTGCCATCGCAGTCGTAGTAGAGCTCCCAGTAGGTACAGCTTTGGTCGTCGAAGTTGGCCTCAGGGTCGTAGTTGCAGGCAATGGGGTCGGTACAGCCTGGGAAGCAGGCGCCGGAGATGTTGTTGTCCAACCACTCCAAACGGTCGTCGATCCAAGCACGCATGAAGTCCAGCTCTTGCGCGTAGGTATCGCCGATGAACCAGTTGGGCCACACGTATTGGCCCAAACGCGGCCAGCGGGCGAAGTCGCGGTGGTGGGCATCCACCAGCACGGTTTCGAGTGAGTCGATCAGCCCGTGCACGTTTTCGTTGCTCCACGGCCCGGCGCGGTATTGCTCCCAGGTGCAACGGGTCAGATCGGCGTAGGCCGGATCTTCCAACATGCGCTCCCACCAAAACGGGTTGTTCCACCCACAATCGGTGTTGACCTCAAAGCCAGTGGGATCCCAGCATTCACAATAGTCGGCGTTGCCAAAGCTGAGGTTGTAGTCCCACCAAGGACCCATGACAATCTTGCCGCCGTTGGAGTCTTTGTCCTTGTAGAAGTAAGTGCTCAATCGGTAGCCGTCGATGTTCTTGCTGAGCTCGTTCATCAAGTAGAGGTCGATGAAGGACTGCACGTCTGCATACGCTCGAAACCCATTGACGGGATCAGCAAAATCGTCACCCGCCAACACGTCTTCAAAAGCCGTGACGTGGTCTTGGATGTAGGTGGTTTGGGTCAGGTGCAACTCGTCGCTTTCGGGCTTGTGGAATTGGATGACCAGCTCCTCGCCTCCCATGTTGGGATAGGGCGAGGTCCAGCCGCCCTCAAAATCGCCGGTGAATTTGTCCACCTTCAGGATGTACCCGCCGGTCAACTCATCACCTACGGTATCGGTCGGCAGAAGGGTGGCAATGTCCACGCGGTCGTTGTCGCGCTTGATGTTTTCCATGAGCATGTACACCCCGCGGTAATCGCCGTTGATCATCAACTCGCAGTACTTGGTCCGCGGCGTGTAGCGCCCAATGTCGCGCCCGAGTTGGAAGGTGAGGGCGTTGCGCATCATGGTTTTATCGGTGTAGGGCGCGTGCAGAATCCAATCGTTCTCCACCGGCAGATCAATCACCGATACATTGTTGTTGTTGCCCAGCGAATCTTGGGTCTCTAGCGCGTAGGACTTCTTGGGGAAAAGCTGTGAAGAGGACCCGCGGATTTCAATGGAGATTTGCCCGTTGTAGTTGTTGAGTGAATCGTCCACGTGATTCAAACCGTCCGCGTTGTGGATGATGCCCATGTGCGCGGTGATGCGCGGATCATCCAAAATATTGGAAGGGGTGGTGAGTTTGACAATGGGCAAGTTGGTTTCCTCGAACAACACGCAAGAGCCGTCGTCCACATTGGCAAACGGTTCGTAATTGATGCCGTAAGGGTTGGTGCATCCGAGAATCTCGCAGTCGCCGCCGGTTTGGAAGACCAGACTTTGAGCCCCACCGCCGAGCAATTCTCCGCTGAGGAGCACGACGCCTTCGGCATCTTGCAGCTCAAAGCTCGCACCGTTCCATCCATCGCCCCATGAATCAAGCATCCAAAATTCGTAGCAATCCGGCGGAAGACAAACCAGCTGCTCGTATGTTGTCCAATCCACATATCCACCCACACTGGTGGCCACCACTTCCCCGTCAAAGGTGTTGATGGACCAACCGACCTCCCCAGCCCAAGCCCCGGTGGTCAATACCACCGAATACATTTGTCCAGGACACGGATTCGCAGGGCCATAAAACCAATTGGGCGTGTCACTGTAAACTTCCGCTTCACTCGTTGCACCCACAAACAAAAATGGCCGCGCCGTCAAATCCGAGCTCCACGGGTTGGCATTGTGCACTTCAATGGCAAGGGTATTGGTGCCGTCCACAAACAAGCTCTGGTAGTCTATGGGATGGGCTTCGGGAATGCCGCCTTGATACAGCACGGCTTCTTGATCGATGTCCAGGTTTTGGTCCCACGCGATGAACTCACCGGGTTCACCGGCGTTGCC
This sequence comes from Flavobacteriales bacterium, assembly GCA_049594615.1. Taxonomy (GTDB): domain Bacteria; phylum Bacteroidota; class Bacteroidia; order Flavobacteriales_D; family Sanyastnellaceae; genus CAXPZW01. The sequence goes on from JBMYJR010000034.1 coordinate 2,544, forward strand.
ACGGGCAATCTCCACCCCGTTGAGGTAGGCCACAAAGCCGTCGTCGTAGTCCATGTAGAACAAGACCGAGTCAATGGAGGTGAAGTCCGTAAACTCAAATTCACGGGTGAGGTACAGCGACATGGTATTGGGCACCAGGGTGGCGTCATCGTCGTCCGCATACCCCAGACCTGACGGTCCCTCAGGCCAAGCAGACGCATCAAATCCGGGCAGGAACCAATCAGGCGCGGGCTGCTCGCTGGGCACCAAGTAGTGCCAGCTGGTGCCGTCTTGCACCACTGCTTCCCAATGGTGAATGTTTGCTTGGGAAAGCAACACCACCGGGACCATCATCGTCAACCACATCCAGAGCTTCACCTCTCAAAGGTACGAAGCCCCTGAGACTCACACATTTGACTCCCCAGCCCAAAAAAAGGCACCTGCGTGGCGTTGCTTGCACTAGAGCTGGTGCTGGCACTGGTGCTGGTGGATCGCGATTATTCCGATGGGTGGTCGGTAGCAAATGCGTCCATTGGTTGTGGCAATCGGCATGATCTCTGAGGGGGTCTTAAAGCAAAAGCGGGGGTGCACGTTGCCGGGGTGCTGATTCGACTCGCGGTAGATTTCGCTTCTCACCGCAACGAAAAAAGCCCGGACGTGAGTCTGGGCTTTTGCTTTGCGGAGAGACCGAGATTCGAACTCGGGGACCAAAATAATCGGTCACAGCTTAGCAGGCTGCTGCATTACCACTCTGCCACCTCTCCGGGTTTCAAATGGGGTCGCAAAATTAGGGAACTAGATCTGTTCCGGCCAACCAGGATTCTAAAAAATACATGCTGACAATTCCCACCAGTGCAATCGCCAGGAGGTTGAGTAGGATTCCGGCGCGGGCCATTTGGGGGATGCGAACGTGACCGCTGGCGAAGACGATGGCGTTGGGGGGCGTGCTCATGGGGAACATGAAGGCGCAGCTGGCGGCCATGGTCACAGGCACGGCAAAGGCCAAAGGCGCATGGCCGAGGCCAACGGCGACCGAGGCGACGACGGGCACAAAGACTTGTACCAAGGCCAGGTTGCTCATGAGTTCGGTGAGGAACAAGGCTACGGTGGTCAGGATGAGAATGATCCAGATTTGATCGAGGCTGGCCAGGGCTTGGAAGCCGGTGGCGACCACGTCTATCAGGCCGGAAGTTTTGAAGGCCGCAGCCAGGGCCAGGCCTCCGCCAAAGAGGAGCAGGATGCCCCAGGGAAGGTTGCGGGTGTCGTCCCAGCTGAGCAGGGACTTGGTGTCTTTATTGGCGGGCACCACAAAGAGCAGAATACCGCCTGCGATGGCAATGGCGGTGTCGGAGAGTTTGACGCCTGCGCCGACGGATTCCAGGCCGGTATTAATCAGCCCGCGGCCCATCCACAGGGCAGCCACGAGCAGGAATACGAGCAGGACGCGGAGTTCGCCCGCTTCCATTTTGCCAAGTTTTTGGAGCTCCTCGCGGATCACCGCGCGGGCGCCTTCGAAGCGGCCGATGCGGTTGCGGTACACCACGCGGGTGAGGATCAGGTAGCTGAGGACGAGCAGAACGGCGGCAAAGGGCAGGCCCAGCACCATCCAGTGGGCGAACGAGATGGTGACGTCGTAGTTGTCCTCGATGGCGCCTTTCATGGCGATGTTGGGCGGGGTGCCGATGAGGGTTGCGATGCCTCCGATGTTGGCGGCGTAGGCCACGCCGAGCATAAGGGTCAGGGCAAAGAGGCGTTGCTTTTTGGGATCCAGATTGGGGCGGTCGGCGAGCAGGACGCCGATGACCGAGGTGGCGATGGGCAGCATCATGACCGTGGTGGCCGTGTTGCTGATCCACATGCTCAGGAAGGCCGAGGCCAGCATGAAGCCGAGAATGATGCGGTTGGCGCTGTCTCCGGTGCCGCGGATGATGTGCAGGGCGATGCGTTTGTGAAGGCGCCACTTCTCAATGCCGAGGGCGAGCAGAAATCCTCCCAGGAAGAGGAAGACCAGATAATGCCCGTAGCTGGCGCAGACTTCTTTGATGGAGAGCACGTCACCAAGCGGGAACAGGACGATGGGCAGCAGGGCTGCAACCGCGATGGGCACTGCTTCGGTGAGCCACCAGCAGAGCATCCATACGGCCACCAGGACCACGTACCATTGGGGCTGGGTGAGCACCTCAGGTTGGATGAGGTGGCCCACGCCAAAGAGAATCGGCCCGGCGGCCATGCCAATGCGCTTGAGCATGGGGGCAAGATACACGGTTTGAGATGCCGTACATTTGCCGCCCCGAACTGCCCATGTTTTCACGCAACCAGCAAATCGAAGTCGAGGTCACCGGATTGGCCTTCGGCGGCAAGGGAATCGCCAAGATTCCGACCGAGCGCGGTGAGTACACCGTGTTTGTGCAAAACGCCCTGCCCGGCCAAAAGGTGCGCGCCCGTGTGGTCAAGCGCAAGGCCCGGTATGCCGAAACCAAATTGGAAGAAGTCCTGCGCCGCGCGCCCGAAGAGGTGACCGTGCCGTACCAGGAGATTCCCGGTGCGCCGTATGCGCGTTTGCCCATTGCCGAGCAGACCGCCTACAAACGCGAGAATGCAGTTGAGCTCTACCGCCGCATTGGCGGGGAAAAGCGCATCGACGACTTGCTTGAAGAATACATCGAATCGCCCGAGATCTGGCATTACCGCAACAAGATGGAGTACTCCTTCTCGGTGATCCGGTTTGACTTGGATGAGAAGCAAGAGCACGACGATTTTGGACTCGGGTTCAAGCACCGCGGCACGTGGTGGGCTGTGGAGAATTTGGATGCGGATTCCGGGTTGTTTGACCAGGAGTTTGAAAACAAGCTCAAGGACATCCGCATCTGGCTCGAGAAAACCGGTTTGCCCGCATGGCACCCGCCGCGCCGCGAAGGGTTCTTCCGCTATGTAGTGGTACGCAAGAGCTACCACACCGGAGAGCTGCTGATGAACTTTGTGACCTCCTCGCACGGGTTGGACCAGTTTGACATGGACGGGTTCATCGCGCATTGCCGCTCGCTGTTGGGCGACCGTTTGGCGGGCATCATGCACACCATCAACGACGAAACCGGCGACCGGGTAGACCCCAGCGCCGGCAAAATCCACAACGTATTTGGCGTTTCTCAAATCGTGGAACGGCTGAACGGGTTGGATTTTGAGATTTCCATGAGCAGCTTCTTCCAAACCAATCCCCGCTGCGCTGAGAAGCTGTACCAACGCGTCATCGACTACGTGGGCACCGAACTGCCTGAAGGGCAAGTGGTCTTGGACCTGTTTTGCGGGACCGGTACCATTGGCCAATTGGTGGCACGTCACTCCGGATGTCCTGTGGTGGGCGTGGACATTGTGGAGAGTGCCATCCGTGATGCTCGGGCCAACGCCGAACGCAACGGCATCGAGGGTGTGGAATTCCACGCTGCGGATGTGGGCCGCTTCCTGCTCGAATACCCACAGTACCAAGGCAAATTGCACACCGTGATTTTGGATCCGCCCCGCGGCGGCATCGCGCCCAAAACCCTGCGCAAAGTGATCCGTCTTCAAGCCAAGCGTTTGGTGTACGTGTCCTGCAACCCGGCCACCCAGGCCCGCGACATGTCCACCCTGCGCGATGCAGGCTACGTGCTCAAGCGCATGACCTTGGTGGACCAATTCCCCCACACCGCGCACATCGAGGCGGTGGCCTTGTTTGAGCAGGTAAACGACCCCTATGCTTGACGCCCAGTACTGGAGCACGCGGTACCGTGAGGGCCGCACCGGTTGGGACTTGAACGCCCCGTCCACCCCATTGATCGCTTTTTGTGAAAGCCAGGTATCCAAAGACGACCGCATCCTGATTCCAGGTGCCGGACGCAGCTACGAAGCGCAGGCTTTGCATCAGGCCGGCTACACGCAGGTGTATGTGGTGGACCTTTCTGCCGAGCCGTTGCAAGACCTGGCCCAGCGCGTGCCCTCCTTCCCTGCCGACCACCTGATCGAAGGCAATTTCTTTGACCTGAACCAGAGGTTTGATGTGGTACTGGAGCAGACGTTCTTCTGCGCCATTGACCCCAGTCTGCGCACCAAGTACGCCGCCCACATGCATCGTTTACTGGTGCCGGGCGGAAGCTTGGCTGGAGTGTGGTTCAACTTCCCGCTGGACCAAGGACCGCCCTTTGGCGGTTCCCCTGAGGAGTACCGCAGACACCTCTCGCGGTTCTTTGATCTGAAGGTGCTGGAACCCTGCCGCAACTCCATGCCAGGGCGCGAGGGCAAGGAGTTGTTCATCTGGGCACAGGCAAAAAAAAATCCCACCCGGTAAGGGGTGGGATTGTTGAGTGGAGGATTCCGCTGGCTTAGTTGCCGAGCTTTTCCATTTCTTTCTCGAAGGTCTCTTTGAACTTCTCGTAGTTGTATTCTGCTTTGATGCGCTCATCTTTACTGAGGGCTTCGTGGTACTTGCCTACCATGTCAGAGCTGGAGAGCTCTACGCAGACATACGATACGAAAGTACCGTCCTCACGCTGGGTGAGCTTGTCGCAGATGATGGTTGAACCTACGATTTCCTCGTCTACAATGGTACGGGTCATCTCGTTGAAGGTCTCCGTGATCTCTTCTCGGTTGTTGAACTCGTTCGAGCTGACGTAGTTGTCACCAACGATTTGCATTGTCGCCTTGATTGACTTTGCGAGTTCACCGCGCGCATTTGAACGGGCTTTCTTCTTGGCCGCGTTGCGATCCATGCTTTCACCCACTGCTCGCGCACGGAACGTTTTCTTGTCTGAGAAATGCTCCGGGCCGGTGCAGTATTCTTGAATCAAGGTCTCTCCCTTGGGTTTGGGTTGGGTAGCTACCTCTTTGTTCTTCTTGCAGCTGGTCATGCCAGCAGCAAGCGCGAGTGCCATTATTCCCATGGCAAAGCTGCGTGTTGTGATGATCGGTTTCATGTGTGTCGAATTATGGTCTTGCTGTTGCGTTTTCTATGTGTATTCCAAAAGTGTGCCAAACCCTATAGTAGTTGCGCCATCAGGGCTTTAGCGATTTCTTTTTCTATGCGTTTGCGCGCCTTCTTGTACGCTTCGGTACTGGCATCGCCGGTGTTGAGGTGCAGGCCTTTGATGTCCTCCACATGCTCACCATACACCACTTGTCCAGTGGATGCGTCGGTGACCACCACATGCATCTCCAGGTAGGAGACATGGAAACCTTGGCTCATGCCCCCATCGCGGGTGTCCGCCTCCAAGGTAATAAGCAGGTCAGCGTCCCCGGGTCCCGATGCAAACCTCCAGCCACTCTGGGTCAGTTCATTGCGCAGGGTGTTGGCCAAGTTTTGGCCGCCGGTCACCTCGCCGAAGGTGCGTTCGCTGGACTGCATAAATACCGCGGGCATCACGTACTCAATCGGCACGTGAATCTCGTCCACTTGAAGCGAATTTACGATGGGATCCAGCAGCGGATCGCGGTCCACCTCGCCAATCAAATCGCGCAGGTCAATCCAGCAGTGCAGGCGGTTACGCAGGTTGCTGGGGTCGGCGTCGCGCACCTCTACAACTACATCCCCCTCTGCGCTGGTGAGCACGCCCACCGGCTTGGAGTACTTGGCCTTTTCGTAGTGATACACCACGGGCACGCCGCGCAAAGGCTGATCGTCCAGGTGGAGGTGCAGGTTCACACGGCCCACGTAGCCATTCTCTTGGTCCAGTACAACGGTGTTGAAATTGGGGTCAATCCGAATGCCCGATACGGTACTGCGCAGGCTCGTGTAAATCTCGTTGTCCAAGAAAACCTCTGAGCCTTCCAGCATGTAAGGGTTGGCCTCGGCCCAGTAGTCCTTCATCTGCAGCAGGGCTTGCAAATGCAGGTCCACCGATTGAGAGATGCTCCCGGCGATGCGGGCATCCTTGGCCTTGAGGTAGTAGTCCTTAGCCGCATCCAGGGCCATGCGTTTCTTTTCGGCTTTGAGCTGGGCGTGTTTGGCGCGGCTCAAGCGGTAAAACACCCAGTACTCACCGTCGTTTTCCCACGCGCCGGCCACCTGGTACCCTTCGATTTGCTCGGAGGTTGTGGTGTTGATTTGCGACATGTAGGTCTCTTCGAAATCACGGTTCACTTCCAGTTGGTTCAGGAAGGTCTCGCCTTGGACGAGCACACTGATTTCAGAAGCCAGGTCGTTGAGGGCATTCTTTTTCGCCACCTGCTGGTAATCCAGCGGGTACAAAGCCTTGGAGGCAATCCCAATCCCAATGTAATCGCTCGGTGACACCGGGCGCTTCAAGGCCCACCCGGGCTTGGGCTCTTGGGGGACCTCAGTGCGTCCAATGTCCTTGCTTCCGCAGGCAGCAAGCACCAGCAGAAGAACCATCCATCCGGTATGTTTCAAGGAAGCCATCATGGAATCACGTCGATCATCAGGGTTTGCATTTTTTCTTTCATCGCTTCACCAGCGGCCACATACGTCTCGTCGGCCAGTTGGGCGGTTGTCTTCACATCTCGGGGGGCAGCGTACAGCGTCTTCAACTGATTGCGCGCAGAACCTGAGCGGATTACAGCGTTGCCGTCCGAGGGAAACAGGTTGTCGATGTTGCCATCGTAGGTGATGTAATTGGCCTCGGACACCAACTCTTTTTCAATGATGTCACTCGCAAGGATTTCGCCTGTTGTGAGCGACACCACGCGGTACTGGTAGGTCACTCGTGCCGAATTACGCTGGCTGTGCTGCTTGTAGCTGACCGGCTTGTACTTGGTCTCGTAGTAGTACTTCTGCGTGCTGCGGTTGTACTTCTTGACCTTATAGGAAGAGTACCCCGCTTTACGCAGGGTGCGCTTCTGTCCGGCTTGGGTGGTGTGCGAGAGTACGGTGCCGCGCAAGATGGCGTCTGCACCCAGCAGCGCACCCACCTCGGTGGCGGTTTCTTCGTCAATCACGCCGGTGAGCCCCAGACGCTGTTCTTCGAGGATGTGGTCCAAGTCTTGACGATCCACCACCTTCAAGAAGGGGTCCCGCATTCCTGTGAGCGATTGCAACACGTAGGCTTGGGTTTTGGATTCTACACCTTGCTTACCTGTAGCGTTGTCAAACGGCATGACCGCCAGGGTAAACAATCCCATTTCCAACGCCTCCTTGTCCAGCTCGCGTACATTTTTATAGTCTCGGTCACGCTCCAAAATCAAGGAGAATTTCTCGTGTGCTTCGCGGTAATGATCCACCTCTAGCGCGCGAGATCCTTCAATGTAAAGAGGTTCGAGGTACGCAATGTCACGCAGTTCAGAGATGTCCTTGAAATCAGGATCGAGTACTGCTATTTCCTTGAATACCTGTTCAGCTTCGTCGTACTTCTCTTGCTCCAACAAGGCTGTGCCCTCGTCATACACGTTATGCAAGTACTCCACCTCCATGTTCTCAAAGTCCTTCTGATAAAAATCAGGGATCGTCAACTCCACCCCTACCTTGGCGATGCGTTTTTGGTACTCTAATATTTCCAGGTAGTCGTAAACACCCTGCTTTAAGTTCCGGTTGATGCGAGTCGCACTCCATTCACTCAGCTTGGAATTCAGAACAATTTGTCCTGTTTTCTTCATGCCAATTTGAGCTTCAACGTTGTACGCGTTCTTCCAGAGCGCAGTGTAGTAACTGGCAGCCGCCTCGGTGTTCAGACCTGCTTCTTCCAATTTGACCGCCCGTTTGGTGAAGGCACTGCTTGTGCTGCATGCCTGGCAAACAGTCACCAGCAGTCCTAGGACAACTATCTTGGAAATATTAGAGACCAATTGCATGTTTACTGCTTTAGGATATAGTCATTCAATTCTTCAATGGTCGAATCAAAGGAGAATGCTTCGTTCACCAAGTAAAAGTTGGACTGATCTGCCACTCGGCTGTACGCATATTTGGCCAACTCCAACTTGGAATCATCAAAGCTAAACTCTTCAAGCAACACAGCTACCTGTGCACTGGTTGGGCACTTTGAACGGATGGCCTGCTGGAAGATCGCCTTCTTTCCGTCATCGAAACTTTTGTTCTCGATGGTGCGCTGGAGTTGTGCGAATTCCGAATCTGTGAAACCACAGTCTACAACAACTTCTTGCTCCACAGGAGCAGCTACGGGTTGTTGAACGGGAATATCATGGGTAGTCGTTGTCGTGGTGGTGACAGTGGTGGTGGTTTGGGTTTCTTCGGTAGACATCGGGGCGTCCATGTCAATTCCCATCCCATCCATTTGAATATCGATGTCCATGCCCGGCATGGTGATAGAACCTCCCATGTCGGGATCATCCATTTCACCTGTTGAGAAACCGGTATCCAATTTCAAGCCAGTGCTATCCACGGCCATGCTCAACTTGATTCCACCCAACATGTCGTCTTGCGTTCCACTTGGAGCTGTGTTCGAGGTAGTGGTTGTGGTTTGGGTGGTCACCGTTTTCGTGGTTTGAACAGGTTGCGGACGCTCTTCTTCCTCAACCACGACCGTCTGCACCACAGGTGCTGGTTCTGCAGCCGGTGCCGCAGGGGTTGGTGTAGCAACCTCCCCGCCAGGGAAATAGCGCATCACATATTTGCCTTTCCGGTTCAACTTGATCATGAAATTATTGATCGTGTTGTCCTCCACAAAAAAGTTCTTGTGCGTGAAGTCAGGCAACGATGAATCTGCAAAATCAATACGAGCGATGTAGTAGTCTGCATTCAAATCATCTATACGTAAGTTATGGACGGGTTGCTCGTTTTGCTTTTCACCGTTCAAGTAGAGCGTGAATTTCTCTCCCATTTCAGAAAATACGACAGCCGTAGATCCTTGTGCACACAATTGAACACTGCTCAGCGTCAACAACCCGAGCACGAGCATCAATATTCCTTTTGTTTGGTAAACGTCTTTCATCATTTGAATTTTTCAATGAGTAAATGTATCTGTTGCCCCCCGGTATTCAATTGCTGTGCCAAAACGTTTTCCACCCAAGTAATTCACACTTGTAAAAGGTGGGGGGCTCATCTATTTTCGCCGTTAAATACACCCCATGGCCCAACACATCTTGATCATCGGCGCGGGCCGATCCAGCACCTCCCTGATCTCCTACCTACTTGACCACGCAACAGCCAGCGGCTGGACTGTTCACGTGGGCGATATGGACGTTACACTCGCCCAAGAAAAGTGCGGCAATCACCCCAACGGAGTGCCCTTTGCGTTCAACGCGCTCGACGATAACATCCGCGCCCAACACATCGAACAGGCTGACATTGTCATCAGCATGCTGCCCGCGCGGTTCCACCATTTGGTGGTGCGTGATTGCATCCGTTTCCGCACCCACGTAATCACCCCGAGCTACGTGTCGCAAGACCTCAAAGACATGGAGGCTGACATCAACGCGGCAGGCATCACCGTGCTCAACGAAATGGGCCTGGACCCGGGCATCGACCACATGAGTGCCATGCAAATCATCGACGAGATCCGCGAGGGCGGCGGCACCATGACCCGCTTTGAGAGCTTCACCGGAGGCCTGGTAGCCCCCGAATCGGACAACAACCCGTGGGGCTACAAATTCACGTGGAACCCGCGCAACGTAGTCCTCGCCGGACAAGGCGGGGCCGCGCGCTTCATCCAAGAAGGCCAGTACAAGTACATCCCCTACCACGAGCTGTTTCAACGCGTGAAACCCATTGAGGTGGGCGCGCACGGCCTGTTTGAAGGCTATGCCAACCGCGACAGCTTGGGCTACCAAGAAGTGTACGGCCTGCAAGGCATTCCAACCCTCTACCGGGGCACCCTGCGCAAGGCCGGATTCAGCGAGGCGTGGAATGTATTCGTGCGCCTGGGCATGACCGACGACAGCTACCAAGTCAGCGGCTTGAAGGACATGACTTGGCGCAACTTCATCAATGCTTTTCTGGTGTTTGCCGATGAAAAAACCGTTGAGGAAAAACTCCGCATACGCTATGGCGTGACCGAAGAGGTGATGTCCAAACTCGCTTGGTTGGGCTTGTTTGACGACACCCCGGTTGGACTGGACAACGGCTCACCTGCCCAAGTGCTGCAGCATCTGCTTGAACAAAAATGGTCGCTCGAACCCGGCGACAAGGATATGATTGTGATGTGGCACCGCTTCGGGTATGAGCTGGACGGCACCGCGCGCGAACGTCACAGCTACATGGTGTGTATCGGCGACGACGAACACCATACCGCCATGGCCAAAACCGTGGGCTTACCCGTGGCCATTGCGTGTCGCAAAATGCTGGAAGGCAGCCTGACCGAGCGTGGCTTACTGCTACCGGTGGTGCCATCGGTGTACACCCCGGTGTTGGAGGAACTCGCCGCCTTGGGCATTACCTTTACCGAAAACCAAGTGCTTTGAAATCCGTTGCCGTCCTGTTTGCCTGCTTGTTCAGCTTGAGCGTTGTTGCTCAGGACGGCGCCCCTGCAGTCCCCACCGACTTTACCCTAGAAACGCCCGCAGACTATCAAGCGCAAGCTGCGCTTGCCCGCAAGTGCATGGCTTGGCTCACCGGCCATTCGCTCAGCGAAAACCCCGAAACCCGCGAAGCCCTCAATGCCTTTGCCCTGCTCTGGCTCAGCGGCCATCCGGAGTTGCGGGTGGACGTCAACAGCGCCGCCATGCCGTGCCTCCAAGAGCACGAAGACCTGTTTACCGTGTTCATCTGCGGCGTAGCGCTATATCAAATGAAGCACCCCAACACCACCGACCAAGTGGTGCTGCACGCCGAAGGCCTGCGCGCGGTATACAAAGCCACCTCGGCAACGCGCGAAATGCGCCGGTGCCGTTGCCTCAAACCCCTGCGCAAGGCGGCACGTAAGGAAGATTTCAAGCCGCTGGCCCAAGCTGCCCTCAGCGACGTACATCCATAAAAAATGCGCAACCCCAGCGTTCTGGGTGTTGCGCATGAACCGGGAGCAAAAAGACCTACCCCCCGGCGTTGAAATGTCATTGCATCAATGTGGCGTACAACTGGTGCATTTCGCGGGTGTACGACTTTCCGTAGCTGAACCCTCCTTTGACCGAGTAGTACAGCACGGCCACTGGAAAGTCAAGCCAACCCGCACGTTCGTACTCCTGTTTTTCCGGGACCAAAGCCACGGTACAGCTGTAGACTTTTGGACGCCCCTGCCGCGGAGCCTCCCGTGTGTCAGCGGCAATACGTTTGTGAACGTATCCCATACTCTGGAACTCAAGGGTGTAGTAGACATGATTGGGAAGGGGCACACGAAAGCGCCCCGAATCGTCGATGGACACTGTATCTGCGGCCATGTTGCCTTCGTAAATCACCACCGTACCCGCGGTGGGCCGGTTTTCGTGGTCCACCAGTGTGCCGCGTACGGTAAGGGTGGCAGAAGCATGAAGCGTAAGTAGGAAGGTCAGACAGGACATCAATAATTTCATAATTGAATCATTTGGTTGGGGATACGTCCAGGTCGCATTCCCCACCTTCACACTTCGACCATCGGTAGGTTCAACTCGTTCAACGGAAGTTTATCGCAAACAAAAAGCACCGCCCGTTGGCAGTGCTTTTCCTGAATAATGTATGGATATCCATGTCAGCGGTGGCTGGGTTGGGCCGATGTGCTGTTCATAGCTTTGGTAAGGGTGGTCTCGTATTCCTCGCGCATGAAAATGGCGTAGTCTTCGGTGTAATCGAAGGAGCCGTTGCCTTGGTATACGATGATGGCCATGGGAAAGTCCAAGTTGCCAATGTCCATGCCGCCGAACCATTCAAGGTCCAGCAGGTCCACGTCACATACGTAGTCGTCCAACAGGTCGATTTGGGCATCGATGCGCGTATCAAACACCACGCGCTTGGTGATGTATCCCTCTTTCTTCACCTCCATGGTGAAGTAAAAGCCGAAGGGTAGTTTGATGGCGTATTTGCCGCTTTTGGTTGTGGTGACGGTCCGGTACACTGCGTTGCCGTTGTAGATGATCACGGTTGCGCCTTCGGACTTTTTGCCTTCTTGGAGGATACGGCCGAATACCAGCAGCTGGTCTGAGGCGTGGGCTTCGGTAGGCATCCAGCTGGCGGCCAAGGCCAGCATCAAGACTGTTGCAAATGCTTTCATGTCGATGTTGCGTTGCGTGGTTTGCGTTTCCTATACGCCCAGCCCCCCATGGCGGTTGGCTACATTCCTTGTCGGACGGGGCTTACAGAAATGGGCTGCGAACAATTCCTACCTTTGGCGCGTTCCCTTTTCGATGAAGCAATTCAACATCCCCTCCCGCTACCGATCGCAGTTGATCGCTCCGCTCAAGCAGCGCCGCAACGCCGCCGATCGCATGAAGAAAGACACCACACCTACCGTGCTGGATTTTGGCCCGGTGCAGGTGCTGTTGGCCCGCCACTTTGGGTTTTGCTTTGGGGTGGAAAACGCCATTGAAATCAGCCACCGCGCGTTGGAAGAGCATCCGAATAAAAACATCTATCTGCTCAGCCAAATGATCCACAACCCCGTGGTCAACGCCGACCTGACTGACCGTGGCATGCGCTTCATCCAAGACACCGAAGGCAACCAATTGATCTCCTGGGACGAGGTGACCTCTGATGACATTGTGATCGTCCCCGCTTTTGGTACCACCCTGGAAATCGAACAACTCTTGGCCGACAAGGGCATCGAAACCAAGCGCTACAACACCACTTGTCCTTTTGTGGAGAAGGTATGGAAGCGGTCAGCCAAACTCGGCTCGGACGGCTACTCGGTCATCATCCATGGAAAAGCAAAGCACGAGGAAACCCGCGCCACCTTCTCACACAGCCAAAGCCACGCCGCATCCCTGGTGATCCGCGACATGGCCGAAGCCGAAGTCGTGGCCGAGTATATGACCGGCAAACGCGAGCTGTCCACGTTTCACGACACCTTTGCCGGCAAGTACTCCGAAGGGTTTGACCCAACAACCGACCTCAAGCGCATTGGCGTGGTCAACCAAACCACCATGCTGGCCTCGGACACCCAAGCCATTGCGGAATTTTTGAAGCAAACCGTGATTGGCCTCTACGGCGAGGACCATTACAAAGACCACTTCGCCGACACGCGCGACACCCTGTGCTACGCCACCAACGACAACCAAACGGCCACACAGCGCCTGCTGGAAGAAAGGGCCGATGTGGCCTTGGTGGTGGGCGGGTACAACTCGTCCAACACCTCCCACTTGGTGGATTTGGCGGCCGAAAAACTGCAGACCTTCTTCATCAACGGCCCGGAATGCCTGAGCCCCGAGCGCATCAAACACTTTGACTACCACGCCAAAGCCCACCGCGAAACCGCCGACTGGTTGCCTTCGGCTTCGCCACTGCGCATCATGGTCACCTCTGGTGCCTCGTGCCCTGACGCTACGGTGGAAGGGGTGATTGAAACGGTGGTGGGGTACTTCAACGGCGCACGTCCAGCTCACGAAGTGCTCGAGCATGCCCTCGAGGTGCTGGCAGTTTAAATCCGCGGCCCGAAAAAACGTGAAGCCCGCTGCCCGCCCCGGGGATTGTGTACCTTTGGGTGGTCTATGGCGAATCACTTCGGCTCCTTCATACGTAACGTGCAGCGCAACCCGCGTCAATTCTCCTATCAACCTCGCTTTCGCAAGGCTGAGAATGAGGATTTGGAACGCCGCAAACGCCGCATAGAACGTGAGGTTGCACGCGAACGCGGGGAAGCCATCCCCAACCAAAGTCCTACCGGTATTTCCTTTGAAGGATCACGCCGGCACGCCGCTTTGTCACGTGCTCGCGCTGAGTCCAACCGCCGCCTGACCTCCATCTTGCTGCTGATGATGCTGCTTGGAGGCATGGTGTGGGGGCTCGACTACGCGCTCGGCATCCTCGACACCGAAGGCATTCCCTTCTTTGAAAAATTCCTGAAGTAAGCTCCGCACCCCGTTCATGTCAGACATCATTGCGCTATTGCCCGATGCGGTCGCCAACCAGATAGCGGCCGGAGAAGTGGTCCAACGTCCGGCCTCGGCCGTCAAAGAGATGTTGGAAAACGCTGTGGATGCGGGTGCCACCGACATTCGCCTGGTGATCAAGGACGCGGGCAAGACCCTCATACAGGTCATCGACAACGGCTGTGGCATGAGCCGCACCGACGCCTCGCTCTCCTTTGAGCGCCACGCCACCAGTAAAATCAAGGACGCGGACGACCTGTTTCGCATTCGCACCAAAGGCTTTAGAGGTGAGGCCTTGGCTTCCATTGCCGCCGTGGCACAAGTGGAACTCAAGACCCGCCTGCACGACCAAGAACTTGGGACCCACATCAAAATTGCGGGCTCGCAGATCGAAATCACCACCGATTGCCAAACCCAACCCGGCACCTCGCTTGCGGTCAAGAACCTGTACTTCAACGTGCCGGCCCGCCGCAATTTTTTGAAGTCCGACCCGGTGGAAACCCGCCACATCATCGACGAGTTCCAGCGCGTGGCGCTCACCCATCCGGACATCGCCTTCACCATGCACCACAACGGCAACGAGGTGTTCAACCTGCCGGCAGCTGTGCTGCGCCAGCGCGTGGTGAATGTGATGGGCAACAAGTTCAACCAGCGTTTGGTGCCCGCCGAGGAATACACCGACATTCTGAAAATCTCTGGCTTCATTACCAAGCCTGAGTTTGCGCGCAAGAGCCGTGGGGAACAGTTCCTGTTTGTCAACAGGCGGTTCATCAAGAGCCCTTTATTGCACAACGCCATCATCCGCGCATACGGCGAGCTGTTGGCTCCCGGCACGCACCCAGCCTATTTCATTTATTTGGAGATGGATCCGTCAGAAATTGACGTCAACATCCATCCCACCAAGACCGAAATCAAGTTCCAGGACGAAAAGACGATTTATGCCTTGCTGCACAGCTCCATACGTCAAGCGCTAGGCAAGTTCAATGTCACCCCGACCCTGGACTTCGAACAAGAAACCAGCTTCTCGACTCCGCCCCTGCAACCGGGCCAAATCGTAAAGCCCCCAACCATCCGCGTCAACCCCGACTACAACCCTTTCCGCACCGAAAAGGAAAAGCCCGGCAACCTGGCCTCGCGCTTCAAGCAGCCGAGTGCATCAGACTGGAAGGAGCTCTACCAAATCGTGGAAGATTCCGAGGCCAAGCAGGCCGAAATCCGCGTGGAGGAAGAACGCAAGCCTTCGGACGGCCCCGGCGTACTGCTCATGCACAGCGAATACGCAGTCACCCAAATTGCCTCCGGCATGGTGATGATCCACCTCAAGCGCGCCCTGGAACGCATTGAGTTTGAGAAGCACCGAGCGCAGCTGCAAACCGGAACAGGCACCTCGCAACGCCTGCTTTTTCCACAAACCATTGGCGTGCCCGCAGCCCAAGTGGCCATCCTGGAGGAGCGGATGGAAGACCTCACCGCCATGGGCTTTGAGCTCAATTCACTCGGCGGCGGATCGTTCAGCATCAACGGCATTCCCAGCGGCTTGGAAAGCGAGCAGCCCCGAGGCCTGGTGGAAGAACTGCTGGAACAGCTCACCCACCTGCCCACCGACTTGGACATGCCCGCCCAAGACCGCACAGCACTGGCGGTGGCCCGCAGCGCCGTGCGTCAATGGCGTCGCCGGTGGAAAACCGCTGAACTAAAGCACTTGGTGGATGAACTCTTTGCGTGCGAGCAGCCTTATTATTCTCCCACGGGCAAGGCCACCATCGCCACCTTCACCCACGAGGAAATCACCGATAAATTCGACTGAGTCCATGTTTCAACCCGCCACGCCAATCGTTAAGAACATCATCATTATCAATGTGCTGATGTTCGTCGCCGCACAGGCGTTTGAGCAGTTTTGGATTGCGACCGCGGGGTGGTTCCCGTTGAGTTCGTTCTTCTGGCCGTGGCAGGTGATTACCCACATGTTCCAACACGGGGGCGTGAGCCACATCTTGTTCAACATGCTTGGGGTGTATTTCTTGGGCAGCATGCTCGAGCGCCATTGGGGAGGCAAACGCTTTTTGCAGTACTACTTGATCACAGGATTGGGCGCCTTTGCCCTGCACTACGGTGTGGCGTATTGGGAAATGAGCTCGCTCATCAGCAGCCTGCCTGATGATTTACGCGAACTGGTGTACACCCGCAATATCGCCCAGCTGGAAACCACCAAAATGTCCGCCGAATCATTGGCCATCATCAACCAGTTGTACACCGGACACATCAATGTTCCAGTGGTGGGGGCTTCCGGGGCGGTGTTTGGGCTCATCATGGCCTTTGCCTACCTGTTCCCCAACACCCGATTGATGCTGATCTTCCCGCCCATTCCGGTCAAAGCCAAGTGGCTGGCAATTGGATTGGCGGCCTTTGAGCTCTACAACATCCGCAATGCGGCGCCCAATGACAATGTGGCACACTACGCCCACCTTGGGGGTATGTTGGTCGGCTTTTTGGTGTTGCGTATTTGGCAGCGAAACCGCTCCAATTTCTACTGACGCATGGCATTGATTGACGACCTCAAACGCAATTTTCAAGGCCAACCGGTGGTCAACCGGTTGATCATCATCAACGTGGCAGTGTTCCTGATTGGGTACACGGTCAACCTCTTTGCGGGTGCCGCAGACTTGTTTGAACAGTGGGTGGGCCTTCCATCCGTAGTGGGTGCTTTGCTCTACAAGCCTTGGACGCTGTTGACCCATATGTTTGCGCACGCGGGCATCGGGCACATCTTCTTCAACATGCTCTGGCTGTTTTTCTTGGGGCGCATGCTCATGCAGTTCATGGGGTCTCGCCGGGTGATCAGCACGTTTTTGTTGGGGGGATTTGCAAGTGCGGCCGCCTTCTTGCTGCTCTACAACCTGATCCCAGGTTTAGGCGGCAATACCTACGCTTTGGGTGCGAGCGGTGCAGTTTCGGCCATTACCTTGGCGGTAGCCTCTTTCCGTCCACACCAAGAGGTTCGATTGTTTGGGGTGTTGCCCATCAAACTTGCGGTGTTGGGTGTGGGCGTGGTGCTGTTGGACTACTTGCAGCTGCGCACCAGCAGCAACGTAGGCGGGCACATCGGACACCTCGGTGGCGCAGCCTACGGCATTTGGCTGGGCTATACCATGCGCACCACTGGTCGCTTTGCCCTGGCCGATCGCTTCGAACGCTTCTTGGACCGACTCATCTCCTTCAACTTCTTCAAACGTGGACCGCGTATGCGCGTGGTGAAGGACGACATCGACCCGCGCAAGCGCTACCAGTCTGACGAAGACTTCAATGCCAAGAAGAAGTCTGATCAAGACCGCGTGGACGCCATCCTTGACAAGATTTCTCGCAGCGGGTACGACTCGCTGAGCAAAGCCGAAAAAGACTTCCTCTTCCGCCAGGGAGGGGGCTGACCATGAAGTACATTGCCCGCCACTTCGGTCGCCTGGTGATGGCGGCCAATCTCCTGCTTGTACTTGCATTGCTGCTGGCTTATGTGAGCCGGTATGTGTCTCCGCAAACCAGTGCGTTGTTGGCCTTGGTGGGACTGGGCTATCCCTTATGGTTCCTTGGCAATGTGCTGTTTTCGGCGCTGTGGTTGTTCTCAC
This sequence comes from Flavobacteriales bacterium, assembly GCA_049594615.1. Taxonomy (GTDB): domain Bacteria; phylum Bacteroidota; class Bacteroidia; order Flavobacteriales_D; family Sanyastnellaceae; genus CAXPZW01. The sequence goes on from JBMYJR010000034.1 coordinate 20,012, forward strand.
GCAAACGCAAGCGCGCCTTGATTTCGGTGAGCGCTCTGGTGTTGGGCTGTGGCGTGCACCTGGCCTTCTGGAATCCCATTGGCAGCAGCAGCCCCCCCGAAGCTTCTGAAGGCCTCAGCGTGGTCACCTACAACGTCAAGCTGTTTGACGTTTACCACGCCGGAACGCGTAGCTTGTTGAAAGACAGCATCCTGCAAGTCTTGGCCACCAGCGACGCCGACGTCTACTGCCTTCAAGAGTACTACCGCTCCGACCGCACCGATCTCTTCCCTACCGAACGCTTACTGGTAGGCCAACTTGGCGCACCCCACCACTTGGAATCAGTGGTGCACGATGCCACCGGCAAGCAGCACTTTGGAGTAGCCCTCTTTAGCCGCTACCCCATTGCGCAGCAAGGCGAGGTGAACCTCATCTCAGATCGGATCAACCGGTGCATCTATGCCGACATCGTCAAAGGCAAAGACACCGTGCGGGTGTACTCAGCGCACCTGGCCTCCATCCGTTTTGGCAAGGAAGATTATGACTTTGTGAGTGGACGTGAAGAAGGGTTTTGGAGCGGCGGTAAACGCCTGACCAGCCGTTTGATGGACGCCTACAGGCGTCGGGCAGAACAGGTATCGGCCATCCGCACACACATGGCCGAATGCCCACATCCAGTGGTGCTGTGCGGCGACTTCAACGACACCCCTGCGTCCCACGCTTACCGAGAACTGGACCACGAACTGGAAGACAGTTTCCGTGAGGCCAACCGCGGATTGGGGCGCACTTACGTAGGTACCTTTCCTTCGTTCAGGATCGATTACATCTGGCACTCACCAGAACTCAAAGCGGCTTCGTGTGAAGTGTTGAAAGGGGATTTTAGCGACCACCGCGCGGTAAAGGCTACGCTTGTGCCTTGCGCTGAGTGAGAACGGCCTCGTACAGAGTGATGTTCAGCAAGATCAACGCAAAGCCGTAGACGAAGTCGTCCACCGGAACCGAGAACACACGCACCCCCATATTTTCGGCATTGTTGTACCATACGATGTGATCGGTAATGGCTTCGGGATCGGTGAGGATGAGCGGGTAGGTGTAAAACTCCAGCCCGGTTAACACGCCATTGGCGATCAAAAAGGGAATCACAAGAATCGGATACGCGATCCAGAACCACCCCAACGTGGCCTGCTTCAACACGCGCTGTTGAAGCACCAACAGTGCAATGCTCATCGCACACGCACTCAGCGTATAGTCGTGAACCTCCTTGGTGATCAAGTACTGGAGCACCACCAACAACGCCAGTCCAATGGCCACCGAGCGGTTTAGCGCGGTGATTGTGGAGGCCGAAGGACTGCGTTTGACATAGTGCTTCAAACACGCAAAGGTGAAAGTACACGCATAGGGGATGGAGATGAAAAACAGCCACTCTTCCAGCGGCAGATTGATCAGATCAATGCCCAAGAGATGCTCGGGGTTGAAGCCCCAGACGCCTCGGTCGGTAAACCACACATCCCATGGGATAAAGACGGCAAGGGTCCCCAATGTGGCCAAACCAAAGGCCTTCCAGGTTTTATAAAACGCCACACGCTTGTCGAAGCTCAGCAGGAACGGGCCTGCAATGCAAGCGATGTTGACCCAGAGGTAGGTGGAACCGGCCATTACACCGCCTTTTGGCGGGCAGCCGCTTTGCGGGCCTCGCGGTAGTACTTGAACGGTACCCACAGCATGCCGAAGCACTCACCATCTTCTTTGCCCAGGTGCTTGTGATGCACCTTATGGGCTTTGCGGATGGCTTTGAAGTAGGGACGGTCGCTGCGACGCAGCCATTTGAAGCGTTGGTGGATAAACACGTCGTGCACCAAAAAGTAAGCGATGCCGTAGAGTAAGATACCCAGCCCCACGTAGAACCAAGTATTGAATCCGGCCTGACCTCCAAAAAACATCAGCAGCGAAGAAGGCACAGCGAAAATCAAAAAGAAGGTGTCGTTGCGCTCAAAGAATCCAGGTTCGTGTACGTGGTGGTCTTTGTGGAGCATCCACAAGAACCCGTGCATGACGTATTTGTGCATGCCCCAAGCCACTCCTTCCATAATCAGGAACGTGGCCAAGGTGACGCTTGTAGCGAGCAATGGAGTCATGAGGTTTGGAGACGGGTAAAGTGCGCTTCTACTTGGTCGAAGCAGATTTTAAACCATTCGGTGAATGCCTCAGGGGTGTGGTCGATGGCTGCGCGTACATCTTGCAGCGACATGTACTTCCAGCTGTCGACCTCTTTGGGGTTGATGGCCGGTTGGGTGTCGGTGCGGCCCACCAAGACGTGGTCAAGCTCGTGCTCGGTGAGGTTGTTGTCGAGTTCAGCGCGGTAGATGAACGTGAAAGCCTCTTCGAGCGGGGCGGTCATGCCCATTTCCTCTTGGAGGCGCCGATTACCGGCGGCCATAACGGCTTCGTGCGGGCGGGGGTGACTGCAGCACGTGTTGGTCCACAAACCGCCAGAGTGATACTTGTGCAATGCGCGACGTTGCAACATCAGCTCATCATTTTGATTGAAGACAAACACTGAGAAGGCGCGGTGAAGCACTCCCTTTTCGTGAGCTTCCATCTTTTCCATGACGCCCAGTTCGTTGTCATGTTCGTCTACCAACACCACCATTTCTTCCATCAAAGCAAGTTGAAGCTGTGCTGAACATACGATTTTACAAACAAAGCATACTTGCTCTGGTTGGGGATGCGGATACGCTCCTCGAGCACGCGATTGCTAGGCAGGTTTTTGATTTTGCGGAACAGTCGGTAGTAGTACACGTAGGCCACATACACCCCAAACCGGGCGTCCTTGGGCAGCATCAGGATTCCTTTGTACGCTTCTTTAAAGTCCGCTTCGATCTCTTCTTCGATGGCTGTTTTGGCTACCTCATCGAACTGCTCGGGATTTACCCCGGGGAAGTAAGTGCGTCCCAAGCCTTCAAAATCTGCCTGAAGGTCGCGGAGGAAATTGATCTTTTGGAAGGCCGCCCCCAAACGCATGGCGTATGGCTTGAGTTTGGCGAACGCATCAAGGTCGCCTTCCACAAACACATGGAGGCACATCAGCCCCACCACTTCGGCCGAGCCGAGGATGTAGGTTTCGTAGGATTCTGTGGTGTAGTGCACGTCTTCCAGGTCCATCTCCATGCTGCGCAGGAAGGTGTCCACAAGGTCCCAGGTCATGTTATTGGCGTGGTAGGCGTGCTGGAAACTATTGAGGATGGGGTTCAGCGAAATGCGGTCTTCAATCGCACGAGATGTATCCTCACGAAAGCGAGCCATGAGCTCGGCTTTGTTGTAGTCATGAAACGTATCCACGATTTCATCAGCGAAACGCACAAAACCGTACACGGCGTGGATAGGATTGCGGAACTCCTTGGCCAAGAACCGCACCCCGAGCGAAAAGGAAGTGCTGTACGAGCGCGTCGTATTGCGACTGCATTCCAAGCACACTTCGTCAAAAATTTGTTTCATCTCTCTAAGGTTTCTTGATGGGCAGTAGGCCTGCCCGGGCCTTGGACTTATGCCGGCACTTCTTTGAGCAATTGCTTATGGAGTGCATGGGCGGCCACCTGGCCTGATATCAGACTGGGCGGCACCCCAGGTCCAGGGGTGGTCAGCTGTCCGGCGAAGTAGAGATTATCCACTTTTTTGCTCTTCAGCTTGGGTTTGAGGAAAGCAGTTTGGCGCAGGGTATTCGCAAGCCCGTAGGCGTTGCCTTTGAACGCGTTGTAGTCGTCCTCAAAATCTTTTACGGCGTAGGATCGCTTATAAATTACGCTATTGGTAACATCCTCTCCCGTCATTTGTTCGAAACGCTCCACGATCATCTTCCAGTACTTCTCGCGGGTCCCCTCGGTGTCCTCCAAGCCCGGTGCAATGGGCACCAAGAAGAACAAATTCTCGCAGCCTTCGGGGGCTACAGAAGGATCGGTCACACTGGGGGCACATACATAAAACAGCGGATCCTTCGGCCATTGGGGATGGTCGTAAATGTCCGCAGCGTGTGGGCCAAACGGAGTATCAAAACACAAGGTGTGATGGTCCAATCCTGGAATGCGTTTGTCGATGCCCACATAGAACAACAGGCTTGATGGCGACATCACGCGCGAGTCCCAATACGAAGCGCTGTACGAACGCCACGGGGCATCGAGCAGGTGCTGCTCCACGTGATGATAGTCGGCACCCGCGATGATCGCATCTGCCGGTTCCAAGTTGCCACCGATCAACACGCCTTGAGCGTGCCCATCCAAAACAGGTATGCGCTCCACACTCGCACCCAAGTGGAATTGCACGCCTTTTTCGCGTGCCAAAGCGGTCATGCCTTCGACAATCTTGTGCATGCCTCCCATGGGGTACCACGTGCCGAGTTTGATGTCGGCGTAGTTCATCAGACTGTAGAGCGCAGGGGTTTTTTCAGGCTTGGCACCCAAGAACAACACCGGAAATTCCAGGATCTGCAGGATGCGCGGGTGCTTGAAGAACTTCCGCACGTGCTGGCTAAGCGAACGGAACAGATGCAGACGCGTGGCCTTGAGTGCAATGTTCACATCCATGAACTCGGTGAGCTTAAGGGAAGGCTTGTGGACCAGGTCGTTCATGCCGGTCTCGTATTTCACCCGTGCCTCTTCCAAGAAGGCATCTAGGGAAGCAGCTGCGCCCGGTTCCATCTCTTCAAACAGGGCACGAAGTTGCCCGTAATCCGCAGGAATATCCACGGCGTCTTTCTTTCCGAACCACACGCGATAGCTCGGGTCAAGACGCTTCAGGTCGTAATAGTCCGAGGGCTTTTTTCCAAAGTACTCGAAGTACTTTTCGAACACGTCAGGCATCCAGTACCAACTGGGTCCCATGTCAAAGGTGAACCCTTCGGCAGAGAATGTACGGGCCCTTCCGCCTGTCTGCAAATGTTGTTCGTAGAGGTGTACCTCATGGCCTTGATCGGCCAGAGTTGTGGCTGCCGACAAACCGGCAAATCCAGATCCAATAACGGCTATACGAGCCATGTCCAGCGTTTTTCTCTAAGCACAACACGCCCGTCGGCGGTTATGTTTCAGAAGGTCCGAAAACGCACGGACTTTTCAAAAGGAACTTCTAGCGCACGCGAATGCGGCGTCCAGCGTAGATGGTGCTGTTGCTGCCCATGCCGTTCAAGCGACACAGAGTATTTACCGAAGTGCCGTAACGTCGCGCAATCCCCGAAAGGGTATCGCCGCTACGGATGGTGTGGTACTTCTTGGAACGTACCTCCTTGAGGTAGGTGAAATCTTCTTTGGAAATCTCCAGCACATCGGTGAGCAGTTTGCCCGATTCCCAATCGATGATGGTTTCGGGGTTGATGGGCTCGCCTTTGTAGCGGCTTTCGAAGTGCAAGTGGCTGCCAGTGGAACGGCCGGTGTTTCCACCAAGACCGATGATGTCGCCCGACTCGACATGATCACCAGGCTTGCACTTGCGTGCAGACAAGTGGGCGTACAAAGTCTCAAGGCCGTTGTTGTGACGCACCACGACAACGTTGCCGTAGGACTTGCTGTACTGGCTGATACGCACCACACCTTCAAACGCAACACGCACGGGGTCACCGGTGCGCAACTTGATGTCGATGCCGTAGTGGTATTTGTGGCCACGCTCACCAAAATGCGAGGTGATGTTGCCTCGGAAAGGCAGGTGGTAATCGCAGCTGTCTTCACGCAGCGTCACTGTTACGGTCTCTTGCATTTTGAGGCCGTCAAAATCGTACGCGTGGATGTTGCGCGTGTCCCACTTGCAGTAGGTGTCGAATGCCGGAATGAATGCCAGGGAGTCGTTGATGTCCCACACCCCATCCTCGGAAGCGGGAACGGTGATGCGAGGTTCACTCAAACTTTCTTCAAAACCACCGCCGGTTGGAGTCGGCGCAGGTGTGGTGGTCTGGGCAAAGTCACCCAAGGGGATGGTCAGGGCCACCAGAATAATAAACAGGTCTGTTCTCAAAGCAATTGAAAAGGCGAAAGCTACCATCGTCTTCGGAGTTCTACGAACAGGCCTTTCGAAGTTTCAAACAGCGCCCTTGGGAAAGCTTGCAGGCCCTTCCCAACAGCGGTTCTGGTTTCTAAATTGGCTTGCCGGTGGCTCCACTTACGGCGGCGGCGCAGGTTTGGTTTCCAAAAAATGCAGGCGTACCTACGGGAGAGATAACGCATGCATCCTTGTGGTATTGCGGGGCCTGAAAATAAGGGGTCGGATGAGATGCGGAGCAGTCAATTATGGGATGAGGGCGACCAGCTATGGGTGGAGAAGTGCCGGTTGCAAAGTGGGGTGGTTGGGAGTTGGTGGGGCGAGGAAGTCTGGGGAATTTTGGGATGTTCATCGAGCGGAGGTGGCGGGGTGGGGCTGGTGGGGCCCCACTCGCCGATGCTCCGTCCTGACGGCATTTTGATCACGCAATCTCCCCCCAGCCATGCACCTCCCAAATATCCCTCCACACTCCCAGTGACCAATGCACGCCCACATTCCCGATTTTTGCAACACTTGTTCCGCACAAATGTGCCTCAAGCCTGTTATGACCCCATGCGAATTGCAACATCCCTCCTACTGATCCTGGCCGCTGGCCTGTGGCTCGCTTGCAGCGAGGCTCCAGCACCTTCGGCCCCAACCCTTGACACTGCCATGGAAACTGCCGCCTTGAAAACCTTCCACGACTTCTCCGTCACCGACATCGACGGCAACCCGTTTGACTTGTCTTCGCTCAAAGGCAAAAAAGTACTCGTGGTGAACACCGCCTCCGAATGCGGACTCACCCCCCAATACGCCCAACTTCAAGAGCTGTTCGAAGCCAAGGGCGGTGACGGCTTTACCATCGTCGGCTTCCCGGCCAACAACTTTGGTGGGCAGGAACCTGGCAGCGACGCGCAGATCCAAACCTTCTGCAGCAAGAATTACGGCGTGACCTTCCCCATGATGAGCAAGATCAGCGTGAAAGGCGATGATATCCACCCGCTCTACGCGTGGCTCACCTCCAAGGCCGAGAATGGTGTGGAAGACTCGAAAGTCAAGTGGAACTTCCACAAATACCTCATTGATGAAAACGGTGCGCTGGTCAAAAACGTGGGCCCCACCACCTCCCCAATCGACGCGGCCATTCTCGATTGGATTCAATCCTAACCCCTACCCATGCACTTGGACGTACTCGCCTTTGGCGCCCATCCCGACGACGTTGAAATCTCTGCCGGTGGTACCGTAGCCCAGCTCGTGGCCAGCGGTAAAAAAGTCGGCATCATCGACCTGACCCGGGGCGAACTCGGCACACGTGGAAGCGCTGAGCTGCGCACCCAAGAAGCCGCAAAATCCGCCGAAATCCTCGGCGTTTCTGCCCGCGAAAACCTGGACATGCCCGACGGCTTCTTTGGCTACACCGAAGAGAACCAGCGCAAGATCATTCGCATGATACGTAAGTATACCCCAGAGATTGTGCTGGCCAACAGCCTCACCGATCGCCACCCCGACCACGGCAAAGGCGCACGGTTGGTGGCCGATGCGTGCTTCTTGTCGGGATTGCGCAAGATCGAAACCGAATTGGACGGCGTAGCACAAACCGCACACCGTCCGCGTGCGATTTACCACTACAGCCAGGACCGCTACCTCAAGCCGGACATCGTGGTTGATGTGACGTCCTACTTTGACAAAAAGATGGAAGCAATCGCAGCATTTGGCAGCCAGTTCTTCAACCCCAATTCCACCGAGCCCAAAACGCCCATTTCAGGATCGGAGTTTTTCGAGTTCATAAAAGCGCGGTGCATGGATTTTGGACGTCCATCCGGGTTCTTATACGGAGAAGGATTTCAGGTCGAACGCTCGATTGGCGTGACCGACATCACGGTGCTTCACTGATCTGATCCGCGCAGCAGCGCCAAGTCAGACTTCCAGCTGAACCATTGGATGCGGCCCCTTTCGGTGCGCACAAACAGCACAACGGCCACCACAAACTGCACGGCCATACCGGCGTTAAACGCCCATGCCGCGCCTTGCAATGGCAGGTCCATCCAGCCCGATCCGCCAGCATCACCAATCAACCACAGGCATCCAGCCACCACCGCTCCGCACCCCAACGCAGAAGCAATGGCGTTGTACTTGTGCAAGCCCACGCCTGCAAAGTGGTGGGACACAATCATGGTCAGCGCGTTGAGCAAAATGCCAATGGCCGTCCACTGCACCACGGCAGCCACCGGGCCAAATTCAGGGCCAAGAATGGTCGTCCATACCGATTCGGGAAGTGCAATCAATACCGCGCAGGCCATCAAAGTGAAAGCGCCACTGATTTTCAAGAACGCCAGGGTGATGCGCGTGCGGAGCTGCGCCTCATCGAGGTTGGCCAGCTTGCTGTACTGCACCAGAGACAAACTCTTGCCCACATTCCAAATGGCCTCAGAGGCATAGGTGTGAATCGAGAAGATGCCCACAAGGGCCGTTCCACCGGTCACCACACGTTCCAATACGGCATAAGGAGCACGGTAAGCCAAAGTTTGAAACACATTTCCCGCCTGGCTCCAGCCGCCATAGCGCAAAATTGCTGAGAACATCTCTCCCACTGAAGCTTTCGGCGCCTGAAACAACGTCTTGGCCACCGCAATCAAGCTTACCAAAAATGCCCCGACCATGGCCAAACCAGCGCACGTGGCGTAGCACCACAAATCGGCCTCGCCCAGTCCCAGATAGAATACGGCCAACAACCCAGCCAACAACCCAGCATAGGTCAGTTGCACGGCATTGTAAGCGGCAATACGCTCTTGACCCAGAAGCAAATGCATGTGGAACGTAAATAGCGATTGCAACCACGCCAACCCGGCCACCACCCAGGCATAGCCCTCGGGCACCAGGTTCCAGTATTGCAGGACACACCCTCCGATCACGCTCACCAGTGTGGTCCAGAGGTAGGCCGGCTTCCAAAAATCAGCCATTCGGTGACGGGGCACCAAATACACCACTGCGCCTCCCGAAATGAAATGCGCCACACTCAGCATGACCAAAATGCCCAGGTTCAGCAAGGCCACTTCGCCCTGCCCCAAATCCCCAAGAAAATTCGTGTTGAGGACCACCACAGCCATGGCCAACACCATGACCAGCAACCGATTGATCAACGTTCCGGTAATCGCGCGGATCATGCCAATGCGGTTTGGTAGACTTCGGTAAACGCCCGGCAGATCGCCTCGGGCGAAAAATGCGTCTGCGCATATTCGCGCAATGCCTTTGGATCAGGACTGGCTCCAGCCAGAGCAGCAAAGGCCGCGGTAAGCGCAGCCTCGTTGCCCTTGGGCAACAACCATCCGCGCTCAGGGGTCAAATGTTCGGCGATGCCTCCCACATCGGTCGACACCACCGGCACACCCGCAGACCACGCCTCAATCATCACACACGGCAGGTTCTCGTAATTCGAAAACAGCACAAACCCGTCGGATTGACCCATGCGTGCTGCAATCGTCGCCAAAGGCTGCTCTCCGTCGAACGATACGTGTTCACCTGTCAATCCCAGCGCCTCCGCAGTGGCCTGGTGCGGACGCGTATCCCCATCACCCACCACCGCTAAATGCAACTTGTGCCCGGCACCTACCGCTGCCTTGAACGCGCGAAGCATGCCGGAAATGTTCTTGTGTTCGTCCCCCAAATGGGACACGTGCAACAGCTGTTTGACTTCAGAAGAACCCGATTGACGCGGCACAAACAACGCGGTATCCACCACATTCGGCACCACCTGGTAACGTCCGGCAAGCCCTTGCGCTTGCATGGCCTTTCCCAAATGCGCACTTACCGGACACACCACCGCTGCCATACGCGCCGTGCGCTTGGCCAACTTCCGATGCAACCGCGGCAACTGCTCAAAACGTCCGTTGTGAAACCCGGTCCAATGCTCGGTCACCACAAACGGCAACCCATACCGCTGCTTCAACGCCTGCGCTTGCCACCCCGCAGGATGCACCACATGCACATGCACCAAATCAAACCCGGAAAGCTCCCCAGAAAAAAAGGCCTCCACAGCCGCCTTCAACAACCGCCAACGCTTCCGCATACTCGGCCGCTCAGCGTGGTACACCCGGTGCTCCACCAACGCCCCGTTCACCACGGTCTCAAACTCCGGCTCCACTCGCCCAGGCTCCCCGACTAAATAGAGCACCTCCACCCGATGGCCCAATGCCACCGCATGCGCATGCCGCTCCACAAAGTTGCCCAACGTAGGCTGGCCCCGATGCGGGTACCAACTCGCCAAAAAAAGAATTCGAAATCCGGTGTCCACCACAAATCCAAAAGTAAACAAACCCCCACCCACCCCTGTTGCACGAATCCATACTTCCTCGTACTTTTGCTCCCCGATTGAAAAACGGCAACCCCGTTTACCAATCAACATGGTGGCTATAGCTCAGTTGGTTAGAGCGCCGGATTGTGGTTCCGGAGGCCGTGGGTTCAAATCCCATTAGCCACCCTAAAAACCCTTGCAACTGCGAGGGTTTTTTCTTTTCAGAGAAGGCATGTTTGCTGCACAACAATGGAATCGAGATAAATTCCTGGCTTGACTACCTTTATCATAGGTTTAGACTGCCCCAGCAGCCTCCTTCATCGGAGAGCGAATGCACACAATAAACGGTACTTAAGAGCTAGAATAAGGGCATCTAACGTCAGCTAAAAATGCTGTGAACTACCTCGTACCTGGTCTGCTCAAAAAATCAAGACTTAAGCCATGATCGTGTATAATGACTTTTTCTGCCAAGCAGTCCACGACTTGCAATCTCAGCTTGGTGTGGGATCAAGTGAATTGTCGCAAATGATGGGGTATGAACCTCACTACGTGAAGGACCGTTTAAATACAGTGAGAGACCAGCAGCTTTCAACTCAAGTACTCAACAGCCTGAGAAAGATCACTGAGCTTCATGGAATGCAGCTGGATATGGGTGCTTACACGGAGCTAAAAAAAATGGGCTACAAAGCACACTTGGAGCTGACTGACACTCACGACAAGATGACCATTCGGTGGGTACACAGCGACTTGCCTGATCAATATATTGCCGTATTGAGGAAGAAGGCTGATCACATTGCCACTGCAAACGAAAACGTTACGAAAGATCATGAGCTCGAGACCGACAACCAGGCGCGCATGGAGTCCATCGTGTCGGGGCTACTCAAGCAAAGGGAAAAGATGAACGTCGGACCCTTAACCTTTGATCTGACGCTCACAGTCACGATAGATGCAAAAGGAAATGTTCTTTCTGTAACCCCAAAGAAAAAGGCATAGCCACCACCAAATCGGTTAAAATTAGAGGGATTAGCACCTCATATGGAACCCATTTTCTTCACCAAACTAGTAACCAGCTATACAATCAAAATCAGGACGCGAATTAGTTGCAGTTTATCGCGATCCCGGCCAACACCACAGCTTAAATACGTGTATTGTGTAAAGAACAAAGCAGTACCGTGTGAGTCTATCTGAATTCTAACTTATCTTTAGGGTAATGTCTCAAGAGCAAC
>JBMYJR010000035.1:0-29744 GCA_049594615.1 Flavobacteriales bacterium
TGAGAGGGGGGGTGGAGGGTTGAAAAACAATAATTTCAGCCGTCACCCCCTTTTTTTTGTCTCGTTTTGGAGAAAAAGTGGAAAAATCCGACAACACCCCCCTTCTGTTTGGTGTATTTTTGCGCCATAAACAAATTCTGACCCATGTCGACCCTTCGAAATGAAGCCATGGCCGATCTGCTCGATCGTCAGCCCATGCACGTGCCCCGCCCGGAGAACAAGATTTCGGACTTCTACGGTGTGAACACGTTTTCACCAGCTGTCATGCGCGAATACCTCACCGACGAGGCCTTTGAAAGCGTGATGGACGCCACCCAAAACCACACGCGCATCGACCGCAAAGTGGCAGACCAGGTAGCCAGCGCCATGAAAGAGTGGAGCATCTCTCGCGGTGCCACCCACTACACGCACTGGTTCCAACCCTTGACCGGGTCGACGGCTGAAAAGCACGATTCGTTTATTTCCCCAACCGGAGACGGCCGTGCCATGGAAAAATTTGACGGCTCTGCGCTGGTACAGCAAGAGCCGGATGCTTCTTCGTTCCCCAACGGTGGTATTCGCCAAACCTTTGAGGCCCGCGGTTACACCCTGTGGGATCCCACCTCACCCGCTTTTGTGTTGGACGGTACCCTGTGCATTCCTACCATCTTCATTTCGTACACTGGCCACGCGCTGGATTACAAGATGCCTTTGGTGAAAGCCCTGAGCGCTGTGGATCGTGCGGCTACCGAAGTGTGTAAATACTTTGACCGCAACGTCAACAAAGTGGTGGCTACCCTGGGCTGGGAGCAGGAGTACTTCTTGATCGACTCTTCGCTCCACGCGGCCCGTCCGGACATCGCCCTCAGCGGCCGTGCCCTGTTTGGCCACAACCCGGCCAAAGGCCAGCAGCTGGACGATCACTACTTCGGCAGCATTTCTGAGCGTGTGACTGCCTTTATGAAAGACTTCGAAACAGAAGCACACAAAGTGGGCATTCCGGTAACCACCCGTCACAACGAGGTGGCCCCCAATCAGTTTGAGGTAGCGCCCATGTTCGAAGAGGCCAACCTTGCGGTGGACCACAACCAACTCGTGATGGACCTGTTGGAGAAAGTTTCGCGCAAGCACAGCTTCCGCGTACTGCTCCACGAAAAGCCGTTTGAAAGCCTCAACGGTTCAGGCAAGCACAACAACTGGTCGCTCAGCACAAACACAGGTGTAAACCTGCTCAAGCCGGGTAAGAACCCCAAGAGCAACCTGCAATTCCTGACCTTCTTTGTCAATACCATCAAAGCGGTACACGACAACGCAGACATCTTGCGCGCGTGCATCGCTTCGGCGGGCAACGACCACCGCTTGGGGGCCAACGAGGCGCCTCCAGCCATCATCTCGGCGTTCATCGGTTCGCAGCTCTCGCAGCTGTTGGATGACCTCGAGAAAAACGTGAAGGCCGGCAAAATGACCCCGGAAGACAAGACCGAGCTCAAGCTCGAGATTGGCCGCATTCCGCAGATCATGCTGGACAACACCGACCGTAACCGCACCTCGCCGTTTGCCTTCACCGGCAACAAGTTTGAATTCCGCGCCGTGGGGTCGCAGGCCAACTGCGCCCTGCCCATGATCGTGATCAACACCATCGTGGCCGAGCAACTGGGCGACTTCAAGAAGTCGGTAGACGCACGCATTGCCAAAGGCGACAAGCGCGACGAAGCCCTGCTCAAAGAGCTCCAGAAACTCATCAAAGAGTCCAAGAAAGTCCGCTTCGAAGGCGACGGTTACTCGGACGACTGGGTGAAAGAAGCCAAGAAGCGCGGCCTGAGTAACCTGATCGACACGCCTACAGCCCTCGAAGTATGGGGCCGCAAAGAAGTGCTCGACTTGTTTGACAAGCACAACGTCTTCAGCCACGAAGAACTCGAAGCGCGTCAAGAGATTGCGTACGAAGACTACGTGATGAAGCGTCAGATTGAGGCACGCATCACCGGTGACATTGCGCAAAACCACATCATCCCTACCGCGCTGCGTTACCAAAACACCCTCATCCAAAACGTGCAAGGCCTGCAGAACATCCTGCCAGCCAAGGACGCCAAGAAGGCGAGCGCGACCCAGGTCAAGCTCATCACCGACATCAGCGACCACGTGAACGGTATGAAGGAGAAAGTGGACAACATGCTCGAGCAGCGCCGCAAGGCCGACGGCATGGCCAACCTTGCCAAACGTTCAGCTGCTTATGGCAAGACCATCAAGCCCATGATGGACGAGATCCGCGAGCACGCCGACCAACTGGAAATGCTGGTGGACGACGCCATGTGGCCACTCCCCAAACTCCGAGAGATCCTCTTCACCCGCTAAGCGCGGATGGACGTAAACTGAACAACCCGGCCTGCAGGAGGCCGGGTTTTTTTTGCCTTTTTTTCAGGGGGGTGTATCCTTTTTTCACCGGGTGTATTTCACCAGCACTGCGCTACACAGGTAACCCGTCACCCTGTTGTGATCATGCCCTTCAATCATCCCCACTCAAATCGGCTCAGAAATCCAATTAGAGCGGTACTCTTGGATGCTGCACAATCTGAACCAAATTCCTTACTTTGGCAGCCTGAATCGTTATACCTGCGCGAAAAATTCCCACTTTATGAAACTGCTGCGTTTGGCTCTTTTTGCCGCTGTTTGTCTCTTATCCGGAGTGGTCTTGGCTCAAAAACAAGATCCTGCTTTCGAAGCCGACAACCTTTTTGACAGAGAAGGATATTCCGAGGCGTTTGAAGCCTACCAAAAGTCCCGTTCGAAAATCAAGAATGATATTGAAGAGACTGCCCGTGTCATCTATCAGATGGGCGAGTGCCAACGTCACCTGACCAACTATGAGGTGGCTGAAGAGTATTACAACAAAGCCATCACCGCCCGCTACCAAAAGCAGAACGTTGACGTGTACTACAATTTGGCCGAAGTGCTGCGCCGTCAAGGAAAATTTGATGAGGCGGTTGTGCAATACACCAAGTACAAGGACAACGGTGGTGATGCAGGTCTGGCTTCAGGTCGCATCGAAGATTGCGAAAATGCTGCCCTGTTCTTGGATGAGCCTCCCACACGGTATGTGGTGGAGTCGCAAGTCCTGTTGAACACCCCACAATTCGACTTTTCGACCTCGTTCTCGAGCAAGAAGGGCGACGAGATCGTATTCAGCTCCTCGCGTGAGGCGTCTACCGGCTCTGACACCGATCCGCGTACCGACGAGAACTTTATGGATCTGTTCACTGTCAAGCGCGACAAGAAGGGCAAGTGGGGCACTGCAACGCCGCTTGGTGAAACCGTAAACACCAAAGGAAACGAAGGTGCAACCACGTTCGACAAAGGCGCCAAGAACATGTACTTCACCCGCTGCGTTACCACCGGTGAGCAGAGCTACGCTTGCGACATCTACAAGACCAAGAAGTCGGGTAAGAACTACGGCGTGCCTGAGATCATTCCTATTCTGGATCGTACCTCAGACGACAGCTCGCAAGTGGGTCACCCTTACATGACTGTAGACAACAAGCACTTGCTGTTTGCCTCGGACATGCCCGGCAGCTACGGCGGCAAGGACCTTTGGTACATCACCTACGACAAAAAGACCAAATCGTGGTCAGAACCCAAGAACCTGGGCGACGGCATCAACACCGCCGACGACGAGATGTTCCCTTACATTCATGAAGACGGTTCGCTGTTTTTTGCCTCAAATGGGCACCCAGGACTGGGTGGTTTGGACATCTTCAAAGCCGAATCCACCGGTGAGATGACGTGGGACAATCCCACCAACATGCAGTACCCGCTAAACTCGTCTTCGAATGATTTCGGCATCATCTACGAGGACGGCGAGGATCGCGGCTTCTTCTCTTCTGATCGTCCTGGTGGCAAGGGCAAGGATGACATCTACAGCTTTAAGATGCCTCCTCTTGAGTTTACCTACCGCACCACCGTATACGACTATGACACAGGTGCTCCACTTGCAGATTCCAAAGTGGTTATCCAAGGTTCGGACGGTGCTTCTTTCGAATTGACCACCGACGGTACTGGCGGCCTGTGCCTCTGCGACGGTGAGGTGAAGCAAGAGGTCAACTATGCAGTAGATGTAAGCAAAACGGGTTACATCGGCTCCGGAGATAACTTCAGCACTGTTGGACTCACCGAAAGCACAGATCTGATTTCTGAAGTCTACCTCAAAGAGATCATCATCGATACGGAGTATGCGCTTCCATTGGTACTCTACCCGTTTGACGAAGCAACACTCTTGATCAATAACGAGGTGAACTCAGCAGACTCGCTCGATTACTTGTTTGATCTGTTGACCCGAAATCCAACTTTCGTCATTCAGCTCGAATCGCACACAGATACCCGAGGAGCCCTCGATTACAACCAAGACTTGTCTCAACGACGTGCGGAAACGTGCGTAAACTACCTCATCTCACGCGGCATCGACACCGAGCGTATGAAGCCGGTGGGTATGGGCGAAAATGCACCTCTGATCCCGGATTCAGATATCAACAAGTTGGGTACCGAGGAAGAGAAAGAATTTGCACACCAGAAGAACCGACGAACGGTCTTCCGTATTTTGAGTTACGACTACGTTCCCAAGCAAGAGGAGTAGCGTACTCACACAAAATTCCAATCGGGGACAGCCTGCACACCGCAGGCCGTCCCCTTTTTGTTTGAAAGACATGAGCGATACTTCACGCTACAGCGCACGCGGGGTTTCCGCGGCCAAAGAAGACGTCCACGCGGCCATTAAAAACGTGGACAAGGGTTTGTTCCCCAGGGCCTTCTGTAAGATTGTTCCCGACACCCTCTCGGGCAGCGATGAGCACTGCGTGGTGATGCACGCCGATGGTGCAGGTACCAAGAGTTCGCTGGCCTGGATGTACTGGAAGGAAACCGGCGACCTGTCGGTCTGGAAAGGCATCGCCCAAGACGCCCTGATCATGAACGTAGACGACCTGCTGTGCGTAGGTGCTACTTCGGGCATTTTGGTTTCTTCCACCATTGGACGCAACAAGCAACATGTGCCTGGTGAGGTGATCTCGGCCATCATCAACGGCACCGAAGACCTGCTGGCCAACCTGCGCGAGTATGGCATGGAGATCTACTCCACAGGCGGTGAAACCGCAGACGTGGGCGACTTGGTACGTACCATCATTGTGGATTCTACCGTGGTGTGCCGCATGCGCCGTGATGAGGTGATCGACAACGCCAACATTGCACCGGGTCACGTCATTGTAGGACTGGCCAGCTACGGCAAGGCTTCCTACGAAACTGAATACAACGGAGGCATGGGCAGCAACGGGCTCACCTCGGCCCGTCACGACGTGTTTGCGCATGAACTCGCAGAACGCTTTCCCCAGAGCTTTGACCCCGAGATTCCGCGCGACTTGGTGTACTCGGGCAAAAAGCAATTGGGCGAGGTGACCACCACGCCACTCGATGCAGGCAAGTTGGTGTTGAGTCCCACACGTACGTACGCTCCCATCATTACCGAAGTACTCAAAAAGCACCGGGGCCAAATCGGCGGTATGGTGCACTGCAGCGGGGGTGCGCAAACCAAGGTGCTGCACTTCGTGGACAACCTCCATGTCATCAAGGACAACCTGTTTGACACTCCGCCGCTGTTCCGCATGATTCACGAAGAATCTGGCACCGACTGGAAGGAGATGTACCAGGTATTCAACATGGGACACCGCATGGAGATCTACACCGATCCGGCCACTGCAGAAAGCATCATCGCCATTTCAAAGAGCTTTGGTGTGGATGCCCAAATCATCGGTCGTTGCGAGGCGGCGGAGGGCAAGCACCTGACCATCTCAGGCGAGCACGGGACCTACACATATCAGGGCTGATGGCATCGCTGTTGGACAAACTCCTGGCGATTTCTGACCGGTACCGTGAGGTGTCGCAAATGGTAGTGGACCCCGAGGTCATCGCCGACCAAAAGCGGTACGCCAAACTCATGAAGGAGTACAAGGACCTCGGCGAAATCGACAAGGTCTACCACGAGTACAAATCAGTGATCGACAACATCGCCTCCAGCAAGGAGGTGATCGAAACCGAAGACGACCCCGAATTCAAAGAAATGGCACGCGAGGAGTTGCAAACCCTCTCGGCACGCAAGGTGGAGATGGAAGAGGAGATCAAGTTCCTGCTCATCCCCAAAGACCCCGAAGACCAGAAGAATGTGATCGTGGAGATCCGTTCGGGTACCGGAGGGGACGAGGCCAGCATCTTTGCCGGAGATCTGTTTCGCATGTACACCAAGTTCATTGAGACCAAGGGCTGGAAGATGGAGGTCGCCAACGCCAACGAAGGCACCGTGGGTGGCTTCAAAGAGGTCGTATTCTCGGTCAGTGGTGAAGACGTGTACGG
The DNA here is from genome assembly GCA_049594615.1 of Flavobacteriales bacterium. GTDB lineage: Bacteria > Bacteroidota > Bacteroidia > Flavobacteriales_D > Sanyastnellaceae > CAXPZW01. The sequence goes on from JBMYJR010000035.1 coordinate 6,373, forward strand.
CGAGCTCAAGTACGAGTCTGGCGTGCACCGCGTGCAACGCGTACCGGCCACCGAATCCCAAGGACGTGTGCACACCTCGGCGGCAACCGTGGCCATCCTTCCCGAAGCCGATGAGGTGGACGTGGAGCTCAACATGGCCGACGTTAAAAAGGACACCTACCGCGCTTCTGGAGCAGGTGGTCAGCACGTCAACAAAACCGAGTCTGCCGTGCGCCTGACCCACTTGCCTACCGGTATTGTAGTGGAGTGCCAAGATGGCCGTTCGCAACACAAGAACTACGAAAAGGCTTTGCAAGTCCTGCGCACCCGCATGTACGAGCAAGAACTTCAAAAAGTACAGGCTGCCCGCGCCGCTGAGCGCAAGACGTTGGTCAGCACCGGCGACCGTTCGGCCAAAATCCGCACCTACAACTGGCCGCAGGGCCGTGTGACCGATCACCGCATCAACCTCACCCTGTACAACCTGAACAACATCATCGGCGGCGAAGTCCAAGAAATCATTGACGCCCTGAAAATGGCCGAGAACGCCGAAAAACTCAAAGCCGGAGAAGCATGACCCGCGCCGAACTCATTGCCCAAATCAAAGCCAAGCAGAGCTTCCTCTGTGTGGGCCTGGATACCGATCCCGCGCGCATTCCCGCGCATTTACAAAATGAACCGGACCCGGTGTTTGCCTTCAACAAGGCCATCGTGGAGGCGACTTCGGATTTGGCGGTGGCCTACAAGCCCAACTTGGCGTTTTATGAGCGCTTGGGCACCGCAGGGTGGGAGAGCCTGGAGAAGACCCTGGAGATCATTCCCGACCACTGCTTTACCATCGCCGATGCCAAGCGCGGCGACATCGGCAACACTGCCCGTTACTACGCAGATACCTTCTTCAACACCTACCAGTTTGACTCGCTGACTGTAGCGCCGTACATGGGGCACGACAGCGTGACCCCGTTCCTGGAATACGAAGGCAAGTGGACCATCCTGCTGGGGCTTACCAGCAACCCAGGCGCTTCCGACTTCCAACTGCTCCAGGCCGAAGGCAAGCCCTTGTACCGACGGGTGTTGGGCACTGCGGCAACGTGGGGTTCTCCAGAGAACTTGATGTTTGTGGTGGGAGCCACCCGTCCGGAGTACCTGCAAGCTGTGCGTGAAGAAGCGCCCGACCATTTCCTGCTCGTGCCTGGCGTTGGTGCACAGGGCGGCAGCCTCACCGAAGTGGCCGAACACGGACTCAACGCCGATTGCGGCCTGCTGGTCAACAGCAGTCGTGGTATCATTTACGCTTCAAACGGGGAGGATTTTGCAGCCGCAGCGCGGGCTTCTGCCCAGGTCCTACAAGCACAAATGGCCGATATTCTGCAACGCGCACAGCTTGCCTGAAAACATCCTGCAAAGCGGTGCGTTCGGTTTTTTATACCTTGGGGAGCAACTGAGTCCCAAGACATGCACCGCATCGTAGCCTTTTTCGAACGACAAGCCTTTGGCGTATGCCAGTGGTGGGGGCGTAAGCTTGGCATCGAGACGCGCACCGTCCGCAAGTACTTCATTTACACCTCTTTCATCACCTTGGGGTCTCCGCTCATCTTGTACCTGTTCATGGCCTTTGTGCTGGAACACAAGGCGTACTTCAAGCCCCGCCCGCGCCGCGCTTCGATCTGGGACCTCTGATCGGCCCGAACGCGCAATCCATCCCTTCAAAACGACACCTGACAAAGCCGCGGCGCTGGATCCCGGCCTGTCCCCTGTGGATGGCTATATTTGACCGGAATCACAATGACCATGGAGAAACTGCTGTCCCGTATTGCTGCCCTGTTTGCAGCCATCCTCATCCCCTTTGGCGCCTCGGCGCAAACGTCCTTTGACCAAGCCATCAACGACTTCATGGAGCCCATCACCGGCTTTTTGATGCACGTGATTTTCTACCCCATCCCCATTGGTGGTGGCAAAGAGGTGCCGTTTGTACTGATTTGGTTGATCGTGGGGGCGCTGTTCTTCACCTTTTACAACCGCTTTGTCAACATCGTCGGATTCCGTCACGCACTGGACGTAGTCCGCGGAAAGTTTGATGATCCCAACAAGCAAGAGCAAGGCGAGGTGTCGCACTTCCAAGCCTTGACCGCGGCGCTCTCGGGCACGGTAGGTGTGGGCAACATCGCGGGTGTTGCCGTGGCCATCTCCATCGGTGGACCAGGCGCTACGTTTTGGATGATTGTGGCCGGTCTTTTCGGGATGTCTACCAAGTTCGTGGAGTGTACCTTGGGAGTTAAATACCGCCAACAAAACGAGGATGGCTCGGTTTCGGGCGGCCCCATGTACTACTTGAGTCGTGGATTGAAAGCCCAGGGCAAAGGTACCTTTGGTGCCATCTTGGGCGGTTTGTTCGCCATCGCCTGCATCGGTGGATCGCTCGGTGGTGGTAATATGGTGCAGATCAACCAAGCCACTTCCCAACTCATTGCTGTTACCGGCGGCGAAAACAGCTGGTTCTACGGTCAAGGATGGATTTTCGGCGCCATCATGGCGGCCGTGGTGGCAGTCATCATCATCGGCGGCATCAAGTCCATCGCCAAGGTGACCGACAAGGTTGTTCCCTTTATGGTGGGCATCTACATCGTAGGCGCTCTCATTGTACTCGGCTACCACGTGGCAGACATCCCCGGTGCCTTTGGTGAAATCTTCGCGGGTGCCTTTACCAAGCACGCAGCATTTGGTGGATTCATCGGCGTGTTGATCCTTGGCTTCAAACGTGCGGCATTCTCGAACGAGGCCGGTATCGGTTCGGCATCCATCGCCCACTCGGCAGCCAAAACCGACGAGCCCGTATCTGAAGGCATCGTTGCTCTGCTTGAGCCGTTCATTGACACGGTTGTGATCTGCACCATGACTGCCTTGGTGATCATCATTACCGGTCATGCCCCGGCAGAAACCACAGACATCAGCTCTTCTGCAGCGATTGGTCTCACCTCTTCGGCGTTTGAGTCGGTCATGGGTTGGTTCCCGGTTATACTGAGTATCGCAGTGATCCTGTTCGCGCTCTCCACCATGATCTCGTGGAGCTACTACGGCCTCAAAGCCTGGACCTACCTCTTTGGCGAAACCCGTGTGGCGGACATCAGCTACAAGGCGGTCTTCTGTGTATTTGTAATCATCGGTTCGGCCATCTCGGCCCAACAGGTGTTTGACTTTGGGGATGCTATGATTTTCGCCATGGCCTTCCCGAATGTGCTTGGCCTCTACTTCTTGGCCCCCGAGATCCGTAAGGACCTTAAAAGCTATATGGATCGCGTCAAATCCGGGGAGATCAAGCGCTACAAGTAACCTGTGTTTTTCAAGCAAAAGCGGACGTTCCTGGGGGTCACCCGCCGGGAGCGCAGGGGATCCCTTGCCTGGATTTTAGGGGCCGCCATTGCGGTGGTGGGGGTGCGCATGTACCGCCAAGGACGGCAGCCCGCCCCTTTGGAGGTTGAGCTCACATGGTTGACCGTGGCTTCTGCCGCACAGCAGGCGAGCGAAGTACAATCGGTGGCGACTCCTGCACGGGAGCTGTTCCCCTTTGATCCGAATCACCTGCCGATTGAGACGTGGGAGGCCCTCGGGCTCACCCGCCGCCAAGCCGAAAGCATCCACAAGTTTGAGGCGGCTGGTGGATCATTTGCCAAAGCTGAGGATGTGGCCAGGCTCTATGTGGTGAGCGATGCACTTTTTGCATCGTGGGAACCGTTTTTGCGTTTTCCTTCCAAGCAGCTGGCCAATGTTGTTCCACCACGCACGGAGGAACCTCCGGTCCAACCCGGGGCGGAAACAGACCGGGAAGACCAAGTGGATCCCGCACTGACTGTCTTGGATCTGAACATTGCCGATACCGCTGCGCTTGCTGCTTTGCCTGGCATTGGCAACTACACTGCTCGCCGGTTGCTCTGGTTTCGGCGGGATTTGGGCGGGTTCCGTTCGCTGCAGCAAGTGCATGAAGTGCCGGGTATTCGTCCTGAAAATCTCGAGCGTGCCCTGCCTTACTTGAGCGTCATCACCCGCTTGCGTCCTCGGGACCTGAACGCGGTAGAGGAGCGGGCCTTCGGTCACCACCCCTACGTGAGTTGGAACCAAGCCCGCGCGGTGGTGGCCTACCGCAACCAACACGGCCCGTTTGCCTCGTGGGCGGAGGTGCTGCAAGTGGCCTTGGTCTCTCCTGAGGATACGGTGCGCTGGGCGCCTTACTTCGAATTCGGACCCTGACCTCTAGGGGGGATGGGGGTGAAGTGCTACATTGGGCCAACACCTATCTCCCTATGGAATCCAAACTCAAAGCCGCCGTCCGTGAAGTGCCCGATTTTCCCAAGCCAGGCATTCTGTTCAAAGACATTACTCCGTTGTTTCTGGACCCTGCGCTGTCCCAGGAGATCATCGATCACCTGCACGACCACTACGCCTCTCAAAACATCGAAGCGGTGGCCGGGGTGGAGAGCCGGGGATTCCTTTTTGGATTGCCACTGGCCTTGAAGCTTGGGGTGCCGTTTGTGCTCATTCGCAAAAAAGGCAAGCTCCCGGCCGAAACCGTGGAGTACGCCTACGACCTCGAATACGGCTCGGCCGAAATCGAAATGCACAAGGATGCACTCAAGCCTGGCCAACGCGTGCTGGTACACGACGATTTGCTGGCCACCGGAGGTACGGCCAATGCAGCCATTCATCTGTGTAAACAAATGGGCGCCGAAGTGGCTGGTGCTTCCTTTTTGATTGAGTTGGAAGGCCTTGAGGGGCGGGCCAAACTGGAAATGCCCGGCGCAAATATTCATACCTTAGCGCGCTGGTAGGGAAGACGTCCCTGCCTCCCAGCCCCGGCAACAATGCCTTTGCCGGAGTGTTGATGTTCAACATCCTGACCCACACATGAACCTGACGCAGTCTGAAAACCAGCGCATGGTGGCGGAAATGGCCCGCGACTTTGCCGAAAAAGAAATTCGTCCCCACGTAATGATCTGGGACGAAGCGCAAACCTTCCCAGTAGAACTTTTCAAAAAGCTCGGTGAGCTCGGCATGATGGGGGTACTTGTTCCCCAGCAATACGGCGGCTCGGGCATGGGGTACTTCGAATACATCTCGGTCATCGAAGAAATCGCACAGGTTTGCGGTTCCATAGGTCTCTCTGTTGCCGCACACAACAGCCTTTGTACCAACCACATCCTGGAATTCGGCAACGAAGAACAGAAGCAGAAATACCTTCCCAAACTCGCCACTGCAGAATGGATCGGCGCTTGGGGACTCACCGAAACCGGAACCGGCTCGGACGCGGGTGGCATGATGACCACCGCTGTGCGCGACGGCGACCACTATGTGCTCAACGGTTCTAAGAACTTCATCACCCACGCCATCAGCGGCGACGTTGCAGTGGTGATTGCCCGCACTGGCGAAAAAGGCGACAGCCACGGCATGACCGCCTTCGTCATCGAAAAAGGCACACCTGGATTCTCGGGCGGCAAGAAGGAAGACAAGCTCGGCATGCGCGCCAGCGAAACCGCGTGTTTGTTCTTCGACAACTGCCGCATCCCCAAAGAGAACGTCTTGGGCGAGGTCGGCGAAGGCTTCATTCAGAGCATGAAGATTCTGGACGGCGGACGCATCAGTATCGGCGCCTTGGCCTTGGGCATCGCAAAAGGAGCGCTCAACTGTTCCATCAAATACAGCAAAGAGCGTGAGCAGTTTGGCAAGCCCATTTCGCAGTTCCAAGGCATCAGCTTCAAGCTGGCGCAGATGGCCACCGAAATCGAAGCGGCAGAATTGCTCCTGTACCAAGCAGCAGACATGAAAAACCGCCACGTGAAGGTCACCAAAGAGAGCGCCATGGCCAAGTACTATGCCTCAGAGGTGAGCGTGCGCGTAAGCAACGAAGCAGTGCAAATCCACGGGGGGTATGGTTACACCAAAGAGTACCCTGCCGAGAAGTTCTACCGCGACTCCAAGCTCTGTACCATCGGGGAGGGGACCAGCGAAATTCAGAAACTGGTGATCTCACGAGAATTGCTTCGTGGATAGTTGGAGAATCAAAAAGAACACCTATCTTTGCCCCCCTAAATGCATTCGGTATGTTGATTGTACCCGTAAAAGAAGGAGAGAACATTGAGCGTGCGCTCAAACGTTATAAGAAGAAATTCGACCGCACTGGTCGAATGCGTGCAGTACGTGCTCGTCGTGAATTCGAAAAGCCATCTGTCTCGCGCCGCAAGGAGATCAAAAAAGCGATCTACGTGCAGCAAAAACACCGCGAAAGCTAAGGAGCGATCCTTTAGGAATATGGAAGAAAGGCGTAAGTTCGATAGGACTTGCGCCTTTTTGTATGCTCGAATCTCAACGTTTCCATACCTACCTCAGTGCCGAAAAGCGCTACTCTCCCCACACCACTGCTGCGTACTTAGGTGATCACGCCCAGTTTACCGCTTATTTAGAGGACACCTACGGCATCACCCGCGTGCAAGACGTTGAGCACACAGCGGTGCGCTCGTGGGTGGTTTCGTTGTTGGAAGGCGGTCTTTCGCCCCGTAGCATCCAACGGAAGGTGAGCGCCATCCGCACCTTCTTCAAGCTGATGGTGCGCGACGGCATCCTCGAACATGCCCCCACCCGCCAGGTGGTCACCCCCAAGCGCGGCGAACGCGTGCCTTCCTTCCTGTCCGAAGCCGACATGGAAACCCTGCTCGATCCTGAGCGCTTTACCGACGATTTCTCTGGCCAACGCGACCGGTTGTTGCTCACCTTGCTTTACGAGACCGGTATGCGCCGCGCCGAGCTCATAGGGCTGCATATCAGCGACGTACATCGCGACCGGATGGAGTTGCGTGTGCTCGGTAAGCGGAGCAAAGAGCGACGCGTACCCATTTCCCATGCGATGTTGAAACAAATCGACGTTTATACAGCGTATAAGGACGAGAACTTCGGTTCCACAACCGCTCCCGAATTGATGTTGACCAACACCGGCAAGAAACTCTATCCCAAATTCGTATATAACGTCGTGAATCGCTACCTTTTAGGGGTGACAACGGTGGGGCAAAAGAGCCCCCATGTGCTTCGACACACCTTTGCCACTCACATGCTGAATCACGGTGCAGATCTGAACGCGATTAAGGAGATTCTCGGCCACGCCTCCCTGGCGGCCACGCAAGTGTACACGCACAACTCGATAGCACAACTCAAAGCGATTCATCAACAGGCTCATCCAAAGGGTTGAGTCCCCCTAAATACCCAACAACATGCAAGTACAGGTTCGTGCAGTCAATTTCACCGCAGACCACAAGCTGGTCCGTTTCATAGAGAACAAACTCGACAAGCTCACCCTGTTTCACGACCAGATCATCAGCAGTGAGGTCTTTCTCAAGTTGGACAACACCACCACCGAAAACAAGACCGCAGAGATCCTCTTGACCATTCCTGGAAAAGAGCTGTTTGCAAAGCGCTCCGACAAGAGTTTCGAGGGCGCGGCCGATGCCGTAGTAGAGGCCCTTCGCCGTCAGATCCGCAAGGAGAAGACCAAGCTCCAGAAGGCCGCTGTCGGTCACTGAGAAAAGACCAACAAAAATTAGGGGGAGTTCTTGCTGAGACGAAAACCCTTCATTACATTTGCACTCCTTTTTCGTGAAGGGGTGCATTTTTTTGCACGCAGTTCTTTGAAAATTGTTTTCGTTATGCCGATGTAGCTCAGCTGGCTAGAGCAGCTGATTTGTAATCAGCAGGTCGTGGGTTCGAGTCCCTCCATCGGCTCTCTGCTCCACCCTGTGAGTAGAGAGATGTGCATGACGAAATCATAATATGTAAAGGGGGTGCGCCGGAGTTGGAGAGCCGGGGCAGACTGTAACTCTGTTGACTTTGTCTGAATAGGTTCGAATCCTATCACCCCCACCACCAATTCCAGTCAGGATCCACCCTGAGTTCTGTCGGGAACAGCACTTTAGTGTGCGAAGCGGGAGTAGCTCAGTTGGCTAGAGCATCAGCCTTCCAAGCTGAGGGTCGCGGGTTCGAGTCCCGTTTCCCGCTCAAAACGATTTTAGCTGAACAGCATTCGTAGATGTTAGACTGTTCAAACAGCCGATGTAGCTCAGGGGTAGAGCGCTTCCTTGGTAAGGAAGAGGTCAGGGGTTCAATTCCCCTCATTGGCTCCAGTTGTGTATTATACGTTACTTAACAAGAAGAAGAACAATTTAAATTTTTGGCCATGGCTAAAGAACAGTTTGAACGGACCAAGCCGCACGTGAACATCGGTACGATTGGTCACGTTGACCACGGTAAAACAACGCTCACCGCGGCGATCTGTTCCGTGCTCGCAAATGCAGGTCTCGCAGAGGCACGCTCATTCGATACCATCGATAACGCTCCTGAGGAGAAAGAACGTGGTATCACCATTAACACTGCTCACGTAGAGTACGAAACCGAAAACCGTCACTACGCCCACGTTGACTGTCCAGGTCACGCGGATTACGTAAAAAACATGGTTACTGGTGCGGCGCAGATGGACGGTGCTATCCTCGTTTGTGCTGCCACCGACGGCCCAATGCCTCAGACGCGTGAGCACATCCTGCTCTCACGTCAGGTAAACGTACCACGCATCGTTGTCTTCATGAACAAAGTGGACATGGTAGACGATGAGGAGCTCCTCGAGCTCGTAGAGATGGAGCTGACCGACCTGCTCGACTCTTACGGCTACGAAGACACCCCAATCTGTAGCGGTTCTGCACTCGGTGCACTGAACGGCGAAGGCAAGTGGGTTGACACCGTGATGAACCTCATGAACACTGTTGATGAGTGGATCCAGACTCCAGAGCGTGACACCGATAAGCCTTTCCTGATGTCAGTAGAAGACGTATTCTCGATCACTGGTCGTGGTACTGTTGCTACTGGTGCGATTGAAACCGGTATCATCAACACTGGTGACGCTGTTGACATCGTAGGTCTGCAGGATGAGAAAATGACCTCCACCGTAACTGGTGTTGAGATGTTCCGCAAGATCCTCGACGAGGGCCGCGCTGGTGAGAACGTAGGTCTGCTTCTGCGCGGTGTTGAGAAAACCGACATCAAGCGTGGTATGGTGATCGCTGCTCCAAACTCGATCACTCCACACAAGAAGTTCAAGGCCGAGGTCTACATCCTCAAGAAAGAAGAAGGTGGTCGTCACACCCCATTCCACAACAAGTACCGTCCTCAGTTCTACCTGCGTACCCTCGACGTAACAGGTGAGATCGAACTCGAGTCGGGCCGTGAAATGGTAATGCCAGGTGATAACGTAACCATCACCGTAGAACTGATCACTCCCGTAGCGATGGACGCTGGTCTCCGCTTCGCGATCCGCGAAGGTGGCCGCACCGTAGGTGCAGGTCAGGTGACTGAGATCATCGACTAATACGGAATCATATTAGACGCGTGATGAAGGAGGCCTTGTTGCCTCCTTCATTTTCGCGTTTATAAACAGGCGTAGCTCAATTGGTAGAGTAGTGGTCTCCAAAACCATTGGTTGCAGGTTCGAGTCCTACCGCCTGTGCAAAGAAGAAAAGAGATGGCTGGATTTAGCACTTACATCAAGGAATCATACGATGAGCTCATCCACAAGGTCACGTGGCCTTCGTGGAGCGAACTCCAGCAAAGCGCCATTTTGGTGTTTGTAGCATCCCTGATCATTGCACTGATCGTGTTTGGGATGGATGCATTGTTTGGCCGAAACCCCCAGTATTCATTCCAGGGGATTTTGGGCTATTTGTATGATTTCATCGGCGGGTAATCCCCCGGTACTGACTTTTTAAAAGACAGGGATGTCAGACATCGTAAAGAAGTGGTACGTCATTCGCGCGATCAGCGGCAAAGAGAAGAAGGTCAAAGAGCACATTGAGGCCGAGATCAAAGCGAACGGACTGCAAGACTACGTAGATCAGATTCTGATTCCGACCGAGAAGGTCTTTCAGATTCGCAACGGTAAGAAGGTGAGCAAAGAGCGCAACTTCCTGCCGGGCTACGTGCTGATTGAAGCATCGTTGGTGGGCGAGGTTCCGCACATCATTCGAGGCATCAACAACGTGATTGGGTTCCTCGGCGCTGAAAAGCGCGGAGAGCCATTGCCCATGCGCCAGTCGGAAGTGAACCGCATGCTGGGTAAAGTGGATGAGTTGGCCGAGTCAGACGAAGCCATCAACATCCCATACATCGTCGGCGAGCCTGTGAAGGTGATCGACGGACCGTTCAACGGATTCGATGGCATCATCGAAGAGGTGAACGAGGAGAAGAAAAAGCTCAAAGTAATGGTGAAGATCTTCGGACGAAAGACCCCACTGGAACTGGGCTACATGCAAGTAGAGAAGGAAAGTTAGAATTACGAATTAACGCGCTTGTAAACGGTGCATTGTCTTTGACAAATGCTTCCCCTTGCACCCTTACAACATCGGTATATAAATAGTTATGGCTAAGGAAGTAGCTGGATTGATCAAGCTGCAAATCCGTGGTGGAGCCGCCAACCCTTCACCTCCCGTAGGACCCGCATTGGGTGCGAAAGGGGTGAATATCATGGAGTTCTGTAAGCAGTTTAATGCTCGAACCCAAGATAAAGCAGGGAAGGTACTCCCATGTGTGATTACGGTCTACGGCGACAAGTCGTTTGACTTTATCATCAAAACCCCACCCGCCGCTGTACAACTGTTGGAGGCTGCAAAGCTGAAGGGAGGTTCTCCCGAGTCCAACCGTCGTAAAGTAGGCAAGGTGACCTGGGATCAGGTGCGGACCATTGCAGAAGACAAGATGCCAGATTTGAACTGCTTTACCGTAGAGTCTGCCATGAAAATGGTAGCAGGTACGGCTCGTTCAATGGGTATCAATGTAACCGGTAATTCACCTTTTAGTCAGGACGCTTAAACGCGAGAACCCCTATGGGACGATTGACCAAGAACCGCAAAGAAGCGCTGTCGAACTACGACTTGGAAAAGTTGTACTCGGTAGCCGAAGCTGCGGATGTCATCAAGCAGATCTCTAAAGTGAAGTTTGACGCATCTGTAGACATGGCCGTTCGCCTCGGTGTCGATCCGCGTAAGGCCAACCAAATGGTACGTGGCACTGTTTCGCTGCCGCACGGTACTGGTAAGAACGTTCGCGTTCTGGTACTGTGTACTCCAGACAAGGAGCAAGAAGCGAAAGATGCTGGTGCCGATCACGTTGGCCTTGACGAGTTTCTGACCAAGATCAAAGGTGGCTGGACCGATGTAGATGTAATCATTACCACACCAAACGTAATGGGCAAGGTGGGAGCACTGGGTCGTATCCTCGGACCACGAGGATTGATGCCAAACCCCAAATCCGGTACCGTTACAATGGATGTTGGCAAGGCTGTGACAGACGTGAAGGCAGGTAAGATTGACTTCAAGGTTGACAAGTACGGAATCATCCACGCAACTGTGGGTCGTGTTTCGTTCTCGTCAGAGAAACTCGCTGAAAATGCTGAGGAGCTCATTCAAACCTTGTTGCGCTTGAAGCCCGCCGCTGCAAAAGGGACCTACATCAAATCGATTTCATTGTCGAGCACGATGAGCCCTGGTGTGAATATTGAACCCCGAAACTAAGCTTCGGATAATCCCCTGAAACATGACTCGCGAAGAGAAAAACGAGGCCATTGAGGCCCTGAAATCAGCGGTAGCGGACACCCCGGTACTGTACCTCGCGGACACTTCAGCTTTGGATGCCGAAGCAACCAGCGACCTGCGTCGTGAGTGTTTCAAAAGTGGCATCAAGCTTCAGGTTGTTAAAAACACCCTGCTGCGCAAAGCCCTGGAGTCGTTCGAGGACCGCGATTACGCGCCCTTGATCGGTACTTTGAAAGGAAACACTTCTGTGATGTGGGCCGAAGTGGGCAACGCTCCGGCGAAGCTCATTAAGGAGTTCCGTAAGAAACACGACAAACCTGTCCTCAAAGCCGCATATGTTGAGGAAGAGTGCTACGTAGGCGACGACCAACTGCAGGCATTGGTAGAAATCAAGTCGAAAGACGAGTTGATCGCCGATGTAATCGCACTGCTCGAGTCTCCAATGAAGAGCCTGTTGGGTTCTCTGGAGTCGGGTGGCGGTACCCTGTCAGGTCTGCTGAAAGCCCTCGAAGACCGCGCTTAATTTTTCATCATCCCTTTTTATTTAGAACCTACAAATCCTTCATACAATGGCCGATCTCAAAGCAATGGCTGAAGAGCTGGTAAACCTGAGCGTTAAAGACGTCAAGGAACTGGCAGACATCCTCAAAGATGAATACGGCATCGAACCAGCTGCTGCAGCAGTAGCAGTAGCCGCCCCAGGCGCTGGTGGTGGCGATGCCGGTGGTGGCGACGAAAAATCAGAATTCGACGTAATTCTGAAAGCCGCCGGTGGCTCCAAACTTGCAGTTGTGAAACTGGTGAAAGAACTCACCGGTCTCGGACTCAAAGAAGCAAAAGGCATCGTAGATGGCGCACCTGCTCCTATCAAGGAAGGCGTGCCTAAGGACGAAGCTGAAGCTCTCAAGTCTCAACTGGAAGAAGCAGGAGCAGAAGTTGAGCTCAAGTAAGCGATACGCTTCGCAACCCTTTTAAGGTTTAGGCCACGCCATTTTGGCGTTGGCCTAAACCTGTTTTACAAACCCTTGTTTAAAGGGTGTCCACTTTTTTCGATCACCTAAAACGGTCAAGGCCTTGGCAGCACTGAATCCCAACGCGGAACGTATCAACTTCGCGTCTACCAAAAATCTGTACGAGTACCCGGACTTTCTCGAGATCCAACTCAAGTCCTTCCAGGAGTTTTTCCAGCTTGAAACCAACCCGGAAAATCGTCACCTCGAAGGACTGTACAAGGTGTTCAGCGAGAACTTCCCCATTACAGATACCCGGAACCAATTCGTACTTGAGTTCCTGGATTACTTCATTGACCCGCCCCGATACTCAATTGAGGAGTGCATCGAGCGCGGTCTGACTTACTCAGTGCCGCTGAAAGCAAAACTGAAGCTGTACTGCACTGACCCTGAACACGAGGATTTCGAAACCATCGTGCAGGACGTGTACTTGGGTACCATCCCATACATGACCCCACGCGGTTCCTTCGTGGTCAATGGTGCTGAGCGTGTGATTGTATCGCAGCTGCACCGTTCGCCAGGTGTGTTCTTCTCACAGAGCCGCCACGCCAACGGTACCAAGCTGTACTCGGCGCGTATCATTCCATTCAAGGGTTCTTGGATCGAATTCGCGACCGACATCAACAACGTGATGTACGCTTACATCGATCGTAAAAAGAAGTTGCCGGTAACCACCCTGCTTCGTGCGATTGGCTACGAAAGCGACAAAAACATCCTCGAGATTTTCAACCTTGCCGATGAGGTGAAGGTGACCAAGACCGGTCTGAAGCGCTGCGTGGGACGCCGTTTGGCTGCTCGTGTACTTAAGACTTGGATCGAAGATTTCGTAGATGAGGATACCGGAGAGGTAGTATCGATCGAGCGCAACGAGGTGATCCTCGACCGCGAGACCGTGATCGAAAAAGAGCACCTCGAAGAAATTCTGGAATCAGGCTCGAAGCACATCATCCTTCACAAGGAGGACATCAACACGGCCGATTTCACCATCATTTACAACACCCTGCAGAAGGACACCTCCAACTCGGAGAAAGAGGCTGTGGAGCACATCTACCGCCAGCTGCGAAACGCCGAGCCGCCAGACATGGACACCGCTCGTGGCGTGATCGACAAGCTGTTCTTCTCAGAGCAACGATACGACCTCGGTGAGGTAGGACGTTTCCGCATCAACCGCAAGCTGGGCTTGGACCTGGACATGGAGGCGCGTACCCTGACCAAGGAAGACATCATCTGCATCATCAAGTACTTGATCGAGCTGGTGAACTCCAAGACCGATGTGGACGACATCGATCACCTCTCAAACCGTCGTGTACGTACCGTTGGTGAGCAACTGTACAACCAGTTCTCGGTAGGTCTGGCCCGTATGGCCCGTACCATCCGTGAGCGCATGAACGTGCGTGACAACGAGGTCTTCACCCCGATTGACCTCATCAACGCAAAGACCCTCAGCTCGGTGATCAACTCGTTCTTCGGAACCAACCAGTTGAGCCAGTTCATGGACCAAACCAACCCCCTCTCGGAGGTGACCCACAAGCGCCGTCTCTCGGCACTCGGTCCTGGTGGTTTGAGCCGTGAGCGCGCGGGCTTTGAGGTGCGTGATGTTCACTACACCCACTACGGCCGCCTCTGTACCATTGAGACGCCAGAGGGTCCAAACATTGGTCTGATTTCCTCGCTGTGCGTGTTCGCGAAAGTGAACCGACTGGGCTTCATCGAAACCCCTTACCGTGAAGTGAAGTCCGGCAAGGCGCAACTTGACAACAGCAATGTGAAATACTACAGTGCTGAGGAAGAGGATTCGATGATCATCGCGCAGGCCAATGCTGAAATCGACGACAAAGGCGCCTTCGCAGCCAGCTACGTGAAGACACGTCTGGAAGGCGACTTCCCGATCACCCCGCCCGACGGCATCCACTTGATGGACGTTGCGCCCAACCAGATTGCCTCGGTGGCCGCATCGCTGATTCCATTCCTCGAGCACGACGATGCGAACCGTGCACTGATGGGCTCGAACATGATGCGCCAGGCTGTACCTGTGATGCAGCCACAATCGCCCATCGTTGGTACCGGTATCGAAGGCATGGTGGCCCGCGACTCTCGCGTGCTGCTTACCGCTGAAGGCGACGGTGTGGTGGACTACGTAGACGCACGCGAGGTGCACATCCGTTACAAGCGCAGCGAAGAAGCCCAATTGGTGAGCTTCAAAGGCGATGTAAAGGTGTACCCGGTGACCAAGTTTGCCCGCACCAACCAAGGTACGTGCATGAACTTGCGTCCAATTGTGGCCAAAGGACAAAAAGTCAAGAAGGGCGACGTATTGGTAGAGGGCTACGGCACCGACCAAGGCGAGCTCGGAATTGGCATCAACCTGAAGGTGGCATTCATGCCCTGGAAGGGATACAACTTTGAGGATGCGATCGTGATTTCTGAGCGTGTTGTACGCGAAGACATCTACACCTCAATCCACGTGAACGAGTACGTACTTGAGGTACGTGACACCAAGCGTGGTGTGGAGGAGTTGACCGCAGACATCCCGAACGTTTCTGAGGAAGCCACCAAAGACCTCGACGAGCACGGCATCATCCGCATCGGTGCCGAGATCAAGGAAGGCGACATCCTCATCGGTAAAATCACCCCGAAAGGTGAGACCGATCCTTCACCAGAGGAGAAACTGCTGCGCGCCATCTTTGGCGACAAAGCAGGTGATGTAAAAGACGCCTCACTCAAAGCCGGTCCTTCGACCACCGGTTTTGTGATCGATAAAAAACTCTTCTCTCGCGCCGTGAAGGATCGCAAAGCCAAAGCTTCTGACAAGCCGCTGGTGGAAGCCCTGGATCTGGAATTCGAGAAGGAGCACGCGGAATTGAAGAAAGTCTTGGTGGACAAGCTCATGAAGATCGTGGGCGGTAAGACCAGCCAAGGTGTCTTCAACCACTACCGCGAAGAGATGATCAAGAAAGGGGTGAAGTTCAGCGCCAAGGCCCTGAGCACCCTTGACTACAGCATCGTAAACTCGGACGGTTGGACCAAAGACCAGAACAACAACAATCTGGTCAAGCAAACCATCCACAACTACACCCTGAAGTACCACGATATCCTGGGTCAATACAAGCGCAAAAAGTTCCAAATCACCGTGGGTGATGAGCTGCCTGCCGGTATTGTGAAACTCGCCAAGGTTTACGTGGCCAAGAAGCGCAAGCTGAAAGTGGGTGATAAGATGGCGGGTCGTCACGGTAACAAGGGTATCGTGGCACGCATCGTTCGCCAAGAGGACATGCCGTTCCTCGAAGACGGAACACCGGTAGACATCGTACTCAACCCGCTGGGCGTACCATCGCGTATGAACTTGGGTCAGATCTACGAAACCGTACTCGGTTGGGCCGGCCAGAAGCTGGGCATGAAATTCGCCACCCCGATTTTCGACGGTGCGCACATCGATGAGATCAACAAGTACACCGACCAAGCAGGCATCCCACGTTACGGTGCTGCCCAGCTTTACGACGGTGGAACGGGTAAGAAGTTTGACCAGAAAGCAACCGTAGGTGTGATTTACATGCTGAAGCTCTCGCACATGGTTGACGATAAAATGCACGCCCGTTCGATTGGCCCATACTCGCTTATTACGCAGCAGCCGCTGGGTGGTAAGGCGCAGTTCGGTGGTCAGCGCTTTGGTGAGATGGAGGTATGGGCACTTGAGGCATTCGGTGCGGCCAACATCCTGCAAGAGATCCTGACCGTGAAGTCTGATGACGTGATTGGCCGTGCGAAAGCATACGAGGCCATTGTGAAGGGTGATCCCATGCCACGTCCTGGTATCCCGGAATCGTTCAACGTACTGTTGCACGAGCTCCGAGGTCTGGGTCTGAACGTGACCATGGACTAAGAACCCACCCTAACCCTTTCAACACGATTTCTATGTCATTGAGCAAAAAAAATATCAAGCCTACTCAGAGCGACTTCAACAAGGTCACCATTAGCCTTGCGTCGCCGGAGCAAATTTTGGAAGGATCGTACGGTGAGGTTCTCAAGCCCGAGACCATCAACTACCGTACGTACAAGCCCGAACGCGACGGCCTTTTCTGTGAGCGCATTTTCGGTCCCGTAAAGGATTACGAGTGCCACTGCGGCAAGTACAAGCGTATCCGCTACAAAGGCATCATCTGCGACCGTTGTGGTGTAGAGGTGACCGAGAAGAAGGTGCGTCGTGAGCGTATGGGTCACATCCAGTTGGTGGTGCCTGTGGCCCACATCTGGTACTTCCGTTCACTTCCAAACAAGATCGGTTACTTGTTGGGCCTGCCCACCAAGAAACTCGACCAGATCATTTACTACGAGCGCTATGTAGTGCTCAACACTGGACAAGCGGTGGACAACGAGGGCAACCCGCTGAACGAGTGGGACTTCCTCACCGAAGAGGAATACCTCGACATCCTCGATGCCTTGCCCAAGGAGAACCAATACCTGGACGACAAGGACCCCAACAAGTTCGTGGCCAAGATGGGCGCCGAAGCCCTGCACGACATGTTGATGGGCCTCGACCTCGACTCGCTCACTTACAAACTGCGTCACCAGGCCAACACCGAGACCTCGCAGCAGCGTAAGAACGAGGCGCTCAAGCGCCTGCAAGTGGCCGAGGCGTTCCGCGATTCACAAACCCGCGTAGAGAATCGTCCTGAGTGGATGATTGTGAAGGTGGTGCCTGTGATTCCACCAGAGCTGCGTCCATTGGTACCGCTCGACGGTGGTCGTTTTGCGACTTCCGATTTGAACGACCTCTATCGCCGTGTGATCATCCGTAACAACCGCCTCAAGCGCCTGATCGAGATCAAGGCTCCTGAAGTGATTCTGCGCAACGAGAAGCGTATGCTGCAAGAAGCAGTGGATTCGCTCTTCGACAACTCGCGTAAATCCAGCGCGGTGAAAACCGAAAGTAACCGACCACTCAAGTCGCTGTCTGACAGCCTGAAGGGTAAACAAGGTCGCTTCCGTCAGAACCTGCTCGGTAAGCGTGTGGATTACTCGGCGCGTTCGGTAATTGTGGTTGGTCCTCAGCTGAAATTGCACGAGTGCGGTATGCCAAAGAACATGGCAGCCGAGCTCTACAAGCCGTTCATCATCCGCAAGCTCATCGAGCGCGGCATCGTGAAAACGGTCAAGTCTGCGAAGAAGATCGTAGACAAGAAAGAGCCTGTAGTGTGGGACATCCTCGAGAACGTGCTTAAGGGCCACCCAGTGCTCCTCAACCGTGCACCGACCCTTCACCGTTTGGGTATCCAAGCATTCCAGCCGAAGCTTATTGAGGGTAAGGCTATCCAATTACACCCGCTAGCGTGTACGGCATTTAACGCGGATTTCGATGGTGACCAGATGGCTGTTCACTTGCCACTCGGCAATGCTGCAATTCTGGAGGCCCAGCTGTTGATGCTGTCTTCGCACAACATCCTCAACCCGGCTAACGGTGCGCCGGTGGCGGTACCTTCTCAGGATATGGTTCTGGGACTGTACTACATCAGCAAAGAGCGCAAAGGCACCAAAGCCCAACCGGTGAAAGGGGAAGGCATGAAGTTCTACTCTCCTGAGGAGGCCATCATCGCCTACAACGAAGGGGAAGTTTCGCTTCACGCCAAAGTAACCCTGCGTTTCACCCATGTTGACGGTACCAAAGAAATGATTGAGACCACCGCCGGTCGCGTACTCTTCAACGAGTTGGTGCCCGACGAGGTAGGCTACATCAACGAACTGCTCACCAAGAAGTCGTTGCGCGGCATCATCTCGCGTGTACTGCGTACGGTAGGGGTTGAAGGTGCTGCCAAATTCCTCGATGACATCAAGGAAATGGGCTTCATGAACGCATTCAGTGGCGGTCTGTCGTTCAACCTGAACGATGTAATCATCCCAGAAGCAAAAGAAGAGCTCGTAGGCAAGGCCACCGCTGAGGTGACCGGTGTGATGGACAACTACAACATGGGTCTGATCACCAACAATGAGCGCTACAACCAGATCATTGACATCTGGACACACACCAACTCGCAGCTGACCAACATTCTGATGGACCAGCTTGAGAACGACAACGGGGGCTTCAACTCAATCTACATGATGTACCACTCGGGTGCACGTGGTTCGAAAGAGCAGATCCGCCAGTTGTCAGGTATGCGCGGTCTGATGGCCAAGCCACAGAAGTCGACCGCCATGGGTGGTCAGGACATTATCGAGAACCCGATTCTGTCGAACTTCAAGGAAGGCCTGTCCATCCTCGAGTACTTCATCTCTACACACGGCGCTCGTAAGGGTCTTGCGGATACCGCACTGAAAACAGCGGATGCGGGTTACCTGACCCGTCGTTTGGTGGATGTGGCCCAAGACGTGATCATCAACGATGAGGACTGCCACACCCTGCGCGGCATCACCGCTACCGCACTCAAGAAGAGCGATGAGATCGTGGAATCTCTGGCCGACCGCATTGTGGGCCGTACCAGTGTACACGACGTGACCCACCCCGACACCGAGGAGGTCATCATCGAAGCGGGCGAAATCATCACCGAGGACGCTGCAGAGGCAGTGGACGCCGCCGGTGTTGAAGAAGTGGAAATCCGTTCGGTACTCACTTGTGAGCTCAAGCGCGGCGTATGCGCCAAGTGCTACGGCCGCAACCTGGCTACCCATGATCAGGTAGAGGTTGGTGAGGCAGTAGGTGTGATTGCTGCACAGTCCATCGGTGAGCCAGGTACCCAGCTGACGCTGCGTACCTTCCACGTGGGGGGTACCGCATCGAAGATTGCCGATGAGAACAAACTCATCGTCAAGCACTCGGGTAAGATTGAAATCGACGACCTGCGTACCGTAGCACGTACCACCGACACCGGCGAGGTGATCGACATCGTGGTATCGCGTTCGGCGGAGCTGAAAGTCGTTGAAGACAAGACCGGAGTGATCCTCTCGACCAACAACATCCAGTACGGTTCTACGCTGTTCATCAAGGGCAAGCGCAAGATCAAGAAGGGCGATGTGGTGTGTGAGTGGGATCCGTACAACTCGGTCATCATCACCGAAGAAGAAGGTACCATCCAATTCGAAAACGTGGAAGAGGGCATTACCTACCGCGAGGAGATGGATGAGCAGACCGGCTTTACCGAAATGGTGATTACCGAAACCAAGGACAAGAAGAAGAACCCTGTGATTCACATCGTACGTGGCAAGGAGACTGTGAAGTCTTACTCGGTGCCGGTAGGCGCACACGTATCGGTGAAGGAAGGTGACAAGATTGGCACCGGTGAAATCCTGGCCAAGATCCCACGTAGTGCTGGTAAGTCCGGCGATATTACCGGGGGTCTGCCACGGGTAACCGAGCTCTTCGAGGCACGTAACCCATCGAACCCCGCAGTGGTGACCGAGATCGACGGTATGGTCTCATACGGCAAGATCAAGCGCGGTAACCGCGAGATCCAAGTCGAGTCACGTACCGGCGAAATCAAGAAATACCTGGTGCCACTCTCGAAGCACATCCTGGTGCAGGAGAACGACTTCATCCGTGCGGGTACGCCGCTTTCGGATGGTGCCATCACTCCGGCCGACATCTTGGCCATCGAGGGTCCAACCGCAGTACAGGAATACCTGGTGAACGAGATCCAGGAGGTATACCGCCTCCAGGGCGTGAAGATCAACGACAAGCACTTCGAGGTGATTGTGCGTCAGATGATGCGCAAGGTGATCATCGAAGATCCGGGCGATTCGAAGTTCCTCGAGAAGCAATCGGTCGAGAAGTCCGATTTCATGATCGAGAACGACAGCCTGTACGGCAAAGTGGTTGTTACCGGCGCTGGCGAAAGCGAAAACCTCAAAGAAGGCCAAGTGATCTCAGCACGCAAGCTGCGTGACGAGAACTCGATGCTGCGCCGCAAGGACAAGGAATTGGTGGAAGCCCGTGAGGCCATTCCAGCCACTTCTCGTCCATTGCTGCAGGGTATCACCCGTGCCTCGCTCCAGACCCGTTCGTTCATCTCGGCGGCTTCCTTCCAGGAAACCACCAAGGTGCTCAACGAGGCTGCGGTAGGCGGCAAGGTGGATCACCTGATGGGCCTGAAGGAGAACGTGATCGTTGGTCACTTGATTCCAGCAGGTACAGGTACCCGCGACTTCCAGAACATCATCTCCGGTTCGAAAGCCGATTACGAGGCCCTCAAGGCCGCGCAAGAGGTCTCTTCGGATGTGGTAGAAGAGTAATAGAACACGACCTAGAGAAAGGCGATCCCGTTTGGGGTCGCCTTTTTTTTTGGCCGTACCAGCGGGAGCGCCTTTTTAGTGCAAGGAGTTAGTGCAAGCGTGCAGTGCAAGGGGGTAAAGCGTGAAAAGTGGCTATTTGCAGGGTGGGAGACGCGCAGATGGTCCAGGGCGTGTGCGCAAGACTCGACGGGGAAGTGGAATGTGAGCTGCTCTGCGTGCTCATCTCGAGCGCTGAGCGCATGTAGTCGCGTCTCCATACGCATGCGTGGACTTGGGCCGCAGGTATGCCCAAACGAGCTCAGCGCTCCCTAGCACCAACCCCCCTTGCACTTCCAGCAAACTCGATTCTAAAATCCGAGCGGGGTACGACTACTCCCGTCGTGCGCTTTGTTCAACGCGACCATTTGGAGGGCGGTGACGGCGGCTTCGGTGCCTTTGTTGCCGTGCTTACCGCCGGAGCGGGCGCGTGATTGATCGATGTTGTCGTCGGTGAGCACGCCGAAGATGACAGGCTTGCCGGTTTGTATGGCCACGTTTTGGATGCCGTGGGCCGTGCCCGAGCAGACGTAATCGAAGTGGGCGGTTTCGCCGCGGATGACGCTACCCAAACAGATGGCGGCGTCGATGGAACCGTCGCGCAAAGCCATGGCGGCTCCCAGAGGGAGTTCAAAGGCGCCCGGTACAGAGAGTTCGACGATGTTGTTGGAAAGCACTCCGGCCTCAAGCAACAGCGCCAGAGCGCCGGACTTGAGGCCGGAGGTAATTTCTTCGTTCCACGCTGAGGTGACCACGGCGATGCGGTAACCGGCTGCCTGGGGCAGCGAGGCGGGATCGTATGCCGAGAGGTCGGTGGTTGCCATCGGGGGCGTGCCGACTTACAGGTAGCGCAGCAGCGCCTTGCTTTCCTTGGCGGCTTTGCGGTACTCGGCTGAGTGTGGGTAATCGTTGACGATGACTTCCAGCAGCGATTGTGCTTTGCTGTAGTTCTCCAGTGCTACGTTCAGCGTTGCAGCCTTGTAGTAGTACATGGGAGCGGTGAAGTCTTCAGAGCCTGAGCTGGCAGCTTTCTTGGCGGTTTTTTCCATCCAATCGGCTGCTTGTGCTACTTCGCCCATCTCGGCATACATATCGCCCACGTTGCCCATGGCAATCACTGAAATGGCGTTGTCCTTCAGGTCGGCGGCTGCTTTGAAGTGATCGAGGGCCACTTCGTAATCGCCGTTGTCGCGGTAGATGATACCGGCGTAGTAGTGGGCCAGGTTGCCGGTAGCGGTACCGCTGAATTCCTCAGCGACCTCTTCAAATCCCATGTTGAGGCCGTCGCCGTTGAGTGCGAGGTCCATCGAGTCTTGCTCAAAGTACATCTGTGCTTGCCAGATGTTGTTTTGTGCTTCCTGGGCTTGGGGCTCTACCAGCAATTTTTGGTAGGCGAAGAAACTGATCACCACCAGTGCTACCACGGCCAAGCCGATGGTGAGTGCTTTGCGGTTGCGGTCAACGAATACTTCAGTCTTGGTGTACACTTCCTGTACATCCACAATGGTTTCTTCGGTCTGGTTCTTTTTGGCCATGGTTGTGGTCCTTTTTCGGGAGGGCAAAAATAGGGAAAACACTTGATTTTAGCCGCTTGAGCTGATCGTCTTCCCTGGTCAGGAAAGTAGATGTTGGGAGGCCCAGGCCATCGGTGTTGCTCACGGACCAGTGACCAAACAAAAAAAGACCCGAGAATTCGGGCCTTTTTGATGCACAGTATGCAGTTGCGGTCAGGATGTTATTCCCCCGGGGCAGACATCATTTGTTCCATGGCTGCAGGTCCCATCAAGGACATGACAGTGGCTGTGAAGTCAGCGTAGTGCTGTACAGAAGTGATTTCACCGTTTTCGTTGAAATCCATAGAACCGTAGGCCATAAGCTCTTTCGATGCTTCGCCAATGGTCATTTCCCATGTTCCATAGTACCGGACCGAGCCGTCTAACGCGAAAGAAGTGGTGTCGATGCCAGGAAGGTAGATGGCTTGCTTGAGCTCCATATCCATCATGTTCATCATCTGGTTCCAATTGGCAAGGGTCTCGGCTTTGTTGCGGTCGGGCTCATCCATACCTGTGCCTACCTCCCTGAAATCCTCGGCCAAAATTGAGCCGTCGGGAGTTTTGTTTTCAAAGCCCGAGAACAGACGCTCCAGTGTAGCCTTGTTGGCTTCAAAGGTGGTGTAATCTGGGGTTGGACATTCTGGACAGGGTTGTGAGCAGCTGGCAAAAAGGCCCGCTACCGCCAAAAGGAAAAGGTGGGTTTTCTTCATGATTTGATTTTTTGTTGAGCTCTAATAGGCAATCATTAAGCAACAATCGGTAGTGTTTTCGACCGACATCCGCGTAACAGCGTTGAGGGGTCCAAATGATCCACCATGGATGGCGATCTTTGAGCCACTGGCATCCATGCGCAGGGAAGTATCCCAAATCGAGAAAAGAAGCCCTTAAGGCCCAAACACGAATAAAATGACGAGATGCGTTTATCTGTAGTACTGTTATCCCTGAGCTTTATGGTCTGGGCCGGC
>JBMYJR010000036.1:0-29397 GCA_049594615.1 Flavobacteriales bacterium
TCTTGACCTACGACTGCGAAGACCTCGAACTCAATTTCAACGACACCTGTGTCACCGAAAACACATTTGGCTTGGTAGACACTACATGCGCATGCATTCCGTTCTCATTGCCTTTTGATTGCCCTGAATTGGGTGGAAACATCGGGGACCCTTGCCCGGATGGTGAAGGCGTGATCTCCTCAGATTGCACTTGCATCGACGATGCAGAGTGCGACATGGGCCTGACCTACACCATCGGAGAAGATTCGCTCAACTGGATTTTCACCTACAACACACTTCCCGAACCTGCCTATTTCGTCGAATGGTACGTGAATGGAATGGTGGTCCCGCCGACCTCACAATGGACGATGGAACACACCTTTTCAGAGGTAGCGGTTCACACCATTTGTATTGTTGCGTATGAAGGAAATGCGGTGGTGTGTTCGCACTGCGTTGAATTGGATTTGACGCCGCTTTCGGGCTGGGACTGTCCCGGACTGAATGGCAACGTAGGAGACCCCTGCGAGGATGGTTGGGGAATCATTTCCGACGATTGTGAGTGTATCGAAAACGAGTCCAACGGGTTCGATTGCCCCGACCTCGGAAACATCGGCGATAGCTGTTGGGTATCCATTGACAATACGCTTATTGGCGGAGTGATTGACGAGGACTGCACGTGTCAACCCTAAACCCTAATTATGGGCATTTCCTTGCCGGGAAATGACTTCAACATGCAACGTACGCAGCTCATACCCACTTCTTTGCTGGATGCTTGCATCCAGGGCGACCGCAAGTCCCAGAAGCGGTTGTATGAGCTGCTCTTGCCTTACCTCAACGCCATTGTGCGCCGGTATTTATTCGATGCGCGCCTCCACCAAGACGCCCTGCAGGAGGCCTTCATCCACGTGTTTACTGGACTCAAGACCTTCGATCCGGCCAAAGGCACGGTCAAGCAATGGGCCGCCCGGGTGACCATCCACGCGGCCATGGCCCAAGGCAAAAAGGCCGCCAAACGTGATCACACCTCCTTGGACGATTGGGACGGCGTACCGGTCATCCAACCCGTGGTCCTCGACAAACTGAGCAACGACGATTTGATTGCGCACCTGCGTCACATGCCGCCGCAGTTTTTCGAAGCCTTCAGCCTGCACGTGATCGACGGGTTTGAACACAAAGAAGTCGCCCAGCTGTTGGGCATCACCCCAGAATTGGCGCGCCAGCGAGTATCCCGAGCGCGCAAATGGGTGCGCACCACGCTCCAATCCCCCGATGAGAGCACGGTCACGCGCCACATCAATACTGCACCATGAATCCCCTTGAACAACACCTCAAAGACCGCTTTGCCGACGCGAGTGCTCCGGTTTCCCCCGCCGGACAGGACGCGTTGTGGGTTGCGGTAGAGGGCAGTTTGGACGGCAAACGCAACCGCGGCGCCTTCTGGTTTGTCCTCGGCGGGCTGTTTGCCACCGCCCTGTCCATTGTCGCCATCTGGTACCTGCGCGCCCCGGCCGACGCCGACCAACTCGCGTGGGCGGGGGGCACGGCACCCACCACGTTCAAGGGATGGACCCAAACCGCCTCTGCGGGCCACAGCGCGCTGCTGGGCCAGGATGCCGTGCTGACTTCGGGGGAAGCAGGCCAAACCACCGCTTCGGGGGAGGCGGATCAGACTCCAACCAAAGGTGCACTCACCACCGGCATGCGCTCAGGCGTGGCCGGCATGCAGCCGTCGGATACACCACAGCCGGATGCCCCGGTGGTGGAGGCAAGCACCCCAGGCATCGCAGCGAATACCCCGCCGCAGACCCTTGAACCGGCCGCTGCCGCTGTGGATCGCACCACAGAAGCACGTGCTGCGCTACCTGCCGCCCGCACCGCCCCAGACCACACCCCGCCCGCACCGCGCATGCCCCTGAACCTGCTGCCCCTGCTCCAACCGGACTGGACGCCCGCAACGTTGATCCCTGCGCTGACCGCCACGTCCCGGCAAGTCACTGGGCCGGGCAAACCGTGGGCCATCCGTGCCTACGGCGGCGCCACCTGGAGCAGCGTGCGTTACACCGGTGAAGGCACCTCGGACATCAACAGCTACCAGCGCCCCGATTGGGGGTGGAGCGCAGGCGCCGGATTCCAGCTGGACATGCGCCCCGGCAGACGTTTGGAAGTCGGGCTGGGCCTGAATGAATGCTACCACCGCTTGGATTTTGAGCGCACCACTGTCAGCCAAGTGCTGGTGGAGGACCAACTCATCGAAATCCAGGTCAACGCCATTACCGGCGACACGGTAGCCCTGATATACGGCGAGGTACTCGCCACCCGCACCGACTACCGGCGTGTGTTGCACCACAACCGCCAGCGCACCTTGAGCGTGCCGGTGGAGTGGCAGTGGGTCCGCACCGCGGGCCGTTTTGAGGCGGGCTTGGGCTTGGGCGCTGTGCTGCACGTGCAGCTGGAGGCCACCGGACGCTCGCTCAACTCCGAAGGCGAAGTGGTGAACTACACCCGCACCGATGCGCCGCAGGCCGCCGTGAGCCTCTCTCCGCAGTTGCGTCCGTTTGTGGGCGTGGCACTATCGCCGGCATGGCGCCTCGATGCCGCCGTGCCTGTGGGCCTGCAATGGGGCCGTTTTGAAGACTGGAACACACGCACCACCTTGGGAGGGCTGCAAGTGGGGTTGACGCGCCGGTTCTAACCGCGTCCATGTTGCGCGTTTGCAATTTGCTCGGTAAACCAGGTTTTTCTGCTGCGCGCTCTGGGTTTGCTCACCGCTGTGGTGTCCCTGCTGACTTGCTGCGAACCTACTTCCGAAACTCTTGTCCTCGGAAGGGAAGTCGATGGCCCATTGATCCTGGCCGACGGGGTCGGACTCCAAGACGCCTTTGACAACCACTTTCGCCTGGTCAGCCACCGCCTGCACACCAATACATCGATGCCCACCTGCAAGACACTCCAGATCCGTGCGACATGCGCGCGTGTCCGGACAGGGGTGGCACCTGCACCGATGCCTTGGGTTCGAACTGCAATTGCAATGGCCGCGCCTGTGTGTTGCGCACCGAATTGAGCAGCAAAGAAGAGCTGATCAAGGTCCAATAGGTCTTCAGGAGGTGGTGATTTCATGCCGAAAACCGACCGAAATTCTGATCGGTTCAGTCGGCGTTCTTGGCCGCAGGAAGCGTTACGTAGAAGGTGGTGCCGAGTCCTTCCTCGGATTCCAACTGCAAACTGCCGTTATGGCGTTCGGCAATCCGTTTGGCCGAGGTCAAACCAATTCCGTGGCCCGCATATTGGCTTTGCGGGTGCAGTCGCTGAAACACTTGAAAAATACGCTCTTGCAGGTGCGCGGCAATCCCAATGCCTTCGTCACTTACGCTGATTTCCACTTGTCCGTCGTCCAGCAATTGGCTGGCGATGGTGACCTTGGGAGTCAAGTTCGGTTTGCTGAATTTCAGTGCGTTGGAGATCAAGTTGCTGAACAGTGCAGCGGTGAGAATGGGGTCCACATGCACCCTGTTCGGCGAATCGCGTTCCACCACCGCTTGGGTATTTTTGATTTGTGAGCTCAGGAAGCGCTCCACTTGCACGAAGATCTCATCCAACGACACATCCACCTGGTTCAAGCGTTGGTTGGAAATGCGCGAGAAGTCCAACAGCGCTTTGATCAGCGCTTCCATGCGCCTGTTGGCGTCCACCGCAAATTCCATGTATTCACTTACCTGCGCGTTCACCTGCGTGTCCAGCTTGCGACGAATCAGCTCGAGGTACTGGCCAACGATGCGCACCGGCTCCAGCAAATCATGTGAGGCCACGTAGGCAAATTGCTCCAGCTCCAAATTGGAGGCTTCCAGCATGCTTGCCTGCCCGCGCAGCGATTCTTGGACATGCTTGAGTTCGGTGATGTCGGTGGAGCGCAGCAACAGCAGTGTCCGCTCATCCAAGGTGAGGCGCGAAACGGTGTTGAGCAGAAAGATACTGCTGCCGTCGGGCTGGGTGATCTCAGTTTCAAACGAGTTGGAACCCCCGTTTTCAATGATGTCTCGACCTTGTTTTTCGAGGAGCTCGGCGTTTCGTCTGCCAAGGGATTTACGCCAATTCTGCCCCAACAAATCCTCGCTGCTCACGTGGGAGAATGTGCGGTTTACCTCAAGCATATTGAAGTCGCTGTCCAGCACCGTCAAAAATTCCGAAGTCTGTTCAAAGATGCTGCGGAACCACACCTCTTGGTCGCGCTTCTCGCGTTTGGTGACTTCCAACTCAGTCACATCCCTGGCGGTACCGATGACTTCGACCACGTTGCCTTCAGCATCCCTGCGGTACGGGGTGTTGAAGCGTTGGATAGACACATAGTGCCCGTCCTTGTGCAGAATGCGATACACCAATTCTTGGATGTGACCTTCTTCTGCAGTGCGCATGCGCATGTAGTCGTCCTCCATCATGTGCTTGTCCTCAGGGTGAATGAGGTGGTATACACCTTGCTCCATTCCCCGGAATTCTTCAGTCGTGTAACCCAACAGTTCTGAAACTTCGCGGTTGGCATATACGATTGCCTGCTGATCAATGTTGTAGATGTAAATCAGCAGCGGTGTGTTCTTGGTGACAGTATGGATGAAGTGCTCGCGTTCTTGAAGGCGGACAAATTGCTCTCTTAACTTGTTGATATTGGTGCCGTAGCCCAACTGGAGTATTGGTGTTCCATCCGGAGCTGTTTCATAAATGCGTAGAAGCTCTCGAATCCAGAGGTACTCCCCGTTAGCGTGGCGCAAACGATACTCTAATGATTGTTGTTTGGGCCCTCCAGCAACGGACATCTGAGCATAAAAGGCGTCAAATTTCTCCAGGTCATCGGGATGCACACATGCCCGGGGAAAGGCGTCCTCAGCCACGCCAAAAACGTCCTCAATGTTCCAATTTCGGTAGCGAAATTGACCGCTATCGACCTCTCGGAGATAGATGAAGTTGGGACTTACACGTGTGATGGCCTCGACCAGATTTTCGGTCTCCTCAAGGTTGCGTTCTTGTTTGACCAGCTTGGTCACATCCAACAATTCAAAGACAAACCCTTCCAGCTCTCGCTGATCATTCAGATAAGGGTAAATGCGCATCCGCAGATCACGCCCATCGACCAATTGGATGACTTCGATCCGTTCTAGACTTTGCTCCACCGCTTTCATGCTGGGGATCAACTGATCTCTACAACAACTCCAGGTTACGGTGTCTTCAATGGGCATGCCTACCACCAAATCGGGGGTTTTCGTGACGTCTTGGTAGGCTTGGTTGTACACCGCAAGCTTAAAATCGCGGGACACGAAGGCCAACCCCGCTGGCAATTGGTTCAGAAACCAATGCGAAGGCCAAAGCGTTTTTCCTTGGTACGCAGAGAGCTCGGCTCGAAGGCGCTCGTTTTCAGCGCGCAGTTGGGCGAGTTCGGTGTTTGTGGATGTCGTATTGGTAGACAATTCAGAGAGATGCAGGTCGAAGACTGGTTGTCGTATACCAATTACCGAAAAAAAGGCGAGATGGCGATGTAGTCTCTCGCCCTACAATTGATCTATTCAAACGCCTGGTCACGCAATTCAGCGGCAAGTTCCAGTTGTTGGTACCAGTCTTCTCCAAAGCGGCGCACCAGGGCTTGACGCAAGAACTTGTACAGCGGTACCTGCAGCTTTTCGCCACAATCGCACGCCGGCTGGCAGATCTTCCAGCGGTGCACATTGATGGCCATGAAATCCTTGAGCTGCTTGAGGCGGATGGGGTAGAGGTGGCAACTCACGGGCTTCATCCAATCTGTTTTGCCGTCGCGGTAGGCCATTTCCAGTCCGCATTTGGCCACGCCGTGGTCGTCAAACACGGTGTAGACGCATTCTTTGCCTTCGCCCATGAGCGGGGTGACCAGATCTCCGTCCACGTCCATCTCGTACAGGCCGTGTTCGGCAATGCGGGCTTGGGCTTCTTTGGGGAGGAAGGGGAGGGCGGCGGGGACCGCGGCCTCCAGTTTTTCGAGTTCATCCTCTTCCAGCGGGGCGCCGCTTTCGCCTTCCACGCAACACGCGCCTTTGCAGGCCGAGAGGTCGCAGACAAACTTGCGGTCAAACAGCTCTTCGCTGATCAGGGTGTCTTCGATGAGGATCATACCAGCGAAGGTAGCACTCCGCTTTTGCCCACAAGTGCACCGCGATCCCGAATTTTGTGGACATGGGACTGATTTCTGCTGATCAACATGCATTGCTGCGCCGCGCTACCCCCGCCCGGGTGTGGAACGCCGGACTGTTGTGGTCCAGCTACCACCTGTCCCGCCTGCTCAAAAAACCGCTGGTCTGGGGCAAGCCCCTCTCGCTGAGCATTGAGCCCACCACCGCCTGCAACCTGGGTTGTCCGGAGTGTCCTTCGGGCCTCAAACAGTTCACGCGTCCCACGGGCAACCTCAAGACCGGTTTCTTCCGTGATATCCTGGATCAAGTCAAGCGCCACGTGGGTTACATGACTTTTTACTTCCAAGGTGAGCCGTACATCCACCCAGACTTCCTGGCCCTGATCCGCGAGGCCCACAACGCGGGTGTCTACACCGCAACCTCCACCAACGCCCACTTCCTTCACCCCGAAAATGCGCGTAAAACCGTTGAATCTGGATTGGATCGCCTCATCGTCTCGCTCGACGGCAGCACCCAAGACACCTACGAGCAGTACCGCATCCACGGCGATTTGGAAAAGGCCAAAACCGGCGTGCGAAACGTGGTTGCTGCTCGGGAAGCTGCAGGTTCCTCTTCTCCGCACATCATCCTCCAATGCCTGGTGGTCCGCCACAACGAGCACCAGATCGACGACATGCTGGCTTTGGGAGAGGAGTTGGGGGTAGATGAGGTCCGCTTCAAAACCGCGCAAGTCTACGACTACAAACACGGCAACGACCTCATTCCCAAGAACGCCAAATACAGCCGCTATTGTCAATTGCCCGACGGCACGTGGGCCATCCGCAACAAGCTGCTGAACCAGTGCTGGCGCATGTGGCAAGGCGCTGTCATCACTTGGGATGGACTGGTGGTGCCGTGCTGTTTTGACAAGGACGCCACCCACCGCATGGGTGATTTAAAATCCACCCCTTTCAACGCCATTTGGAAGGGCGAAACCTACCGGGCATTCCGCGCGGCCATCCTCACCAGCCGTTCCCAGATCGACATCTGCACCAACTGCACCGAAGGCACCAAAGTGTGGAGCGAGGCGTAGGCCCCGAAAACCCGTATCTTCTCCTTCAAGAAATTTTTTCAGAACCACCCAAGGTTTTCGCCCAAGCGTGCGTGTAAGGAAGTGAACCTTAAGTGTAATGTGGGCTGAAAGGCCTAATATCACTGTTTGAATACTTGCTGGAATACGATCCAAAACTGGTGAAACGGTGCTTGAAAAAGGACCGCAAGGCACAAAATGAGCTGCATAAACGCTGTTATGCACAGCTCATTCCAGTGTGCTGGCGCTATGCTGCGGATCAAGATCAGGCAGTGGAGTATTTCAACTTGGGGTTCACCAAGATCATCTTCAACCTCAAAAAGTACAAGACCAATGTGCCTTTTGAGTTGTGGTGCCGAAAAGTGATGATCAACAGCATCATCGACGAGTACCGACGGTCCAAGCAATACCGCGAGACCATGGAACTCAAGGCCCGCGAAGACTTGTCCAACGCCACGCGGCTGGAAACCGAACTTTCCGAAGCGCAGGAGGACATGTTAGAGCTGATCAAGAGCAAACTGAAAAAGTTGCCGCCCATGACCTCAAAGGTGTTCAACCTTTATGCGATTGACGGGTACAAACACCACGAAATCGCCAGCCTGTTGGACATCTCAGAAGGCACTTCGCAATGGCATTACAGTATGGCCAAGAAGCGCATTCGAGAACTGGTGCGGGAATCGCACGGAGAAACATATTTCAATGAAAAAGCAAGCTGATTTTCAGCCGCTGAACGAGCCCGTCCCCGATGGCCTGGAGTACCGCCAGGAATATTGGGACAGCGCGCTGGTCATGATCAAGGCACGTGAGCGACGCGTGCTCTTCTGGCGCAGTGCAGCCGGCGCCTTGTTGGTGCTGCTGCTCGGCGGTGCTATGGCCGCGCACTATTTGTGGTCGCCGTCCGAGGGTCTTGCTCCGGCTACGGCTGTTCGCGTTTTGCCCAATCAAGCGTGGGCAAGCAACTGGGCCACCCAGCCCGAACAACCCGCCCTCAATCAGCCCGGTGCGGTTGCTGTAACGGTACGAGAAGCAGGTGCGGGCGCCACACGAGGCACCGCCACTCCTTCGGCTGCAGCGGCCGCTACGTTCTTGGCGCAAGCGCTGCCTGCCAGCACTCCAGAGGAGTCCACTGCCGCCGGCGCGAGCAGCACTCCGCCGGCCACCTCGCAGGCCCTCCCGCTGGCCGCCACCCAAACGCAAACCCCTGTTACACGAAACGTGAACACCTCTACGGTGGCGGATGATGATTCGCTGCAGCGGTTTGAAATTGCCTCCGCGCCAATGCATCCTGCGCTGGCGCATGCAGGCATTCAGCCGCAAGTCGCCCCCGTGGAAGAACAGCCTTTGGAGGACACCCCCGCTACCCGCACTTTGCCGATGGGTGATGAGCAGTTGGCGTGGATGGTCCGCAAACCTGCCGCACTGTTGCCCGCCCAGGGGGGCGATGATAACAGGGCGGTCATCGCACGCGACGCATGGAGTGCTGACCGCTTCGTACAAGGTCTGCCGTTGCGCCCCTTGACCGTATCGGTATTGCTCGGCAACGCACTGCTGGCCGATTACGGCGCCAACCCACAAGTCCTGGCCACGAACCCCTCGGTGGGGCTGGTAGGGGAGTACAACCATAACCGCACCTGGAGTGCCCTGGTTGGGCTGGAGTACTTCAACGTCGGGCGCATGGACCGCTCCATGAGCACGTTTGTGGAGGTGGCCGACGTGATTGCCCACACCACCACTACCCAAGTCCACACCGAGCGTTTGCACTACGCCAGCCTTCCGGTCAGCTTGGGGCTGCGCTTTGGTCAAGGGCACCAGCTCACCTGGACTGCTGGGCTGAGCTGTTTGCTCCAGGCCAGCCAACGGGTAGAGATCTCGCAAGACAACACCTTCACCCGCAACCTGGTGGAGTCCCGCCCTGACAAAGGCTACCTCGATGGGTTCCGCACCTGGAATACCTATGTGGCCATGGGCTACAGCTACAACCTCAGCCACCGTTTGGCTGCGGGTGTACGCTTCCAATACGGATTGAATGACATAACGCGTGACGACTTCCAGCTTTTTGACGCGCACGGCGACGACCGCAACAGTCGCATGCTGGGATACGTACGCATGAATATTTGGTAAAGAATGAGAATCGGACTTAGCATCGCACTTGCCGCTGTGGCTTTGGCGTCCTGTACACGCCAGAGCTTGCCGGATCCCGTGGTGGCCGCTCCCCAGTTTGCGGCGAAGTTCACCATCGACGGGGTGGATTCGGAGATTGCTGCAGGGGTAGATGGGTTCTACTTGGAGCCCACCTACCACGAGAACACCTCTGGGGTTCTGGAATACGTGGCCACCTTCCGCAAGCCGGACGGCAACCCGACTGCACTCGAAGTGGTTATCCAAGACGACGGATGGCGCCTGCCGGTAGAACCCGTGCAGCCTGACGCTGCCCTGCTGCCTGGCGACTATGAACTCCAACAGGCCGATGTAGCCTTGGACAACACGCGGCTGCGCTTCTGCTCCTTCTCCGGTGCCGACGGCGTAACCTATGACTGGAACATCAACGGCGCATCGTACAGCACGCCGTGGCCCGAGGTGGAATTGCCTGTCGAAGAAACCCCACTCTCGGTCGAGCTCATTGTGACCCAACCCGACGGCTGCGCAGACAGCCTGATCCAAGTGTGCGAGACCTTCGACCCCCAAGGCCTATACGCGGATTATTTCTACGAGACCTTCGCCTGGCAGCCCACCGGCGTGGGCAATCAAATCAAGCTGAGCTATGACGGCGAGGCGGAAGCCGCCGCTGAAATCCGCTGGGACATCCTGGACGGCACCACCACCGTGGTAGAATACGGCGAGCAAGTGTGGCATACCTTCAGCGGTGATGGCCCCTTCCGCGTGACCTTAACCGTGACCCTCATCAACGGCCACACCTTCAAGTACTCGGACCGTGTTACCCCCAATGTCGAAGGCGTGTGCACGGCCAATGTGCACTACCTGAGCCCGCCCATCAACCCCGACGACGAAGGTTCACGCGTGCGCATTGCCTACACCGCTGAGGACGGCACGCGTTACGCCAGCTACTTCTCCGGCTCGGCCTCACCGGTGAACGGTAATTTCGAAATCCTGGGCATAGACGACTACACTTTTGCGGACCCGGCAACAGGTGAGGAGCGCAGCGCGCGCCGTTTGAATGTGGCGTTCGATTGCCTGCTTTACAACATAGAAAACCCGTCAGAAACCCTGGAGCTGGAAGGCTTCGAGGGCACCATCGCGGTTTCTTTCCCACAATAACCCTTTTGGGCTGATCTCGATCAGGAAAAACCTCAGAGACAGGGCCTATTTTTGCGCCGATGTCTGAGGAACTGAAGACTGCGCAAAAGCAGGAGCAAGAGATCTCCAGCCAGCTCTCCATGCGCCGGCTGATCTTGCCTGTACTGTTGGGCCTGGCCGCTGCCGGCTGGCTCATGTGGCGCACCTTGGACGAGGTCAAGTTTGTGCAAGCCCCCCAGGGCCAAACCGCCCAGTGGGAATGGGTGGACGGCAACGCCAATGGCGCCATCGATTTCAGCGACCCCGCAGACTTCGCCCCTTCCGAAACCGGTACCTACCTGCGCAAAACGAGCTGGCAACTGCTCGGCGAACAGGAATTTGATGCCTGGGCTGTGTGGGCCTTGGTGGGCGCACTGCTCATGGTCATCTTGCGTGAGGCGGGGTATACCTACCGCATGCGTGTGCTGACAGACAAGCAACTCAGTTGGAAGCAGTCCTTCCAGGTGGTCATGCTCTGGGAGTTCAGTTCTGCGCTCACCCCGTCGGTGGTGGGCGGCTCGGGGGTGGCCATATACTTTTTGAACAAAGAAGGGCTCAACTTGGGGAAGGCTACGGCTACGATTTTTGTGACCGCCATGATGGATGAGTTGTTCTACATCCTCTCGGTACCGATTGTATTCCTGCTCATCGGTGGCGATGCGCTGTACCCCGCCGACTGGACCGACGGTTCGTTTGGGCAAGGGGCGGTGCAAACCCTGTTCTACCTCGGCTATGGATTCATCGTGTTGTTGACTTTGACCATCACCAGCTCGTTGTTCCTGTTTCCCCGCCGCCTCAAGCGCTTGCTCATGCGCCTGTTTTCGTTGCCCATCTTGCGCAGGTGGCGCAAGGACATCACCCAAGCCGGGCAGGAGATTGAAATTGCCAGTGTGGAGCTCAAAGGGCGTCCGGCGAGCTATTGGGCCAAAGCCATGGGCAGCACGGTGCTGTCTTGGACTGCGCGTTTTGTGACGCTTAATTTCATCATCATGGCCTTTGTGGGCCCCATAGGCCAAGGGGTGGTTTACGGACGGCAAATGGTCATGTGGGTCATCATGCTGATCAGCCCCACGCCCGGTTCCAGCGGGGTGGCGGAGTACTTCTTCAGCATCTTCTTTGCCGATATCGTGACCATCGGTGCGCAGGTGATGCTCATTGCGCTGCTCTGGCGCTTTTTGACCTACTTCATTTACTTGATCATGGGGGCGCTCATCCTTCCGCGTTGGTACCGACGCGTGCAGGGAAACAAAGTACCCACCGCGGCGGGCTGACATTTGTCGGTTTCTGGTAAGGAGGCAACAGGAAATGCTATCTTGCCGGGCAATTCCCAACGCGATTATTACGATGAAATTCGGCACCAAAGCCATCCACGGCGGACTCACCATCGACCCCCACACCGGGGCGATCATGACGCCCATATACCAGACCTCCACCTACGTACAAGACGGCCCTGGCGGCCACAAGGGCTGGGAGTATACCCGAACCCACAACCCCACCCGCGATCAACTACAGGCCAACCTCGCCTCGATTGAGAACGGCAAGCACGCCGCTACCTTCTCCAGCGGTATGGCGGCCATCGATTGCATGCTCAAGACCCTCAACCCGGGCGACGAGGTGGTGTCGGTCAACGACTTGTACGGCGGGACCTACCGCCTGTTCACCAAGACCTATGAGCGCTTGGGCATCCGCACCCGCTTTGTGGACCTTTCGGACGCCGCCAACCTGGCGGATCACCTCAACGACAAGGTGAAACTCATTTGGGTGGAGACCCCCACCAACCCGGTGCTCAACATTGCTGACATTGCCGCCATTTGCGAAGCCGCCAAAGGCACAGGTGCGCTGGTAGCAGTGGACAACACCTTTGCCTCTCCTTACAACCAAAACCCACTCGATTTGGGTGCGGATGTCGTGATGCACTCGATCACCAAGTACATCGGTGGCCACTCGGATACGGTGATGGGCTGTTTGATCACCAACAACGACGCCCTGGCTGAAGCGATTTACTTCAACCAAAACAGTACCGGTGCCACCCCTGGCCCGCAGGACTGTTTCTTGGTGCTGCGCGGCATCAAAACCTTGCACCTTCGCATGGAGCGCCACGGCCACAACGGTTCGGCCATTGCGCAAATGCTGGTGGACCATCCTGCGGTGGACAAGGTGTACTACCCCGGTTTGGAGAACCACCCCAACCACGAGGTAGCCAAACGCCAAATGCGCACCTTCGGCGGCATGGTGTCATTCACCCTCAAAAGCGGCAAGCTGGATGATGCGGTGACCGTGCTCAAAAACACCCACCTGTTTGCCTGCGCAGAGTCGCTCGGCGGGGTTGAATCTTTGATTGGTCATCCTGCGTCGATGACCCACGCTTCTATTCCCAAGGAGGAACGTGAGAAAACAGGCGTGGTGGACACCCTGATTCGACTCAGCGTAGGGGTGGAGGATCTCGAAGATTTGAAGGCCGATTTGAACAAGGCTCTGGCCACCATCGCATAAAACGCGCACGTTATGGAAAACCGCATTGGCATCATTGGCGCAGGTCTGGTGGGCAGTTTGCACGCCATGTACCTCGCACAAAAAGGGTTGCGCATCTCGGTGTTTGAACGTCGTCCAGATGTACGTAACGTAGAATTGGTGGGCGGCCGCTCCATCAACCTCGCCCTCAGCGACCGCGGTTGGAAAGCACTGGAAGGTGTGGGCCTCGATGCCGAAGTGCGCAAGATGGCCATCCCCATGTACGGACGGGTGATGCATGCGGTCGACGGCACCCTCACCTACCAACCGTACGGCAAGGAAGGCCAAGCCATTTACTCGGTGTCCCGCGGGGGGTTGAACCAACTCATGCTGCGCAAGGTGGACGAGCTGGACAACGCCGCCCTCTACTTTGACCGCAAGTGCCGCGACATCGATGTGCGCTCGGGTGAAGTCACCTTTGAGCACACCGTCAGCGGCGAGCGCGAACAGCACACCTTCGACCGCATTTTTGGCACCGATGGGGCCTTCTCGGCCGTGCGCAGTCGCCTCCAGCGCCGTGACCGCTTCAATTATTCGCAGACCTACCTCACCCACGGCTACAAGGAGCTGGAGATTCCACCCAATGCCGACGGCAGCCACAAGTTGGAGGTCAATGCCCTGCACATATGGCCGCGCGGCGAGTACATGTTGATTGCCCTGCCCAACTTGGACGGCAGCTACACGGTGACCCTGTTCTTCCCGTTTGAAGGGCCGGTGAGCTTCAGCAGTCTGGATTCCGACCAAAAGGTCATGGACTTCTTCACCGAGGTCTTCCCAGATGCGTTGGACCTCATGCCCGACCTCATCGGCGACTGGCACGCCAACCCTACCAGTTCGCTGGTGACCATCAGTTGTTCGCCCTGGAACATTGAAGACCGGGTGCTACTCATGGGCGATGCCTCGCACGCCATTGTGCCGTTTTATGGACAAGGCATGAATTCAGGCTTTGAGGATTGCCGCGTGTTTGACGACGTATTTGAGGCCAATGATCGCGATTGGGCCAAGACCTTTGAGGAATTCAACCGCCTGCGTGTGCCGGCCGCCGAAGGCATCAAGGAACTCGCCCTGCAGAACTACATCGAGATGCGTGACCTCACCGCAGACCCGCGTTTCCTGTTGCAGAAGAAGATCGAAAAGCATTTTTCGGCCAAACACCCCGAGCGGTGGTTGCCACTGTATGGGCAAGTCACCTTCTCGCACATCCCGTACCACGAGGCCCTCGCCCAAGGCAAGGTGCAAGACGCCATCATGAAGCGCGTCATGGATCGCCCGGACATCGAAGCCGTGTGGGATTCCGAAGAGGTGGAGCGCGCCATCTTGGCCGAGCTCGAGGCCTGATTTCCACAGTGCACTGTGGTTGAAACTCCCGGCAGATCAAAACATCCGCCCCGATTCTGGCGTATCATAGAGGTATGCGACTCC
This sequence comes from Flavobacteriales bacterium, assembly GCA_049594615.1. Taxonomy (GTDB): domain Bacteria; phylum Bacteroidota; class Bacteroidia; order Flavobacteriales_D; family Sanyastnellaceae; genus CAXPZW01. The sequence continues at coordinate 14,422 of JBMYJR010000036.1, forward strand.
TAGTGTTTGGGGCAGCCCTGCTGCTTACGGGTTCTTCGGTGGCCCAATCCGGCCGACAATTGCGTCCCTTATACAATTTGGACGGCGGACGCTACCTACACAAAGGGTGGCACTTTGCCCCGGGCCTGACCTACATGATCCCCACCGCAGCGGGTCGCTTCAACCAGCGCCTGCGCACCGAAACCGAAGGCCAAACAGATACACTCTATATCGGCGATTTCAGCGCTGCGGGCAGCCTCGGCGTGTACTTGGAAGTGGGACGCCACTGGTTCATCGACTACTACTTGCTGGATTACATCGACGCCGGCATCGGCTTCAAGCAACTCCGCGGCCGCGAGAACTTCACAGGCAGGGTCTTGACTGACACTGGACTCCTAGAGGCCGACAACCGCGCTGAGTTCAAATTCAACCGTTTCACCGGTTTTGTGAATTTTTCCAACATCGTCCAGCTCACCGACAACACCTTCATTCAAAACTCCGCCGGCGCCAACTTGGATTACCGCTTGGGAGGCGGGGTGACGTACGAAGGTCCCACCACAGGCATGCTGCAAGGCTTTCCGCCAGACCTCACGGCCGACATCCATTGGAAATTCGGTGTTGGCTGGCGTCCGGAAGGGGGCGTGTTGATCATTCCTTCCATCGAGACCCCCATTTTGACGTTGGCCAAGTTCGACGACGGGAAGTCCACCTCACAGGTCTTCAGCACACGTTACCGGCCCATCATTGTGAGTCTGCGGGTGTTGCTGTTCGACAAGCGCAAGGCGCAAGATTGCGTGGGCCAGTCCGACGGCACCACCAAGCACGAATTGTGGGGGAAAGAAATGCGTCGCGGTCGCCGGCGCAAGTAATCAGGCGTCTTGGCAGAGTTCCACCAGCACCTTGCCGGAGCTCTTGGGGTGGAGGAAGGCAATGATTTTGCCATCTGCACCGGCTTTGGGCGTTTCGTGAATCATCTCAAACCCTTCACCCTTCAACCGTTCGATTTCGGCATGAATGTCCTCCACGTCAAAGGCGATGTGGTGGATGCCCTCGCCGCGTTTTTCGATGAACTTATGGATGGCGCTGTTGGGATCGGTGGCCTGCAACAGCTCAATTTTGGTCTCGCCCACTCGGAAAAAGGAGGTCAACACATGCTCGCTTTCCACGGCTTCCTCCTTGTAGGGGGGTGCGCCCAAAAGGGCCGTGTAAAGCGCGTTGGAGGCTTCAAGGTCGCGTACGGCGATGCCCAGGTGTTCAATTTTTCGCATGGAAATGGGGTAGGGGCTTAGCGCTTGTGGAAGGCCTCGCCGGTGTGGTTGCCGTAGTTGACGTAGTAGGTGCCTTTGTCCAGGGCGGTTACATCTACCGAAGCACCGCTGCCTTTCAGCGCCAATTGGCCGTAGGCGTTGTACACTTCGTATTCGGTTTCTTCGGAGAAGTCGAGGGTCTTGTTGACCTTCTCTGTGGTGATGCGCACCTCAGAGACAATCTCGTTGACCACCGTGATGGGGTCGCTGTAGTTGCGCGATTCGTCGTCTTGCTGGTAGATGCGGAAGCGGTTTTCGCCGTGGTGCACGTCCACCGCAATGGCGTAGCTGTTCTCCACGCCGCCGCCTTTGCCGGCCACTTCACCCACGACAGACCAGCGTCCCCAGCGGTATTGCTGCACCACAAAAGGCAGCGCGCCGCTTTCGCCGTTGGTTTTCCAAGAGAGGGATTTTCCTTCGAGGTCCAAGCCGCTGAAGGCATAGGTACATGTGCTGCGTACTTCCAGCACTTGGGGGTTGATTACTTTGACCCCACAGTCCGATTTGGTTTCGATCACCACCACCACTTCGCTGCCCAGGGCCAACTCAAAAGCGCCCAAATCCACAGCGAAGGCATAGGAATCCAGGCGGTCGGCGGTGGGTTGGCCATTGACCAGCACACGTGCAGCGCAGTGGCCGGAGCCGTTGTCCAGTATGGGGTTTTGCACAAAGAGGTCTTGGCCTTGGTAAATGCCAGAGATTTCAACCGTGGCAGCTGAAAGAGAAGAAGCGGTCAGCAGGGCAAACAAGCCCAACAGTAGGCGGAACATGGGACGCGTTTAGTTGTTTGGTAAAATCCGTTTGCGGCGCAAATTTACGGTTTCAGCACGATGGCTTCGGCAGCGGTGCGCATGGCGCGCACATCGGCCAAGGTGAAGTTTTGGCCCTCTCGTGAACGCACCAAGTAGCTGCGGCCTGCGGTGGACATCCAGGTGTACATGTGGAAGTAGTGCGATTCACCGTTGGGCAGCACCGCTTGAGCAATGAATCCGGTGTCGGTCTCGTCTTGGAATTTCCAGGTGAAGAGTTGGTCTTCGGCCAGCTCGGCTTTGACCTCGGCAACCTCGCGGTCGCTTTCCACCACATCGAGCTGGAAGGTGGGGCCCGCATCTACCTCCAACACGCCTGTGGCTGCATTGAAAACCGAGCGCGGTGTGTCGTTGGCCGCCAGGGTCAGCGGCACCGGTATTGTCATTTCGTACCCAGTTTCCATCACACGGACCAAGGCATGGGTGGACAGGTCAATTCCCGGGGTGTCCCCGTCAGTGGGGGTATTGGGCGATTCGCATGCGATCGCAACGAGCAGGACCAAACACAGCAGAAGTCGTTTCATCGTGGATTCAAGATACGGCTCTGTGACAATTTCCGTTTTTTGACGTCGAAAAGATCCCTCATGAACCTGAATCTCACCGGAAAAAATGCGTTGGTCTGCGGAAGCACCCAGGGCATCGGATACGCCGCGGCCATGGAACTGGCTGAACTCGGCGCAAACGTCTTCTTCCTGGCCCGCAACCAAGAACGCCTACAAGCCGCTGTGCGCGAGGCCAGTGCACGCGGAGACGGCCATCACCGCTACTTTATCGCCGACTTTGGTCAACCCAGTCACGTGCGCGAAGTGGCTGCTGCCATTGCCAAAGACCACACCGTCCACATCCTGATCAACAACACCGGAGGCCCCCCTGGAGGCCAAGCCATCGGCGCGGGGATTGAGGAATTTCGTACAGCGTTCAACCAACACTTGATCAACAATCAGCAATTGGTGCAAGCCTTGGTGCCGGGCATGCGAGAAGCGGGTTACGGACGCATCATCAATGTGATCAGCACTTCGGTCAAGCAGCCGCTCAACAACCTCGGGGTGAGCAACACCATCCGCGGCGCCGTGGCCAATTGGAGTAAGACCCTGGCCAACGAGCTGGGCGCAGACAACATCACGGTAAACAACGTACTGCCCGGTGCCACGGCCACCGCGCGACTGGACAGCATCATAGCCAACAAAGCAGCCAAGACCGGCCAATCCCAGGACGACGTGCACGCAGCCATGGCCGGCGCAGTCCCCATGAAACGCGTGGGTCAGCCCGAGGAAGTGGGCCAGGCTATTGCCTTTTTGGCCTCGCCAGCAGCGAGCTACATCAACGGCATCAACTTGCCGGTTGACGGTGGTCGAACTGCCTGTTTGTAAACGGTCAAAGATGCCTTGCGAACGACTAACTTTGGCGCGCCCAATATGACCCGATGAAAGACCTGCTGGAAACCTACGAGAACAAGCAACCCGAAGTCGTCTTTGAATGGAAAGACCCGCTGAGCGAAGCGGAAGGCTGGGTGGTGATCAACTCGTTGCGCGGCGGTGCAGCTGGCGGCGGTACCCGCATGCGTGTTGGCCTTGACAAACGCGAAGTGGAATCCTTGGCCAAGACCATGGAAGTCAAGTTCACCGTGAGCGGCCCGCAAATCGGCGGCGCCAAAAGCGGCATCAACTTCGACCCCCGCGACCCCCGAAAACAAGAAGTCCTCGAGCGCTGGTACGCCGCGGTGACCCCGCTGCTCAAGCACTACTACGGCACCGGCGGCGACCTCAACGTGGACGAGATCCACGAAGTGATTCCCATCACCGAAAACTCCGGCGTTTGGCACCCTCAAGAAGGGGTGTTCAACGGCCACTTCCAACCGAATGAAGCCCAGAAGGTGCGCCGCATTGGCAACCTGCGGTTGGGCGTGATCAAGGTGTTGGAAGACCCGCAATATTCCCCCGACTTGAACCGCAAATACAAAGTGGCGGACATGATCACCGGCTATGGCGTGGCGCAAAGCGTGCGCCACTACTACGACATCTGGGGCGGCTCGATCCAAGGCAAGCGCGTGGTGGTCCAAGGTTGGGGCAACGTGGGTTCGGCTGCTGCTTGGTACCTCAGCGAATGGGGCGCTCAAGTGGTGGGCATCATCGACCGTGTAGGCGGTTTGATCAATCCCGATGGCATATCCAAGCAAGAAGTGCGCGACCTGTTCCTCAACAAGAACGGCAACGCACTGGCGGCTGACAACCTGCTTTCGTTTGAAGAAGTGAACGCCCAAATCTGGAACCTCGAGAGTGAGGTGTTCCTCCCGTGCGCCGCTTCACGCCTGATCACCCGCGAACAGGTAGACGCCATGATATCCACCGGCATAGAGGTGGTGGCCTGCGGCGCCAACGTACCCTTCGCCGATCCCGAGATTTTCCTCGGCCCTGTGGCCGATCACGCCGACGATCACATCGCCATCATTCCGGATTTCATTGCCAACTGTGGCATGGCTCGGGTGTTTGCGTACCTCATGTCCAACGAAGAGGTAGACATGACCGACGCTGGCATTTTTGAAGACACCTCACGCACCATTCGCCGAGCCATGGAAGAGCTCCATGCGGCGCACAGTGCCAAAACTGGCCTGAGTAAAAAGGGCCTCGAAATCGCACTCCAAAAACTCGTCTGATCCATGGTTACTGCCATCATCGTCGTATTCGCGCTGGGTTACCTGGCCATCACCCTTGAGCACACCCTCAAGATTGACAAATTGATTCCTGCGGTGGCCATGATGGCCATCTGTTGGGCCCTGGTTGCCCTCGGAGTCGATGACATCGCCTACTGGTTTGGCGAACTCGGCCACGGCGAAGGCGCAGGCCTCATCCCCGGTTTTGCCGACATGGGCCATGACGACAAGCTCCATTTGGTGGAAAGCACGCTGCTGCACCACTTGGGCAAAACGGCAGAAATACTGGTGTTCCTCCTGGGCGCCATGACCATCGTTGAGCTGATCGATTACTTCGACGGCTTTGCGGCGCTCAAGCGTTTCATCCGCACCAACAAGCGTCGCAACTTGCTGTGGATCATGTCCATCTTGGCGTTTATCCTCTCGGCGGTGATCGACAACTTGACGGCCACCATCGTGCTGATTACCATTTTGCGCAAACTGGTCAAGGACCAAAAACTGCGCATGTGGTTTGCGGGTATGATCGTGATCGCAGCCAACGCAGGCGGCGCCTGGTCACCCATTGGAGACGTGACCACCACCATGCTCTGGATTGGCGACAAGGTGACCACCGGCCACCTGATCGGTAACTTGCTGCTTCCTTCCATCGTGTGCATGCTTGTGCCCACTGTACTCGCCGGCTTCTTGCCTGCGTTCCGAGGCACCTTTGACCCCATGGAGTCCAATGCAGAGGAGAGTCGCTACTCGGGCCCCATGCTCACCCTCGGCCTGTTGGCGATCTTGTTTGTACCGGTATTCAAGACCGTAACCCACCTGCCTCCTTACGTGGGCATGATGCTGTCACTGGCCATTGTGGGCATCGTTGCTGAAATCCTGTCCAACCGCAAGATCGACCTCACCAACGTCGGCCACCACAGCCCGGTCCACAAGGCCCTGACCAAGGTTGAGATGCCGTCCATCCTGTTCTTCCTCGGCATTCTGCTCGGGGTAGCCGCCTTGGAATCCATCGGCCAGCTCTACTTCGCCGCCCAATGGCTCGACACCACTGTCCCCAACCAAAACGTCGTGGTCATGCTCTTGGGCGCCGGCTCCGCCGTGGTAGACAACGTCCCCCTGGTAGCAGCCTCCATGAGCATGTACTCCGCCGATCTTGACGCCCCCCTCTGGCACTTCGTCGCATACGCCGCCGGGACCGGAGGCTCCATGCTCATCATCGGCTCCGCAGCCGGCGTAGTCGCCATGGGCCTGGAGCGCATCAGCTTCGTCTGGTACCTCCGCAAAATTGCCTGGCTCGCCCTCATCGGCTTCCTCGCCGGCGCCGCTCTCATCCTGCTCATGAACCCCATTCCGGTTTCTTAGCCCCAAACCACTACAAACAAAAAAGACTTCTTACTTTTGCCCACCCATTCACCCACGTTCGGGATGTAGCTTAGTCCGGTTAAAGCGCACGTCTGGGGGGCGTGAGAGCGGAGGTTCGAATCCTCTCATCCCGACAACCAACACCACAAAAGCCTGCGCGTAGCGCGGGCTTTTTTTGTGCCCTAGACCGCGTCCAAGTTCACTTGAGCAAGGGCTAGGGCACAAAAAAAGCCCAAGGCTGGCCCCCGGCCAGACTGGCTTTTGTGGTGTTGGTTGTCTAGCACCCCCGCCAGGATCACGCAGTAATCCTCATCCAGTGACCCCTACCGCCAAACACGCCCGCCACAGGCGAAGTGCTCTAACCTCCAAGGCCAAGTCCAGTGACCTCTACCGCCGAACACGTCCGCCACAGGCGAAGTGCTCCAACCTCCAAGGCCAAGTAACAATGACCCCCAACACAGCACAAACAAGCGGACTTGCCGAGTCCCAGGGCATACATGGTTTGATTGCTACATACACCGGTGTAGAGCACAGCGAAAGGCACTGGAAACGGGAGTGCGCTGCGGCGCACCTCTGGATTTGGCCACAATCACCGGCGAACCCGCCGGACCAAGCGTACACTGCTGGATTGCATGCGAGGCGCAATCCGTCTGGTGATGCCTTCACATCGAGGCCCTAAATCGGGCATAATCACCGGTATGGAAGTGTTGGATTTCTCAGGCGAATGGCTCCAGTCCTATTCCGATTTTCACAGCGAAACTTTCGTTGGAAGGACACAAGGGCATGCCGGTGCTGCAGGAGATGTATGCAGATGGCCGCATTGAGCGGCGTAGCAGCACACGCACGCCTTGATCAAGGGCAATCTGTACCGAAAACCCCCAGGAATTCCAGCAAGTCGGTGGTGCCGATGAGTCCGTCTAGGTCCAAGTCCGCTTGGCAGGTGATGACGCAGTATCCGAGGTCGGCATCCCAGTGCGTGCCGGGGCCGCAGAGCGTTTCCACATCCAGGTAAAAGCAGCAGCCCGAGTCCACTGTGGCTTCCGGATCGTAGTTGTACGCGTTGACGTCTGTGCAGCCTTCGATGTCGTCGACGGCCACGGAAATGACCTTGAATTCATCGATGCCAAAGGCGGGGTCGCTGGCAAACGTGGTGGTGTTGTTTACGAAACGAAAGCCAAAGCGCACCGTAGCTTGATCAGCCAATTCAGGCACTTCCAGTACGGTTTGGGTCCAGGTCGATTGGTTGTAGTAAACCACATCTGGAGAGGTGATTTGCGTCCAGGATCCGCCCGAATCCAGCGAGTAGTAGACCTCACCAAAGTTGCTCGCGCTGCCGGCGCACAGCCACCAAAAGTCCAAGCTGATGTTGTCTGATCCCAAGGTGGAAATGTCGGTGTTCATGGACGCAAAGTGGCTGGCATTTAACGCGCAAAGGCCGTCCGCTGCCTGGAACGTGCAGCACGTGATGCCTGAAGCTGCCGCTGCCGTACTGGTGATGTGCAGGTAGTGGCTGTTGGGGTTAGGGTCCAACGTGGCCGGCTGGCTGGGCGTGTTGGGAATGGTGAAGGTGAACGGAAAGCCCAAGCAAACCACCGTGCCTGATCCGCCGTTGTACGACGGATTGATTACCCAGCTGTTGTCGCCACCGGTGGTGCCACCAAGGTCAGTGGTATTGAGGACCCAGTCGGAAACATTGGTGCCAAAATCTTCTTCGTAGAGCACGGTTTGTGTCCAGCCCATCAAGGGAAGCAGGAGCGCGGCGAGCGTGAGGAGTTTCATTGCAAAGCGTATTGCTTACAAGGTAAACATTCTGTTGTAGAGAAGCGAAGTTGGATTCCTGCCGGGAATGGCCCCATCTTGCGCCCTCAAAGCATGGCGTCCATTGCAGTCAATACCCGTTTGTTGCTGCCCGGTAAACTCGGGGGGATCGGTTGGTTTGCCCACCAAGCGCTGAGCCGCATGGTGCAAGCGCATCCTGAACACACGTTCCACTTTCTGTTTGACCGGGCGTTTGACGATCAGTTTGTATACGCCAGCAACGTGGAGCCGCATGTGGTCCACCCCCAGGCCCGCCATCCGGTGTTGTACAAGTGGTGGTTCGACTTCAGCATTCCGCGCAAGCTCAAGCAATTGGATGCCGATGTGTTCCTGTCTCCCGACGGCTACCTGTCGCTCAGGTCCAACGTGAAACAGCTGCCGGTCATCCACGATTTGAACTTTGAAGCCTACCCCGAGGACTTGCCCAAGTGGGAGTCCAAATACTACCGATCGCACTTTCCCAAGTTCGCACGCAAGGGGGCACGGGTGGTGACCGTGAGCGAGTTCAGCAAGGGCGACATCGCCGAACGCTACGGTGTGGATCCTGGCCGCATTGACGTGGTGTACAATGGGGTAAACGACTCCTTCCGTCCGCTGGCTGAGCCCGAAAAGCAGGCCTTCCGCGATGCGTGGACCGATGGCCAGCCGTACTTCGTCTATGTGGGAGCTCAAACCCCGCGTAAGAACCTGCAAGGGCTGTTTGCGGCGTTCGACCGCTATTGCGCATCTCATGCCCCCGAAGCCAAGCTACTCATCGTGGGCGAAAAGATGTTCTGGAACCGCACCATGACCGCCGCATGGGAGCAATTTGCCAACAAAGATCGCGTGGTGATCACCGGGCGCTTGGACGCCCAAAAGCTTAACGCAGCCGTAGCCTCGGCGCACGCCATGACCTTTGTGTCTTACTACGAAGGCTTCGGAATCCCCATCCTAGAGGCGTTTGCCGCGGGTACGCCCCTACTCATCGCAAATGCCACGGCGTTGCCTGAAGTCGCGGGCGACGCTGCCCTGCAAGCCGACCCGTTTGACCCTGAAGCGCTTGCCCAGCAAATGGTGCGTTTGATGACCGATGAAACGCTGCGTGGTGAGCTGGTCAAAAAGGGCCTGGAACGCGTAACCGAATTCAGTTGGGACCGCACCGCAGAAGGGCTGTGGAGAAGTGTTTCACAACTCCTGCCGGGCTAAACTTGCTGCGTGGAGCACCGTTTTCCACCTTAGGGGTATGCGACTGGCAACCCGGCATCAGAAAGGCGTAGTGGAAGCAGGCTGCGATGAAGCAGGACGCGGCTGTTTGGCCGGACCTGTGGTGGCCGCTGCCGTGATTTTGCCTCCACGCTTTCGCCACAAGTGGTTAAACGACTCCAAGAAGCTCACCGAGGCGCAGCGCGACGAACTCCGCCCCATCATTGAACGCAAAGCCATCGCATGGGGCGTTGGCATCGTGGACCAGCACGAGATCGACACCATGAACATCCTCAACGCCTCGTTTGAAGCCATGCACCGCGCCATCGCCCAACTCGATCCCCTTCCCGAAGCGCTGTTGATCGATGGCAACCGCTTCCGTCCTTACCCGGACATTCCCCATACCTGCATGATCAAAGGAGATGGACGGTTCAAGAACATCGCCGCCGCATCCATCTTGGCCAAAACCCATCGCGACGAGCTCATGAAGGAGCTTCACGCCCGTTGGCCCCAGTACGGCTGGGATCGCAACAAAGGATACCCCACACAGGAGCACCGCCAAGCCATCCGGGACTTTGGCGAGACGCCTGTTCACCGCTTGAGTTTTCGGCTGTTGCCGGACCAATTGACACTGGAATTTGACTGAACCAGCCGCGGGTTTGGTTGGTTAAGCTTGGGTTAAGTTCCGAGTATTTGCTTTATGCTAAGATTAAAGCTTCCAGCTAGAATGGAAGTCCCAAATAACCGAGGTAAATTGTCCTCGCTTTAAACCCTTCACGCATTCAATTAACCAATACTTACCACATGAAATTCCCAACTATGGTATGGCGTACGATGGCACTGGCTGCAGCTGTTGCCCTTTCCTTCGCCGCTTCGGCCCAGAGTCAAATCTGGAATGAAGATTTTGAGGACGATGGTGCAGGCGTGCGCTACACCTTGTCTACTCTCGATGGCGCGCAATTCAGCGACGGTTCGAGCGATTTCTTCTGTCAAATTCCTTCGGCTGCCGTAACCGGATCTTACGTGTTGTCCGGCCAGAACAATACCGGATACTTCGCAGGTCAAGACACCGACGGTGAAGCTACCGGTGGGGCCGTGCTGAGCATCACCTTCGAAGACATCAACATTGCGGGTGCAACAGGTCTTGAGCTGCGTATGCTTGCCGCAGAAGATGATGACGGTAGCAATGAAGATTGGGATGCCAGTGACTTGGTGTATGTGGAGGTCGACTTCGACAACAGCGGCACCTTCACCAAGGTTCTGCAGTTTGCCAACGACGGCTCCACGTTCAACGCCGCTCCCTACCACGATACCGACCTCGATGGAATTGGTGACGGTGCAGAGATCACTCCGACGTTCGCGCAGTTCACCGCTTTGCTTGGCAGTACCGGCTCGGCATTGGACATTCGCGTGACCTTCGAAAACATTACTGCCGCACAGGAAGACTTTGCCTTGGACTTCATCGAAGTATGGGGCGTAACTGGTGGCGGTACTCCCGGCTGTACTGACGATACCGCAACCAACTACGACCCCTCGGCTACCGTAGACGACGGCTCGTGCACCTACGACAATGCTTGCAACTTGCCAGGCATTGTAGTGCAAGCCGGTAGCTTCTTCTACAGTCCACAGGATTTGGTGATCGCCACTGGCGAGACCGTGGTGTGGGAAAACGTAGGCGGCAACCACAACGTAGACGGCACCACCGATGTCATCGGCGGCGGAACCTACACCAACCCTGAGAACTTCTTCTTGGCCACCGTGACCGCTTCGGGTGCAGACGTGTGTATCGGTGAGTACACCTTCACCGTCCCCGGGGTATACAACTACAACTGTTCGATTGGTACACACGCTGCTTCTGGCATGGTGGGTACCATCACCGTAGGGGTGGGCGGATGCACCGACGCCACTGCCGATAACTACGATGCTTCGGCTGAGTACGACGACGGCTCTTGCGTGTTCACCGCAGGGTGTACCGATGCCAACTCGGTAGACTACGATCCGCTTGCGACTTCTGACGACGGTTCATGCACCTACAACAATGGTACGGCGTGCACCTTGTTCTTCTCGGAATACGCCGAAGGATCAAGCAACAACAAGTACCTGGAGATTTACAACCCCACCGCACTGACCGTATCACTGGACGGCTGGGCCTACCCCAACATCAGCAACGCTCCCACCACTGTGGGCGTGTTTGAGTTCTGGAACACCTTCGCTCCCGGCGCAAGCATAGCACCAGGAGAGGTCTACATCATCGCCCACGGATCAGCAGATCCCCTTATCTTGGCTGAGGCCGACGAAACCAACAACTTCCTGTCCAACGGGGACGACGCGTTTGGACTCGCCTTCGGCACCGAGTCGGATTACGTATTGGTGGACATCATCGGATCGACCAACGGCGATCCCGGTTCGGGCTGGGATGTGGCCGGTGTGGCCAACGCCACCCAGAACAACACCCTGCGTCGCAAGGACACCGTGAACAACGGTAACGGCGGTAACTGGATCGCTTCTGCGGGTACCGATGCCACCGATTCAGAGTGGATTGTGGAGGGCATCGACGTGTGGACCGACCTTGGTCTGCACACCTACAATGCGGGCGCATGTGAGACCGTAAACGGCTGCACCAACCCTACGGCTTCTAACTACAACTACCTCGCAACCGACGACGACGGCTCATGCATCATCGAAGGTTGCACCGACAGCACTGCCATCAACTACGATCCTGCTGCGACCGTAGATGACGGCACCTGCATCTTCGCCGCCATCGAACTCATCATCAACGAGATCCACTACAACGGCAATGACGGTGCGGGCTTCCCGGACACCGATTGGGAGTTCATCGAGATCTACAACAACGGCGCCACCGCTGTAGATCTGAACGGTTTTGTACTGCAGGATGACGACGGCGTGTTCTACACCTTCGGCACGGGCGACCAGATTGCTGCCGGTGAGTACATTGTAGCTGCACTCAACGCTGCCACTTTCGCAGGTGGCGGCTACCAAGTGTTCGAATGGGTAGGCGGTTCATTGACCAACGGCGGTGACGGCCCCATTCAACTCTTGGACAACCTCACCAACGTAGTTGATGAAGTTACCTACGACGACGCTACCCCTTGGGACGTAGCTGCGGACGGATTTGGTCCATCGCTGGAGCTCATCAACGAGACCCTCGACAACAGCCTCGCGGAGAGCTGGTGTGCTACCGGTGGTCCGGACAACGGGACCCCTGGCGCCATCAACTCGTGCTACACCCTCGACACCGACGGCTGTACCAACCCTGCAGCGGACAACTTCGATCCCGGTGCCATCACCGACGACGGCTCTTGCTTGATCGGCGGTTGTACCGACTCTGCGGCACTGAACTTCGATCCTGAGGCCACCTACGACGATGGCACTTGCGTATTCATGGTGGACGATATCGTGATCAACGAGATCCACTACAACCCGTGTGGCGATCAAGGCGACGATACTGTGTACGAGTTCATCGAGCTGTACAACAACTCGGGTGCAAGCGTTGACCTGACCGGTTGGACCCTGAGCAACGCTCTGGACCACACCTTTGGCGCGGTAACCATGGCCGATGGCGAATACATCGTTGTGGTAGTAGATGCCACCGCGGACGTGTGGGCTGGTGTAAGCTACCAGGTGATCCAATGGACTTCAGGCGGCATCAACAACACCGGCGAGACCATTACCCTGAGCAACGATTTGGGCATTGTGGTAGACGAGGTGACCTACGCCGACAGCTCGCCATGGCCCATCTCTGCTGATGGCTTCTGCTCATCACTGGAGCTGATCGACTTCACCACCGATAACGCCGATGCTGCCAACTGGCAAGCTTCTTACGTGGACAACGGAACCCCAGGTGCGGCCAACTCGATTGCACCTCCTTCGACCTCATACACCATTGTTGAGTGCCAAACCGTCGCTACCGAAGGGGAGCAAGTGGCCACCAACGGTGTGGTAACCGCAGTCTACACCAACGAATACGTGATCCAAGACGGCACCGGTCCGTACAGCGCCATCTGGGTGATCGGTACCGGCGTTTCGCAAGGCGATGAGCTGGATGTGTTTGGTGAGCTGGTGGAGTTTTTCGGACGCACCCAAATCCAAAACACGCTTGCTGTACTCCAAAGCACCGCCAACCCACTGCCTGCTGCAGAGGTGTTGACCACCGGTGCTATGGGCGACGAACAATGGGAAAGCGTGCTGTGCGAGGCTACCGGTCAAGTAGCCCAAGCGGATGCGGGCTTTGGCAACTGGACCATCGATGATGGTACAGGTCAGATTGGCGTATACGATCTGGGCTACGACGCCATTGGCGACTTGACCTTGACCCTGGTTGAGGGCGACACCTACCGTGTGGTCGGTCCGAATGCATACGACTTTGGCCAGTTCAAGTTTGCTCCGCGCGACGCAGCAGACGTAACCAAGCTGGGGTGTACCGATAACCTGTTTGCCAACTTCGACCCTGAGGCCGAAGAAGACGACGGTTCTTGTTCGAACACCCCGGGCTGTACCGATCCTGCAGCCGACAACTACGACGCGACCGCTGGCATCGACGACGGTTCATGCATCTATACCGGTTGTGACGACGTGACCGCGCTCAACTACGACGCCCAGGTCAACAACGCTGACAACAGCACCTGTTACTACACCCTGCCGGAAATCGTAATCACCGAGATCCAATACAACCCTTGCGGTGTGTCGGCTGACGACTACGTGTACGAGTTTGTAGAGATATACAACAACGGTGCAACAGACGCTGACCTGAGTGGCTACACCTTCGCCCAAGGCTTTGTGTTTACCTTCCCTGCCGGATCGGTCCTGCCTGCTGGTGCTTACGGCATCGTGACTGTGGATGCGACCACCTACACTGGCGACTGCACCAACCTCTGGGAGATCGAATGGGGCAACCTCAGCAACAGCGGCGCCACCATCGAGATCACCGATGCCTTTGGCAACCAAGTGGACATCGTCGCCTACGACGACGCTGCACCATGGCCGGTAGAAGCCGACGGCGACTGCCCAACGCTGGAGCTCAATGATCCAAACTTGGACAACAACGACGGCAACAACTGGCATGCCTCGACCGTGGACTACGGCACCCCGTGTGAAGGCCCCATCGAAGGCTGCACCGACGCCACCGCATTCAACTACGACGAGACCGCCTACATCGATGACGGTTCGTGTGTATACGAAGGCTGTACCAACCCGGCAGCGACCAACTACGACCCGATTGCGACCATCGACGATGGTTCTTGCATAGTCCCAGGTTGTACGTACGCCGAAGCGGACAACTACAACATGGAGGCCACCGACGACGACGGCAGCTGTACGTTCGACAACGTGGTCAACGATTGCCAAGCCGACCTCGACGGCGACGGCACTATTGGCACTACTGACCTGCTGGCGTTGCTCGCAGTGTTCGGCAGTGACTGCCCTTGATGATTGACGTTATAGCCGGACTATCGGCAGATTGAATAGAAAAGGCGTGCTCGTTTGAGCGCGCCTTTTTTATAGTGCAAGCGGTTAGTGCAAGGGGAGTTGAAAGTGAAAAGTGAAAAGTGAAGAGTGAGCTATTTGCAGGTGGGCAGGAATTCCTCCATCGGGTCGCCTCGAGACCCTCGAGGCGATTGCAAAACGTTGTTGGCTGGGGTTTGGTCCAGCACAACGCTTCCCCTGCAACTCATGCGCAGCAACGAGTTGCCAGCAGCTCAACCGACCTCCTGCTAAGTCCCCAATGCCATTCAACGACGTAGCGCTGGACCGGACCTTTGACCTCCAGAAATTCCGGCGTACGGATGCAGCTGGCCGGAGCGAAAAGGGCGAGGGGACGAACATGCTGGTGCTGGACGAACAGCACAAGAAGCTC
>JBMYJR010000037.1:0-29259 GCA_049594615.1 Flavobacteriales bacterium
GAAGAGGGAGGTCAATCCAGCGCATGGGAACTGACACTAAGGAACTGGGCGCATGCGTACCCCAAGCCCTGGTAGCCATCGCACTCCCTAGCACATCGTTCGAAGCCGCCCGCACAAGAGCCGGGAGCGACTCGTTTCTACACGACTCTCGCCCATCCTAGCCCCAAAAAAAAGAGGCCCGCGCAAGGCAGCCCCCTTCTGAAACAGCAAAAGTGCAACACGAACCCGTCGCGGTTCGCATGTATCGTTGTGTGGAGAATCGCATTCTCACTTGTCGTTGAAGATCCACATAAGTCATTGGTTTACTTGTCGTACCGAACAGCAGGCACTGGATCCGGGATTTCACCCTGTTTCCTGTCCTCAAATTAGAGATGCAAGGCCTGCAATCCCATGCCCAGAAGGCGAACGGAGAGGGTGAGTTGTTTTGCGGTCACATTCAGGCCGGGAACGGATATGGACAATTCTGTGGAAAACCGTGGATTTTTCTGTGGGCGAAAAGTTGCGGGAAAAAGGTCTGTTGCGTTTGGGTGGAAACAAAGAATAGCTATATTTGCAGCCCTTTTTCAGATCCCCCGATCTGTGAAAAAACAGGAAAGAAATGGACAACCGCGTATATAAAACCGCCTCAGCCAACGCTGCTACCGTAGACAAGCAGTGGTTGCTGATTGATGCAGAAGGCCAAACCCTCGGCCGTTTGTGCAGCACCGTAGCAAGCCTGCTCCGTGGCAAGCACAAGACCAACTTCACCCCACACGTAGATTGTGGCGACAATGTGGTCATCATCAACGCTGAGAAAATTCAGCTCACCGGTAACAAGTGGGACCAAAAAGAGTACGTACGCTTCACCGGCTACCCAGGTGGCCAGCGCTTCCGCACTGCCAAAGAGCAGCACGAACGCAACCCGATTTCACTCGTTGAAAAGGGCGTGAAGGGCATGCTCCCCAAGAACCGTCTGGGCCGCGCGCTGTTCCGCAACATGCATGTATACGCCGGCGCTGAGCACAACCAATCTGCTCAACAACCGCAAGAATTTAAGATCAACGCTTAAGCTGCTAAGCCATGGAAGTGATCAACACCTCAGGACGTCGTAAGAAAGCCATCGCTCGCGTTTACCTCTCAGAAGGTAAAGGTGACATCGTGATCAATAAACGCGACTACAAAGACTACTTCACCACTGGTGTGATGCAGTTCAAAGTACAACAGCCTTTCGCCATCACTGAGACGACGGGTAAGTACGACGTAAAAATCAACGTGACCGGTGGTGGTACCACGGGCCAAGTTGAGGCGGCCCGTTTGGCCATCAGCAAAGCGCTGATCGAAATCAATCCCGAGTGGAAGCCAGCCCTCAAGCTTGAAGGCCTCACCACCCGTGACCCGCGTATGGTTGAGCGTAAGAAATTCGGTCAGCCTAAGGCACGCAAGAAATTCCAGTTCAGCAAGCGTTAATCCGCTTACTGCCCTGGGCTTGTTTAGCATCCAAATCGGTTGGACCCAGAGCGCTTGAAGTGCGCTGGACACGCCAACAGATTGCCGCTAAGAGAACGTAAACAAGTACACCTACATATGCCACGAGCAACTTTTGACGAACTCCTCGACGCAGGAGTGCACTTCGGTCACCTGAAGCGCAAGTGGAATCCCAACATGGCTCCGTACATCTTTACTGAGCAAAAGGGTATCCACATCATCGACCTCCACAAAACCGCTGTAAAGCTGGAAGAAGCGTGCAATGCCATCGAAAGCATCTCGCGTTCTGGTAAGAAGATCCTTTTTGTTGCTACCAAGAAGCAAGCAAAAGGCATCGTTGCGGAAATGGTCGCCAAAACCAACATGCCATACGTTACCGAGCGTTGGTCGGGCGGTATGCTCACCAACTTCGCCACCATCCGTAAATCGATCCGTAAAATGGGTCAGATTGACAAGATGAAAGGCGACGGCACTTGGGATACCCTCTCGAAGCGTGAGAAACTCTTCAAAGAGCGTCAAAAGGCCAAGCTCGAAAAAAACCTCGGCACCATTGCAGACATGACCCGTCTGCCAGCAGCGGTATTCGTGGTGGACATCACCAAAGAGCACATTGCTGTTGCGGAAGCCCAGAAACTCGGCATCCCGGTATTCGGCATGGTGGACACCAACTCGGATCCATCGGTATGCGCATTCCCAATCCCTTCAAACGACGACGCATCGAAGTCGATCAGCAAAGTCATGGAGTACATTTGTGGCGCCGTGGTTCGCGGTCTCGACGACCGTCGCAATGAGCGCGAGAAACGTGCCGCTGATGCCCCTGCGCCAGCTGCTGCTGAAGCTCCAGCCGAAGAGAGCAAGGAATCGTAATTTCTTAACAACCCGTTTCCAACCAATTCCAAGCCGGTGAAGATTTTCGTCGGCACGGGAATGAACCTCAATAAACTTTAGGGAGATGAAAATCACCGCATCTGACGTAAACAAACTGCGTCAAACCACCGGCGCTGGTATGATGGACTGCAAGAAGGCTTTGGTTGAAGCCGAAGGCGACTTCGATGCTGCCATCGACATCCTGCGCAAGAAAGGCCAGAAAGTGGCCGCCAAGCGTTCGGACCGCGACGCGACCGAAGGATTGGTATTGGCCAAGGCCAACGCTGACAACACCACCGGTGCTGTTATTGTGCTGAACTGCGAAACTGACTTCGTTGCACGCAACGCAGACTTCGGTGCCGTAGCCGACGCCATCCTCAACACTGCAGTTGCTGAGAAGCCTGCAAACCTCGATGCTCTCTTGGGCATGACTTACCCCGGTTCGTCGCTCACCATCGCTGACAAACTCACCGAAGAAACCGGTAAGATTGGCGAGAAGATTGAGCTGTCTGCCATGGAAACCATCGACGCTGGCCAAGTGGTTGCTTACAACCACCCAGGCAACCAGCTCGCTGCACTGGTTGGCTTCAACAACCAAACCGGCGACGACGTAGCCAAAGATGTTGCGATGCAAGTAGCGGCCATGGCTCCAGTAGGCGTAGATGAGGATTCAGTACCTGCCGACGTGGTAGCCAAAGAGCTCGAGATTGGCAAGGAGCTGGCCATCCAAGAAGGCAAGCCTGCTGAAATGGCTGAGAAAATCGCGCAAGGCCGCCTGAAGAAGTTCTTCAAGGAGTCCACCCTGCTCGCCCAGCCATTTATCAAAGACAACAAGAAGTCCATCAAGCAATACCTCAGCGAGAATGGTGAGGGCTTGACCGTGACTGAGTTCCGTCGATTCTCGCTCAACTAAACCTGAGCGAACCCCATATTGAAAGCCCCCTCTGCCTTGCAGTGGGGGTTTTTTTATGCCCTAAGGCAGCAACTGCAACCACTCCAACACCGCCCCCACAGTGTCCCCATCCCCTGAGGGGCCATGGGCGCTTGCTACAGGGGTTCAGGCACAACAGGGCCACAGCGGCCAGAAGAAGCGTGCGCACGGGAGTTCGATTTGGGTTGAAAATCGGGATCGGTTTCGAATGCCTTCGGTTCCCTGTTTTTTTGGCATCTTCGCTCCCGAACTTCGGCAAAGCTATCGGATCCATGAAGTACAAACGCGTTCTACTCAAACTCAGCGGCGAGGCCCTGATGGGCACCAAAGAGTTTGGCATCGATCACTCCCGCCTGGTGGAATACGCCGAGCAAATCCGCGAAGCGGTGAATGCTGGCGTAGAAATGGCCGTTGTGGTGGGCGGTGGTAACATCTTCCGCGGCATTCAAGGCCAAGAAGGTGGCATCGAACGCACCCAAGGGGACTACATGGGCATGTTGGCCACCATGATCAACTCCATGGCCCTGCAAAGCGCCCTGGAAAAACAGGAGCTCAAAACCCGTTTACTGTCGGCCATTGAAATGAAACAGATCGCCGAGCCGTTTATTCGACGCCGGGCTGTACGCCACTTGGAAAAAGGCCGTGTGGTCATTTTTGGTGCAGGAACCGGCAACCCGTTTTTCACCACCGACTCCGCCGCGTCACTGCGCGCAGTGGAAATCAATGCCGATGTGATCCTGAAAGGCACGCGAGTTGACGGGGTGTACAGCGCAGACCCTGAAAAGGACCCCACCGCTGAACGCTTTGACACCATCAGCTTTGACGAAGTCCTCCAGCGCCGCTTGAAAGTGATGGACACCACCGCTTTCACCCTGTGCCAGGAAAACAACCTGCCGATTGTGGTCTTCGACATGAATACCCGCGGCAACCTGATGAAGCTGTTGAGCGGCGAAAACATGGGAACCCTGGTCCACTGACCAAGGGCTATTAAAAACTGGAAAAAGGAGCACGCAATGACTGAAGAAATCCAAATGGCCCTCGACCACGGCCGTGAACAAATGGACAAAGCGCTGGATCACCTCCGCGCTGAACTGAACAAGATTCGCGCTGGCAAGGCCCACCCTTCGATGTTGGGCAGCGTTCAAGTGGATTACTACGGCTCCATGACCCCCTTGAGTCAAGTGGCCAACGTGAGCACCCCAGACCCCCGCACCTTGACCGTACAGCCGTGGGAAAAAGGCATGCTCGATCCCATTTCAACCGCCATCATCAACGCCAACTTGGGACTCAATCCCCAAAACAATGGCGAGGTGATCATGATCAACGTTCCCACCCTCACCGAGGAGCGCCGTAAAGACTTGACCAGGATGGTCCGCGCCGAAGGCGAGCACGCCAAGGTATCCATCCGCAACGCCCGCAAGGAGGCCAACGACGCCATCAAAGCCGAGAAGGACGATGGCCTCAGCGAGGACATGGCCAAAAAGGCCGAACAACAAGTTCAGGACCTGACCAACCAGTATGCGAAAAAGGTGGACGAAATCTTGGAGGCCAAAGAGGCCGACATCATGACCATCTGATCAATCCCGCACCCCGGCCTTCTGGCGTCACTGTGTTTCGCGGTGAGTGAGCGGGAGAGCGTGTGCAACCTATAACAGGGATGCGGCTTTGCGGCGAGCAGCCCCATCCAAGGCCACGTATTCCTCGAGGGTAGGTTTTTCCGGAGAAGGCACCGTTTCGAGGCACGTTTCCACCACGTCGCTCATCTGTAAAAAGCCCACGCGGTCCTCCAAAAAAGCTTGTACCACTACCTCGTTGGCTGCGTTCAAGATGCAGGGTGCGCCTCCTCCGGTGCGCATGGCGGCGTAGGCCAAATCCAAGTTGCGGAAGGTCAGGCGGTCCGGCGCTTCAAAATGCAGTTCAGGGTAATCCAAGAAATTGAAGCGCGGGAAGTCGCTCTTGAGCCGTTGGGGGAAGCCCAACGCATACTGGATGGGCAACTTCATGTCGGGCAAACCCATTTGCGCCTTCATAGAGCCGTCCTCAAACTGGACCACCGAGTGGATGATGCTCTCGCGGTGCACCACCACATCAATCTGATCGGGTTGCAGAGAAAAGAGCCACTTGGCCTCGATCACCTCTAACCCTTTGTTCATCAGGCTGGCAGAATCGATGGTGATTTTGGCACCCATGTCCCAGTTGGGGTGCTTGAGGGCTTGGGCCTTGGTTACGGTGGCCAGCTCTTCGCGGTTGCGCCCGCGGAAAGGGCCGCCTGAGGCGGTGAGGTAAATCTTTTCGATGGGGTTGTTCCACTCTCCGGCCAAGCATTGGAAAATGGCGGAGTGTTCGGAGTCCACAGGATACAGGTTGACCCCTTTGGCTTTGGCTGCAGCTGTGACCAGTTCGCCAGCCACCACCAAAGTCTCCTTGTTGGCCAAGGCAATGTGTTTGCCGGCCTCGATGGCGCTCATGGTGGGGCGCAAACCCGCAAAACCGACCAACG
This sequence comes from Flavobacteriales bacterium, assembly GCA_049594615.1. GTDB lineage: Bacteria > Bacteroidota > Bacteroidia > Flavobacteriales_D > Sanyastnellaceae > CAXPZW01. Next base: position 5,763 of record JBMYJR010000037.1, read on the forward strand.
CGGTGAGCACAATGTCCACCTCATCCATGGTGACCACATCCACCAAAGCTTTGGGACCGCAGTAGGTCTTGATGCCTTCGTTCCACAGCGCTTCGCTGAGCTCGTCGTAACGGCTTTCGTCGCCGATGACCACACAGTTGGGTTTGAACTCACGGGCTTGGGCCAGCAACAAGTCGGCGTTGCGGCCAGCGGTGAGTACTTCAATACGGAAGGTGTCGGGATGGGCGCGGACAACGTCGAGCGCTTGGGTTCCGATGGATCCTGTGGATCCGAGGATGGCAATGCCTTTGGCGGGTGTATTCACGGGAGTTCGAAAATAATGAAACACCCCCGCTCGCTGCGGGTTCAAATCATTCGGCAGGCATCCACGGATTCTGGCAGCGCTCGGCGCATGGGTTCCTCGTCGCGCGGAATTCCAAGAACGCAATACGTACCGCGTTGTCCGGGCCCGTGGCATTTCTGCGAGCATGTTGCGCCGCCAACAGGACTTCTAGCCGCGTAAACCCGCGTATACCCGGGTATAAACGCTTCTACACGGCTTGGGTCTGAAGCCCTCCCCTTCTTTGCCGCTCAACCAATTCAAACCCTTATGTCACAAGCAATTCGCAACCAGGTTCAGTTGATCGGCCACCTCGGCGATGATCCAGTAACCAAACAACTCGACGGCGGCAAACAGGTCACCAACATGCGCCTGGCCACCAACCATTCCTTCACCAACGCCCAAGGCGAAAAAGTGGATCACACCGACTGGCACAACATCGTGCTCTGGAACAAAACCGCCGAGGTGGCGGCCAAATTCCTCAAGCGCGGTTCAGAAGTAGCCATACAAGGCCGGTTGACCACCCGCTCCTATGAAAAGGACGGCCAAACCCGGTACGTCACCGAAGTGGTGGGCGCAGAAATGCTCCTGCTCGGCAAGCGCGAAGGATAAGCCTTACGGCCGGGCCCGCAGCGGGTCCGGCCGCTTGTTTAGACCGGTTCAAAATTAGCAGTGTGTCCTACGAACACCTAAACCGGCAAACAACCTACCGGTGCGGGCTGCAGAAAGTCGGTTACAACTTCAACAAATGAAGCACTGGTTAGTTACTCCATGAAAAAACCATCCGAGATCGCCGCGCACCTTTGGGCGAACGCTGTTGGAGATTACCTTTGCCTTCAGCAGTATTAACGCGCTTGATATGAGTAAATCTGTACTCCTGAATTCCTCGATTGCGAAAAAGTATTGGATGGCCTTTACAGGTCTTTTTTTGTGCCTGTTTTTGGCCGGTCACCTCGCCGGCAACTTGCAGCTCTTCATCCCCGGTGAAGCGGGCCGTCTCCAATTCAACGAATACGCCTTGTTCATGACCACCAATCCGGCGGTCAAGGTGCTTTCGTACGTGACTTATTTCAGCATCCTGTTCCACGCCATTGATGGCATCTTGTTGACCGTGCAAAACCGCAAGGCGCGTCCGGTCAAGTACGCTTACAACAAGCCGGGTGCAAACTCGTCTTGGGCTTCACGCAATATGGCGCTGTTGGGCACGGTGTTGCTGGCCTTCATCGCCACCCACATGACCAACTTCTGGGCAAAGATGCACTTTGCAGAAATGCCCATGCAGGATGTGTTGGACGAGAACGGCTTGGTCACTGGCCAAATCAAAGACCTGTACACCATTGTCATCGAGTTCTTCAACCCCGCGGCCAACAGCTTGGCGCTTGTGGCGTTGATTTTCTACGTGCTGTCCATGGTGGCCATCGGATTCCACCTCTGGCACGGCTTCCAAAGTGCGTGGCAGTCGATCGGTGTTAACCACAAAAAGTACACGCCCATCATTCGCACCGCGGGCAAGGCATATAGCGTACTGGTTCCCGCACTTTTTGCTGCGATACCGGTTTATATTTATATGGTGCTGGCCTAACGCCGGATCCCGACGAACTTCGAAGAACCCATTGTTATGACCTTCGCTTCACACATTCCGAACGGGCCCCTCACCGATAAGTGGGAGGAGCACAAAAACAACATCCGCCTGGTCAACCCAGCCAACAAGCGCCTGATCGACATCGTGGTTGTGGGCACCGGTTTGGCGGGCGCCTCTGCTGCGGCTTCGTTTGCAGAGATGGGCTACAACGTCAAGGCGTTCTGCTTCCAGGATTCTCCACGTCGCGCGCACTCGATCGCAGCGCAAGGGGGCATCAACGCAGCCAAGAATTACCAGAACGACGGTGACTCAGTGTACCGCCTGTTCTACGATACCATCAAGGGCGGGGATTACCGCTCGCGCGAGGCCAACGTATACCGGTTGGCAGAAGTATCAGCCAACATCATTGACCAATGTGTGGCGCAAGGAGTTCCCTTTGCACGCGATTACGGAGGCCTGTTGGACAACCGCTCATTTGGGGGGGTGTTGGTCTCGCGTACGTTCTACGCCAAGGGACAGACCGGTCAGCAGTTGCTGCTGGGTGCCTACAGCGCACTATCGCGCCAGATCTCCAAAGGCAAGGTGAAGTTGTACAACCGCCACGAGATGATGGACGTAGTGGTGGACGGCGACAAGTGCCGCGGCATCATCGCCCGCAACTTGGTTACCGGTGAAATCGAGCGCCACGGTGCTCACGCAGTTGTACTCGCAAGTGGCGGTTACGGCAACGTGTTCTTCCTGTCCACCAACGCCATGGGCTCGAACGTATCAGCAGCTTGGAAGGCGCACCGCAAAGGCGCGCTGTTTGCTAACCCCTCGTTCACCCAAATCCACCCGACCTGCATTCCCGTGTCGGGCGATTACCAATCGAAACTCACCCTGATGTCGGAGTCGCTGCGTAACGACGGCCGCATCTGGGTTCCCAAACACAAAGCCGACGTAACCGCCATCCGCGAAGGCAGCAAGCGCCCGGTAGACATCGCAGAAGAAGACCGCGACTACTACCTCGAGCGCCGCTATCCTTCGTTCGGAAACTTGGTGCCACGCGACGTGGCCTCGCGCGCTGCCAAAGAGCGTTGCGACGAAGGCTTTGGCGTGAACAAAACCGGTGAGGCGGTCTTCCTGGATTTCTCCAGCGCCATCACCCGCTATGGCAAGACCGAAGCCAACATCCAAGGTGAGCCCAACGCCTCGGACGCTCGCATCCAAGAACTGGGCACCGCGGTGGTGCGCGCCAAGTATGGCAACCTGTTCCAGATGTATGAGAAGATCACCGACGACAACCCGTACAAGACCCCAATGAAAATCTACCCTGCGGTGCATTACACCATGGGCGGTCTTTGGGTGGACTACAACTTGATGACTTCGGTACCTGGTCTGTACGCCGCAGGCGAGGCCAATTTCTCGGACCACGGCGCCAACCGTCTGGGCGCATCGGCCCTGATGCAAGGGTTGGCCGACGGTTACTTTGTGATCCCGTACACCATTGGTGATTACCTCGCGGACGACATCCGTACCGGCGAGATTGCTACCGATACCCCTGCGTTTGCGGAAGCCGAAGCCGGCGTGCGCAAACAAATCGCCGCCTTCATTGACAACAATGGCGATACGCCTGTGGACGATTTCCACCGCCGTTTGGGCCGCATCATGTGGGATAAATGCGGCATGGCTCGCAACGCCCAAGGCCTGGAGAGCGCCATCCGCGAAATCCAAGCCCTGCGCGAAGAATTTTACAAGAACGTACGCGTGCCCGGATCGGCCGACGGCCTCAACCCTGAGCTCGAAAAAGCCATGCGTGTGGCTGACTTCCTCGAACTCGGCGAGCTCATGTGCCACGACGCACTGGAGCGGAACGAGTCTTGCGGTGGTCACTTCCGCGAAGAGTACCAGACCGAAGAAGGCGAAGCTCTGCGCGACGACGAGAACTACACCTTCGTCTCCGCCTGGGAATTCACCGGCACCCCCTCAGAAGCCAAGCTTCACAAGGAAGAACTGGTGTTTGAGAATGTTGAATTGAAACAACGCAGCTACAAGTAAGCTGCACGAATGTGAACGCTATGAACCTCACGCTCAAAATCTGGAGACAAGCCGGCCCCAAGGCCAAAGGCAAGATGGTAACCTACCCGGTAACTGACATTTCCCCGGACATGTCATTCCTGGAGATGATGGATGTGCTCAACGATGAGCTCGTGCGCAAAGGCGAAGAACCGGTTGCATTCGACCACGATTGCCGCGAAGGCATTTGTGGCATGTGCAGCATGTTCATCAACGGCGAGGCACACGGCCCCTCACGCGAGGTGACCACCTGCCAGCTGCACATGCGTTCGTTCAAGGACGGCGAGACCGTTTACATCGAGCCATGGCGCGCCGCTGCGTTCCCTGTCATCAAAGACTTGGTGACCGACCGCAGTGCGTTTGATCGCATCATCCAAGCCGGCGGCTACGTATCGGTGAACACCTCGGGCAACACCCAGGACGCCAACGCTCTGCCCATTCCCAAGGAGGACGCAGACAAAGCGTTTGACGCGGCCACCTGCATCGGCTGTGGTGCTTGTGTGGCTACGTGCAAAAACTCGTCGGCCATGCTGTTCACCTCGGCGAAAATCTCGCAACTCGCGCTGCTGCCCCAAGGCGAGCCCGAACGCGACCGTCGCGCCCTGCGCATGGTGGAACAAATGGACAAGGAAGGCTTTGGCAACTGCACCAACACCGGCGCGTGTGAGGTGGAGTGTCCCAAAGGCATCAGCCTGGAAAACATCGCCCGTATGAACCGCGAGTTCTTGCGTGCAGCGGTGACCTCAGAAGGTTGATTTGCCGCTAGAAACTTCAAAGCCCGCTGATGCAGCGGGCTTTTTTGTTTTGGGCCCGACTAAACGTGCGGGCCCTTTGATTGTTGAATGGGGGTATGAACTTGCATTCCACGCCCTCTACCTCTCCCGATAGCGCTGCCTCACAAGGCGCTTTGCGCGACCGCATTCAGGCCCTGGCCGACCACCTCGGTGAAGGCCTCTACGAACGCGACGAAGTCATGCGCCTGGCACTGCTGACGTCCATTGCCGGCGAAAGCCTGTTTTTGCTCGGCCCTCCTGGAGTAGGCAAAAGCCTGGTGGCCCGCCGGCTGAAACACGCCTTTGCCGACGGCAAAACCTTTGAGTACCTCATGACCCGGTTCTCCACGCCCGACGAAGTGTTTGGACCCATTTCCATCAAGCGCCTCAAGGAAGACGACCGGTACGAGCGCTTGACCGAAAACTACATGCCTGATGCCAGTGTGGTGTTTTTGGATGAGATCTGGAAGGCGAGTTCCTCCATTCAAAATGCGCTGTTGACCATCATCAACGAACGCGTATACCGCAACGGCCAACAGGAAACTCCGGTAAACATCCGCGCCATCCTGACCGCCAGCAACGAATTGCCCCCCGGCGGCGAGAGCTTTGGACCTCTTTGGGACCGCCTGTTGGTTCGGTATGATGTGGAAGGCATCCAGAATGGCCAGCATTTCCGCGCCATGATCACCGACACCTCCGAGGTGTACGCCGACCCCATCCCCCCTGCCCTCAAGATTACCGAAGCCGAGCTAGACCGCTGGAACTCCCAAATCCAAGCAGTAGCCATTCCTGATGAGGTACTGGCATCCTTGGAAGCCATCAAGCAGCGTCTAGAGGCTTGGAACGCCAAAAAAGGCAGCGCCGATCCTATCTTGGTGTACGACCGCCGGTGGAAGAAAATCATCCGCTTGCTGCGTACCTCGGCATTCCTGCACGAGCGCAAACAGGTAGACCTCATGGACCTGTTCTTGGCGGTACACTGCCTGTGGAACCGCCCCGATCACCTGCCGGTCATTCGAGAAATCATCGCGCGCACCATCCGCGAGCACGGGTACAGCATTGCCTTGCCACTGGGTCAATTCATGCGTGAGATGGAGGCCTTTGAACAGGAAGTAGAGGAAGAAATCACCGTGGCCATCACCGAGGAGCGCGAAGTGCTAAGCCCAGTGGATGATATCTACTACCAGTTGCTCAAACCCGACGCCCAATTCGAAGGGGTGCTGGTCAAGGTCAACGACTTCAACAAATTGCAAGTGGGCGCTTTTGAGGTAACCAACCTGTACAACGCGCAAGGCAACCTGGTCAACAGGCTTTCGGCGGCCAAGTCTTCGGAAGCATTTAGCCTGGTGGTGCAACACAACTCGCGCGAACACACCTACCGCTTGCTCACCCACAAAACCGAAACGTCGCGCCGCATCAAGCGTGAGGCGCACCCCCGACTCGTGCAGCATTGGAACAGCCGTTTTGACGCCTTGCGCGCTGACTTAACAGCCGCATTGGGCAAGTTGGAGTCCGTCCAGCCCCAGCACTGGCAAGGCATGCACGAGCACCTGTTCACCAGCCGTCACTTGGCCCCGCTGGTCAAAGCAAACTTGGAAGAGGTCACCGGGCAGCTCAAAGCCCTCGAACTGCGCCTGGAGAAAACACGCTTCGCCTATGAGCAAGGTTGAACTGCCCGAAGCCCTGCGCGTTAAGTTGGCAGAGGCCGTAGACCGCTTTGTGGCCTATGGCGGCATCCTGGACCGCCAGACCCGGCGCTACATGGCCGCCTGGGTGCAAGAAAAGCTCGTGCCCGGCGTGGCCGACTTGGAAGGGTTGGACCCGGACTACTTCAAGCATTTTCAGTCCGCCATCGGTGACATCTTGGAAGATGCCTTGTTGCAAGAAATCTGCGGGCGCCACATCCATTTGGCTGTGCAAATCGCCGGAGACCTGCTGGTGTGGTTCCGGCGCACATTTGCCAAACTGGAGGAAGAACACCCCCACACCACCGAAGAAACCGACCTGGGCAGCTGGACCGTGCGCCCCATGAGCCATGTGCTGGACCGGTGGGAACAGTTTCGCAAGGCGCTGTCCAACTGGTACTCCTCCGATGAAGTCGATCCCGCGTACCATACCGCGCAAGTGCTGGTTCTACGTAATGCCGGATCGTATGCGGACTTGAACTCCACCCAGCAAGAAGCCCTCGGACGCTTGTTTGACGATTTGCTCCGGCAATGGGATGCCCGCTTGCAGGTCAAAATTCTGGCCTTCCGACTCAAACAGGCCCAACCCGAAATCGAGACCCTCGGTGAAAACCTGCTGGGCAAGGCCCATGAATTCAAGCAGCTGGACGAGCTCATCGAGCCCTTTGCCGATTACGCCTCGCGGTATTGGGATTTGAGCCGGGATTTGTGGTCCAACCAGAGCTTTGACGTAATCGCCAAGTACCGGGATCTGCTGGACAAGGAGGACGAACTCCGCAAGCTGGCCGACATGCTGGGCAAACTTCGCCAAGCCGAACTCATCACCGAAGAAGAGACCTTCACACAAACCGTTGAACACCGCGCCGAAATCAACGATCCCAACCGCAAAGAAGAAGTCATCGGCATCTTTGAAAGCAGCGATCTGAACCACTTGGTGAGTTCCGAAGTGGCCCTGTTGTCCGAGCCCGAAACCGAAAGCGTCTTCCTCAAGCGCTTTGCAGAAAAAGCACTGCTCACCCAGGAGTTCGAGACCCGGGTGACCACCACAGATACCGAAGAGGAGCACACCACCTTTCAGCACACGAAAAAGAAGGAGAAGGGCCCGTTCATTGTGTGCGTGGACACCTCTGGCTCCATGGAAGGCGAGCCCGAGCAAATTGCCAAGGTGTTGTGCTTTGGGATCATGAAAATGGCCAGCGCCGAAAACCGCCGGGCCTACCTCATCAACTTCTCCACCGGGGTGCAAACGCTGGACCTGCTCAACATTGCCGACCACGTGGACACCCTCGCGCACTTTTTGCAGATGTCTTTCATGGGGGGCACCGATATTTCGTTGGCCCTGCACGAGGCCCTCGAACAGCTGCAGAAGCATCAATACGAGGATGCTGACGTGCTGGTCATCTCGGACTTCATCATGTACAAGCTGGACCAAGAGGTGGCGCGGCGTATGGCCTTCCAGCAGGTCAACCACAACACCAAGTTCCACAGCTTGATCATCACCGACGAGGGCAACCCGGCCATCATCGACCTGTTTGACAACGTGTGGCTATACGACCCCCATGAAAAGGGAATTTTCAGAAGCATTCGTGAGGATGTGAGCACCCTGATGCGCCGTAAAGATTAGCGGTTGGGTGGCTCGCGCAAAGTAGAATGACTGCGGAAGCCATTGGGCTCAATGTAGCGCCCGGCCTCGCGTTCGTCCGGACGGGCGGGGCGGATAAACAGGATTTGGCCATCAAACCACAGGTCTTTGCCTGCCATGACGTGGTTGCAATCCACCACCACGTAGGTCTCGGTCTTTTCTTGGATACGACCGGCCAGGGTTTCTCCCGTTTTGCGTTGCATTTGGATCAAGTCATCCACGTCCCAATTCTCAAACGGGTAACGCGGATTCTCCTGCAACTCGTCGGCAAACACCTGGTGTACCTCCTGAGGATTGTGCGCGCCATAGGCATCGGCCGCTGAGATCTTGAATGCAAACTGCTGGCCTTCGCTCAAGGCACCGATGTTTTCTTCAAACACCGGAAGCATCGCACCGGAGCCAAACAGGAACTTGAGTGGCCACATTTCGTCCATCTCTTCCAACATGGGTCCTTCGGGTCCGCCGTCGTGCAGGCGGTACTTCATCTCGATGATCTTGCCGGGGCCGGCCTTTTTCTCTTCCATATCCGTCCAACAATCCTCCAAGGGGAAGGTTTGGATGGGCGCGCCTTGCGTATCTTCACGGGTAGCTATGGATCTCAACCCGGTCGTCCTTTCCATTCCCATCTTCTTTGTGCTCATTGGCCTAGAGCTGGTGTACGATGCTGTCCAGAAAAAACGCTCTGGCCAGGCGCTGTACCGCTGGAACGATAGCTTCACCAACATTTCCTGCGGCATCATTGATCAAGTCACCGGGGTGTTTGCCAAGGTGTTTACCGTGTTCATGTATGCCGCCACCTTTGCGCTGTTTGAAGGCATCCGAGGCTACGAGCTGCCCCTGAACTGGTGGGCGTTTGCAGCCACCTTTGTGGTGGGCGACTTCTTCTACTACTGGTCGCACCGCTGGAGCCACCAGGTGAACCTGTTTTGGACAGGGCACGTCATCCACCACCAAAGCGAAGAGTACAACCTCAGTGTGGCCCTGCGTCAAGGCGCCTTTCAGAAGGTGCTGATGTTTTGGATTTACCTGCCCATGGCGGCCTTGGGTTTTCCTGTGGAGTACTTCATTTCGGCCATGGCCTTCAACTTGCTGTACCAGTTTTGGATCCACACCGAAGCCATCCGCAGTCTGGGGCCGTTGGAGTGGGTGCTGAACTCCCCATCGCACCACCGCGTGCACCACGGCCGCAACCCGCAATACATCGATCGCAACCACGCCGGCGTATTCATCGTGTGGGACCGCCTGTTTGGAACCTTTGAACCCGAAGGCGAGCGCGTGGTATACGGCATCACCCGCCCCACCGAAACCTTCAACCCGGTACTTGCGCATGTGCAGCCCTTTGTGCGCCTTGCCCAAGACGTACGCCGCATTCCGTCTTTTGGTGACCGCCTAAAATTCCTGTTCAAATCCCCGGGCTGGTACCCTGCAAGCCTAGGCGGGCCGCAAGCCCCGCCCCCAACACAATACGCCACCAAATTCGACTGGCGTCTGCCCAAAGCCACGAACGCCTACCTGTTTGCGCAGTACGTGCTTTTGATTGCAGGCACCTCAGTGTTTTTGTTTGGGCTGGACTTGTTCTCGCCGTGGGCCAAGGCCGGATTCACGCTGTGGATTCTGTTCTCCTTGCTGAGTATGGGACTGGTCTTTGACCGCCGCGCTGTCGGGCGCGGCACTGAAGTCTTTCGTTGGTGTTTGGCGGTGGGGCTGGCCGGTGCTGCTCTGAACGCTGGCTCCTTGGCGCTGGTCTTTGGCGCTGTGCTGACGGTAGCCGTTGGTTCACTGCTGTGGCAAGCCTACCTTTGGCGGTCGTGAACCCCCGCATGTTTTCCCCCGTCTATTTCGTGCTGCTGGCAGTGCATTTGGCTGTGATCGCCGAAGTACTGCCCGCCGTGTTGCACCCTTTTACCAAACTGTCCTTGGTAACGGCCCTCTTGGTATTTGTGGGCACCCAATGGCGCCGCTTTGCGGCCTACCGCGGTTGGAAACTCCTGACGGCCGGGCTGGTGCTCAGTCTGCTCGGAGACGGATTGCTACTGGGCGAGGGCGAAAGTTGGTTTACCGGCGGACTGGTGGCCTTTCTGCTTGCACACGTCTGCTACGCCATCTGCTTCAAAGACGCCCGCGAAGACAACCACGAAATTCCGGTCGCCCAGAAATACCTGCTGATCACCTTGGGCATGGTCATGGTGGGGATTGCTGTACTGCTGTTCCTGCACAAAAGCCTGGAAAGCATGTTGGCGCCGGTAGCCCTCTACATTCTTGTGATCACGGTTATGGCCGTGCGCGCCATGAACCGTTTCCGCAAGGCGTCAGAACGCAGTTACGGGCTAGTGCTGTTGGGCGCGGTACTGTTCATGGTGAGCGACACCCTACTGGCCACCCACACTTTCAAAGGAGAAATGGACTGGGCAGCCCTGGCCATCATGGCCACGTACGGCATGGCCCAGTGGGGCATTGCCCTGGGCATCCACGCTTTTTACGACGCGAATCAGGCCTGACGGCCAAACGAGAAGCGGTAATTGATGGTCTTGTCCGGTTGGTACTCTTCCGGGTTGAGCTTGATGCGTTCGAGGCGTGCGGCCACGTACTTGATCAGCTCGGGGTTGTTGGACTTGATTTCCAGGATGTCCACTTTCCCGTCGGTGTCGATACGGAAGCTCACCTCCACAATGCCCTTGAGGCGATCGGGGGTGTTGATGAACTGCGTGGGGGTTTGCGTAGAATCCTTAGCAGCCTCTTCCACCTGCTGTGACTGTCCCTTCTGACCACCTCCTGAATCACCGGCAAACGCCTGACACTGCATCATCAATGCAGCAACAAAAAGCATCAGAATGGTCTTGAGACTTGAGTTCATGGTTTCTAAGGTGTTCGCACATAGGACGCTCGACACGAGTAAAAGTTACACACTGGGGACACCGAACTTTTGCAAACGTGGGCATCGAGCGCCCAAAACGTGTTAATCTTTCAACAAAAACGGGGCCATTTTGGTTCGGATGAATTCTTTTCTTCGATCCGAAATCGGCACCTGTTTTTCGTCCTCCATCTTGCACCAACCGCTTGAAAATGAGGCCTGTTTTACCTGAAAAAGGTTGACCACATAGGAGCGGTGGGTACGTACAAAAATATCGGAGGGCACCGCAGATTGCAGTTTTTTCAAATTTCTGCCAACCAGCACCGGATCGCTTTGACCCCGCAGGTGCGCCCAGGTGTAGTTGCCACTCGCTTCAAAAAAGACCACCTCGCGCCATGCCAAACTGTCGCTGCCAGAGATGCGCAAGAGCGACGGGTGACTCGCGCGCGCGCACCAGAAATCCTCTACCCGGGCTACCGAAGCCTCCACCTCTGAAGGGTCCACCGGTACCAACAGGTAGTCCAAAATGCCCTGACGGATCCCCAGAACCGAATAGGACGTGTCTTCAGCCAACCAGACCATGGGTGCTTGAAGCGCATGCTGGGAAGCATACGCCCCTTCGACCCACAACGCATCTACGTTGCGCAATGTGGCTGTTTGATGCACCTCACCCACCTCCACCTTCCAGGAGGGACGGAATTGCTGCAACAGGGTGCATACGGCCTCCGCCACCGGGGCAATACTGTGTTGTACGACCACCCTCCACAGGGCGCCAGAAGGGCTTGCTTGTGACCATAACTCACTCATAATCTGTCTACTACAAAATATTTCGTCACCCCCTGTAACGAATTTCGAGGGGTGCGCGTCACACATTCAAACGACGAAACATGCACACCAACAACCACATATTCACCGTGCTTTCCGTCCTGTTTCTGCTGACAGGTGTCCAGGCTACTGCACAAGAAGAAGGGGGGGACACCACCCGCGTTTCCCTGGGCGACATGAAAATAATCATCATTGACGGCGACGACCGGCAGGATTCCTCGTTCGTGAACTTCGAAGATATGGTGGACGAAGATTACGACGGCGGCGACGACGCACTCACCCACTGGGGCGGGGTTGACCTGGGCGTAAACTTCTTGATGAACGCCAACAACGACATGAATTTTGAAGGCGAAGACGTTTGGTTGGACCTCAACCATGCCCGTTCACTAAACTGGAGCATCAACGCTTTTGAGAAGAAGATTAAAATCATTGGCAACTACGCCGGCATCGTTACAGGGCTCGGTGTCGGTTGGAGCAGCTATACCTTCCGCGACAGCGTGCGCCTGCAAGCCTCTACCGTGGTCGACGGCCAAACCATTGAAGGCATTTCTGCAGCCTACGACAGCTCGGTGAGCTACACCAAAAACAAGCTCCGTGTTACCCAACTTAAGATTCCTGTACTGCTGGAATTCAACACCAGCAAGGACGCCGACCGCAGCTTCCACCTCTCGGGCGGAGTGGTAGGCAACTGGAACTTCAGCAACGTCTACAAGCGCAAGTACGAAGTGGACGGCGACGCACACAAAGACCGCACAAAGGGCAACTACCACGTCCGCGACCTCTCGGCAGATGCCATGGTGCGCGTGGGCTATGGCAATCTGACGCTTTTTGCACAATACGGACTCCTCTCACTGTTCGAAGAAAACAAAGGCCCAGAGGTGTACCCACTGACCATGGGAGTCGCCATCAGCAACTGGTAAGCCCCTTCAAGGAAGCTGGTCACACACAGCGATACAGTTATGTTTGAGGAAGGGCCCCGCCGCAAGGTGGGGTCTTTCTGATTTTTGGAACCAGCCACTACACCAACACTACCTCATCTTCCTCCAACAGCTGCTCACCGCGGAATTTGAGCACCAACTGAGCCACGGTGACTACGTCTTTTTTGCAGTAGCGCTCGATGCGTTCCAAGTCCAGCTCTTCCCAGTAGACGCGGCCTACCTGCGAACCGTCGATGTCGTCCTTAGGCGTGGGAATGCCAAATACCTGGGCCAGCAATTTGAGCGAGGTGTAATTCTTGAAGTCACCAAACTTCCAGAGTTCCATGGTATCCAAATGGGGTACCTCCCACGGCTTTTTGCCCGCAATGTTCAGCATACGCGGCAACTCCAATCCCTGAATCAGCATGCGGCGCGCGATGTAAGGGAAGTCGAATTCCTTGCCGTTGTGCGCACACAGCACGTGGCCCGAAAAATTGAAGTGGCTGTTGAGCAAATCTGCAAACTCCTGCAAGAGCTGGGCTTCATCCTCGCCGTAGAAACTGGTCACGCGAAACCGGCGCTCTCCGAAGCTCTGGGCAAAGTACCCCACGCTGATGCATACGATTTTGCCAAACTCGGCGTAGATGCCCGCCCGCCCGTAGCTCTGGCTGAGGGTGAGGTCGTCGCGCTCACGGATCCACTTGGATTTGTCCGACCAAAGGGCTTGCCAATCGGCATCCAAATCGTCAAAATGACGTGCGGCAGAAACGGTTTCGATGTCCAAAAACAGGACGTTGTCCAATTCGAGTAGGCGGAGCATGGGCTTGACGTTTGGTGCAAGCTACACTCGGGGGTTCGTAATGGATGTACGGTGGAGGTGGCGTTTTGTGAATGACCTACTTGATCAGCACCCCACGCTTACCCACAATCGGCAACTCCACCGCGTATTTGTCCGAGATGCTTCCAGGCACAAACACGTAACGCTTGTCATACAGCGTATCGCCCATGAAGTAGGTCACGAAGTACTCGTTGCTGAGGTCAAACATCTCGGCCATGATGGGCTCCACGGCCATGTAGCTCTCGGCGGGGAGTTCTTGACGGAAGAAGCGCAATTCTGACGTCTTGACCTCGTGGCCTTCACGCTGTCCAAATCCGCTGGAACGGATGATGACCGACTCAATGGGCTGGTCAAGCAAGTTGATGAAATACACCACCCAGTCCTCGCCGTTGGGCAAGTCCGCTTCGTTGACCACAGCCATGGCCATGCCTTCTACTTTGGGTGGATTAATGTCTTTGAGCATAGGCGTCTTGTAGGGCACCGCCGTAATCGAGCAAGTCTTGGATGTAGCGGCTTTGTCCGTGTTCGAGGGCTTCGGGGCGTTGGTGTCCGATACGCACCACCAGTAAATCGCGGTCGGGTACGGTCAGGATGTGCTGGCCACGCATGCCGTTGCAGGCCACCACTTTGTGCCCGTTCCAGGTGTTGAGCCAGAATTGATAGCCGTAATGGTCCACGTTTTGACCGTCCACGCCAGGCACGTTCACGGGCGTAAAGGCTTTTTCCAGGTATGTCCAGGGCACCACCTCTTCCCCAGCCCATCTGCCAGAGTCCAACATGAGCTTACCAATACGGCCAAAATCACGCGGGGTGGCGTAGAAGGCGCTGAATGCTTTTTCAAGCCCATCTTCAACATCAAGGTTCCAGTAGGCGTCGTGCTCGGCGCCGATGCGCGACCAGATTTTTTCGCTGAAGTAGCTGCCGAGCGGTTTGCCGGTGGCCTCGGTAACGGCCATGCCCAAGAGCACGGTGTTGCCCCCTTCGTACTTCCACTGGGTGCCGGGCGGCAGGCTGGCGTGGTAGGTGCGCGTTTCGGCCTCGAGCTCAGTGCCGTAGTAGGCTTTGGCCATGTACCCAAATGGGCTGCCGTAGCTCTCGCCAAAGTCGATGCCCGAAGCCATCTGGAGCAAATGCTCAATCTGAAGCTTGGTGTCCAGCCCTTGGTTGTACCCCGCTACGGTGTTGGCCAGGGGATCTTGCAGCGAGAAGATTTTGCCTTCCTTCCAAGCACAGCCCACCGCCAAACTGGTGAAGCTCTTGGCCATGGAGAAGGAATTGAAACGGGTGTTCTGATCCGAGTCGTTCCAGTACTCTTCGAAAATCAGGCTGTCGCCGGACCACACCAAAAAGGCTTCGGTATCCCATTGCACCAGTCCCTGCCGTGCTTCTTGACTGAGGGCAAAGGAGCCCAGCGCGGCGCTTTCTGGCCACGGTTCGGGCGTGCCCCTAGGCACCACGCGCAAGGGGTGCAAGTCCATGTCGTCGATGTCAGGGCTGGTCACCCCGCGCAAATACGTCTTTGGAATGCCACGAAGAATGTGGCCGTTGCCCGTGGCCCACAGTACAATCACCGCGAGTCCAATCACGGCCACCAATCCTACCAAAATGCGCTTGATCCACTTCATGCTTGACAAGGGGAAGGTACCGATTCGGACAGGGCTGACGGAACATTTTGCACCCAAATCAGTACACGCATGCAGGTATCCTATACCCAGCGTATGAAAACCGTACTGACCTTCCTTTGCCTGGCCCTGGCCACCAACGTCTTTAGCCAGGCCGCCGAAAACCTCGCCCAAGCGTGGGACGCTTACAACAGCGACCGATTTGAGCAATGCCTGGCCACTCTCGAAGAGGTGCGCGGGGCCGAATCTTTGTTCCTTCAAGCCAACTGCCACCAGAAGCTCGGGGATTGCTACACTGCTCTGGGCCTGTACGACTCGGCCGAAAGCAGCGGGTGCAGCCACGAAAACCTACACCTCAACCGCGGCATTTGCCGACTCACTTTGGGCATGATTGAGCCCGCCGAACAAGACCTCAAGCGCCACCTGCGCAGCGCTCCGCAACACGAACGCGCCTTGTACTACCTAGCCCAACTCGAGTACATGCGCTTTGCCGGAGCGGCCTCCATGAATTACCTGGACCGCTGTCTGGGTGTCAATCCCAACAACACCGACGCCCTCTACCTGCAGGGCGGTAATTATGTGGACCAAGAGCGCTACCCGCTGGCGGCCGATGCCTTCCGCGAGGTGCTCAGCATCGATCCCGAACACTTCATGGCCCAAAAAGCCCTGGCGCAAGTATTACTCTACGAAGGCCATGCATCCGAAGCCCTCGCACTATTGGAAGTGCTGGAAAGCGACGACAACGACGTCCAAGCTGAACTCTACTTCTACCAAGCCGAGGCCCACTACCTGCTGCACCGGCGTGACCTCGCTTGCGAATTCTGGGACAAAAGCGCTTCCATGGGCGACAAAGACGCCGCGCGCAACCACACCACCATCTGTGAAAAGGGGAAGGACAAACTCCGTCGCAAGCGCCTGACGCGCATGGAGCTCTAGTCCACCAAGTCGAAATCAAACACGTTGGCCAGATTGGCCAGCAGCTTTTGCTCCACTTCGGCCATGTCTACTTCACAACCGAGCTCTTGTTGCATGGAAGTCACGGCCTTATCCTCGATGCCACAAGGCACAATCTGCCCAAAGAAATCCAAGTCTGAATTTACGTTGAATGCAAAGCCGTGCATGGTCACCCAGCGGCTGCACTTGACGCCCATGGCCGCAATCTTTCGGGCCTTGGTGGGGTCATCCGGATCCAGCCACACACCGGTAAAACCTTCGAACCGATCGCCTTTGATGCCGTATTCATGCAGGGTCAGGATGATGGCCTCTTCCAAGGTCCGCAGATAGCGGTGGATGTCGGTAAAAAACTGTTCGAGGTCAAACAGCGGGTACCCGACGATTTGCCCGGGTCCGTGGTAAGTAATGTCCCCTCCGCGGTTGATCTTATAGTAGGTCACCCCCAACCGTTCGCGCTCTTGCGGACCAATCAGCAAGTGGTCCTCGCTGCCGCTTTTGCCCAAGGTGTAAACGTGTGGGTGCTCCACAAAGAGCAAGCGGTTTTCCGGGATTTCCTGCTGGTCTTCGGCCTTGTCCCGGTTGTCCATTTTGGTGCGGATGATGCGCGCAAACACCTCCTCCTGGTAGTCCCAGCAAGATTGGTAGTCTTCGTGCCCGCGGTGTTCAAAGTGGACGTTTCTCACTGGATAGCTGCCAATTCGTTTTTGAGGAAATCGATGTTGCGGATGTCGATGGGGTCGGTGCCGTTGAGCTCGGCCAAGTGCAGGGATACCCAATCGCCGAAGTGGATGAGGTAGAAGAACTCCTCCAGCAGATTTTGCCCGTTTGCGGGGAGCTCCAACACGCGTGAGGTTTTGGACGCAAAGATGCCCTTGCAAATCTCCATGCGAATGCGGCTACGCGGATGGTCAGCGCTGCTTTGCAAAACCACAACGGTGAGCTTGTCGGAGCCGGTTTCCCAGCCTACGAGCTCGTTGTGATTCATTTCTGGGAAGACGTGGTGCCAGCACAGCATCTTGCTGTTTTCGTTGATCTGCTGGCGCCAACGAATGGCCACCCCTTCCAGCCGCTGTTCACTGTAGATCACCGGGGTGGTGCCGTTCACGGTTTTGGCCATCTCCAAGGCATCGGCCTCGATGGTTTCTTGGTTGCTAGAGAGCAGGTTGAACGCCCCTTCCAACGCAGCCGAAATGTCGCCCCCAATCAAGCCAAAGCCGCGCAGCAAGTACAACAGCTGGCATGCTGAATAGGCAAACATGGAGCGAGGTGGGTTGCCGCCGGGAATGACAATGTGCGGCAGGTTGTGCGCCTCGCAGGTGGCCTTCACTTCGCCACCGCTGGTGACCGCTGCCATCATGGCACCGCGTCCCATGGCAACCTGCATGGCGGCCACGGTTTCCTCGGTGTTGCCCGAGTAGCTGCTGATGATCACCAACGTGTGCTGGTCTACATAGGCCGGCAGCGCATAGTCGTTGTTGACCAAGATGGGCACGGCACATTGGTCCGAGACGTATTGCGAAATCACCTTCCCGCCGATGCCCGAACCGCCCAGTCCAGAGATCACGATGTTGCGCACCTCACGCGCGAGCGCAGGAGCCGTGAATGCCGATCCAATGGTGATGGCTTCTTGAATGTGAGAAGGAAACGAGGCGATTAAGTTGCGCATAGCCCGGGTTTTGGGGCCTCAAAGATAGCGCAGCGCGGATAAAGCGCAGGTTAACGAATCAGAGTCACGTGCCCGGTACGTACATGTTGCTCGCCGTCGTGGGCAGATAGGTATTTCGCGCGCCAAGTGTACACGCCCTCGGGCACATAATGGTCGCCCTGGTTGTGCGAGCCGTTCCACCACTGCTCGGGCTGGGTGCTGCGGAAGACGACCTCGCCCCAACGGTTGAACACCTGCATTTCAAAGGCTTCCACTTCAAAGCCGTAGGTGTACGCGCCCCAGTAATCGTTCACCCCGTCGTTGTCTGGCGTGAAGGCCGCAGGCACAAATAGCATGGGCACAGGGTCGATGGAAACCACTTGGCTCATGGTGTCGGTACAGCCAAACAGGTTGGTCACGGTCAACAACACCTCGTAATTTCCCGCTTCGGGGAACACGTGGAACGGATCCGGAATCTCTTCGGTGGTGCCGTCGCCAAAGTCATACTCCCAAAGGATGGCATCGGCCGAGTAGCTGTTGAACTGTACACCCTCATCGTAGACATCCACGTCCTCAGGTCCGTAGGTAAAGAGGGCTTCCGGAATCGGATACACTTGCAGAACGCCCTCCCCTTCAAAGGTGGCCAAACAACCTGCATCGGTGCCTACAACCAAGGTGAGGTCGTAGTCGCCCGGGATGTTGGAGCTATACACAAACAGGGAGTCTTGGCCCATGACGTTGCCGTCCACTTGCCAGAGCCAGCTGATGATGTCGGCTCCGCCTTCTACGGTGGATGCGTCACTGACCACCACTTGGCCAAACTCACACAGGATTTCTTCACTGAGGGTAACTGCCGGCACGGGCAGGTAATCGATCCAGAGCGGTTCGGTGAGGGTGGACTCGCAGCCGTACTCGCTGAGCACGGTCAAGGTCACGTCGTAGTTGCCCCCGGATTCGAACATGTGGGTGGGGTCCTCAAGGTGGCTTACCTCGGTGCCGTCACCAAAGTCCCACGTGTTCAGCGCAATGTCTGAAGCCGGCGCCGAACTTTCGTTCACGAACGTGATTTCGGTGTCTTCACAGTTTCCGCCGACTTCCCATTCCACTTCGGGGTAGGGATACACTTGCAGCTCGCCAGTGGTGGTGTCCACGCAACCATCTGCGGTGCCCACCGTCAGGGTCACGTTGTACACGCCCCAGTCGTCAATGTCGAAGGACGCGTTCTGGGCCTCTACTTGGCCAAAGGTCTCTACCTCCCAGGTCCAGTCTGTGATGGAGCCACTCTCAATGGTCGAGGCATCGGTGAAGTCAAAGGTGGCATTCACGCAGCCGTTCTCCAGTTCAAAGGCCGCCTCAGGAAGCGGGCTGATCACGAAGGTTTGGGTCAGTTCCGCTTCACACCCGAAGGCCGAAGCCAACTCCAGCGTTACGTCGTAGGAACCAGCGGCAAACACTCCAATGTCTCCAGGGAAGAAATCTTCCGAAGAACCCAGTACACCAAAGTCCCATTCCGACTCGGTAATGGTGCCCTCGGACACATAACTGTCGTTGGTAAACGAGAGGGAACCGTCGAAGCAGAGGCTCTCCAAATCAAAGTCTACCACTGGGGTGGGGTACACCTCCAGGGTTTCCACATCGCTGTTGACGCAGCCGTTTTCGTCGGTGTAGATGTACTCCACTTCATACTCGCCGTAGCCGCTGGCAGGCAAGAATTCAAAGGCGTCTACGCCATCCACTTGGAATTCGCCACCCCCCGGGGACCCCCCTTGCAAGACAACAGTAGCGTCGTCCTCGCACAGGTTGGGGAAGGCCGCAAGATCTACCTCAGGCAAGGGGAGAATGAACACAGTGTCGTCGATGCTGTTGAAGCAGCCCTCATCGTCGGTGTAGGTGTAAGTGACTGTGTAGCTCTCGCCCGGGTTTTGCCCTGGGTCGAAGGCCGCCATTTGGTCACCGTTCACGTAGTACGTGCTTGATGGACCCGCTGGCAGTCCCATGTCCAGGTCGATGGGCGCGTCGAAGTGACACACCTCATCCACCAAGTCCAAGGTGAGCACAGGCAACGGCAATACGGGCACCTGCAGCACGGTATCGGCTACACAGTCGGCCAGTTCGGCAGTAAGGGTCAAGGTCGAGGTGACTTCTGGGTGCACCGCCCAAACGCCGTCGGAAATGAGGGTCACCCATTCAGGTTCGTTCCAAGTGTAGCTGGTGGCGCCCGAAGGCATCACCAACGCTGAATCTCCCGAACAAAAGGCTTCCACCACCGGCAACTCCAACTCCAGTGGAGTTACCGTGATTTCGGCTTCGCACTCCACCAATACCGGACAGCCATTTTCGTCGGTCATGATCAGCGACGGACAATACGTGCCGGGCGTGTTGTAGAGGTGGTCGGTGATGGTCCCGCCTGAAGGATCACCAAAACCGTCCCCAAAGTCCCAGAAATACTCGAACTCGGTATCGTTTACGTTGAAGGCCTCTAATTGCAACTCAAACGGCGCACAAATGACCGAATCAAGCTCTACCGAGAACGGGCCTATTACGTCTCCGTAGCCCAAGATGTCAGGCACGAGCAACGTGTCAGTACAACCAATGTCGTTGGTCACTACAAGCTCCAAAGCGTACACCCCAATGTTGTAGGTATGGAATACCTGAGCACCTATTCCGTATTGTTCGTCACCAAAGTCCCATTCGGTGCCCACAATATCGCCCGTGCTGGTGCTCTCAAAGCTCACCCCAAACAGGCAGTTGTTGATGTCCGCATCGAATGTAAAGTCCGCAACAGGGTTGATCACGTTTACCACATTTGGCTGGCAAATGGTTTGAACGCAACCCGCGCTATTTTCTACGCTGAGGCAGATTTCAAAGCTGCCGTTGGTGTCGTATTGATGTGCCGGGTTTTGCTCGTAGCTGATGTTGGCATCGCCGTCGGCCACGTTGCCAAAGTTCCACGTCCAGGATACGATGTCGCCCGTGGAGGCGTCCAGCAGTTGAATGTCTTCGCCTTGACAGCTGGGGTCACTGTCCACCGTGAAGCCAGGCACAGGGGGTAGCACCAGGTCCAGGACCATGGTACTGCTCGCATCGCAGCCGAGTTGGTCTACCGCCGTGAGGGTCACCGACATCTCGTCTGCGTAGGGCGCCTCAAAGGTGTGCTCCGGGGTGTACATGTTAGAGGTGGTGCCGTCACTGAACGTCCACGTCCAATCGGCCAGGCCTGCGGTAGTGGGTTCCAAGGACACCGCTATGGAATCACAGGTGTCGTCGTAGGTCAGGTTAAAATCGGCAAAATCCGGGTTACTGGATACGTTCACGGCGTCCATAAGTACCGTATCCCCTACGCACCCGAATTCATCAATGGTGATCACAGTGATGTCAAATGTTCCGAGCTCGTTGTACATGACTTCCGGCCACCAGTTGTTGCCATTCTCGTTGTAGGTTTCCACTTCCCCGTTGTCGTCCACAGTTACGGTCCAGTTGTTTCCAACCGAAGTCGCCACCATCGTGACACCGTTACCAAAGTCAACCTCCCAATAGTCATTGAGCGTATTCTCGACCTCGAAATTCACCGCCAGGGGTGGACAACCTTCAGTGGGATCAGCGTATATCGTGGGGTCAGACATCCCCACGCGTACAGTACTTGTGTGGTCGTCCGCACACTCCGTATCGAAATTGTACACCCATAACGTCACAGAATAAGTGCCCGGCTCAGCAAACACATGGTTCGGGTTGGCATCGTTGTAGAGCAAGGGGCTACCATCGTCGAAGTCCCAATAGAGGGAATCTGCTCCAATCGATTCGTTCACAAAATCAACGCTCATCGGATTTTCGCAGTTGCTTACGACGCTGAATTGTGCGATCGGCGCGTTTACATAGAGCACGCTATCCACAGTTCCAAAGTGATTGCACCCGCCGTTCCAGATGGACAAGGTAATGTCCACCCAGCCGGTGTCGATGAAGTTATGGGTGACGCAGCTGTCGAAGTAGGCGAAGGTGTCCCACGCCGATCCGTCGCCCCAATTCCAGCCGTGGGTCACCCCCGGCTGGGAGGCAATGCAGAATTCCACCTCTTGCTCTGCACAAATCAACGTGTCGGAGACGGAAAATTCCGGCTCTACAGCATCTTCAATGGTCAGCGTGGAATTCGAGGTGCTGCTTCCGTAACAGCCCTGTTCTGTCCAAACTTCTACCGAGATGAGGTACTCTCCTGATGCGTCGAAGCTGAAGTCTGGAGAATCACTCGTGTCGTCGGCGACACCGTCCTCGTCAAAGTCCCAGGCCCACGAGGAAACGGGGTCTAAAGAGTCCACCGTCACCCCAAAAATGGGCACGGACTCTCCGGTACAGATCGTCGAACTGGTAGAAAAGCTCACCGAGGGTGCTTGGATAAAAACGGGATTGGGCAGTGCGTACGAGCTGGTGCACCCAAACTCGTTGCTGATGTCCAGCTGCACGTCATAGTTGCCAAAGGCATCAAAGGTGTAGGTGAGGTCTTCTGTGGTGCCTACCTCTGCCCCGTCCACGATCCAGCTGTAATCGATGGTGCCAAACTCATCGGACGCGTTCACAAAGTCCACCTCAAACGGCACCAAACACGAAACGGTGGTGTCGGAGGTGAAGCTGGCGAGCAAGCCCGGAACAACCTCCACAGCCATGTATTCAATGTTCGAGCACGTCGTGCTGTAAATGGCCTCCATGGCCACGGTATAGTTGCCTACGGTGGTGTAGGTAAATCCAGCAGAATCGCCCACCGCGTCCCAAGTGCCGTCGCCGTCAAAGTCCCAGTTGACCGTCACCGGCTGAGGGAAGGTGGTGCTCTCAAAACTCAGGGTTTCGTTTTCGCAAACTACATCACTTGTTGCCGTGAAGTTGGCTTGAGCAGTTGTAAACACCTCAACGGTGAAGCAGGAATCATTTTGGCATCCGATGTCGTCGGTGGCGGTCACACATACCTCGTACACATCCACAGCATTGTAGGTGTGGAATACATCGCCGTTGTCGGCAGTGGTGGTACTGCTGCCGTCGCCAAAGGTCCATTGGTAAATCAAGTCCGAGGCGCCCGATGAAGCATTGCTGAAGGTGATCTCCACCGGCGGTTCACATGTTAGGGGTGCATCAGGAGAGATGTCGATTTGCGGAAATTCATCCGAAACGAACACCAAACCTGAAAAGGAAATGTCATCAAAGCATCCTGAAGCGTTCTCGATACTCAGTACAGGAGTGTAAGTACCGGGGTTGTCGTAGCAGAAAGACGGACTGGCTTCATTTGCTACTTGACCGTTACCAAAGTCCCACACCCACTCCACAATCGGGGTAGCACCCGGGTCACTCTGGTCGGTGAAAACCACGCAATGCGGCCAACAACCTGCGTTGTCGTCGATGGTGTAGTCGGCCACCGGACTTTCAAATACAGTGATGTAGTCCGCGATGGCGAGGTTGTCGGTACCGTTGATGGTGAGTGAAACGTCGTAACTGCCGGGATCTTCGAAGATGGCTACGTACAGCGGAGAGTTGGATGTTTCGACGGTTCCGTCAGGGGCAGTTACGGTCCAGAAATAGGATGTAATATCCCCTGCACCAGGCGAAACCACCTCGATACTGACCCCTAGCGGTGAGCACCCTTCTGTGGTATTTGCCTGAAAGTCTACCTGTCCCCATAATGGCAATGCCATCAGGGTCAGCCATATGACTCCGAGCCATTTCAATCCAACGTACAATTAGTTTTGCCCAGGCAGGTTCACGTGTAAAATACGGAATTTCCTGCTCCTGTCAATCGTTGAGTGGTCAAT
>JBMYJR010000038.1:0-27992 GCA_049594615.1 Flavobacteriales bacterium
TTTATAATAGGAGATAGTATGAGTAAAAATATTGATACCAAAAAGTTTAATTCAAATGAGAAAGCCTTACGGTATATCAGAGAGTTAGGGTTTAGTTTAAAAGATCGTCATTACCCTTGACTTTGTGCCCGGTCCTGGCGGGGCATTGTGGATGGGCAATGACTTTGGTGTGTGGCGCTACCAGACCGGCTGGACGTCCATGGGCGGCAACTTGCCCCCGGTATTTGTTTCCGACTTGGCGTTTGACGTGCACAACAACCGGGTATGGATCAGCACTTTTGGGCGCGGACTCTGGCAGGCCCAACTGCCCTGCGAAACCGGCGAACCTATCCTACTCGCCTCAGACCAAACCTGGAGCGACGCCCACTTGATTGACCGTCCTGTGGTTGTCCCGGCTGGGGTGACACTGACCATCACGGGCAAGGCCTTTTTTCACGCGCAAGCAGGCCTGCACATCGCTCCGGGAGGCCACTTGAAGGTGGTTGGCGGATGTTTGGCGCCAGCATGTCCCGGACTGCCCTGGCCCGGCATCCAAGCACTCGGCACGCCCGGTCAACCCCAGCACCCTTCCTTCCAAGCCCGGGTGACCATCGCAGCTGGGAGTTTGGTTTGCGGCGCGCAATGCGGAGTACGGGCCGGAGACCAAGACGGCTTAGCCGGAGGTGCCATTGTACGTGTAGACGACAGTCAATTTCAAGATTGCACGCGTGGTGTTGTACTCCATCCGTACCGATATACAAATTCAGGATTCCCCGAACCGCAAGCCTCGCGCTTTACTCGGAACACGTTTCGTTGGACGGCGCAATACGACTTTGCCGCCCCACCCGCGGCCCACCTCTTTGTGGACCGCACCAACCAAGTGTACATCGCCGGTTGCGTGTTTGCCCACGAGGGCGACCTTCCTGCCGGCACAGGATTGCTTAGCCGCAATGCCACCTGGCGCGCGCAAACCGGGTGCAGCCAACCGCTTGGACCCACCTCCGATTGCCCAGGCGACCCGCTTCCCTGCCGTTTTGAAGGACTTTTGCGCGGGGTAGACGCGCGCAGTTGGTGGGACACCGAAACCTTCGTGCTCACCGAAGCGCAGTTCTCAAACACGCGCCACAGTGTTCGTGCGGTGGGGGTGATGCTGGCTGAGATTTCCGGCTGCGTGTTTGACATTGATCCCTTGGCACCCGAAGACGGATTGCCCGCCTACGGCGTGCATCTGTTGGGCTGCAGCGGGTACCGCGTAGCCGGCAACGAATTTATTGGCAGCGACCCATCGGCGCACACCGCAGGCGTACTGGTGACTGCTTCTGAAGACGGCCCCAACCGGCTGTTTGGCAATGGCTTCGAAGAACTTCATTGGGCATGCCTGGCCCAAGGCGACAACCGCGACGATACCCCAACCACGGAAGACGCTTGGGACGTCGTGGCCGACTACGATGGCTTGCGGGTGCTGTGCAACACCTTCTCGGGCAATGGCTACGACTTCAGCGTCACGCTTGACGGACAAGTAGCGGCCTACCAAGGCACCCCCAACCCAGAGGCACTGTGGGGCATACTGCCCGCACACAACGTCCGAAGCGAAGCACCTTGTTCTGACGCCAACTGGCTCCACATCAACCCCGGCAGTACCGGCTACGGCTACTTCTATCCAGAAACCGCAGCGGATCTCATCCCCACGCTGGACTGTTACTCCAACCCGGAGGTCTACCTGCTGGAACTCCAACCCGAACTGCTGACCTACGACTCGTTCGACTATGACGAGCACTGCAGCACCACATGGGTCCCGACGAGCACCGAAGCACTCTTGTCCGAAGCGGCTGCCGCCTGGAACGCCTGGGAACTCGGTGGCGAAGCACTCGGGGCGATGCTGGATGGTGGAGACACTGAAGGGATGCTACTTACGGTAAACAACCCGTACACCCCACCCAAATCTGTGCTCCAGCTGTTGACCGCCCAAGCCCCGTGGACATCCCATCCCGTGCTGCGCGCAGCAGTAGCGCGCGCAGATCTCTCAGACCTCGAGTTGTACTCCATTTTGAACGCGCACGTGCCTTTGCACCCGACGGTGTATACACAGGCGCTGGAGCATTGGTCACAAGCCCCTTTCTGGCAGGCACAATTGTTAGCGGCGCAAGCCGGCGCCACACCCCACGCATGCACCCAACAGCAAGCACAACACGCTGCTTGGCGCAATCGCGCATTGGCACTGGAAGCACGAGCCCTCATGCACCTCAAGGATGCCGTACAGTGGAACACTTGGCAAGCCGTCACCGCAAATTTTCCACGGGATCCGGTCCGCATGCGTTGGTTGCTAGCACAGTTGGGCAAGGCGCTCAATCAAAGTCCAGATGCCCAAGACTACGGCGTGTCTGACCCCTTTGGAGCAATGCTGAGCGCAGCGGGCGGAGCCTCACCGGATGAACTAGCTGGGACATTGGGAACTGAAGCAGGCTGGCGCACTGTAGCTGCCAAGCCGGCGGTCTCCATGATTGTAGAACCCTTTGCCCCTGCGGTGCCTACCGCCAAATCCGTGGTTTGGTCTGGCGCGGCTCCAGACGCGCTGATCACCTATCCCAATCCGAGTGCAGGACGCTGGCACCTGACCAATGTGAACCCGGGCACCTGGTACGTATACACCTTACAAGGTGCACTCGTAGGCACAGGAGAGCTCCAAGGCTCCGGTGACGTCGTGGATGGTACAGCATGGCCCAGCGGGACGTACCTCCTCCAGATCCGCACCGAGCACGAACAAGTCAAGGGGGTGTTGATCCGACGTTAGCGGATCACACGAGCATCATCACTGGGGTCTCCAGGTGTTGCTTGAAGGTCTGCAGGAATGCAGCGCCTGATGCGCCGTCCACCACGCGGTGGTCGCACGAGAGGGTCACCTTCATGCGGTTGCCAGGCACCACCTGACCGTCTTTGACAACGGGCTCCTGGCGAATGGCACCCACCGCCATGATGCATGAATCAGGCGGGTTGATGATGGCGGTGAACTCCTCGATGCCAAACATGCCCAGGTTGGAGATGGTGAAGGTGCTGCCCTCCCAATCGGCGGGTTGCAGCTTCTTCTCGCGGGCGCGTCCTGCAAAGTCGCGCACTTCGGCCGAGATGGTGGTCATCGGCTTGAGGTCGGCGTGGCGTACCACGGGCACCAACAGTCCGTCTTCAACGGCTACGGCAACACCTACGTTGACGTGGTCGTTGGTGCGGATGCGGTCACCCAACCAGCTACTGTTGACAGCGGGATGCTTTTTGAGGGCAGTCGCTACGGCTTTGATCACCATATCGTTGAAGGAAATGCGGACGCCGTCGTTGGCGTTGACTGCCTTGCGGGCGGCCACTGCATTGTCCATATCGATGTCAATGGTGAGGTAGAAGTGCGGTGCGGTAAACTTGCTCTCGGCCAGGCGTCGAGCGATGGTTTTGCGCATTTGAGATACCGCTACTTCGGTATAGCTTTCCACAGCTCCGGTGAGCGCAGAGGCGCCAGCGGCAGCTGGGGTAAAGTTCTCGATGTCGCGTTTGACGACACGACCGCCTTCGCCGGTGCCGGCAATGGCTGCAATGTCAACGCCTTTTTCCTCGGCCAAACGACGGGCGAGTGGCGAAGCCTTCACCCGGCCATTGGCCGATGGGGCTGCCACAGCCGCTGGAGCTGGAGCCGGGGTGGGGGTGGGTGCAGGAGCAGCGGGGGCCGGAGCCGGTGCAGCAGCTGCCGGTGCAGGAGCGGGAGCGGGAGCCGCCTCTTCAGCAGGGGCGGGAGCGGCTTCTGCTTCGGCCAACAAAGCCGAAATGTCTTCGCCTTTTTCACCAATGATACACAACAGGGAATCCACCGGAGCAGTTTCGCCTTTTTGCACACCGATGTGGAGCAGGACGCCGTCGTTGAACGACTCGAACTCCATGGTGGCTTTGTCGGTCTCGATCTCGGCGAGCAGTTCACCGGATTCTACGGTGTCGCCAACTTGCTTGTGCCATTCAGCCACCACACCTTCGGTCATGGTGTCGCTGAGTTTGGGCATACGGGTTATTTCAGCCATGGTCTTTTCCGGGAAAGAGGATTAGTCGTTTACGTATGGGTAGTCTGCCTGCATGTACACGTCTTCGTAAAGCTCGTGTGGTTGAGGGTCGGGGGACTCCTCTGCAAACTTAACCGCGTCGTCCACCAGTTGTTTCACCTCGGCTTGGATGGCCTCGATTTCAGCGGCTGTCAGATAACGCTTCTTTTTGATGGTGTCCAACACGTGAGTGATGGGGTCCCGGTCTTGGAAGTCTTTTACCTCATCCTTGGTGCGGTACTTCTGGGGATCGGACATCGAGTGGCCTTTGTAGCGGTAGGTCTCAATGTTGAGCAGGGTTGGTCCCTCGCCCTTGCGGCCGCGTTCTGCAGCGCGTGCGAAGGCTTCGGTAACTGCTTCAGGGCTCATGCCGTCTACGGTCTCTGAGGGCATCTGGTAGCTGGCACCCAAAACCGAAAGGTCCTCTACGTTGGTGGTACGTTCCACCGAGGTACCCATCGCGTACTTGTTGTTTTCAATGACGAAGATCACTGGAAGCTTCCAGGTCATGGCCATGTTAAAGGTTTCGTGCAAGGCACCTTGACGTGCAGCACCGTCACCGAAGAAGGTGGCGGTCACGTGGTCTTCCTCGCGGTACTTGTCTGCGAACGCAATGCCGGCTCCCATGGGAATTTGGGCACCCACGATGCCGTGGCCTCCGAAGAGGTTGCGCTCCTTGTCAAACATGTGCATGGAACCGCCCTTGCCTTTACACAGCCCGGTGGTTTTGCCATACATCTCAGCCATCACTTTACCGGGGTCGGTACCCAAAGCAAGTGGGTGGGCGTGATCGCGGTAAGCGGTAATGACGCGGTCAGTCGGGCGCAGGGCCTCGGTCATGCCAGCGAGTACAGCTTCCTGTCCGATGTACAGGTGGCAGAAGCCGCCGAACTTTTGCTGGATGTAGAGTTGACCACATTTCTCCTCAAACTTGCGCATCAGGAGCATGTCGCGGTACCAGCGAACGTAGGTCTCCTTGTTGTATGCAGAGGCTTTCTTGCTCGCCGCGGCGCGCTTGCCTTTGGTGGGCTTTTTGGGGGTTGCAGTTGCCATGTCCAAAACGATTGGTGGCGACAAATATACAGCGCGTTTCGGCGCCCACCGAAGGTGCTCGGTGAAAATTCAATCCCAACCTCTCGGATTTGAGAATCGTGGGAATGGCGCACCCCAGAGATTAAGTGTCCCAAATACACTTTTTTCCTCCATTGCCTTTCAACCCCAATCGTATCCGTTCGCCTCTGCCAACGTGCAAACGCCTATCTTTGGAAGGCTTGGAAAATTTCGAAGACATCTCCCGCTCCCTGCAGTCCATTACGCTTGCGGAAATGGACAGCGTTGCCCTGATGAACCGCACCGACACCAAATTCATGTTGGACCGCGGCTCAGCACTGGACATGCTGGGAGAAATCGCGCATGGCTTCCGCATTCTAGAAGTCAACAGCGTACGCCTCAACCGCTACGAAACCCTCTACTACGACACCGAAGACTTGCGTTTCTTTCGCCTGCACCTCAACGGCAAGTTGAACCGCTACAAAGTCCGCAACCGCAAGTATGTGGAGTCCGACCTCTCGTTTTTGGAAGTCAAGTTCAAGAGCAACAAGAGCCGCACCATCAAGCAGCGCGTGGTCATCGACGACATCGAACTGCACCCGAGCCCAGACTCCCAGGCCTTCATCACCGATGCCTCTGGATTAGAACTGGACCTCAAACCCCAATTGTGGAGCTACTTCACAAGAATGACCTTGGTCCACAACCAGCTGCCCGAACGCCTCACCATCGACACTGATCTGCGCTTCAGCACCCAGACCGGTGAAGTGGCCTTCGACAACATGTGCATCGTTGAACTCAAGCAAGAACGCCTCAACCGACAATCCCCGTTTTTCAGAGCCGCCAAAGCGCGCGGCATCCGTCCTTCGGGGGTGAGTAAATACTGTCTTGGAATTGCATCTTTGCGCGACGACTTGAAACTCAACGCGCTCAAGCCCAAGCTCAAACTCGTACAAAAGATTCAAGCCCATGTGGTGGAATGACCTGCTCAACCTGTTTTCTGCACTGGAACCTGCAGCACAGGAAATCATCAAGATCACCGATCCTGACCCCAACTTCAACCCGCTACCCAACGCGCTGTGGGATGCCGAGGACACCATCAAGTTGCTGATCCGCTTTGCGATCAACTTCGGGTTCATCTTTGTGCTGATCCGCTTCATCTATTACCCCGCGGCCAAACGCAAAGACTTCCTGTTTACCTATTTCCTGATTGGCATCACCATCTTCCTGCTGTGCTTCATGCTGGAGAATGTGAACCTGGAAATGGGACTGGCACTTGGCCTGTTTGCCATCTTCGGTATCATACGCTACCGGACCGACCCCATTCCCATCAAGGAGATGACCTACCTGTTCATTGTGATTGCCATGTCGGTGATGAACGCGCTGGTCAACAAGCGCATCTCAATTTCAGAGATGGTGTTTGCCAACGGCGTAATCTTGGTGGCTACATATGGGCTTGAGAAAATCTGGCTGCTGCGCCATGAGTCGCAAAAGGTGGTGCTGTACGAAAACATCGAACTCATCCGCAAAGGCCGCCGCGAAGACCTCATTGCCGACCTCAGCGAGCGCACCGGCATCAACATCAACCGCATTGAAATTGGCCGCATCGACTTTTTGCGCGACACGGCCCTGATCAAAATCTACTACTACGGAGATGAGCAGCCCGATCAAGGCGACGACCTGTCGGGCAATTCGTTCAGAATGTAGTCCGAGTGGGTTAGCGGTGGATGAGGCACACGCAGTATGCGCTGACGCCTTCTTCGCGCCCTACAAACCCCAGCTTTTCGGTAGTGGTGGCTTTGATGGACACGCGTCCTTCTTCCACCTCCATGACTTCAGCAATCACCTGTTTCATCTCGGGGATGATGGGCTTGATTTTGGGACGTTGCAAGCAAATGGTGCTGTCGATGTTGCCAATCTTCCAACCCGCATCGCGGATCAGTTTGACCACGCCGGCCAGCAGCTTCTTGCTGTCGATGCCTTTGTACTGGGGATCAGTATCAGGAAAGTGGTAGCCGATGTCACGCATGTCTGCGGCGCCCAGCAGGGCATCACAAATCACGTGCAACAGCACATCGGCGTCTGAATGGCCGATGCTGCCTTTTTCGTGGGGGACCAAAATGCCCCCCAACCAAAATTCTTCGCCCGGTCCGAGTTGGTGGACGTCGTAGCCAAAGCCTACGCGGAAATCCATCATTCAGCGGTGGTACGCTGGTTCATGGTGGTCTTGTCGAACTCGAAGCGCAGGGTAAAGCGCAGGGTGTTGGCCAGCGGGTTCTGCTGGGTGGTCGAGATCAAGTAAGACAGGTCGATGCCAAACACGGTGTACTTCAGACCAGCACCGAGGGTGATGAACTGACGGAAGCCTTTGGTGAAGTGCTCGTAGAAGTAACCGGTGCGGAACGCGAACTGTTTGTCGTACCAGTACTCGAGGCCACCACCGAGGTTGATCTCGCGCATTTCTTCGCGAAAGATTGAGCCCGATTCTACTGACGGGTTGCCCGCGTCGTCGTAGGTCACGATGCCCGGAGCGTCGCTGAAGGACTGGAGCATGGCAGTGGCCACACCCACGTCTGGGTCCTTCCCAGAAGCGATTTGGGTTTCGTCGTTGGGGTTGTACTCAGGTGGGGTCGGCACCAACAGCTTGTTTGCATCCAAGGTGAAGGTGAGCTCGTTGTAATCGTCCAACAGCAGGGTGAGGGCGGTACCCAAACGCAGGTTGGTAGGGATAAAATCGCGGTCGGCGGTTTCGGTGTAGCTCATTTTTGAGCCGATGTTGGAGATGTTCACACCCCAATTCCAAATCGCATCTGTCGACCCAAGGGTGACGTCGTCGTTGGTGTAAAAGGCCGATACGTCGACGGCTACCGAACGGCCAGGTTTGGACTGCGCGCCTTGGATGCTGGTTGAGCCGGTGAGGTTCGAGTTCACAAAGCGGGCCGAGATTCCGCCTGAGAAGCGGTCAGTGAGCTTTTGTGCGAAGGCAACGTCCAACGAGAACTCCGAAGGTTTGAAGTCGCGCAGGGCGGTACCGTTTTCGTCGGTAAAGGTGATGTTACCCAACGAGAAGAAGCGCAGGCTTGCACCCACGGTTTGACGGTCGCCGAGTGAACGGTAACCGCTGAGGTAAGCCAAATTCATGTCGCTCACCAGGTTACGCAACCAGGGTGAGTACGAGAGGCTCATTTCAAATTCCTTCTCGCCGAATTGCTTGTCGGACACAAACGCCAGCTTGGCTGGGTTCCAGTGTACTGCATTTGCATCGGGAGACAGCGCCACGCCGGCGTCGCCAATGGCGCCCGCACGGCTGTCGGGAGCAATCATCAAGAAAGGCACAGCCGTGGTAATGGTGTTCAGCTGGATTTGCTGGGCACGGTCGGCCTGGTTCAGTTGTGCTTGTGAGGCCAGGGAGGTCAGGACCAAGGCACAAGCCAGAATACGTCGAGTCATCTATTCAATGTTCGCTGGGGCGTGCGAATATACGCACAACCACCGGCACGGGTTCAGTTCAATACAACGAGCTTCTCAAGTTGTTCAGCTGTACGTCCGTCTGGCGTGCGTACATGCACCCGATAAACGTAAACACCGCGTCCAATCTTATCTCCGTACTCATCTTTTCCATCCCAAGCAACTGGATCCGCTCTAAAACCAGCGCTATACACGGTTTCCCGAAGGGTCTTTACCAGCTTCCCGGACACGGTAAACACTTCGATTTTCACCTCCAGAAAGTCGCACGCTTGGTTGTGCTCGAACATAAATTCGGTTCGGGTCGTGAACGGATTCGGGTAATTGAGTACGTGGTCCAGTGCCACCTCGGCCGTTGGAGCTACCACGAATTCGGTGTAAGCCTCCGACGAATTGTTGTGGATATCCCACACCTTGAGCGCCAGCGTATGACGGCCTTCGTCGAGCCCAGTCAGCTGGTAACGGATTTCGCCACTTTGGAACGTGTTGAGGTCAGCCTCGTAAAAGTCGTTGAGGATGATCTGGTCGGCGGTGTTGTTGTCCAGCGTAGCCTTGAGGTCGTGGCCAATGCCGTTGCCCACGGTGTTGATGCCGTTTTCGTCAAACAACCGGGCAAACAGGATGGGCTCCTCATCGGTCAACCCGCCAAACACAAAGGTGGAATCGTTCATGAACAGTTCAATCTCTGGCCCCACATCGTTGAGCACCACGTCTCCCCCATCGGGCGAACCGCCAATGATGAAGTCTTCGAAATGGCCGTGACCATCTTCGGATCCTGCCACCGCGTAATAGCTGATGCGGCCCGTGCCGAAGGTGTAGTTGATGTCACGAGGTACGGCAAAGGTGAACTCGAACTCCCCGTTCTCCACCGAAGCCTTGCCTTTGTAGATCAGGCTTTGGAACATGGGGAAGTCGTATTCCGCGCCGCCGTCGTTGTTGAACACTTGGATCACATCGCGCTTGTCGTACACCGAGGGGTACACGAAGCCATTGAAGCCGGTAAGGACGTTGCCTTGATCATCGCCTACAAATCCACGTACAGTGACGGTTTCCAGCGAACGAATGGTGTCCATGTCCGCGGTCAACGCCTCGCCATTGATGTGCGTGGTGAAGACCTTTTTCTCAGGATAGGCCATGGCCACTGCGGGATCACCAAGGAGCGAGAAGTTGCGGGTATTGGACGAGTTGGGGCCTTCGTTTTTGGTGAAGCGTGCAATGTCGCCCAAGCGCAATTCCGGGTTGGCAGAATCGGCGAGTGCAACGCGGTAGAACTGCTCGGCCAAATCGTGGTTGGACCCCGAGAACACGATGCGGGTGGTGGTCAGCATGGCGATGCCCCCACCGTTCGGATTCATCACGATCAACTCGCCGGCAGATTCAAAGTCCGGGTCGTCAAAGCGGCTGAGCTCACAGGTGGCGGTCATGAAGACCGGCAAGCGGTTGATGTTCTCCCAGCCTTTGATGGTGCTGATGTCCAGGATGCGCTCGTGCGCAAAGCCTTTTTCACCACCGTGGCCCACATAGTTGACGATCAATGCGCCGTTTTCTACGCGGCGACGGATGGCTTCGGAGCCCTCCGGATAACGCTCACCGCCCGGGGTAGACTCCTGTTGATAGGCGTCCATGTAGAGCTTGACCACGTCGTAATCGTTGTACTTGGTGAAGATCGAGTCCGCGTACTCATCGGAGTGCTTCATGTGCTCGTCCTCGGTGGGGTTGCCGTTGCCGTCCTGGTCGTCGGCAATGAAGGCCACCACGTTCCGCCAGCTGCCGTAGGGCGAAAGCGCCGCGTCTCCCAAACAGTAGGCTCCGCCGTCTTCGCTGGGGTTGTCGCTGAGGTACAGGCGCAACTTGTTCATGTAGTTGGCCGCGTACTCGGCATTGGAGGCGGGGATGCGTCCCACCCCTACATCCAACATGTCGCTGGAAGCCTCGCTCTCGTCGTCGTCCAAGAAGGCAAAGTAGTCGTCACTCACATACGACGCCGTAGGGCTCCAGTGGTTGAAGTTGTGGTAGGTGATGACGTTGTACGAGTTGATGGCATTCACCCCTTTGTTGCCGCGGTACGAACCGTCGCCAAAAATGCAGAGGTAACGCGGCATGAGGTCCTCGTTGCCGCCGGCGTCGTCGTACAAGTGCTTCATCAGCATCTTGATGGCGGTTACGTCCGGGTTGCCACTTGAAAACTCGTTGTACACCAGCATGGGGGTGGTCACCTCAACGGTGAGGCCCTCTTCGCGGTGGATTTCTGCCAGCTCTTCGGCGTAGGTGATCAGCAAAGGAGAGGATACGATGACCATGTCCACCCCGCTCCAACCGTGGAGATTTTGGTTGGCTACAGGTCCAACAGCCCGCGGCGTGAGGTAGCCAGCATTCAGGAATGCTACATACTCACGCACTTGGTCGTGGGATTGGCGGAAGGTGATTTCGTCACCGTCGTTGTCAAACTGCAC
Source organism: Flavobacteriales bacterium (assembly GCA_049594615.1). Classification (GTDB taxonomy): domain Bacteria; phylum Bacteroidota; class Bacteroidia; order Flavobacteriales_D; family Sanyastnellaceae; genus CAXPZW01. The sequence goes on from JBMYJR010000038.1 coordinate 11,018, forward strand.
GCGACGGGCTTCGGTCACGTCGGTCACGTCCCACACCTCGATGCTGGCTGAGGTGATGTCTAGCTGCCATTCGGCCACCGCTCCGGCGCCCACTCCGGTGGTATCGCGGAAGTGCATTTGGTTGCCGGTCATGGTCAATGCGCGGCGCACACCAATGGCCACGTAGTCCATGTAACCGGTAGCGGTGGCGTTACTTGCATTGTAGGTAAACGTAGCTGTGACGTTTTGCTGGGTGGGTGTAAAGGTGCCCACGTTCTCCACCATGCGCACTGCCGAAGAGGTGGCGGTAGTACCGATTTGATTCACCGTGGCGTTGGTGGAGAAATCCCCGCAGTTCACATTGAACGAAGACGAGCTCCCCACCGAGGCCGCACCAATGCGGTACGAAAGGTGTCCGGGGCTGTCGGTATCGATGTTGGGGAAGGCAAAGTTGAAGTTGAAGGTGGGGGTGTTGTCAAACACTTCTCCCAGAAATTCGCGGCCGGACTTGATCAGGTTGACGTTGTCGGTCTCGGCAAATTGGTAATCGGCAAAGGACGCGAGTTCCACGGTGACCGCGCCAGAGGTTTGTGGAAGGTCTGATACACGCTCTTGGGTAACGTCGTCCACACGCATGAAATAGTACGCACTGTCTGAGAAGTGGTGCTTGTGGTGCTCAAACCGGGCGCCAAAGGGGTCGTCGTCGTCAAACTCCCACGAATCCGAGCCCTTTCCATAAAAGAGGATGAAGTCCTGCGGGTCAAAGGAACCGTCTGCTTCACCAGAAATGAAAATGGCATTGCGTTCGAGGTCGTCGTAGCGAAATTCGCTGTTTTCGTATGGCAATTGCTCGCCGCCGTTTCCGTATAGGTTGATGTTCTGCGGGTTGATCGCGTCCACGTCCACGCCCAAGTCTTCCAAGAAAGAGCGATCCATGCGGTACACGCCGTCACGGGCAATGGCGATTTTGTACCAGGTGCCTTCGGCGAGTTGGGAGGTGTTGGACATGCGCCAGCTGCGCGAGGTGCGCGGAGCGGTCGTGTTGTACACGGCAGTGATGTTGGCGTCCACCAACTTTTCGACCGTGCCGGTTTGGGGGTTGCGGCGCAGCGTACCCACCTCGGCGGTGAAGAAACGCTGCTCGCGCGCGCGTTTGACCTTATAGGTAAAGCCAAACTCGGCGGGCAGGGCTTGCACATCCACCAACACGGCTTCTGCCGGGGTCAACGGAGCGGTTTCCAGCACCTCCAAGGAAGCTACAGCAGAGCGGTACCTTGGGGAGATGGGCTCGGTGATCACCGTTTGGGGCACCTCTCCATCCAAGATGGCGTTGTCAAACCAGGGGTGACCTGAGAGGTTGGCGTCCATCCACGCGGGATGCACGTCAAACGAGCTAGATTGTTGAGCGAGAGCGGGAAAACAAGCAAGCAGCACAAGTGCGACAGCGAACGCGTATTTCATAGTCGATGAACCCATTTTTACAGGTTCGAGCAACAAAGTAAACGAAACCAGAGTCTGCTTATTGCAAGCGGGCCTCCAAACGCTCCGCGGCAATTTTTCGTATTATTGCTAGTTCACAAGAAATGAAACCCAACTCGATGTTGACGAAGCGCATTTTGTTGTTGGCCAGTGTAACCTTATTCGTTTTCGCCGTTACCCCGAATGAGGCCCAAGCACAAGACCCGGAGTTTACACAGTTCTACTCGAACCCGTTGTACCTCAACCCCGCCTTTGCTGGAACTGCCCGTTGCCCACGTTTGGTCATGAATTACCGCAACCAGTGGCCCGCACTCTCTGGAGTGTTTGTCACCACCAGCGTTAGTTACGACCAGCACGTAGAAACACTTTCGGGTGGCCTCGGACTGATTGTGATGAATGACCGTGCCGGAAAGGGCACCCTGAACACAACCACCGTGAGCGGTATCTATTCGTACCAGTTGCCTGTGACCAAAACCTTCTCGCTGAAATTCGGCGGGCAGGCGACCTATTTCCAGAAGAGCCTGGATTGGTCAAAACTCACCTTCGGCGACCAAATTGATCCCCGCAAAGGATTCATCTACGAAACCCAAGATATTCCACGTGGTGGCGTAGTTCGCGGTGTTGATTTCAGCGCAGGTATGCTTGGCTTCTCCGACAAGTTTTACGTCGGCGCTGCAGTGCACCACCTGAACGAGCCCAACGAGTCACTCGTGGTGGGAACCAGCCGTTTGCCCATGAAGTTCACCGGTCACGCAGGTGCTGTAATTCCAATTGATCGCCGCAACCGCTACAGCGAATCTTCGATCTCGCCCAACGTGTTGTACCGACTTCAAGGTGAATTCCAGCAACTCAATGTTGGTTTGTACGTAAACAAGGGGCCTTTGGTGGCCGGTATTTGGTACCGAGGTATTTTGTTCACCGACTACCGTGATGCCTTCATCACCACCATTGGAATCCAGACTGATGTGATTCGCTTCGGCTACTCCTACGACGTAACCGTCTCGGAACTGACGCCTTCAACCGGCGGATCACACGAAGTATCGATGGCCATTCAATTCGATTGCCGTCCGAAACGCAAGAAGTTCCGCACAATATCGTGCCCGAGCTTCTAGTTGAGATTTTGACTGTAAGGAAATAGGAACATAAAAGGGAAATCATGAAACAATTCACCGGCAACACCCTGCTCATTATGTGTGCCGCTTCGCTCCTGTTCTCTGCTTGTGCCAAGGAACGTTCTACCTCCACGGGTTGGGCGTACAACGATCCGAGCAACGGCGGTTTTGAAAAAGCCCGCTTTGTAGAACAAGAGACCGGCCCAGGTCTGGTCCTCATCGAAGGGGGAACCTTTACCATGGGTCGCGTCGAAGATGACCTCACCTACGGGAACGACAACGTGCCTCGTCGCGTCACCGTTTCATCGTTCTACATGGACGAGACCGAGGTGACCAACTTCAACTGGCTTGAATACCTCTACTGGCTGGATCGCATTTACGGCGACAGCTACCCCGAAATCGTCGAGCGCGCCCTTCCAGACACCCTAGTTTGGCGTGAAAAAATGGAGTACAACGAACCGTACGTGGAGTACTACCTCCGTCACCCGGCGTACCGCGACTACCCTGTAGTTGGCGTGAACTGGCTCCAAGCAAGCGATTTTTGCGCATGGCGTACCGACCGTGTGAACGAGCTCATTCTCATCCGCGAGGGCCTGTTGCTCCACAGCCCTACTGCTCAGGTGGATGAAGAGCACTTCACCACCGACGCCTACTTCACAGGACAATACGAAGGCGAGAAAGCCGCCGACGGCGTGGAAGACCTGAACCCACTGGGCAACGGTTACCGCAACGTGAAAATGGAAGACGGCATCCTGTTGCCGCGTTATCGCCTGCCTTCGGAGGCTGAGTGGGAATACGCTGCACTTGGCTTGATCGGCAACTCCTACCAAGAGCTGATGACCGGCCGCAAGTACTACCCTTGGAACGGTCACTATGTACGTAACGACAACAGTGGCGGCCGCTTTTACGGCCAGTTCAACGCGAACTTTGTGCGTGGTCGTGGTGACTACATGGGATTGGCAGGTGCACTCAACGACAACGGTGACATCACCGCACCGGTGTACGCATACGCCCCGAACGATTACGGTCTTTACAACATGGCCGGCAACGTATCGGAGTGGGTGGCTGACGTATACCGTCCCCTCTCTCCAGAAGACAAGTCTGAATTCCGCCCCTTCCGTGGCAACGTGTTCCAAACCCGTGTACTCACCTCAGAAGGCATCACGGAAGACAAGTACGATTACGTGGTGTATGACATCGATGGCGTAGCGTACTTCCTGAACGAGTACCAGAAGCGTGCAGCTGCAAACCTCACCAACGAAGACCAGAATCTGATCGACAACCTGCTCTCATACGTGCAGCAAGCACAAGAGAACATGAAAAACCGCCAGCAGGACGACGCCATGCAGCGCATCCAAGACGGTGTAGACCTCATTGTAGGTTCTGACTCACGCGTTGCACCAGACCTGCGCGACGGCATCGCCGATTACATCATGGATACCCCGGGTAACATCCGCACCCGCGATGTGACTGTGGCCGAGAACATTGACCGCCGCAACTACCAGAAAGCCGACAACATCGACTTCATGGACGGTGACTTCAACTCTTCGATTTACTACTTCGACCAATCGAAAGAGGAAGACCAGAACCGCATGTACGAGTGGGGCCAGACCACACTGATCAACAACCGCTCGCGCGTCTACAAAGGCGGCTCGTGGCGAGACCGCGCGTACTGGACTGTTCCCGGCACCCGTCGTCACCTCGACGAGCGTCAGGCCAAGTCGACCCTCGGCTTCCGTTGTGCCATGGATCGTGTGGGATCACCCACCGGTTTGGTGCAGAACTAACAACGGAAAACCAACAACGATTTCACATCCCCGGTCGCTTGCGGCCGGGGATTTCTTTTTTTCGGGGTATGGATTTGTTGGCCGCTTTTCTCAAGCACCGTCGCGTGTCCACCGACACCCGCACCGTGCAACCCGGAGACCTCTTCTTTGCCCTCAAAGGCGAACGGTTCGATGGCAACCAATACGCAAGCCAAGCCCTCGATGCCGGCGCAGCTTGGGCCATTGTGGACGACGCTACCGTGGCCGTTGACGATCGCTTTGTGCTGGTGGACGATGTGTTGACCGCATTGCAGGATCTTGCCCGTGCGTACCGCCGTCAACACTCGGCCACCTTCATTGGACTCACGGGGTCCAACGGCAAAACCACTACAAAGGAGCTCATGCGCGACGTGCTGGCGTCCACCTACCACACCCAGGCCACCCGCGGCAACCTCAACAACCACATTGGCGTGCCCCTCACCTTGCTTGAGATTGCGCCAGAGGTGGAGTACGCCATCATTGAAATGGGCGCCAACCACCAACGCGAAATCGCCCAACTCTCCGCCATTGCCGAACCCGACTGCGGTCTGATCACCAACATTGGCGAAGCGCATCTCGAAGGCTTCGGCGGGATGAAAGGCGTGCGCATTGGCAAGGGGGAGCTGTTTGACTTTCTCGCAGCCCACGACCGCCCTGGATTCGTGAACGTGGACTTGCCGCCACTTGCTGACATGGCTAAAGAAAAAGGCATGCGCACCATTGCCTACAGCCTGCACGCCGGCAACCTCAACCTCAACGTCCAGTCGCACCCCACCCAACTCAAGTTCACCTGGCACCATGACGGTACTGTACACGAAGTGCTCACCCAACTCACCGGAGCCTACAACCGCTTCAACGCTGCGGCTGCCATTGCCGTGGGCTTGCACTTCAAGGTGACCCCGGAGGCCATCTCCCAAGCCCTGCGCGACTATGTGCCGGACAACAACCGCTCACAGTTAGCCAAGTCCGACCGCAACACCCTGATTTTGGACGCATACAACGCCAACCCATCCAGCATGACCCTGGCCTTGGACAACCTGGCCGGACTGGACGGCAAAGTGTTCTTCATCATCGGCGGCATGCGCGAGTTAGGAGACACCTCGAACCTGGCCCATCAACGCATCTGCGATCACGCGAAGCGCCTGGGGCTGGACGGCTGGCTGGTGGGGCATGAATTTGAGGCTGCTCAGACCAACTACCCCAAGTTTGCAGATGCCGACGCGGTGCGTGAAGCCCTTGCCTCCTCCTCCATCGAGGGCCATACGGTACTGATTAAAGGATCCCGCGGCATTCGATTGGAAACCGTGGTTGATCTGCTGTAACGCTTCCGGTATCTTTGCCCGCAAATTGAACCGGCCATGAACCTGATCGAAGAACTGCGCTGGCGTGGGCTCCTGCACGACGCCATCCCTGGAACCGAAGAACTCCTCCAAAAAGAAATGGTGACGGGGTATGTGGGCTTTGACCCTACGGCCGATTCCCTACACATTGGCAACCTGGTGCCGGTGATGCTGTTGGTACACCTCCAACGCGCTGGTCACAAACCCGTTGCCCTGGTAGGCGGTGCTACAGGTATGGTGGGCGATCCGTCCGGAAAATCTGCCGAACGTAACCTGCTCGACCTCGAGACCCTCAACCACAACTTGGAGTGTCAGAAAAAGCAACTCACCAAGTTCCTGGACTTTGACTGCGGCGACAATTCGGCCGAGGTGGTCAACAACTACGACTGGTTCCAAGGCATGGGCTTTTTGAACTTCATCCGCGATGTGGGCAAGAACATCACGGTCAACTACATGATGGCCAAGGATTCGGTGAAAAACCGCCTGGAGAGCGGCATGAGCTTTACCGAATTCAGCTACCAACTCATCCAAGGCTACGACTTCTACCACCTGTACAAAGCCAAGAACTGCAAGCTGCAAATGGGCGGTTCGGACCAGTGGGGCAACATCACCACCGGCACCGAGCTCATTCGTAAAATGGACGGCGGTTCAGCATACGCGTTGACCGCGCCCTTGCTCAAGAAGGCAGACGGCTCCAAGTTTGGCAAGAGCGAAGGCGGCAACGTGTGGATCGACAAGGAGAAGACCTCGCCCTACAAGTTCTATCAATACTGGCTCAACGCCTCGGACGAGGACGCCCCGAACCTGATTCGCGTGTTCACCCTCAAGACACAGGAAGAAATCGAAGCCCTCGAAGCCGAACACGCCGAGGCGCCTCACCGCCGCATCCTGCAAAAAGCCCTGGCAGAGGATGTGACCGTACGCGTACACAGCCAAGCAGACCTCGACACCGCGCTCAAAGCCTCGAGCTTGCTCTTTGGCAAATCCACCAAGGAAGACCTGGGCAGCATCTCCGAAGGCGACTTCATGAGCGTGTTTGAAGGCGTACCGCAAGCCACCGTACCTCGTGCTGCGGTGGAAAGCGGATTGGACATTGTTGCAGCGCTTGCTGGCGACACCCAATTTTTGGCGTCCAACGGCGACGCCCGCCGTGCGCTCAAGGAAAACGCCATCAGCGTAAACAAGGAAAAGGTGACCGGCGACAAGGTGATCACCGCAGCGGACCTGCTCAACGACCGCTACGTGCTGCTTCAAAAGGGCAAGAAGAACTACTTCGTGCTGCGTGTAGACTGACCTGCGTATACCCGTTTCCCTCCCGGATATCGCGGCTTGGCTTTCCCAATTTTGAATTGGGGGCGGCTGCGTCCCCCTAAGGGTGGGGCATTCGCGCGCGAGTACTCGGGACGTTTGGGCACCGTGGCGCACATCTTGCACTGATGAATCCGCGAAACCACGAAGATGAATTTTCCTAAACAACTCTTAACGCAGGCAACCCTTCTATCCCTGCTTGCGTCCTGTTCAATGACGGTTCCGTACACAGCGGAGCTGCAGCAGCAATACGAGCTGGGTACTGCCCAGATCAGCCGCCTGCAGTTTTACCTTTCGGACCCGGTTGTTCTTTACAGTTGTGCGGAAAAAAGCCAAGCAGGCACCAACACGGGGCAACTCGTGGTGGATGACGACCAACGCCTGGACGAAGGGAAACGGCAAGCTCAGCTACAGTGGAGACACGTACTTTGCACCACCCGGTTCGGGCAAGGCCCACTTGGAGGTCCAACTCCGCAAACTCCGCGAGCAGGCGCGCACCACGCGCATTGTTCCCGGACGCACACTTAAAGAACTGTGAGCATTGACATAACGCGTGGTTAGCTACACCTTAAGTCTCTAGACCCAAAGGAACTAACCCACTTTCATGATTTCCTAGACAAGGAGGCGGTGGTTTGAGCAGGCTACCGCTTTCTTCTTTTCTGGACCTTTCGTTTTGAGCCTGTCAAGGGCATTCACCAAGTCATCTGCACCATCCACAAAGTCAAATGGGCATGGGGTTGGAAGTCTCTGCTGAGAATGGGAGCTTTCGCGTGTTCGCTTCTGGGCGGACCGAGTGGTGGAGGCGGGGGCGGCAGGGCCGGCAGCCCACGGGAGGGAACCTGCGCGGCAGGTAAAAAGACAGCTTGTAGGACTTAACGCAACCGGCTAGTCCACCATCAAATTGCACCCCCTCACTTCCGAAAAGTCCACCCGCCCAAGCACCTCAAACGTCCCATCCGCATGGCAACGCCCCAAGTCTTGGGTCTCTATGAACGCGCAGCTGTGCACGTTGGCCAAATCCAGGATGCGCAATACACCGCTGCGGCCCACCTTCACGGGCGCAAACGGATCGCGCAGTTCACGGGGGTAGACGCGCATCCAATCAGGTGCGCTAAAGCGGCCGTTGCCTTTGGAGTAGGCTTGGCTCAAAAGCTCGGTCATGCCGTACTCGCTGTGAATTGCGGGGGTGTGCAGGCGTTGCTGGAGGTAGGCGTGCAAGGCTTCTTTGGTGAGCTCCTCGCGGCGGCCCTTCATGCCTCCGGTTTCCATGACCACAGTATGCTGCAAGGGAAGCGGGGCGGCCAAATCCGCAAAGTCCATCAGCGCAAAAGAGACACCCAAAAGTACCGTAGGTATACCCAAAGCTTCGTTGTCGCGCACTTGGGTCAACAAGGCGGTGAGGTTGTCCAAGTAGAATCCGCTTTGATCGTAGTTGGAACGCTGGATGAGCGCATCGGCCATGTGGACCAGCGAACTGCCTTGACGCTCGAGGTAGGCGGGCAACAAGCACAAAAAACACCACTCTGAAACGGGGCCGTATTGGCGCTCAAAACACGCAGTAAAAGAGGCCTCATACAACGCTAAGTCTTGCACGTAATGGCTGCTTGGCACCGCACCTGTGGTGCCCGAACTGGTGAACACCGCCTCAGCTCGGTCGCCGGTGGTCACACGGTGTTGCTTGAAAAAAGTGATGGGTAGAAATGGAATCTCTTCCACGGTTTGCACCGATTCGGGTGCAACATCCAACAGCTCCACATAGTTCTTGTATACAGGAACCTGCGCGGCTTGGTGGCGAAACACCTCAAGTGCCGTGTGCTCCCATTCTGGGGCCGTTCGCGGTTGCAGCAACCACGCTGCGCCGTCGAATCCCGATGATTGAAAGCCGGTCACCACGCGGCAATTGCTAGATTTGAACCGTATGAAGTCACGTGCACTTTGGATGTTTTTGGCCTGCGGCGTATTGCTCGCAGGATGCCTCGAAACTACTTCGTTTCCGGATGAACCCGAGATTACGTTTCAGGATTTTGTCCAATATCCCGATTCAGCCATCGTGACCATTGGTTTCACCGACGGTGACGGCAACGTTGGACTCGACCAGGCTGACACCACCGGTTCTTACTGCACCAACGGCTGCCTGTTCTACTGGAACTTCTTTTGCGAGTACTACGAGAAGGTAGACGGAGAGTGGGTGCACCAGTTCATCGACTGGACCGATCCGGACGAATTGCCGTTTTACTACCGCGTCCCGCGCGTGGTCCCAACGGGACAGAATCCGTCATTGGAAGGCGAAATCGAAGTGGTGATGAAGCCCTTCTACTACTTGATTTCTGAGAACGACACCGCGCGGTTTGAAATCCGCATCGCCGACCGGGATTTAAACGTGAGCAACACGGTCACCACCCCGACGTTTGTCAAGCCCTAGTCTGGATTAGATCTCCCCGTCCAGCGCTTCGCTGATGGCCAAAACTTGATCGCCAGCAGTCTCCAACAAGCCCAAGGTTTCCATGTAGTACATGCCCGATTCGATGCTGTACTTGGCCTTTTCAATGTCCTTCAGGTGCTTCTTGCGCAGCTTGTTGTACTTGTCGTTCACCGCTTGTTCCAAAGTGCGTGCCGCCTCAACGTCCACACCGGGTTTGGTTTGACTCAGATTGGCATTCATTTGGTTGAGCGCATCCTCCAGGGTGTCAAACATCTCTTTCAAGTGCTCGCGCTGCTTGGGCACAAAGTACACGCGCTTTTCGCCTTTGACTTGAATGGTTTTGGACACCTGGAAGTACACGTCACCAATGCGCTCCAAGTCGTTGGCGATCGAGAGCAGTGAACGCATGCGGTTACTGGTTTCCTCGGTCAATTCTGCGTTAGACAGCTTGGTGAGGTACTTGGCAATCTCTACCTCCATGCGGTCGGTCATCTCTTCGTAGAGCTTGATTTTGTCGATGGACTTGCCGAGTTCACGCTTGTCGGAAATCTCGAGTTGGGCGCGCACCATGCCGTTCATTTTGGTGGTGATTTCGCCAAATCGTGCGGCTTCTTTTTGGGCTTGAAAGAGCGATAGCTCAGGGGTTTCATGCAAGCCACGGCCGATGTACTCGAGGGTGAATTCGTCGTCCCCACCTTTGCTCTTGACCATGCGGGTCACCAGCTTGGCAATGAAGTCCACAAACCAAATCAAAAGCAAGGTATTGATGATGTTGAAGCAGGTGTGGAAGAGCGAAAGTCCGGTTTGCGCGGCTTTGGCATACTCCTCTTTGACCGCCTCGGTAGCGCCCTCTGCAAGTGGCACGTTGGGGTTCATGAGTCCGAAGTACTCTGCCAACGCGTACCCTACTCCATTCAGGAAAAAGGAGAACACAAAGATCATCCACACCACCCCGAAGATGTTGAAGATGAAGTGTGCACGCGCTGCACGTTTGGCGTGTACGTTGCCGATCAGCGCCGCGAGGTTGGCAGTTATGGTGGTCCCGATGTTCTCGCCCAAAACAATGGCCGCGGCCAGGTTGAACGGGAGACCACTGCCCAAGAACAGCAGGGTCAGCGCCATGGCGGCCGACGAGCTTTGGACAATCACGGTCAACAAGGTGCCAATCAGTACGAAGAACAGAATGCCACCAATGCCACTGGAAGCCAAGTCATTCACCCACAGGATGAAGTCCTGGTTTTGGTCCAAGTGGAGGTCCTTCACCACGTTTTTCAGGGCAGAGAGTCCCAAGAACAACAGGCCAAAACCCATCAAAAATTCGCCCAGGGACCGGTAACGGCTGCTCTTGACAAAGAGCATGGGAAAGGCCAAGGCCATGATGGGCAGCGAGTAGGTCGACAGCGAGAACTTGCCCACGCCCAGCACGATGAGCCAAGCAGTCATGGTGGTTCCGATGTTGGCGCCCATGATGACCCCAATGGCCTGCTTGAGTTTGAGCAGCCCGGCGTTCACAAAGCTCACGATCATCACCGTAGTGGCCGACGAACTCTGGATCAGGCAGGTGGTGACAAAACCGGTCAGCACCCCGCTGAGTCGGTTGTTGGTCATGGCGCCGAGGATGTCACGCAAACGTGATCCGGCTACTTTTTGAATGCCGTCGCTCATGACCTTCATTCCGAACAGGAAGAACGCCAAGGCTCCGACGACCTGGAGGACCAGGAAAATGATTTCACCTACACCCATTGTGCCTTTGGTTGGACGACCGCAAAAGTACCCAATTCCCGTGCAGGGCGTGTAGGTCTTGCGCGGAACACTTCACGCCGTGAAAATCAAAAAAATGCCCCGCCGCTGTGTAGTATCGCACCATTGTTAACGCGGACATAACATCCTTCCCGGGAAGTCCCAATTGGAAGGCCGAACTTTGACCTTCAACTTGCTTCAACACTTATGACCACCCCCTTGCGCAAACTGGCCTTGCTGGCCATCTCGTTCCTGACTTGCTGCACCGCGATTGCTCAGGACGTCATGATCAACGAAGTGGATGCCGACCAGCCCGGTGCAGACCCTGCAGAATTCATCGAGCTCTATGGCGCCCCCGGCACTTCGCTGGACGGCCTGGTACTGGTGTGCTTCAACGGACTCGACGACGCACCCTATTTGGAGTTTGACCTGAGCGGTTACGCGCTGAATGCCTCTGGTTTCTTTGTAGTCGGCTCCATGAACGTACCCAACATTGATTTGGAAATGGGCACCAACGCGTTGCAAAACGGCCCTGAAGCCATCGCCCTTTACGCTGCGGCGCCAGGAAGCATCACCGGTGTGGTCACCGATGCTTCGCTGTTGGACGCCTTGGTATACGGCACCAACGATTCCGACGACCCCGAACTTTTGGCCCTGCTCAACCCTGGGCAACCCCAAGTGAACGAAAGCGCCGGTGCAGGCTCGGGCAGCGACAGCATGTCTCGTGTGCCCAACGGAGGTACCCCACGCAACACCGACACCTACGTGCCCCAATTGCCCACTCCTGGCGCCAGCAACGTGCAGAGTTGCGACGGAGGCACCGTGTTTGAGGTGGGTGACACAGACCCCATCGAAATCTGCAGCGACGCGCCTGCCGAGACCTACACCTTCGATTACACTTCTTCAACAGCTGAAGCCGATTACCTTTTTGTGGTGACCGACGCAGCCGGTGAAATCGCCTTTACCTCAGGCGATCCCATGCTCAGCTTCGAGAGCTTGCCCGACGGCGAATGCCGCGTATATGGCGTGAGCTACATCGGTACCTTGGTGGCCGAAACCTTGGCCGCAGGGCAGCTGCTAGAAAACATCGCCAGCGACGATTGCGCCTCGGTATCCACCAACCATGTGACGGTCCTCAAATCCAATTGCACCCCAGCGACCTGTTCGGCAGGAGCCATCGCAGCAGTGGGCTTTGGAGACGAGGTGGCCATGTGTCTTTCGGGCGGAACCCAAGCGTTGGAATTCAGCTTTGAAGCCACGCCAGGTGAAGGTGGCATGGTGGCCTACGTGCTCACCGATGACGCCGGCGCCATTCTCGAACTGTTCTTCGACCCTTCCTACGATTTCAGCGGGCTTGGCGAAGGTGCATACCAAGTGCACGGCGTGGTTTACAGCGGCAGCCTATTTGAAGGCACCGTAGAGGTGGGCGACCCGATTTCGGGCGTGGATTCAGACGGAGATTGCACCGAGCAGGGCACCAACTTTGTGGCCGTGAATCGCTTGGACTGCGTGGCCGGATTGGGCTGCGATGAGCTGTTCATTTCGGAATACTGCGAAGGTTCGGCCAACAACAAGGCCTTGGAGCTGATCAACCCGACCGATGTACCCATCGACCTGGCTCCATACACCCTGCATGTCTACAACAACGGCGCTACCGAGCCCAGCAACACCTACGACCTGACCGGAACCATCGGCGCCGGCGAAACCTACGTGGTGGTCAGCCCCGATGCCGACCCCGCGTGGCAAGCCTACGCCGATGCCCTGAGCCAAGTCACGTGGTTCTCCGGCAACGACCCTGTGGCCCTGCTCAAAAACGGCGTGTACATTGACATCATGGGTGAACTGGGTTACGACAGCACCACTCCCATCGCCGTGACCGGCGGCAGCATGGAGCTGCACACCTTGCGTCGTAAACTGGAAGTCACTTCTCCCACGACCGATTGGACCGTGGGCCAAGGCCAGTGGGACGTGTACGACGCCAATGTGATCGACGGGCTGGGCAGCCACCTGTGGGTGCCGTGTGACAACAACAACGAACCACAAGTGACCTTCGAAACCACCACCACAACCGTGACCGAAGGCGAAGCGGTCGTGATTTCGGTATCGGCCACAAACGTGTCGGTATCCATCGACGTGGTGGTTGAACTCGAAGGCGGCACCGCCACGGCAGGCGAGGATTTCCTCAACCCACTCCCGGTCAGTTTGACCTTCAACCCTGGAGGGGCTCCGCTGCAAAACGTGGTCTTCCTCAGCACCGATGACGAACTCGAGGAGGAGACCGAAACCGTGCTGCTTTCACTTTCCACCGCTACCGAAAACGTGAACGTGGCCATTGAAGAACACACAGTCAACATCGTGGACAACGACCAGCCCGTGCCCGTTTACATCATCCAAGAAGTCACCCAGAACGACCCTGAAGGCGTGGCCGACTCACTCGGGGTGTACTGCGAACTGCGTGGACTCGTGTACGGCTACAACCTGCGCCCCGAAGGCCTGCAATTCACCCTGGCCGACAACAAGGACGGCATTGGGGTGTTCAGCTTGGAGCAGCAATTCGACTACACGGTACAAGAGCGCGACAGCATCCACGTGATCGGCACCATTGACCAGTTCAACGGCCTGACCCAGATCATTCCCGATACGGTCATCTTTATCCAAAGTGACTTGGTGCTGGAAGTGCCCGTGCCCATCGAGGCCCCCATTGAAGACCGCGAGTCGGAGCTCAACGCCATGAGCTGCGTGTGGCTGGTCGACCCCGCACAATGGACCAACGAACTGCCTGGATTCAACGTGGAAATCACCAACGGCGAAACGGTTTCTGAAATGCGCATCGATGCCGATGTCGACCTCTTTGGCGGCGAACCGATTGAAGGGGTATTTGACCTGGTGGGCATCGGCGGCCAATTCGATTCCAGCGAACCGTACGACCAGGGTTACCAAATCCTGCCGCGCTACAGCGAAGACCTCACTCCGCTTTTTGACGCAGACTTCACCATTGACAACCCACTCAACACCGTCTCACTGCAAATCACCGAAGCCGATACCTGCTTGACCCCAAGCATGGCTGAACTCTGGCAGCCCGTGTGGCAAGCTGTGGGCGACGACGCCGACTACACCTGGACCGTAAACGGGGATGTGTTGAGCACTACCTCTACCTTGGACGCACTGCCCACCGGGTGGAGCATAGGAGAAGACCTAGAGGTGACCTTGGCCGCCACGGTGGATGGCTGCACCTACCTCATCACCCACACCTACTGTTCGCAGTGGGCTGACTTTGTGCCTGAGCACATGTTTGAGGTGACCGTGTACCCGAACCCCGCCCCAGAAACCGTGCGCCTGACCAGCGACCGCACACTGGACCGCGTGGACGTATTCACCGCAGACGGCCGCTGGGTGGAACAGCACGCCCTGCGCGGAGTGAATGCCACCTTACCCACGGCGCACTGGACGCCCGGTAGCTACGTGCTGGTGATCCACGCCGGCGATCGCACCACCCGCGTGCGCATCTTACGCTAATCTGGCCTTCGGCCTCTCCCCAATAAAAAAGGCGCTCGGTTACGAGCGCCTTTTTGCTGTTCAGGTAGCGGGGCTAGCGGCCAAAGCGGTAGCCCAGTGATACACCGCCGAAGCCTTGGGCGTCTGACGATCCGTGTTCGTTCATGACGTAGTTGAGGGTGGCTTGCATGCCGGTGTAGAATCGGCCGCCCAGATGGGCCTTGAAGCCGGTGGTAACACCTGCGCCAAAGATCAACTCGTTTTGCTCAATGGTGCGCGCTTCGCCTCCAAAGCTCATGGCCGTAGTGTTGACCGAGCTCACCGACAGGTTGGGACCTAAAAACAAGCCCATGCGCTTGCCACGTTCACCCATAGGGTACAAGCGGACTTCCGGCTGAACATGGATGATTTGAGTGTCGCGGGTTTCGCTGTTGGTGTCTGAAGACTGGCTGAACTGGCTGGCGCCGAGCACCAAAGTCCAGCGATCGGCCATGGGGGCTTCAAGTTGGAGGCCTTGGCCAATGGTGGCGTTGCATTGCGAGAGGTCGTTTACCCAACCTTGGGCGCGGAGTCCATAGCTGAGTTCGGCTTGGGCTTGACCGGCCAATGCGACCAATACAAAACATGCGGTTACGAGGATTCTCATGGGATGATGGGAGTTGCGGTGTCACCTATCCTGGCTGCCAACGCCGTGCCTGAACTGCTTGAATCACGGCTGATTTGAGCATTCGGCAGGTAGAAATGAGGATCCGGTGTGAACAAGCATTTACACGATTTGTAGACAAACGGGGTCAGGTTTGGTGTTATTCTGACAATAAGCCGCGCCCAAACACATTAAATTGGCCCTTTTCAAACGCCTGCATGCAAGCAATTCGATTCAACACCAAGGACCGTCCGGAGTTCGTCCGCGTACTGCACAAGCGCGTGAATGCCTACTTCAAGGAGAACGGCATCACCCGCCACGCAAACCTGAGCATGAAGCTCAAGACCGTGTTTTTCGTCACCCTTTATTTGGCGCCATTGGTACTGATGCTCACCGGAGTAACGGCCAGCGTTTGGTGGAACATGGTGATGTGGGTCCTGATGGGGCTCGGTATGAGTGGCATTGGCCTGAGCATCATGCACGACGCCAACCACGGCTCGTACTCGCGCAAGCAGAACGTCAACAAAGCCCTGGGCTGGCTGCTAAGCTTTGTAGGTGGATTCCCCATGAACTGGCGAATCCAGCACAATGTTCTGCACCACAGCTTCACCAACGTAGAAGGTCACGACGAGGACATTGAGCTCAATGCCATGCGCTTCTCGCCCAGCCAAAAGCGCCGTTGGGTTCACCGTTTTCAGCTGTTCTATGCGCCCATACTCTACAGCATCATGACGTTGTATTGGATGAGCGTCAAGGACTTCGACCAAATCTTCCGCTACAAGAAAAAGGACCTGCTCAAGAGCCAAGGCTACACGTTTAAAAAGGCACTCAGCCAAGTCATCGTAACCAAGCTCCTTTACTTCTTTGTCCTGATTGTACTTCCCCTGTGGCTGATTGACTTGCCTTGGTGGCAATCCTTGCTCGGCTTTGTAGCGATGCACCTGATTTGCGGACTCATCCTAGCCTTGATCTTCCAAGTGGCACACGTCATCGAAGAGACAGAATTCGTCAAAACCGAAACCGGCAGCCTCGAAAACAACTGGGCCATCCACCAAATGAAAACCACCGCCAACTTCGCCAACCGCAGCCGCGTGTTCAGTTGGTTGATCGGCGGACTCAACTTCCAAATTGAGCACCATTTGTTCCCCAACATTTGCCACGTGCACTACCGCAAGATTTCCAAGATCGTGCAGGAAACCGCCCGTGAGTTCAATGTGCCTTACCACCACCACCGCACGTGGGCAGGTGCCCTGAAGAGCCACTTTAAAGTGTTGCACCAATTGGGTACGGGTAAGTACGATCGAAACTTCAAGACAGCGTAAACACGCTGGAATCTGTAAAGCCTCGGCATGTGCCGGGGCTTTTTTTTGGGCATTTGCTTAGCCCTTTGCACTACGAACTTGCACTCTTGCGCTACCGTGTGACGGTAATGCACTTCTTTTCTTTCCACGAGCAGAAAGAAAAGAAGCAATAGAAACGGTGGACCGAGCAGTGCGGTGTTGAACAGCGTTTCGTCTTGGCAGGAGGACGATCGTTTCGGCGTTGAACAACGTTGGGACTTAGTAGGAGGTCTATTGAACTGCTGGCAACTCAGCGCTGCGCTGGAGTTGCAGGGAATGCGTTGCGCTAGGACGAGCCCAACCATCGCCCTT
>JBMYJR010000039.1:0-26978 GCA_049594615.1 Flavobacteriales bacterium
GAACGCGATAAAGCATGGGTTAATCCCGATGGTAGAAAGGTCGCCAAGGTGTGAAATACGAGTCCGTCGAATGGATTCTTTTGGTGTTTTGGTCGAGGTGGAAGACAACGGGATTGGTATCCGAAAAGCTACAGCAAATAGGGATCCAGGCCACAAGTCAATGTTCGGAGAACTGCTGGAAGAGCGTGCGGAAATATTGAAAAGAAGGGGCTTAGGAGAGCTGAATCATGAAGTAATCTCTCAGGAGAGATGTAAGGCTGGAAAGCATGGAGTGCTTACAAGAATTTCTTTTTTACCATATAACCACAACCAATGAAAGCTTTAATTATTGAAGACAACGGCCGTGAGGCCGAGCTTGTGCGTTCTTTGTTGAACGTGTGTGATCAACAGATCGAGTGCGTAGGAATCGCCGAGAATGTCGAAGATGGCGTGACCATGATGCGTGAGCATGAGCCGGAGATCTTGTTTCTTGATGTTGAACTTCCCGACGGGTCAGGATTCGATGTGCTGAATGCGTGTCGTGACTTGAGCTTCAGAGTCATTTTTGTGACTGCACATGATCACTATTCCATCCAAGCAATCCGCTATGCGGCCTTCGATTATTTGATGAAACCTGTGGAGTTTGATGACTTTACCAAAACAGTAGCACGTGTCTACACCAGCACATTGGAGGATGCGAAGGCAAAGTTGGAAATGTTGTTCGTAAACGAACGCGCCAATGAAAAACGCATGGGGGTCTGGTGCCAAGACGGGTTGCACTTCATCAACGTGGCTGACATCGACTTTATTCGCGCCGATGGAAGCTATAGTCGTATTTACATGACGGACAGGACCATGTTTATGGCTACCAAGCTTCTCAAAGACTTCGAGTTCTTGGTGGAGGCCGATTCCTTCGTCCGCCCACACAACTCCTACTTGGTCAACATCCGCCACATCAAGACCTACACCAAGAAAAACGGCGGCAACCTCATCATGGTCTCCGACGAAGAAATCCCAGTCTCCCGCGGACGCCGCGACGAACTCCTCCGCCGCCTCGGAACCTGGGTGATTTGATCCTTGTTTGACCGGCCCCGTGCCAGGTTGCTTTCTTTCTTCCTTACGTCTAACTAGTGTCAAACCCGCCTGTCCCCTCAAGGTGCCTATCCGAGAGCGTTATCTTTGTGGTAAACACTTTCGCTTGTACGCAGACGTCCCCGCAATGAGGATCTTTTTGTTGGTGTCCTTTTTAGCCCTGGCTGTGGCCGGCCAGGCCCAAGTACCGTTGGATACATTCTTGGGCGATCGTGCTGGCTATGCCCTTGTGGACCAGCCCGTAGACCGCACCTCCCTTGAAGATTTGGCGGACTTCCGCTTTGCACCTTCCACTGATGTCGTTCCCAATTTGAACCAAGGCAACAACGCTGCCTGGGCCCGTGTGATCCTGCCGGTGTCCGATGAGCCGTTGGTACTGGCCTTGGAATCTGGTTTTTTTGAAGAGGTGCGTTGGATCCACATGCAGGCCGATGGCACCGTGGTAGAACACCGCTCGCGCCGCTACGATCCGGTGGGCACCCACGACCACTTTTTGCACCACACACTTACCATTCCCCCGGGCACGGCGGGCGTGGTGTATATGGGTTTGCAAACCCCGCGTTTCCGCATCCTGCCCATGCGCCTTACCACCCAGAGCACCTACACCAATCGCGTGCGCAACCTCACGGGGTTTTGGGCGCTGTTTTTTGGCATCATCGCCGTGGTGATCATCTACAACCTGTGGTACTTCTTCTGGTTCCGCGACCGGGTGTACTTGGCCTACATCGCCTATGCGGTGACCGTCTCTTTGGCCCAGGGCATCATCGGTGGGGCCACAGGCGCCTTCTTCTTTGGGGAATCAGCGTGGTGGTACAGCCATGACGTGCAAGTCATTGTGCCCTTGAGCGTATTCGGCTGCGTGTGGTTCATCGTGGTCTTTCTGCGCTTGAGAGAAACCTTGCCCTGGATGTTTCGGGCATTGCAGGTGCTGTGCGTGAGTGCTGCGGCAAGTTTAGTGGTCGGGATCGTGGCGCCCAGCCCTGCGGTGTACCAGTGGATAGACCTGAACAGTTTGGTGGGGGTGTTGATGGCTTTTGGGTGGTGTGTTGTTTTGGTCCGAAGCGGAATGACACGTGCCCGCTGGTTTTTGGTGGCGTGGACCATCTTTTTGGTGGGCATGATCATCTACATCCTCAAAGACTTTGGCGTGTTGCCGTACACCCCGTTCAGCGTGTATGCGATGCCGGTGGGTGCTTTGGTGGAAATGGGCCTGATCACCGCCATCCTCGCCTCCCAAATCCGCGATCTGCGGGTGAGCAAGGATCAAATCTCCCTGAAGCTCTCGCGTTTGGAAGACCAGCGCCGCAAAGAGAACTTCAACATCCAAATGGCCAAGCTGCGCTCAGAAATGCTCAGCAACCAGATGAGTCCGCACTTCATTTTCAACGTGATGAGTTCCATCCAGGTGTACATCGCCAAGAACGATATCGAGGCCTCGGTGCGCTACTTGGGCAAGTTTGCCAAACTGATGCGCCGCGTGTTGGAAGGCGCCCGCGAAGAAGAGGCCTCCCTCGAAGACGAACTCGAACTCGTCACCGAATATGTGGAGCTGGAAAGCATCCGTGGCAACGCGCCCATCCACTTTGATGTGCAGTTGGACGCCGAGTTGGAGCTCGAACTGCTGCGTGTGCCTACCATGGTACTGCAGCCGGTGGTGGAGAACGCCATCCGTCATGGCTTCCGAGGCATGATTGAGCGTACCCCCGAACTCGTACTGGCCGCGCGTCAGGTAGAAGGAGGGTTGGAAATCACCGTGCGAGACAACGGTTTGGGCTTTTCCCCCAGACGGGGCCAAGGCAACAAATCCCACGCGCTCAACATCTTGCATGAGCGGTCCGAGGCGTTGCGCGAGCAAGGCCGGTTTGACGTGAGCCTGGATGTGCACCACCTGCGCGACCAAGGCGGGCATGGTATTGAAGTGGTCATCCGTATTGTTGAACTCCAAGCCCAGCACGTGTCATGAGGGTGTTCATTGTGGAGGACAACGACAAAGAAGCAGCCTTCCTCCAAGGCCTGTTGGACAAATGTGCAGTGCCCATCACCTTGCTGGGCCGCGCCAACTGCATCGCTGACGGCCGCGCCCAGCTTGATCAGCTCGATCCGGATCTGGTTTTGCTTGACGTTGAGCTGCCCGACGGCACTGGGTTTGACCTGCTCGAGTTTATGCGCGACCGCGATTTTCTGGTGGTCTTCATTACCGGGCACGACCATTACGCCATCCGCGCCCTTCGCTACGCCGCTTTTGACTACCTGCAAAAGCCGGTGTTGGCCCTGGAGTTGGAAGACATGCTGCGTACCGTGCAACGCTTCCAACGCCGCAAGCTCCAAGGGCAACTGGAAGTGCTCTCCTCGGTGGGGGGCACCCCACGTTTGGGCATGCCGTCCAACAACGGAGTGAGCATCGTAGATGTGGATGATATCCTCTACATCCGCAGCGACGGCAGCTATTGCCACTTCCATTTCAAAGACGGCACCCGCACGGTGGTCTCGCGCTTGCTGAAGAACTACGAGTTCTTGGCCGACGATCACGCCTTTGTGCGCTGCCACCGCAGTTACTTGGTGCACTTGGATGCTGTGGCGGAGTTTGAAGGGCGCCACGGCGACCCTGTGCTGCTCCATGTGGGGGCCGAAATCCCTGTGTCTCGCAGCCGCGTGGAGGAAGTGGCCACCGCCTTGCGCGACCGCAAACAGCACCGACGTTAACGCTTACTGCCGGTTTCCCTGCAGTTGCTTGGTGAAGGGTGACAACGGGTAGGCTCGCCGTATCTTTGGTACAACTCCTGCACTGTCAGGGCAAACCCAAGCGCCATGATTCAAGCCATCATTGTAGACGACGTCCAAAACGCCCGCGAAGGGCTGAAGCAAGACATTCTGGATTACTGCCCTGACGTAGCAGTCATTGGTGAGGCCGACTCGGTCGTGTCCGCCGCCAAGCTCCTGCGTGAAACCACGCCCGACCTGGTCTTTCTTGATGTAGACCTGGGCGACGGCAGTGGATTTGACCTGTTGGAGATCTTGGGCGACATCCGCTTCCGCATCATCTTTACCACCTCCTCGGACGAGCACGCTGTCCAGGCCTTCCGCTTCTCAGCGGTGGACTACCTGCTCAAGCCCATCGATCCCGAAGAGCTGCGCATTGCCGTGGGAAAAGTCACCGGGCACAACGGCAGCTTGGAGGTGCTGAAAAACAACCTTGCAGGAGGCCCGAAACGTTTGGCGCTCAACGCGCAAGACAAAATCAACGTGGTCAAAATCAGCGACATCGTGCGTCTGGAGTCCAACGGCAGCTACACGCTTTTTTACATGCGCGACGGCGATCAGATCTTGGTCACCCGTACCCTCAAAGAGTTTGACGCCATGCTCACCAGCGTAGGTTTCATCCGCGTGCACCAGAGCCATTTGGTCAACCTGGATTTCATCCGGGAGTTTATCAAAAGTGACGGCGGGTACCTCGTGCTCAACGACCGCAAAGAGATTCCCGTGGCCAGCCGCAAGCGCAGCCATGTGATGAAGGTGCTCAACAGCGTTTCCTGATCCCAAAACCGCCGTGCGAAGGGCCGTTTTTTGTAGTTTCGCGGGTCCGCTCAACACGGGCGTTATCCCCTGCTGTCTATGAAGCTTTCACAGTTCCGATTCGAAATCCCTTCCGAGCTCATCGCTCAACACCCCACCGAAGACCGCGCCGACTCGCGCATGATGGTCATCAACCGTGCTGAAGGCACGATTGAGCACCACCACTTTCGGGACATTTTGGGCTACCTCGACGAGGGTGACGTACTGATCACAAACAACACCCAGGTTTTCCCTGCACGCCTCTACGGCAACAAGGAAAAGACCGGTGCTACCATCGAGGTGTTCCTGTTGCGTGAGCTGAACCGCGAAAGCCTGTTGTGGGACGTGTTGGTCGATCCTGCGCGTAAAATCCGCATCGGTAATAAGCTCTACTTCGGCGAGAACGACGAGCTGGTGGCCGAGGTCATCGACAACACCACCTCGCGCGGACGTACACTGCGTTTCTTGTTTGACGGCACCCACGAGGAGTTCAAGCAATGTGTATACAAGCTGGGCCAGACCCCACTCCCGAAGTACATCGAGCGCGACGTGGAGGCCACCGACAAGGAGCGCTTCCAAACCATCTTCGCCAAGAACGAAGGTGCGGTTGCGGCCCCGACTGCCGGCCTGCATTTTAGCAAGCAGCTCTGCAAACGACTCGAGCTCAAAGGCGTGGACTTCGCAGAATTGACCCTGCACGTGGGCCTCGGTACCTTCCGCAACGTGGAGGTAGAAGACCTGACCAAGCATAAAGTGGACAGCGAGATGGCCATCATCCCAGCCAACACTGCAGACCGCGTCAACAAAGCCATTGCTGAGAAGAAGCGCGTGGTAGCTGTAGGCACCACCGTGATGCGTGCCATCGAAACCAGCGTGAGCACTTACAACGAGCTCAAGCCGTATGAAGGATGGACCAATCGCTTCATCTTCCCGCCATACGATTTCCGCATTGCCAACGCCATGGTGACCAACTTCCACACCCCCGAGTCTACACTGATGATGATGGCGGCTGCGTTTGGAGGGTATGACCTCATCATGGAGGCCTACCAAACGGCCATCAAAGAGAAGTACCGCTTCTACGCCTACGGCGATGCCATGCTCATCATTTAAGAGCGGACTGCTGGCATTGATGCTGACCGGGTGGCTGTGTGCAGCCCCCCACACCTCTTTACATGCGCAGAGCGCTCCCCAAGATTCCACCATCCAACGGACTGAAAACCCGCGGCTGGTCTCCGCAGCCCTGGCGCTGACCCTCGGCCCGTTTGGTGTGCACCGCATGTACCTGGGCACCGATGTGCGCGTGCCGGTGTTTTACACCTTGAGCTTGGGCGGGGGCATTGGTGTGTTGCCGGCCGTGGATTTCTTGATCCTGCTCTTCACCAAAGACATCGAGCGTTTTTACGGGCACGAAGGCGTGTTCCTGTGGACGGCCACAAAAAAACCGGCCGCTCAGCGCTGAGGCTGGGGCCGGTTTCTAAAAGTCGTTGGCGCGCAATTACTTCACACGCTTAATGCTACATCCGATAGGACGGGTGCTGTCTTTCTTGATCTTCTTGCCGTTTGAAAGCGCCGTCATGGCGTCAGTCAAGTAGTGTTCTTTGACCTCGTTGGCATTGCCCACGTTGTCGTCGATGGCGCCTTTGTACACGAGTTCCATGTTTTTGTTGAACAGGAATACGTGCGGGGTAGTCTTGGCACCGAAGGCGTCGGCCAGTTTACTTTCCTCATCGAGTACGTAAGGAATGCCTTTGAGGCCGTGGTCCTTGGCGCGGGCGCGCATGTCTTGCAAGTTGTCACCGGCATCGCGACGGGCGGCGTTGCTGTTGACCAGCACCATGCCAACCCCGAGTTTGCTGGCTTCTTTGTGCACCGCAGGGTAGCGTCCTTCCCAACCTTCAGTGCCGTTGCCGCCAACCACAAACGGGCAGGTGTTGCACGAGAATACGACGGCCAAGCCGTTTTCGCCCGCAAGGGAGGTCAAGGAGTGTTGGGCTCCGTCGATGCCGTCCATTTGGGCATCAAGCATGGGGGCTTTATCGCCAATTTCAAGGGTTGCGTTGGGTTCACTGGCCACAAATGAGCTGATGAGCAGAGCACCAGCAATGGCTGCGAGCGAGAGTGTCAGGGATTTCATTGGGATTGGGATTGGAGTTTGGGTGTCAAACATCCCGAAGATAGTGGTTGTTCATCCCGAAGTTCTCGTAAGAAACGTGAAAACCTAGGGGGTAGAAAAGACCAAAGGCCGTCCCGTTGGACCGGCCTTGAATGGTAAATGAAAACAATTAAACTATCTAATATCTCTACATGAGAACTTACATGTGATTAAACGCATACTGAACGTGCTTGGTTTCGATTTCGT
The DNA here is from genome assembly GCA_049594615.1 of Flavobacteriales bacterium. Taxonomy (GTDB): domain Bacteria; phylum Bacteroidota; class Bacteroidia; order Flavobacteriales_D; family Sanyastnellaceae; genus CAXPZW01. The sequence goes on from JBMYJR010000039.1 coordinate 6,983, forward strand.
CGAATAAAAAGACAAATACATCGAAATAAAACACGTGTGGAATCGCCTAAAAGGTTGAATGCCAGTGTCTTGAGTCGAGCAAAAAAATTCTACGAAAACGAATAATACCCCGCTCAATCAGAGAAATTCTAAGGCGAGCAAGATTCCAAATACCTCTGCAGGGGTCGGGTTGCCCGATAGGGTGAGCACCACATCAAAGGGGAGTGTGGTGGTGCCCTTGTATACCTTGCCGTTCTGGTAGGTGTAGAGTTGGTCCATCATCATGGCGCTGTCACCGCGGTAGATGGCGCCGTTTTTCCAGGTGTAAATGATGTCGTCGGAGAAGTCGCTGTCGCCCGCCACCAGGGTGCCCTCTTTAAAGGTGTAGAGCAGGTCCATGTCTGAGCTGCTGTAGCCTTGGAAGATCTTTCCGGCCCGTACCGTCAGGAGGGCATCAGGCCAGCTGTAGTTGGGTCCAGGGCAGATGTAACCGTTGGTGACGTTGGCCACCATATCGTGGTACACCATGCGGTCACCTTCATACACAAAGGTTTGTGCGAGGGTAGATGCCGTTACGCACAGGGCGGCGAACAGGGCCAGAGGCTTCATGCCCTGAAGGTACAACAACTAGTTCTTGCCCATGCCGCTCAATGCAGGTACGCTCGCGGGCTCAAACGGATCGGCTGCCGGCAACGAGGCAAGCGCTTGTCGGAGGTCGTCGATCAGGTCTTCGACGTGTTCCACCCCAATGCTAAGGCGGATGAGGTTTTCGTGGATGCCGTACAGCTCCTTTTCGTGGCCAGGCACGCCCGCGTGGGTCATGCTTGCGGGGTGTTCGGCCAGGGATTCTGTGGAGCCCAGGGATACCGCCAAGGTAAAAACGCGCAGGGCATTCAATACTGCAAATGCCTCGTTTCTACCGCCGGCTACCGTGAAGGCCAGCATGGAACCGCGCCCGTGCATTTGGGCTTGGGCAATGGCCTCCGCTTCGGGCAAGAGGTCTTGGGTCAGGGCGGAGTGGAGCTGTTGGACAGCAGGATGCTGGCGTAAGAAGGCCGCAACCGCTTCGGTGTTTTGCGCTTGGCGTTCGGTGCGCAGGTGCAAGGTTTCCATCGAGCGCATCAACATCCACGCGCTGTCGGGTGTGATGGTGCCGCCCAGGAAATGGCGGTAGCTGCGCACAGCGTCCACCACTGCTTGCTTACCGGAGACCGCACCGGCCACCAAATCACTGTGGCCGCCGAGGTATTTGGTGGCCGAGTACAGCACCAGGTCTGCACCGCATTCCAGTGGACGTTGCATGACCGGTCCCAAGTAGGTGTTGTCTACATAGACATAAATGGGGTGTTCAGCCGTGCTGTGTTTGCGCGCAAAGTCTACCGCTGTGGCAATGCGGTGCAATTGCATCGTGGGGTTTGCCGGGGTCTCCAGGTAAACGATGCCGGGCAGTTCTCCGGTAGAGGTGTGCAAGGCTTCGAGTTGATCCAGTGAAGCAAGCGCGCGTGTACCAATGCCCCAAGTGGGCAGAATCTCACGCACGAAATGTTCGGTGCCGCCATACACAGGGTTGGCATACCAAACCGGGCGTTCAGGACCTGCTCCTGCAAGCAAAGCAGTGCTGATGGCGGCCATACCGCTGGCAAAGAGCGCAGAGCTGTCGGCTTGGTCCAAGGCAGCCAAGCGGGTTTCGGCAGCAGCAATCGTAGGGTTGTGCAAGCGGCTATAGATGTAGCCGGAGTCGGGAGCAGTCACACCCGGTACGCCGTAGGCGGCTTCCATGTGGGCAGCGCCGTTTTCGGCAGAGGGGAAGGCAAAGGTGGATGCGCGGTGCAGCGCAGGTTTGACAGCGCCTTGGGCGTCTTGGGTGTGGTGTCCGGCGTGGACAGCACGGGTCTCAAAATGCTTCACAACAATACGTTTGGGTCTCTCCAAATATCACCAGATGTGTTTTTGATAGCTATAAACACAACACAGATGTGTTGAATAGGATGTGAAATAGATAGAAAAGATTTGTATAATGCTCAAGAATAGCATATCTACGAAACACTTGTGCCATGCAACTCGATGCCCTTGACCTGCGCCTGCTGGATGCCCTCAGCGAAGATGGCCGTGCTTCCACCCAATCGCTCTGTGACCTGACGGGACTGAGCCGATCTGCCGTGTTTCATCGGGTCAAACGGCTGGAGCGCGACGGGGTCATCAAAGGCTACTGCGCCCGGTTGGACCGCAGCAAGCTGGGGTTGGAGATTCGGGCGTTTTGCAACGTATCGTTGCAGCAGCACGCAGCCGGATTCTTGGAAGAGTTTGAAGCGGCGATTGCCAACTTCCGGGAGGTGCGCTCGTGCTTCCACATTGCAGGTGCCTTTGACTACTTGCTCGAGGTGCAAGTGGTGGACATGGCTGGGTACCACACCTTTATTTCTCAGCGCCTCGCGGCCCTCAAAAACATCGGTAAGGTGGAAAGCATGTTTGTGATGCGTGACGTGGTGGATGCTCCGCCCGCGCCCGTTTCTCCAGTTTAGCCTCGGATGGCTGCAATGCCTGGGAGTGCTTTGCCCTCCAGGTATTCCAGCATGGCGCCGCCGCCGGTAGAGACGTAGCTCACCTTGTCGGCCAGGTTGAATTGGTTGATGGCCGCCACAGAGTCGCCACCGCCAATCAGGGTGAAGGTGCCGTTGTCTGCGGTGGCTTTGGCCAAGGTTTGCGCAACCGTGGCGGTACCGGTGGCAAAATTGGACATCTCAAACACCCCGAGTGGACCGTTCCACAAAATGGTACGGCTTTCGGCAATCAGGCCTTTTACGGTTTCGATCGATTGCGGTCCGGAGTCCAAGCCCATCCAGTTGTCAGGAATGGCGTCGATGGCGTGTACGGCGCGGTTGGCATCGTTGGAAAAGTCGTCTGCACACATGGCGTCGGTAGGAAGTATCAACCGTACGCCTGCAGCTTCGGCTTTGGCTGCCACTTCGCGGGCGGTGTCCAGCAGGTCGTCTTCCACCAAGCTGGTACCGATGGATCCGCCTGCGGCTTTGATGAACGTGTAGGCCATACCACCACCAATGAACAGGTTGTCCACTGCGTCTAGCAGCTTTTCGATGATGGTGAGTTTGCTGGAAACTTTCGCGCCGCCGATGATGGCGGTCACAGGCCTGTCGGCGCCGTGAAGCACCTTGTCAATGTTCTTGATCTCGCTTTCCATGATGGTGCCAAACATCTTCGCATGGGGGAAGAAGCGGGCCACCACCGCCGTAGAAGCGTGCTCGCGGTGCGCGGTGCCAAAGGCGTCGTTTACGTATACGTCGCCGTGCTCGGCGAGTTGACCGGCGAAGAATTCATCACCGGCGGTTTCTTCCTTGTGGAAGCGCACGTTTTCAAGCAGGCACACCTCGCCGTCTTGCAGGCCGCCACTCACGGCAAGCGCCTGCTCGCCTACCACCGCGGGAGCGAGTTTGACGCTGCGCCCCAAGAGCCCCTCGAGGGTGGGCACTACGTGGCGCATCGAGAACTTGTCTTCGGGCCCGTTTTTGGGACGACCCAAGTGGCTCACCAATACGGCGCGGCCGCCGGTTTCTACAATGCGTTGGATGGTGGGCAGTGCCGCGCGGATACGGGTGTCGTCGGTCACCTCAAACTGGTCGTTGAGGGGCACGTTGAAGTCTACACGTACCAATACGCGTTTGCCTTGGAAGTCGGTGGTTGCAATGCTCATGACTGCGTGTTTTGCAACAGCGATCGCATGCTCACGCGCTTGCGCACGATGTCCGCTACGTCAGCCACGTTCACCCGTTCTTGGGTCATGGTGTCGCGTTCGCGGATGGTCACGGTGTTGTCTTCGAGGGTTTGGTGATCAACAGTGATGCAGTACGGAGTACCGATGGCGTCTTGACGGCGGTAGCGTCGGCCGATGGCGTCTTTTTCTTCGTACTGGCAGTTGAATTCGAATTGGAGGTCGCGAAGGATTTCACGGGCCTTGTCTGGCAGGCCATCTTTTTTCAGCAGGGGCAGAATGGCCACTTTCACTGGTGCCAGCGCAGGTGGAATGTTCAGCACGGTGCGCTCAGAGCCATCCTGCAGCTTCTCTTCGTTGAAGGCCGAGCTGAGTACTGCCAGGAACATGCGGTCCAGACCAATCGAGGTTTCCACCACGTAGGGCACAAAGCTCTCCTTGGTTTCGGGGTCGAAGTAGCGGAGCTTCTTGCCCGAGAATTCTTCGTGTTGCCCCAGGTCAAAGTCGGTGCGCGAGTGGATGCCTTCCAGCTCTTTGAAGCCCATGGGAAAGTTGAACTCGATGTCGGCTGCTGCGTCGGCGTAGTGGGCCAACTTGAGGTGGTCGTGGAAGCGGTAATTGTCCTCGCCCAGACCCAGCGCTTTGTGCCAGTTGATGCGGGCGTTCTTCCAGTACTCGTACCATTCGCTTTGCGAGCCAGGCTTGATGAAGAATTGCATCTCCATCTGCTCAAACTCACGCATGCGGAAGATGAACTGGCGCGCAATGATCTCGTTGCGGAACGCTTTGCCGATTTGGGCGATGCCAAACGGCAGCTTCATACGTGCGGTCTTTTGCACGTTGAGGTAGTTCACGAAGATGCCCTGCGCGGTTTCAGGACGGAGGTAAATGACCCCAGCGTCTCCGGATACAGCACCCAGTTCGGTTTTGAACATGAGGTTGAACTGGCGCACATCTGTCCAGTTCTTGCTGCCGGTGTCGGGGTCGGCGATCTCCAGGTCCACGATCAAATCACGCACGGCCACCAAGTCGTCGGCGTCCATGGCGGTTTTGAAGCGCCCATTGATGTCGTCAATTTGAGCTTGACGACGCGTTACGTTCGGGTTGGTGCCGCGGAACTGCTCTTCGTCAAAGTTTTCGCCAAAACGCTTCTTGGCTTTGGTGATGTCCTTATTGATCTTGGTTTCGATCTTGGCCACATGGTCCTCGATGAGCACGTCGGCGCGGTAGCGCTTTTTGGAGTCCTTGTTGTCGATCAAAGGATCGTTGAAGGCGTCCACGTGTCCCGAGGCTTTCCAAGTGGTGGGGTGCATAAAGATGGAAGCGTCCAGACCCACGATGTTCTCGTGCATCTTGACCATAAAGTCCCACCAGTACTGCTTGATGTTGTTCTTGAGTTCAACACCCATTTGGCCGTAATCGTACGCGGCGCTGAGTCCGTCGTAGATCTCGCTCGAAGGGAACACGAATCCGTATTCCTTGGCGTGGCTGATGACTTTTTTGAGCTTGTCGTCCTGCATAGCGGCGCAAAGGTAGGGAACCGCTTGGCTTCGCGCAGGGGTCTGGAGGGAGGAAAACCAGCAGGGGCGCCGGGTAGGATAAAAGGAAACGTGTGCGAATAACACTTTGCAGTCAAAACCGTGCCAAGAATTCGACTGATAATGCACCCAAATTATCCCCATGCTATTCACAAAATCGCTAGAACGGACGGTTGGCGAGGGCTGTGGAAAGGGTGGTGAATGCGGTGTTCAAAACTCGGTCCGAATGTGAATTGTTTTGGTTTGCCTCCGGCGCTCAAATTGACAACTTTTGTTGGGCACACGTCACCTCTGTTTGCGCCGATACACTGGCCTGAAAACGACAGTTTTGACACCTCGTGTAAGCACCAAGAATCACCAACGAAGTAGGCTTCAAAGCAGAAATCTGCACAGAGTCACAAACGACTGAGCATGGATAACCTATCTCCAAAAAGCACTGACACTCCCGTCAACGAGCCCATCCTGGAAGACAACCCGGATCGTTTCGTGTTGTTCCCCATTCAGCATGACGACATTTGGAAGTTTTACAAAAAGTCGGAAGCCAGCTTTTGGACTGCTGAGGAAATCGACCTGGCCCCAGACCTCACCGACTGGGCCGAGAAGCTCACTGACGATGAGAAGCACTTCATCAAGCACGTGCTTGCCTTTTTCGCCGCCAGCGATGGCATCGTGAACGAGAACCTCGCCGAGAACTTCCTCGCCGAAGTGCAGTACACCGAAGCCAAGTTCTTCTACGGTTTCCAGATCATGATGGAGAACATCCACTCGGAGACCTACTCGCTGCTGATCGACACCTACATCAAGGACAAAGCAGAAAAGAACTACCTCTTCAAAGCCATCGAGACCCTCGATTGCGTGAAAAAGAAGGCGGAATGGGCGCTGCGCTGGATTGAGAACGGTTCTTTCGCCGAACGCATCATTGCATTCGCAGCCGTTGAAGGCATCTTCTTCTCAGGCAGCTTCTGCTCGATCTTCTGGCTCAAGAAGCGCGGCCTGATGCCAGGGCTCAGCTTCAGCAACGAGCTGATTTCACGCGACGAAGGCTTGCACTGTGACTTTGCGTGCTTGCTGTACAACAATCACATTCAAAACAAGCTGCCGAAAGAACAGGTCCGCGAGATCATCGAGGACGCGGTAGCCATTGAGAAGGAATTTGTAACCGATGCACTGCCCGTGCGCCTGATTGGCATGAACGCCGATCTGATGCAACAGTACATCGAGTTCGTGGCCGATCGCCTGTTGGTGGAACTCGGCAACGAGAAAATCTACAACGCGACCAACCCGTTTGATTTCATGGAGATGATCTCGCTACAAGGCAAGACCAACTTCTTTGAAAAGCGCGTTGCAGAGTACCAGAAGTCAGGCGTGGCCAACAACACGGCGGACCACTCCTTCAACCTGGACGCAGACTTTTAAGCACTTGCGCGGGAGCAATCCCAAGCATCATCATACCCTAAACAAGTTCTATCAGACGACACGCTGCGGCGCTTTCACCGGCGCCGGGTAGGGACCCCCTCTCTGCCATTTTCTGAGAAGAACGCACCTAGATAACCCACACTAAAACCCGGAGGAACACGGCATGTATGTACTAAAACGAGACGGTCGCAAAGAGGCAGTGAAATTTGACAAGATCACCGCCCGCATCAAGAAATTGTGCTACGGATTGAACGTAGCAGTAGATCCCACCAAGATTGCCATGAAGGTAATCGAAGGGGTGTACGACGGGGTAACCACCACCGAATTGGACAACCTGGCCGCAGAGATTGCAGCCACCAATACGGTGACCCACCCCGATTATGCATTGTTGGCATCGCGCATTGCGGTGAGCAACCTGCACAAGAACACCAAAAAGTCGTTCTCGCAAACCATGATGGACCTCCACAACTACGTGGATCCTGTGACCAACGAGCGCGCGTCCCTCATCGCAGATGATGTGGCCCAGCTCATTCAGGACAACGCCGAGATCCTCGACTCGACCATCATCTACGACCGTGACTTCAGCTTCGATTTCTTCGGGTTCAAGACCCTGGAGCGTTCGTACCTGTTGAAGACCGACGGTGCAGTGGCTGAGCGGCCACAACACATGTACATGCGTGTGGCCATCGGCATCCACAAAGAGGACATCGACAAGGCTGTCGAGACGTACAACGCCATGAGTGAGGGCTGGTTTACCCACGCGACTCCTACCCTGTTCAATGCAGGTACGCCCAAGCCGCAAATGTCTTCGTGCTTCCTGCTCACCATGAAGGAGGACAGCATCCCGGGCATCTACGATACCCTCAAGCAATGCTCGCAGATTTCGCAGAGCGCTGGCGGTATCGGTCTGAGCATCCACGACATCCGCGCGAAAGGCTCTTACATCAAGGGCACCAACGGCACGTCAAACGGCATCGTTCCAATGCTGCGCGTGTTCAACGACACTGCGCGTTACGTAGACCAAGGGGGCGGCAAGCGCAAGGGGTCGTTTGCCATTTACATGGAGCCTTGGCACGCCGACGTGTTCGACTTCCTCGACCTCAAGAAGAACCACGGTAAAGAAGAGCAACGTGCACGCGACCTGTTCTACGCCATGTGGATTCCGGATCTGTTCATGGAGCGTGTCCAGGCAGACGGAGATTGGACCATGATGTGTCCGAACGAATGCCCGGGCCTCTCGGATGTCTACGGCAAGGAATTCGTAGAGCTCTACGAGCGTTACGAGAAGGAAGGCCGCGGTCGAAAGACCATCAAAGCCCAAGAGCTCTGGTTCAAAATCTGCGAATCGCAAATCGAGACCGGCACCCCGTACATGCTGTACAAGGATGCCGCCAACGAGAAGAGCAACCAAAAGAACCTCGGTACCATCAAGTCTTCGAACCTGTGTACCGAAATCATGGAGTACACCTCTCCCGATGAGGTAGCGGTGTGCAACCTGGCCAGCATCGCGCTGCCCAAGTTTGTGAAGGAAGACGGCACCTTCGACCACGACCGCCTCTTTGAGGTGTCGTACCAAGCGACCGTCAACCTCAACCGCATCATCGACCGCAACTACTACCCGGTTCCTGAGGCGCGCAACTCCAACATGCGTCACCGTCCAATTGGTATCGGTGTGCAAGGCTTGGCGGACACCTTCATTCTGATGCGTCATCCGTTTGACTCCGAGGAAGCCCGCAATTTGAACAAGGAAGTCTTCGAGACCATCTACTACGCCGCACTCACCGCGTCGAAAGACCAAGCAAAAGAAGAAGGGCACTACGAGTCGTTCCCAGGTTCTCCAGCATCGGAGGGCATCCTGCAGCACGACATGTGGAACGTGACCCCATCGGACCGCTGGGAGTGGGACCTGCTCAAAGAAGAGATCAAGGAGCACGGCCTGCGCAACTCGCTGCTGCTCGCACCGATGCCTACCGCATCGACTGCACAGATCTTGGGCAACAACGAGTGCTTCGAGCCGTACACCTCGAACATCTACACCCGCCGTACCCTGAGCGGCGAGTTCATCGTGGTCAACAAGCACCTGCTGCGCGACCTCAACAAACTCGGCCTCTGGAACGAGGAAATGAAGAACAAGCTGATCGCCGCCAACGGCAGCGTGCAGCACATCGACGAAGTGCCCGAGAATCTCAAGGAGCTGTACCGCACCGCATGGGAGATCTCGCAGAAGTCAATCTTGGAGATGGCCGCCGACCGCGGGGCTTTCATCGACCAGTCGCAATCGCTGAACGTGTTCATGGAGAATGCCGATTTCAGCAAGCTGACCTCTATGCACTTTTACGGATGGAAGAAAGGCCTCAAGACCGGTATGTACTACCTGCGTACCAAAGCGGCCACCGACGCCATCAAGTTCACTGTCGAGAAAAAGTACAAGGAAGAACCAACCCAGGTGGCCAAGACCGCCGAGGAACGCGCCGAGCAGGAAGCCGTCATGGCTTGCAGCATCGAAAACGGACCGGACTGCGAGATGTGCGGTTCATGATCCAGCGCTAAAACGTTCTGATTTGGATGATGAAAACGGGCCGTCCCTTTTGGGGCGGCCTTTTTTTGTTCTAATTTCTCTGTCCCCTATACCTCTTGTCATGTTTCGATTGACCTTATTGGCACTGTTGTTTCCCGCAATGGCCCTGGCCCAATCCCCCGAAGCGAGCGTGGTGCTCGAAGAAGTTGCCATCCCCGGCGATGTCGCCACTACCCTGGATGCCGCCCTTGGAGCACCTGCACGCACCTTCCGTTTGTACGCGGTGATTCCGGATAATTATGAACTCCAAATCGTCTTCGGTGACCAAACTGACGACTTGGCGATCAATAGCACCGGAGGCTTTTACCAAGCCTTGCTTGGTGGTCCTACTGCTGAATTCATAGACCCCGATCAAGTGGCGCTCTTTCCTGAGCTTGGCTACGATTCGTGGTTGACCATTGGTGACGATGATGCCGATGGCAACATGTCGGTGCTCTATCCCTTTGAAGCCGTATTTGCTGGCTGGGAGCTTGGAGGCGACCTGTTGATCAACGATATGTTCGGCGGAGGCGTGCTCATATCCACCTTCGGCATGAACTCCCAAAGCACGGGCGATGCGGACGGCAAAGTCCTCATCGGACAATTCACCGTGGCCGGCGATGTCTTTGGCCAGGTGAACTTTCAAATCCGTCGCTTGAACCCGGACGGTTCCATCTACGACCCCCCCGGCGACGATGTGAGTGAAACCGAGGTGTTCGTGGACATGGACTTCAGTTCGATCATCCCCGACACCTCCTTGTGCGAGACCGACCTCAACGGCGACAACAAGACAGACACCGATGACTTGTTGATCGTCATTGGCGACTTCGGTTGCGCTACCCTGACTTGCATCGGCGATTTGAACGCTTCGGATTCGGTGGATGCTGCAGATGTGCTGTTCCTGCTTAGTGCCTTTGGTACTGATTGTGAATGATGCCATATTGCGCCCTGCAAATGGGCGCGCAAGTCTTGTAGGTCTAACGACGTTGGGAGGACCTTTGTTAGGACTGAAACTGACATTGAGGTGACAACCCCACGCGACACACTGCGTTCCTTTGCTAAGTCATTACTGATTTGGTGTACATGCAGGAACTGAAAGTTATCTCACTTTCGCATAAGCAAATTCCGCTGGAGGTCATCGGCCAATTCCACGTGGAGGCTGATCGGGTAGATGCCATCTTGGCCGACATCCGACACCGCTACCTCATTGACGAGATTTTCTACCTGAGCACCTGCAACCGCATTGAGTTGGTGTTCGTGTTCAACGCCTACCTCTGTTCGGGGTTGAGCACCCAGTTGCTGCAGGAGTTTTTCCAAGGCGAGGCCGAGGAATTCCCCGAGACCATCAAGTCAGTCCTCGAAATTCACCACGGCCTCGACGCCTTGCGCCACCTGATGCGTGTGGGCTCGTCGTTGGAATCCATGTTGGTGGGCGAGCAAGAGATCATCACTCAATTGCGCAAGGCCTACGAGACCAGCACCCAGCTTGGCCACACCGGCGACTTGCTACGTTTGGGCATGAAAAAGGTGGTGGAGACTGCCAAAAAGTGCTTTTCTAAAACCGGCATCTCTAGCAACCCTGTGAGCGTTGCGTTCTTGGCTTGGCAAAAGCTCAAGAACGCAGGTCTCAAACCCGAGGATCCGGTGCTGCTTGTGGGCGCAGGCCAAACCATGGGCAATGTAGCGCGCTTCATGCGCAAGTTTGGATGCACCGACGTGACGGTGGCCAACCGCTCGCTGGAAAACGCGCAGTCACTCGCCCAAAACTGGAATGCCATTGCGCTGGAAGAGCTGCCTGCAAAGCAGCGAGTTATGCGCGCGCTGGTGGTGTGCACCGGGGCACAAGAGCCTGTGATCACCCCTGAAGTGTTCGACGCCCTCACCGGCGGTCAGCCCTTTAGAGGCGTGGTGGTTGATTTGGGTTTGCCGGCAGATGTGGATGCCTCCATTCCAGCAAACCACCCACTCACCTACATTGATATGGTGGCCCTCAAACGCGAGGCCGACGCCAACGTGCAAAAGCGCTTGATGGAGGTCGACGCATGCGAATCCATCATCGAACGTGGACTGGAAGAGTTCGAGCTCAACTACCAGCACCGCCAAGTGGAAATCGCCATGCGCGAGATTCCCGCCAAGATCAAGGAAATCAAGGCCACAGCACTCGGCGACATCTTCGCCAGTGACCTCGAGAACCTCGACGAACACAGTGTAGAGGTCTTGATTCGCATCTTGGATTACATGGAGAAGAAGTACATTTCGGTACCCATGAAAATGGCCCGTGAGGTCATCATGGACTCCGTCCAAAAAAACTGATTTGAACACCCCCATTGTGATTGGATCGCGGGGCAGCCGATTGGCGCTCTGGCAAGCGAACCACGTGCAGTCTGTCTTGACGGCAAACGGCCATTCCTCCGAAATCAAGATCATCCAAACCCGCGGTGATCGGATCCAAGATTTGAGCTTCGATAAGCTTGAGGGCAAGGGGTTCTTCACCAAGGAGATCGAAGCTGCGCTTCTGAGCGGGGAGATCGATTTGGCTGTTCACTCCCACAAAGACCTGGAAACCAGCCAGCCGGAAGGCTTGGGCATTGCAGCTGTTTCGGCCCGCGCTGACCACCGCGATGTACTGGTGATTCGCAATGCGGTATTGGACCCTGCGCAAAGGTGGGGGTTGCCTGAGCATGCGCGCGTCGGTACAAGTTCTGCCCGCCGCAAAGGACAACTGCATTTTTACCGCCCAGACGCGCAGACCGTGGACATCCGTGGCAACGTGCCCACCCGCTTGCGCAAACTTTTTGATGAAGGCCTGGATGCCATTGTGCTTGCCAAAGCGGGCCTCGACCGCTTGGAGTTGGTACCCGAAGATGCGCAGGTTGTGCCCTTGGACCCCAAGGCGTTTGTGCCTGCCCCGGCGCAAGGGGCTTTGGCCATTCAAATCCGCGAAGACGAGCAGGCCCTGCGCGACGTCCTCCAAGTGCTCAACGACGATACCGCCAAGGCTTGCACTGAACTCGAACGCGAAATTCTCGCAGGGCTGGATGGAGGCTGTCAGCTGCCTTTTGGAGCCAGCGCCATCCAAAATGGAGACCGTTTCGAATTGGACGTGGCCTATGCACCCGAAGTAGATGCGCCGTTGCGCATGCTCCATTTGTCGGGCACAGCGCAAGATCAACTGGCTCAGCAAGCGCTGCATTGGCTGAAAGGAGGTGCGCATCCCACCCCTGCGGTATACTTATCACGCCACGCCAAAGATGCCGGACATTTGCCGGACATGTTTGAACGCTGGTCCATCCCCTTTGAGGCCCAGAGTCAAATCGAAATCCGAACCGTCAAAGGCGCTTTGCCTGAAGGTCCGTTTGATTGGGTGTTCTTCAGCTCGCGCAATGCAGTGGATGCCTTTTTTGCCCAGCATGCACTTCTATCGGGGCAAAAAGTGGGGGCCATTGGTCCAGGCACAGCGCGCAAGCTGGAACGCCATTGCACCCTAGATTTTGTAGGAAAAGGCACCGAAACCGACCAAACCGCGCACGACTTTGCTGCCCATGTGGGAGACGCAAGCGTGCTGTTTGCCGTGGGCAACCGTTCGCGACGTACAGTGCAAGCTGCTTTGCCTGCCGAGCAAGTCACCGAGTTGACGGTCTACGAAACAGCGTACGTACCCCAACGCGTAGAAACGCCTGAAATCGCAGTATTCACCAGCCCTTCCAACGTGGAGGCCTTCGCCGAGGCCAATGCATTTGCCCCCGGCATAAAGACGATCGCAGCGGGGCGTGCCACGGCCCAAGCACTGCAATCCAAAGGTGTAGAGCCCAGCGCAGTGCTCACTTCGATGTCTTCCGCAGCAGTGGCCCGTGCAATTTTTACAGAAATGCTAGGTTTATAGTGGTGAACATGACTTTCTTCGCTCCATGCCCAAACACCTTTTCCTAGGTATAGCACTGCTGCTCGGATTGGTTTCCAACGCACAGATTTCCGCTCCGAAGTATTCCAACGAGTTCCTCGCCATTGGTGTAGGCGCGCGCGCCTTGGCCATGTCGGGTTCTGTGGTGTCTTCCAACCAAGACCTGACCGCTGGGTACTGGAACCCCGCAGGCCTCACCGGGATTGCTCAAGACATGCAGGTGGGCTACATGCACGCCGATTACTTTGCGGGCATCGCCAAGTTTGATTACGCCGGCATCGCCAAGCGCATGGACGATGAAAGTGCGGCCTCGCTCAGCATCATGCGTTTTGGGGTGGACGACATCCCCAACACCCTCGATCTTTTGGACGCCGAGGGCAACATCGATTACGATCGCATCAGCGTGTTTTCAGCGAGCGATTATGCCTTTGTGTTCTCCTACGCGCGGAACTTGCCCGTGGAAGGCTTGACCTTGGGCGGTTCGGCCAAGGTGATCTACCGCCAAGTGGGCAGCTTTGCGCAAGCCTGGGGCTTTGGCTTGGATGCTGGTCTGCGCTACAAATGGCGCAATTGGGACCTCGGACTCATGGCCCGTGACATCACAAGTACGTGGAACGCCTGGTCCTTCAGCTTTGAAGAGGACGAACTGCAAACCCTTCTGGTGACCGACAACATCTTGCCGGAAAACAGCATCGAGCTTACGCTGCCTCGTTTGATTTTCGCCGTCTCGCGCAAGTGGGAATTTCAGAACATCAGCGTGTTGGCAGAGGGCAACTTGGACGTGACCACCGACGGCCGTCGCAATGTACTGGTGAGCGCCAATCCGTTTTCGATTGATCCGCATATGGGTGTGGAGATCGGGTACAAGAACCGCTTGTTCTTGCGCGGCGGTGCAGGCAGCTTGCAACAAGTGTACGCAGGGGTAGGCGAAGAGCAGAACTGGACCTTCCAGCCGAGCGCTGGAGTGGGGCTTGCGCTCAAAGGCCTCAAGCTGGATTACGCGTTGACCAACCTGGGTTTTGCAGGCGGTTCTAACTACACCAACATCTTCAGTGTGCGCTTCGATATTGTCAAGCGCGGTGAATCTTAGGCGATGAGCGACTGACGTCGCCTCACCCAACTCTTTCCGAACACCAGGTACACCTGGTAGATCTGCAGGGCAAACAGGAAGATGGCAAACACCAAGTGGGTGGGTTGCATGAATTGCGGCATGTCTGCATAGGCCAAAATCACGCCGGTGAGTACTTCCAGCCCCAGTACCCCCATGATGCCCAATTGCAGGCGCCATCCCAGTCCTTGTTGCACCACCTGCCATGCGAGGTAGCCGTTGATCAGCAATACCACTATGCTGAACGAGCGGTGAATCTTAAAGATCACCGGGAGTTGCTCAATCCATAGTTCGCGCGCCAGTCCGGCTTCATTTAAGTGGTCTACGGCCTCACGCACTTGGGTACCCATGAAGATTTGAGTCAGAGTGAGCACCACTCCTGTCAACAAAAGCGCATGCAACACTGGGGTCGAAGACACGTAGTTGCGCTTGGACGCTTTGCGATGCACCAAGGCTAACAAGGCCACCAAAAGCACAGAGCCGGCCATATGCAGGGTGATCTGTGCAGGAATCAGGTTGCCGTCTACGACCAATTTGCCCAGCCACGCAATCAGGCCTAAGACCACCATGGCCGATCCCATGAGCAGGAAGAACCCCGGTTTGCGTTTGCGCAAGAAATACAGGACCGACAAAAAGAAGGTGAGTGCGATTGGGATGCCTGCCGCTACGCCCGAAATACGGTTCAGAAACTCAATCCAGGTATGTACTGGGTTGTAGATCGCGTAGTCGTGCTTGTCGTACTTGGTCCAGTTGGCAGCATCAAAGCCTTGGCCGGTGGTAAAGTCCTGATTGGCGGTCCAGAGTTCGCCTTGGTGAACGATCATCAGTCCGGCGTCAAATGCCTTTCCGGGGCCCCAGCTCACCTGTTCGGTGGTGGTGGGGGGGATCAAGTGACCAAAGCATTTGGGCCAATCCGGGCAACCCATGCCCGAGCCTGTGGTGCGTACCACACTGCCGGCTAGGATGACGAAAAAGACCAAACAAAGCGAGAGAAAGCAAGCGCGACGAAGGAGCGGAATCATGCACGTAAGATCTGTAACAAAGGTACCTCAGAATGGGGGAAGGGCATAAAAAAAGCGGCCTTTTACGGACCGCATCCCGTACCGTTTCTCACTCCTAATTCCAATGCATTGAAATACGCACAAAAGGCCGGCACGAATGCTTGCATCGCTTGCTGTGGTCTCCGACCAAGTACTCCATGGAGAATGTTGGAAAGGGGTCACCGAATCATGGCCAAAAAATTCACCTCCTGCTCTGTGAGGTGGCGGTAGTGCCCCCGGGGAAGGTCTTTTTTGGTCAGCGGACCAATCTTCACGCGGTCCAGTTTGGTGATGGTGTAGCCGAACTGTTCAAACAGTCCTCGGACCGCGCGGTTGCGGCCGGTTTGGATTTCCACGCCTACCTGGCGCGGGTCGTCGCCCACAAATTCAATCTTGGTGGGTTTGACCATGCCGTCGCCGTAGCGTACGCCTTCGAGCATGGTTTCGATGTGGGCGGTCTTGATCTTCTCAGCGCAGGTGACGTGGTACAGCAGCTGCGCACCTCCCGAAGGATTGGTCAAACGGCGAATCAAATCGCCGTCGTTGGTGTACAGTACCAGGCCAACGGTCAAACGGTCCATACGACCCACCGGTACTACAGGCTCTTTACACGCCCCGCGAAGTAGCTGAAAGGCGGTGCGCTGCTTGGTGGGGTCGTCGGTAGCGATGGTGTAGTTCTTGGGCTTGTTGAGTAGGACGTAGCGCAAGTCGTTCATGCGGATGGTTTGCCCATCGTACTGCACTTGGTCTTTGGCTGGATCTACGCGGTAGCCAAAATCCACCACAATTTCTCCGTTGACGCTGATGGCGCCGGCTTGTATGAGCACATCTGCCTCACGGCGCGAGCACACGCCACAGCTGGAGATGTAGCGGTTCAAACGCATTTTGCCGTCTTCCAACGGTTTGTTGGGACGTGAAGGGGCTCCGCTGCGTGGGCGGCCGGTACGCGTGGTTTTTTTGGGACCGCCTTGTTTGGGTCCGCGTTTCGCGTTGGGCTTGCCCGACGAGCGCTTACGTCGGCGATTGCTGTTACTGAGGTTGGCCATAAATCAAGGGTGCAAAGATAGCCGAGTTTTTCCGCCTACAACATGGGGTAGAACGCATCGGGAAAGTGCGTTGTACGCGTGCCGTAGCGGTTGTGCACCACAGATACCACATCAAAGCGCACCGGCAGGTCGATTTCATACCGGTGTACGTAAGCGTCTGCTGCGCGGATGATGTTGCGGCGTTGGCTTCTGGTGAAGAACTCCCAGGGCTCACCAAAATGGGCGGTTTCGCGGGTTTTGACCTCCACCACCACCAGTTGACCGGCGTGGGTGCACACCAGGTCCAGTTCCAGATGGCGGTTACGCCAATTGGCGTGCAAGGTGGTGAAGCCCTGGGCTTCCAAATAGGTGCGGGCGGTGTGTTCTCCAAACGCGCCCAATTCATCGCGGTGCATGCCCGAAGGTATTCCGGGATGCGCGCGGTACCTTTGCACCATGCAGCAGACTTTGTGGATGGTAGCGCTGGCACTGTGGATGGCAATTCCCACAACGGCGCAAGAGGTGTTGGAACGCGAATCCGGCTTCCAGCGCGCGGGCAAGTTTTGGTTCAAGTGGGGCTATAACCGCTCCTCGTACAACGATTCGGACATCCACTTCAAAGGCAACGGGTACGATTTCACGCTGTACGACGTGCGCGCCCACGACATGCCCGAACCGTTCGATACCAAGATTTACCTGCACCCGCTCAAATTGACCATTCCGCAGTTCAATTGTCGAGTGGGGTTTTTCCTGAATGAACGCTTTTCGGTGTCGGCCGGCTGGGACCACATGAAGTACCGCCTGGCGTTGGACCAACCGCTGCGCATCAGCGGCACCATCGAGCCAGAAGCCTCGGAATTCTACGCGGGGACCTACGACCAAGACAGGCTGTACATGACCCGCGACTTCCTGCGTTACGAGCACAGTGACGGTTTCAACTTCGTGCGCATTGGCGCTGAATACTTCCATCCAGTCTGGACCAACAAAAAGCAAACCGTGGAGGCTTCGTTGAAAGTCGGAGGATACGTAGGGGCCATGTTCCCGTGGACCGATGTGCGCCTGTTTGGCAACTACAGCCGCAACTGGATCCATTTGGCCGGGTACGGGTTGAGCACGGTTTCAGGCTGGCGCGTGGATTTTTTGAAGCACTTCTTCGTCGAAGCACAAGCGCAGTACGGATGGTCGCATTTGTCAGATGTACTGCTTGAGGGCAACTCAGACGCACGCGCCAACCAAAAGATCGTCTTCTTTGAGCGCTCCTTAACCCTAGGCGGTACCTTCCGCTTAGGTGGCTTGGGCGATCGCCTTATTTCAAACTGACGCTGCTGGTGCCGATCAAGGCGCCTGCTTCGTAGATCTTCACCACGTAATCGCCTTTGGGGAGTTCCTCACCTTCGGCCACGTTGTAGAAGAAGCACACGTCCATTTCTTCTCGCTGGTAGTTGATGTTACGTACCACTGAGTAAGCCTGGGTCTCTCCGCCGAGGGTAGTGGTGGCCACGCCGCTTTTGGCGGGCATCACTTGGTTGCCAGGGCCGATGATCTGCATGTACAGTTCCTTGTCGCCAACGGTAGCAATGGGGTTGGCGATGATGGTGAAGCACGACTTGATGAGTTCGGTTTTGCTGGCGCGATCGGTTTCGCGCTGGGCACCCGATCGCGAGAGTTTGATGCCCTGACACGAAATCCCCGCGGTTTGCAACACCTGGCCTTGGCGAATGATTTCTTCGGAGGTCTGCAGGTCTTGTTGGGCATTGTTGTAGTTGGACACCGCCACGTCGCGTTCGGCGGCAATCTGGTCGCGCTCTGCACGCAAGGCAATCGCGATCTGGTTGAGCGAGTCGATGTCGTGCACGTAGCCCTTCATGATCGAGCGCAAGGTCTCGGCTTCTTTGCGGGCTTTATTCAGGCTGTATCTGTTGTTCTTCAGTTTGCTCTGCAGGTCAGCCACCATTTCTTGTTGGCCAGCGAGCTCGGCGCGCAGTACCATGTTATCGGTTTCCATGGTGTCGTAGCGCAGGACCATGATCTCGAGTTCCTGGATCAGGTTGTTGCGCTCGAGGTCCAGTTCTCCAATTTCTTGCTCTTGGATGTGGACTGTGTCTGAAGATTGCGAGAGTTTGTAGCCTAGGATGCCTACTGCAATGACGAGGGCGCCAATGGCTACGAGGTATGACGTGTTTTTCATGACCGCTGTATTGGTGGTTCGAAAGTAGAGAGAAATTAGGCCCTGCATTGACCCGTTGGTATTGGGGTATCCACAAGCCACTTTTCACTCTCAACGCTGTACACGTAAGTTTCGTTTGTGGTTCACTGTTCTTTGGAGGATGCGTTACTTGATCTGGGGTAAACGACCACCCAAGGGCAAAAAACGCATCCGTGCAGCAGCGCATGCCGGGCAGAGAAGATGGGAGCGGACGCAGTCAATCGAAGCCCTATGGTATCAGCGCTTCCAAACAGAAACCATGCGCGGGGGGCTACCAGCACATACGCTTTTCCACCCTGCCGTCTGCAAATAGCACAAAGTAGAGCAGCGGACCAGGCTGGTCACAGGCATCTGGTGCCAGTCGCACTCCTCGCAGGTCGAAGCGCATCAACTCTACCTGAGAAGGCGAGGACAGTTCACCTACCGATACATCAGGCTCGTCGCAGGCGTCCCCGATACCGTCACCATCAGAATCCAGCTGGTCTGGGTTTGCGACATCCACGCAGTTGTCAAACGGATCACAAACTTCATCCAAGTCGGTGTCGTTGATGCAGTTGCCGTCACAGTCATACCCCTGCTCAGTGGGGTAGGTGCACTGCAACTCGGGTTGATCGTCATCCGGGGATTCTGTGGCCAATGGATCGTAATTGCACGCCTCGGGATCCATACAACCGACGATGCCTTCTTGAATTCCCGCCCAGAACGTGTCATTTTTTTCGAACCGGTACAGAAGCTCGTCTTCGGCCCACACGATTTCCATGGCGACATTTCCTTCAGGCGTAACTTCTGTGACGATCGCGCCATGATCATTGAAACCCGTGATATTGCCCCAATTGATGAGCGTATTTCCGTTGGGGAGTCGCTGTACGTTGCCCATGGCTACGCCAAGAAGGGCATCTGGGTGAATGTACTCCCACACCTTGTGCGCCTGCATGGTGGTCAAGTCCAATTCGTATTCCACTGCCCTTGAAACAGTTGTTCCGCCGGCATATTCTCCCCCAAATACACCATTATCGAAGATCAGATATCGGTTTGGGCCCGTTACCTGCACGCTGTGCTGCATGGTGAAGGGGTAATCGTCTACGAATTCAAATTGGTTCTCCAAGCTGCCCCACCGCCAGATGATGTCTCCAGTGACTGCGTCAATCTTCAAGATTTCACTCATGTTCCGATTGCTCATCACAATATTGCCATCTGTATCCCAAGCGACATCGTTGCAATGGAATACATCTAGTTGGTTGATTGTCAGATCGGAATGTGGCATGCTGGAGGGACTGATGTGGTCTAGCCCACGCCATTCAAACAGTAAGTTGCCATTCGGGTCAAGTTTCTGAATCACCAAGTCATAAGCCTCACAGAGAGGGTCGCCTCCGGTTACGACAGTATCCATGGCATAAATCACCGGATCGTATGAAAACAGCAAGGCTGAGCTGTCCGGTGACAGCACAATGTCGTGGTAGTCTGCATAAAAGCCATCCCCTATCGGAGCAATGGTACTC
>JBMYJR010000040.1:0-26907 GCA_049594615.1 Flavobacteriales bacterium
CACCCTCTACCGCGCCGCACGCGCCCTCAAACCCGGAGGAGCACTGGTCACGTACTGCGCCAAAGGGGTGGTACGTCGTCGCCTGCAACGCGCAGGCTTGGAAGTGGAGCGCCTGCCAGGCCCGCCGGGCAAACGCGAAATGCTCCGCGCCAACCAGCCCGATCCGGTACCGCCTGCTCCTACGCGTTTCAACTTGCGTGCATACATGCTGCTGCTGAATGAAACCGAGGATGCCGTATTGGTAGCAGATGAAGTGATTCACGGCCATGCCATGACCAAATTCCCCGGAGGAGGTGTGGAGTTTGGAGAAGGGCCCGAAGATGCGGTGCTGCGTGAGGCGCTCGAAGAGTTGGGGCAAGAAGTGGAAATCACCGGGCATTTCTACACCACTGGGTTCCATCAAGTCAGCGCGTTCCGGGCTACCGACCAGTTGGTGAGCATTTACTACCGGGTCAAATTGGTGAAGCCGCAGGTATTCTCTGCGCTGGAGGCCGATGCGCCGGGAGATCCAGAAAGTCCGCTCCAGTTCCGCTGGGTGCCGCTTGATCGCATCGCCAGCTGGCCGCTGACCTATACCATCGATCAGAAAGTAGGGGAGCTGGTCGGGGCTTAGACGCCCAAGCGCTTTTGCACCATGTCGTCCACCACCGCGTGCAAGTGGCGTGGTGAAAGCGTGCGCCAACCGACTTCCTGCAGCCGTCCACCCAGAACAAAATAGCTGTCCACATTGACCGCCTCGAATTCGGCCAGCACGTGTTCACGGAAGTTGAGCAGGGCAATCCAGCCTTCGGCGTCGTCGGCCTCTTCGAACCACTCCTCGTAGTAGCAATCGTCCGAGGAATGAAAGTTGAGCACGTTCTCCCCAATCAGGATGAATTTGTGGATGCCTTGCAACATCATGTGGTCGGCGATGTCGCGCTTGAGGATCATGATGTCGTTGTGCAATGCGTCGTTCCACTCTCCGATCATTTCGATGATGGCGTACCCGTCGTCGTAATCGGCGTAGAGGATTTTGATAAACAGCGTAGAAGACCCCATGTTGTCCCACTGGGGATGGATGTAATAGTTGTAGATCTTCTGGGTGTACTGGAACTCGTTGTACTGCTGCTCGTAAAAGGGCGAGAGCGGATCCTCACTCGAGATGTAGTGTTCGCGCCAGCGGTAGTAGGGTTCGATGTCGTGCACAGGTTCTTACTCAGGGCAACAGCGCTTCCAGTGCGGCGCGCACGCTGCCGTATTTCTTCAAAGTGGCTTCCGCTTCGGTTGCCTCGAGGTCGAGGGCTTCCATGAGCATGCGTGTACCTCGGTGCACCAGCTTGGTGTTGCTTAACTGCATATCCACCATTTTGTTTCCCTTTATACGTCCAAGTCCAATCATGCAGGCGGTCGAGATCATATTCAGGATGAGCTTTTGCGCCGTACCGGCTTTCATGCGGGTGGATCCAGTCACAAATTCTGGGCCTACCACACAGGCTATCGGACAATCGGACACCTCCAACAGCGGTGCTCCAGGATTGCAGGTGATGCAGCCGGTGGGAATGCCTTGTTCTTGGCAACGCTTCAACGCGCCCACAACGTACGGTGTAGTGCCTGAAGCGGCAATGCCCACCACCATGTCTTTGGAGGTCACGTTGTGGGATTGCAGGTCAGTCCACCCCAAGTCGGCATCGTCTTCGGCAAACTCTACGGCTTTGCGGATGGCGCCGTCGCCCCCAGCAATGAGCCCCACTACCAATCCGTGGTCCACCCCAAAGGTCGGAGGACATTCAGAGGCGTCTACTACGCCCAAGCGTCCGCTGGTGCCTGCGCCAATATAAAAGAGGCGTCCACCGTTTTTCAATTGTGTGGTGGCACGTTCCACCAAGGCTTGCACATGCGGCAGCACCTGTTCTACGGCTTGTGGAACGGTGTGGTCTTCGCGGTTGATGCCGGCCAGGAGGTCGGCCAAAGGCATGCGCTCCAGGTTTTGGTAGCGCGATTCGCTTTCGGTTACAGAGGGGACTTTCACAACCACAAAGGTAGTGGCCTCACCGGCCAATTGCGAGCGGCTTTGGCCCGAAATATGTGTACGCCTACCCGACAGACCCGTGCAACCCTTCCGTTGTAACACCGGGTCATTTGGACGTTATTTGTTGATCAAAATCTACTTCTCGGAATGCTTCGAATTTCTGCTATTGCACTCTTGTTGGTCGTGGCTGCTTCCAGCGCGGCCCAAACCGACACCACTGACGCCGGCATCTTGGGTGGGGTCACCATGCCCAAACTGCTCAAGGCCAAGCACGAATTCAACGAGAACAACATGCGCGGTGCGCTCATCCTCTACCGTGAGGTGTTAAATGTGGAACCCGCCAACGACGACGCGCTCTACTGGACCGCACGTTGCCACTACGAGCTGCGCAGCTATGACCTTGCTGAGGAATACTTGGGGAAAGCCCTGACGGTGAACCCCAAAGTGGCCGATGACGCGGACTTCCACTACGGCCGCATCAACCACCGTTTGGCCCGATTGGACAAGGCGATTCGCTATTTCGAACGCTACTTGGAAACCGTGCCTGCGCGCAGCTACGAGGCCGAACTGACCCGCACCTACATCGACCAGTGCAACTTTGCCAAGGAGCAAATGGAGCATCCTGTACCGGTGGAGATCACCAACATGGGCCGCGCCATCAACTCCCGCTTTGACGATTACACCCCGTCCATCACGGCCAAAGGAGATTTGATGCTGTTCACCTCGCGTCGTTCGGGCCGCGAAGACAGTCAAATCGATGAAGGGGGCGACTACAAATTCTTCGAGGACATCTACTACAGCGAATGGTTGGAAGACAAGCAACGCTGGTCTTCGGCCTACCCGGCAGATGGTGAAGTAAATACCCCCACTTACGATGCGGTATTGAGCGTCACTCCGGACGGACGTCGCATGTACCTCTACAAGAACAACCGCGGTAGCGCGGGAGACATCTTCGTTTCCGGCTACGACAAGTACGACCAGGAATGGCGCACACCCGAACGCTTGGATCGTCCCATCAACACTTCCTACTTCGAAGGCTCGGTGAGCGTGACGGCCGATGGCGAAAAGCTCTACTTCGTTTCTGAGCGTCCTGGCGGCGAGGGGCAGGGCGACATTTACATGGCCGAACGCAAAGGCGAAGGCTGGGGCAACCCGCAGAACCTCGGCAAGGTGATCAACACCATTGACGACGAAAAATTCGTGTTCATTCACCCCAACGGCAAGACGCTCTATTTCGCGTCCAACGGCCACGCGGGCATGGGCAGCTACGACATCTACAAGACCGAGTTCGTCAACGGCCAGTGGGGCGTGCCCATCAACCTGGGCTATCCGATCAACACGGTCAACGAAGAGTCGACCTTTTCGCTGACCAGTGACAATCAGACCATGTTCATTGCCGCCGAGTATGAGGATACTTACGGGGAACGCGACATCTACCAAATCAATGTATCGGACTACTCGTTGATTTCAAGCGGGTACGACAGCAACGGGTTTGCCACCCTCGAGTGCAAGGTAACCTTGGCCGACGGAAGCTCCGCCTCGCGCGTCACCCTTGAGATCCTCCCCAGTTACGGCGAGCGCATCTTGGCAACCGAAAAGACCGACAAAAACGGCGTAGTACGCATGAGCTTACCGGGCAACGCCACTTATCGGGTGCGCGTGCAAGCCAAAGAGGGTCCCGTGGAGGAGAGTGTCCGCTTGGACCTCAAACCCACCGGCGAAACCCTTGAGAAAATCACGATTGGGATTTAGGGCAGGCGCTGCAACACCTCTCCCAGATGGCGAAAGCCGAGTCCGGGATCATCGGTGGGCACCTCTGAGGTAAACACCACTTCGTGCGCAAATCCGGGACGCAGGTGGAAGCCATTGTCGCTGAAACGGCCGGGAACTGCTGCGCAGACTTCTACTCCTGCCACAAACACATCGCTGCGCAATGACATGCGCCATTCACCCGGTCCATTCGGGGTGATTTGGACGTCGATGTGCGCCTCTGGAAAATCCCAATGCGCAGGCGCAGAAGGGTAGAAGATGTCTACCAGTTCTTCGCCTGCCACGTTCAATTCCACCACCAACGCAACACTGGCCGCAGTAGAGTCGAGCAAAAATCGCTGAGAAGGAAAGGCTAAAATCCGATTGCCGACCGTGGGCACCACCGGCGCCTTTACAGGCACAATGGCCAAGATTTCCCCTTCAAATGTTTGGACGGTCACGCGGCCCTCCGCCCAAATCGTGTTGCCAGCCAAGTCGGGGAGGTTGGGGATGGATACATCCACGCAAATGGTGTCTCCTTCGGCATGGGCATTCAACAGGTACGGGGCGTAACTGCGCCTTGCCTCGTGGTGCAGGAGCTTCCATTGCCCTTGCCCGTCGATGCTGCTCCACGAGCTCACCGGCCAACAATCGTTCAACTGCCAGTACAGCGATCCGGCGCACACCGGGAAGGCCATGCGCTGCGCCCGGAGTCCCAGTCCCATGCCGCGCATTTGCTGGAATTGACTCAGGTAGCGGTAATCGTCCAGGTTGTCCGGTACCCCACCAAAGTCTCGCGTGAAGTAGGTATCCATGAGCGCAAAGCCGCGCGGGTGTTTTTGATGGGATTCGAGGTCTGGGTGGCCAAGCGTCAGCGAGTCCGCCGACATCGCTGCAAGGGCTGCTTGAGAAGGCAGCGCCTGGAATCCAAATTCACTCATGAAGCGAGGGATGACCTCCTGAAAGCGCTCAAACGGCGCAGCATCGTGCCACACGGTCCAGTCGTGCGCGTCGCCTTGGAACTGGAAGCGCACGTCGCCACGGCCCAGTGAGGGCGAACTTTCCCAATACGGCAAGGTGGAATGGCGCCCGACCAAGTTGGGCAACACCGCTTGAAACATCCGCTGGTATGAGAGCCACACTTGTTCGGCGTCTTCTCGGGTCAATTTGGATTGCCAGCCCCAACGCTGCCAGCCTTCGCTCACCTCATTGTTTCCGCACCACAGCGCCATGCACGGATGGCTTTCCAGGCGGCGAATGTGGTAGGTGGCCTCGCGTGAGACGTTGTCCACAAAGGCATCGTCTCCGGGGTACATGGCGCAGGCAAACATGAAGTCTTGCCACACCAGAATTCCCGCTTCATCGCAGAGGTCGTAGAACACCTCGCGTTCGTAAATGCCTCCCCCCCAGACGCGCAACATGTTGAAGTTGGCAGCCACACAGTCGTCGATGAGTTGGCGGTAGTCGGCCTCACTTACGCGATGCAAAAAGACGTCTTGCGGAATGTAGTTGGCGCCTTTGCAGTACACCGGCACCTTGTTGACCCGCAGCATAAAGCGCTGGCCCACTTGGTCGGCGGTGGTGTCGAGTTCTACGGTGCGAATGCCAATGTGCAAGGTGTCCACCACCAATCGTTCGCCCAGAATCAGGGTGCAAACAGCGGGAGTGAGGGTCTGCTCGCCCATTTCTCGGGGCCACCAACGCTCCGGATTGGTGAGGTTGACATCCACTTCCACCGAGCCGATGCCGGCGCCCAAAGCCACTTCTTTTTGGTTGATGCCGTCTCCACATTTCACTTGGAGTATGGCGGTGCCTGTTTGGGGAGACTCAATGTCGTAGCGTACGCGAACCGTGGCGTTTTCGGCATTGGCTTCAACGGTTTGCACAGTGTGTTGCAGGACGCGTGGGCCGTTGATACCCAGGAAGGACACCTCTCCGGTAATGCCCATGCTTGGAAGGGTGGGTCCCCAATCCCATCCATACTGGTACTGTGCCTTACGGGTGACCGCTCGCACCGGGGCGCCTGGAAGCGAGTGGGCACATGCTGCAACCAGTTCTTCGCCTCTCTTTAACGGAGAATGGAACACCACGCGGATCACGTTGTCTTTGCGCTGGAAATACTCGTAGACATCGGCTTCCCACGGCAAAAAGGCGTTGTTCGCGCGTAAGACGAGCTGGTCATTGAGGTAGACTTCGGCGTGGGTGTCGAGCCCTTGGAACGCGAGCAATACCTGGTCGGCTTTGCGCAGGTTGCGGGGCAGGTCGAAGGGTTTGGTGCGGTACTCCCAATCGGCTTCGGACACCCAGGCCCATTCCGATTCCCCTTGGCCCACAAACGGGTCAGCGAGTCCGCGAGCGGCCATCAAGTCGGTGTGCACGCATCCGGGCACTGTCGCAGGCATCCACCCCGGGGTATCCAGTTCTTGAAATTCCCACTCGAGGGCAACCGAAACCCGGTCGGCACGGTTATCTTGTCCATACGTGGTCACAGCGGCCAACAGCAAGGTCCAGAACCACACACTTTTGTTGATCATGGTCGAAAAGTAAGCACGATGCAGCGCATCACCGCAGACACGTTTTCCAAACAAGACAAACCCGTCCAGGTGCAATGGTTGCGCACGCTAGGTAAACACTTGGCCAACCGGCGGTTTGAGGGGTACCTCGTCAGCCTGTTTGCCGTCGAGGATTTCTACGTGGAACTCTGGAAAAGGGTTGGGCTCGACTACATTGATTACATCGAGGTGGTGCGTGACGACACCCGCCTTGAACACTACGTCCCCAAACTTGACCTTTAGCGATTCCAAATGTCCCAAGCGGCTTCGGCTTGGCCATGCAGCATGCGCAATCCGTTGAGCACAGCGGCGCCTTGGTCCAGCCCGGCCTGCATGAACGCGGTGGTTTCGGGGTTGTAGATCAGATCCATCAGAATGTGCTGTTTGCCTATCCCTTCATAAGGAATGTCAGGGCGCGAGGAAGTGTCTGGGTGCTGGCCCACTGGAGTGGTGTTCACGATGAGTTTGAAGTGGTCCAAGGCTTCAGCGCGTAAGTCTTGGTAGTGCACTTGGTCGGGGCCTTCGGGACTGCGAGACACGTAAATGCATTGCAGTCCGAGGTGGCGCAGGACGTGCCACACCCCGGCGCTTGCACCGCCGGTCCCCAAAATCAACGCACGTTGATGATGGCTGCGCAGTACCGGTTTGAGGCTGTCGCGAAAACCGGTCACGTCGGTGTTGAAACCGACCGGACCTTCAGGGGTAAGGTGCACGGTGTTGACCGCGCCGATGGCCTCTGCCTCAGGATCTATCGCGGCCAAGTATGTGAGGATGGTGCGTTTGTAAGGAATGGTGACATTGAACCCCACCATTTCGGGGTCGTGAAGGAGCTGCTCTACCTCTGCAATTTCGCCCAACTCGTAGGCATCGTAGCGCGCATCGGTGATGCCTTCACGCGCGAACTTCTCAGCAAAGTAACCGGGAGAGAAACTGTGCCCCAACGCCCCACCGATCAACCCGAACTTTCTCATTGATCCATGCCCAGTTTGCGGGCGCCCCATTCCAGCACCAAGATGATTACCAATCCGCCCACTGCGCAGGCAATGGCCAGGCCGATTTGTGGGTCTGCGTTGATGAAGCCTGCGGTTTCAAAAGTGTTTTCGGCGACTTGGGTCCCCAGTTCTTCAAAATGCTGGAAGCCATCTGGCCCCACGTTGGTCTCGGTCAGCGCGACCCATTCTTCGTCGGCCTCACCGGCATGTTTGACGTACACGGTATTCACCACTTTCCAAGGCCAGAGCTTGTTCAGCGACCCAATCAGAAATCCAGTCAGCACGGCCAAGATGAGGTTGCGTGCACGGTCAAAGGCCCAGGTCAACACGCGGGAGAACAGCAACAGGCCCACGATGGCTCCTGCACCCAGGGCACCTACCTTGATCCAATCGCCTTCGGAAAGCGCATTCATGAAAGTGGCATAGGCCCCCAGCAACAACAGAATGAAGCTGCCGGAAATCCCGGGCAGGATCATCGCACAAATGGCAATCGCCCCGCATACAAACAGGTACCAGAGCTCCCCATTGGGTGAAAAGGGAGGGAGCGTCGTGATCCAAAAGGCCACACAAGTGCCCACAATTAAGCCGGTAATTGGCTTCCAATTCCACGCTTCCACTTGCCGTCCGACCAGCCACACCGAGGCTGCCACCAGCCCAAAGAAGAAGGCCCATAACAGATGTGCGTGGCTCTCCAACAATCCGGTGATCACCTTGCTCAGGGTCACGATGCTCAGCCCAATGCCGGCTAACAGGGTGACTAGGAAATGGCCATTGGCCTGTTTCCAAGCCGCGGCCAAGCCTTCTTTGCGCAGGGTGCGCAGCAGGCCCAGGTTCACGCCTTTGATGGATTGGAGCAATTCTTCATAAATGCCGGTGATGAAGGCAATGGTGCCTCCTGAAACCCCCGGCACCACATCAGCCGCGCCCATGGCGATGCCTTTGAGGAAGAGGGAAATGCGTTGGAGCATGGATCAGTAAACTTGTTCAGCGCGAGTATACGACTTCTCCACAGCAGACACGCGTACAGGACGTTAATGCATTGAAATGCCTAATTTCTGATCACAAAATCCTATTTGCTATGACTGGTTATTACGGTTACGAACTCAATTGGCTCGGCATCATTCTGGGCGCGCTTGTGCCTATGTTGGTGGGCTTAGTCTGGTACCACCCCAAGGTGTTTGGAAAGGCCTGGATGAAGAGCCTGAACTTCACCGACGAAGATGTCAAAGGCGGAAACATGCCAGTGATCTTTGGCTTGGCGTTCCTCATGGCCCTCACCCTGAGCTACTACTTTGCTATGCGCTACCACGCACACGGTGAAGACAGCAACTTCATCATGCACGCGGCGTACCACGGCTTCATGACCTTCGGCTATGTAGGTGCACCCGTACTGGTGAGCAACCTGCTGTTCGAACGCCGCAATGCTGCTGGCATCCTCATCAACTTGGTTTACTGGTTTGTGGCAGTAATGGGCATTGCCATTGTGGTCTACGCCCTCCCAGGAGCTGAAGTGCCTGAACCCGCTGCCGCTTTGCTACGCTAACACAAGAACACCCCCCCCTAACTCGAAAGCGGTGGTCCGGATGGGCGCCGCTTTTTCCTTTTTTGGAGTGCAAGTGCAAGGATTTAGTGCAAGTGGGCTAAAACGTGAAGCAATGCACTATGCCGGGTGCATCACCCCTCAAAGGCTTCGTGCCACGCCAACACGCCTCCGTCCAGATTGATGAGGTTCGTGTAGTCGTGCTTTTGCTCGAGGGCGGAGATCACTGCGGCGCTGCGTTTGCCGGATCGGCAGTGTACAACCACGGGGCAGTCGCGGCGCACGTCTTCGGTGCGGCCCAGGATGTCGCCCATGGGAATGTGTTGGGCGCCAAAGTTGTATTCGATCACCTCGTGCTCTTCACGCACGTCAATCACTTGGATGTCCTCGCCGGCGTCGAGTTTGGCTTTGAGTTCCTGTACGGTAATGGTTTCCATGGTGCGAAATGTTCGGAGGGCAAAAGTCCTAAATGTCTGCGAATCCCTCATCCTGGTACATGGCCTCGGGAAAATTGACCAAGTAGAGGCGTGATTCTGCCCGGGTCACTGCGGTATACAACCAACGGTAGTACTCGGCGTCGAGGTGATCTTCGTTGAGGTAGCCGGCGTCTACAAACACCACGGGCCATTGCCCGCCTTGGGATTTGTGACAGGTTACCGCGTAGCCGTACTTCACTTGGAGCGCGCTGTAGTAGGGGTCTTTTTTTACCGCTTCGGCAATCTTGCGGCGGCTTCCTTCATCCAAGTATCCTAGGGCCACTTGGTCGTAGAGTTGCTGCATGCGCGCCATGGGCAGGTTGGCCGAATCCAAGGTAAGCGTGTCCAGCAGTACACACAATTCGCAGCCTGGCATGTCTGGATAGTCCTCAAAAGTCACCTCCACCCACGCGTAGCGCAGACCGTGAAATTCTTCGTAGCGGATGATGCGCTGGACCTCAACGGTGTCACCGTTGGCAATGAAAGAGGCGCGTTTAAGCTGGTCATTTTCCAGCCAGGTGTAGTTGTTGCGCACCACCATCAAACGGTCGCCGCCGTTGAGTTCTTCTTCGTGCCAGAGTAGGCGGGCGCGGATTTGTTGGTTGAATTGGTTGGCCCGCTTGTTTGAACGGGTGATGACCATGACGTTTTCGATGCCCTCTTTGTCCACCTCGTCTTGGAGGGCGTCTTGCAGTTCGGTGCCGTCGATGCGGATCACGTCGTCAAACGGTCCGGCGTCGAGTTGTGGAAAGCCCTTTGCGCCCTGCAGCAATTGGTCACGCAGCATGGTGGCGTTGTAGAGGATGCCCGAGGTCAACTGTTGACGACGTACCTCGGTGAGTTCCACCCGGGCTGCGGTGATGGGGTACATCCCGGTCAAGTATTCCAAGTCCAATCCAGGGCTGTGTGGACTGCCAACGGGCGGAAGCTGAGCACCATCGCCCACCAGAATCAGTCGGCACCCTTGTCCGCTGAACACGTACATCAACAGGTCCTCCAACACATCGCGACTGCCAAAGCCTTCGGTGAGTCCCCCCGAGCCAATCATGGACGCTTCATCCACAATGAACACCGCGTTGGTGAACGGGTTGTGCGCCACTTGGACTCGAAATCCTGAGCCGGTTTGCTGCTGCACATAAATGCGTTTGTGAATGGTGTAGGCGGCTTTTCCCGCGTGACGACTGAACACCTTTGCAGCGCGTCCGGTGGGGGCCAGCAGGACGGTGTTGACCCTGTGTTTGCCCAAAGTCTGCACCAGGCTACCCATGCAGGTGGTTTTGCCAGTACCAGCGTAGCCACGCACGACCAGTGTGCAGTTGGGGTAGTCGCTGGTCACAAAGCGCGCAGCCACTTCCAACAGGTGTTTTTGGCCATCTGTGGGGTCAAAAGGAAAGCGGTGCAGCAGGTCGTATGTGAAGCCTTCGCGGTCGAGCACTGGGGGGATTTGAGAAGTGGGGTGGGCGTGGGCCAATAAGCGGTTTAGACCTGTGTCAGGTGCCCCTGAATTCCACCCGACAAACAACGACAATTATTGTAGATTTGTCCACTTTCACAGCATGATCGAAACCCCTGCAAGATGAATGACATCATCAAATCCATTTGGAACTATGTGCTTTCGGTAATCCTGCTCGTTGCCGGGTTCCTGTTTTTGTCCATGTACGTGCGCAGCTCCGGACTGGAGAAGCAACCGCAAGAGATGCTCTTTGGTGCGCTGTTTCTGATCCTGGCTGGTGTCCTCGCCTTGCCGGTTGTGGCCCACAAAATTCGCAAAGGCCTCGCCTTCGTGGTGGGCGGTTTGTCTCTGGTGGCCGCTGTGTTCTTGATTTACAGCTTGGACAACGTCATTGACGAAGAGATCCAGTTCCAAGAGGATTTCAAAGCCTACAGCGAAGTCACCAAGCAACGCCTGATTGACATCCGTACTGCCCAAGAGCAATACGTAAAAGTCAACGGCGCTTACACCGAGTCGTTCGACACCTTGCTGGCCTTCATCAACGAGCCTTCGATCCCCAAGGTATTTCGCATCGGTAAGTGGGACCTTCGTCGTGTAGGTCCAGAGGCCAACGACACCATCCGTGACGGTACATTCGAAGAGTACTTCGAGCGTGGTTTTGTCATTGGTCGTGCCGATTTGGACTCAGCGGCTCAGCTGGAATCTGAGCGCTTAGGTTACGAGGTGAGCGCAGCCAAGCTGGAGCAAATGATGCGCGCCAACGAAACCAATTACCGCGTGCAGGATACCACCTTCGTGTCTGTGTACGACGAGTACTTCTCGGACGACAAGCGTGCCGAAGAAGAGCTTCCCGCCATCGACATCGCCAAACTGCCGTACAACCCGCACCCGCTGGCAAATGGTTCTAAATTCATCATGTTGGCCAGCAGCATTCCTTCGGGAGAAGCTGGTTTGACATTGCCCACCATTGTGGTGAAAGACGCCAACCCCTTCGGTCGTGAAGGCGTAAAGCGTGACACCTTGATGTTCGGCTCACTCATCGAAGCCAAAACCGATGGAAACTGGGCTCGGGAGTAATCCAGTCCAATTCCGCGACGCCACCTACAACGCCGAGCAGGCCGAAGCTTGCCACTTGGCGCTCAGGGTGACCCCCGATGCTGCATCCTACGCCCTGATTGAAACCGAGCGCAATGTGGTGCTCGCAGCTGGCCGTTTGCCCGTATCGGAAGGGGAGTCCATGTCTGTGTTGTTGGGCCGAGTCTTGTCTGAGGACACCTTGGCCAGTCGCTTCCAGTCGGTCAGTTTGGGTGTGGATCGCGTTCCGTTCGCATTGGTCCCGCAAGCCTTGTCAGAGGCCGCTGCAGATCTCCCTGCATTCTCGTTTGGAGCAAACGTGGCCCACGTGCGCAGTTTGCCTGTGGAAACCCTCAAAGCCATGTATGCCTTTGAAATGGACCCCGCGTTGGAAGAAGTGCTGCACGCCTCATTCCCCCACGCGACGACCACCCACTCGGCTGCGTGTTGGATCCAAACCGTGCAACGCAAGAACCGGTTTGTGCGCGGGCACCAATTGCACCTGGATGTGGACGCCACCGGTATGTCGGTCTTTTTGTGGAACGGCGCAGACCTCCTGCTCCACAATCACTTCACCACCGCGGGTGCGTTTGACGTGCTCTACCACGCCCTCAACGTTTGCCAACAGCACGACCTGCAGGCGGGGGATGTACAGGTACGCTTGACGGGTCAGGTGGAGGCCAACGACCCTTTGCTCGGTGTGCTCAACGAACATTTTCCCCAGGTTGAACTCAACTTTGGCCTGGATTTCCAACGCATGGCCTTGGGCCTGAGTCGGGTGAAAAAACAATACTTCGCCCCGCTGTTCAACCAGTACGTATGCGTGTCATAGGCGGATCGCTCAAAGGCAGGCGCTACCAGCCCCACAAGCGGTTTACCGAACGTCCTACCACTGATTTTGCACGAGAATCGCTGTTCAATGTGTTGCAACACCGCGTGGATTTCGACGGTTTGCATGCCGTTGATCTCTTTGCCGGAACCGGCGCCATTGCCTACGAATTGGCTTCGCGGGGTGCGGCCAGTGTGGTCTGCGTGGAAAAGCAGTTTGCCAACGTACGCGCCATCAAAAAACAGCTCGCTGAGTTTGACTTGGACCAAGTGCAAGTGCTGTGTGCCGACGTCTTTGATTGGCTGAGTAAAACCACCATTTCTGCGGATTTGGTGTTTGCCGACCCCCCCTACGCCCATCCACAACTGGCCGAATTGCCTGCGCGTGTATGGGCTTCTGCGTTGCTCGAACCTGGCGGTCAACTCGTGCTCGAGCACGGCCAAGACCACCGCTTTGAAGGCACGCCTGGGTTTGACCAAACCCGCAAGTACGGCGGGGTGTATTTCTCTTTCTTCTCCAAGCCGGAAGCCTGAGGCCCGGGCGCATTCGGTATCTTCGTAAACATAACCCTGCCCGCATGAAACGCATTGCAATTTTTCCAGGATCGTTTGATCCCATCACCCGCGGCCATGCCAATATTGTCCGGCGTGCCGTGCCTTTGTTCGACGAGATTGTGGTGGCCATCGGCGTGAATTCTGCCAAGAAGTATATGTTCCCGTTGGAGCAGCGCATGGCTTGGAACGAAGCGGTATTCGCGGACTTGCCTACGGTAACCTGCGACTGGTACGAAGGTCTCACGCTGGATTACTGTCGCAAACGCGGCGGCACCTTTATGCTGCGCGGAATCAGAAATGGCGGGGATTTTGAGTACGAACGCACGATTGCCCAAATGTCCCGGTATATGGACAAGGGCATCGAGACCGTTATCATGTTTACCGACCCGGAATACGCTCCAATCAGTTCCACCTTGGTGCGCGAAGTACTGCGCAACGGCGGAAATGTGGACAGTTTCATTCCACAGCAAATTGCCATCCATGCGTAAAGCGATCGCAGCTTTTTTGGGCCTGCTTATGGCCTCCTCAGTTTGGGCCGCCACGGCCATCGTCCAAGGAC
Source organism: Flavobacteriales bacterium (assembly GCA_049594615.1). Classification (GTDB taxonomy): domain Bacteria; phylum Bacteroidota; class Bacteroidia; order Flavobacteriales_D; family Sanyastnellaceae; genus CAXPZW01. The sequence continues at coordinate 13,787 of JBMYJR010000040.1, forward strand.
GCGTTGCCCATGAACCCGGCGCGAGCATTACGCTGCTCAAACTGGACGACGGCATCAGCGGCAAGCGCACCGTGCTCGCGCGTACCCAGTCCGACGCCTACGGAAACTTCTTCATGGAAGTGGAGATCAATGCTGTGACCACTGCTTTCCTGCATATAAATGGGGTGGTGTCCACCTTGTACCTCGCCCCCGATGGCGGTTACAATGTCACGGTCCCCATCATTGAACGCAAGGATCCTCGCACCTTCAACCACATGAAGGTGGACTTGGAGTTTGAGCGCGGCAATGCCCAAAACATCAATCTGCAAGTGGCCGGATTCAACCGCCAGTACGAGTTCTTCTTCAAGGAGTTTTTGCCTGATTTGGTGGAGGCCCGGTACGCGGGTTCCAGCAGTTACGTGCGTTCCAACCGCGAGCGGTTGTCTTCGGTGAACCTGTTGCCTGCTGAGCAGGACTCGTTGGGCGGCGGTGAGAACCAGGATTTTCTGATTCACATCGACAATTTCAAAGTCATCCAAGCCAAGACCCTTGCCGAAGAACGCTCCAGCCCCTGGATGGCCGACTACATCGACTACGCACTGGCCACTACCGAAGTCAGCGCGGGACGCAGCAAGCAAGAGATTTATGCGCGCTACTTCGAGGGCCGTCCTGTACAATGGGACCACCCCGAGTACATCACCGCCCTGGACCAGCTGTATCAAGGGTGGCTGCAAGCTGCTTTGGACAACGACAGTTTGCCCGCACTATACACCGCAGTCATGCGGGACCGCGATGCGGTGGTGTTGGATGAAGTGTGTGCTGCATTGCCCATGCTGAAGGACCCTGAGGTGCGCAGCGCAGCGTTGTTGACCAACCTCAAACACATGTATTACCAAGGCCCCCGCGACAAGCGGATTCCGCTGCGCGTGCTGGAAGACATGGCCGCTCACCCCGAACACTTTGGCCGAGCCTCATCCGTGGCCGAGCACTTGGTCAAGCGCATGACCTTCGGCAAAATCGGAACGTCTGCGCCGGAGTTCGTGTACCGCAATGTGCAAGGCGACATGGTGGAACTCAGCAGCTTCGAAGGCCGCTTTGTATACGTGCAAGTCTTCAGCAAGTGGTGTCGAAATTGCGAAACCCAGATGGAGGTCATGCGCCCATTCTACCGCAAGTACCAGCGGGAAGCCGAAATCATCAGTATTTCCATGGATCCCGACTTCCAGACCTTCACCAATTTTTACGACGACCACGACTTTGACTGGATGTTTGGGTACGGACCTGCCGACGCGACCTTCCAAGACAAGTTCCAACTCACCAGCATTCCCCAGTATTTCATCATCGACCCCGATGGGAATTGGGCAGCGGCACACGTGGGTGCGCCCGATGAGGGCGGTTTGGGTGAAGTGGAGCGCTTGATTTTGAAATGGCGCAACGACCATCAGGGTCTCACCAAGCCTCACATGGGGCGTTGAAACGCTTCTTCAGCGACCAAGACAATGTTGGGGAACGTCGGTGAAGCTTTGGCGAAGGCCTTGGCGCTCAACCACGCGACTTTGGTGATGTCCTCTTCTTCTTGAGGAACGGGCAACGCATCGCAGTGTTGCTCCATCAGGAACCAGTAGGTGGGTTTGATGGCCCAATCTCCTTTGTAGCGGTAGATGTGGTAGGTAGTCTCCAACGGCGCCACAATGCGTACGTCGTGCAACCCGCATTCTTCTTCGACCTCGCGGGTAGCTGCTACAGGAATGCCTTCTCCCTTTTCAATTTTGCCTTTGGGCAGGTCCCAGTGGCCACGGCGGAAAATGAAGAGGAGCTCTCCTTTTTCGTTGCGTACGGCACCGCCTGCAGCTGGAATTTCCCGCAGGGTGCTGCGTACGTGTTCAAAAGTCTGGTGGTTTTTGCCGGCTTTGACCCACCATCCGGCCGACTGCTGCTTGGCTTCTTTGGCCAGTACATCTAAGGCTTTTTTGGGTGAATCCAATTCCTTGCGCCGCAGCTGTTTCACCCCTTTGGGCAGGGCGCGAGATTGTGCTTCTGTGCAGAAGTAAAGCGGGGCGTTGCCGATGAAAACTTTATACATTTGCCGCTATGCTTGAAACCGGAGAACAGGCGCCAAAAGTAGCCGAATTTCTGCTCCAAATAAAGGCCATTCAAATACGGCCAGAAGACCCATTTACTTGGGCTTCAGGACTTAAGTCGCCTATCTATTGTGACAACCGCAAAACCTTGTCTTACCCCGCCATCCGCACCTTTATCCGTCAGGAGGCCACCGCGCTGATTGAGGCGCGCTACGGCAAACCCGATGCGGTTGTGGGTGTGGCCACCGGAGGCATTGCCTTGGGTGCCTTGATTGCGCAGGAGTTGGGTGTGCCGTTCGCCTATGTGCGTTCCAAGGCCAAGGGCCACGGCATGCAAAATCTGATCGAAGGGCACCTCGAGAGTGGTCAGTCGGTAGTGGTGATCGAAGATTTGGTGAGCACGGGAAAGAGCAGCTTGACCGCGGTGGACGCTCTGCGTGCCGCCGATATTCGCATCCATGGCATGGTAGCCGTCTTTACTTACGGGTTTGATCACGCTGCCAAGCGCTTTGAAGAGGCCGGAGTGGACTTGGTTACCCTGACCAACTACCCCACCTTGCTGGAAAAGGCCCTCGAGACCGACTACGTCCAGGACCGTCACATGAAAACTTTAGCCGAATGGCGCAAAGACCCAGCCGCCTGGAGCGCCACGGTCGAAAATGCCTGACCACTACACCTACCCCCATGGCGAAAATTGAAAGCAAGCAGGTCACTGTACCTGCTGATAGTGCAGCCATATCGGCCTACTTGGCCGACATGAACAACTTCCATCACCTCTTGCCGCAAGACAAGATTTCGGACTGGAAAGCCGACGAAAAAAACTGTTCCTTCAAAGTGCAGGGGGGCTACACCATCCAGTTGGAGCACGCCGGTCAAACGGGCAACATCATTCACATGAAGTCCGGAGCGGCCAGTCCGTTTCCGTTTACCTTGGATGTACATCTGAAACCTGGAGAAGGTGTCACCGTTGCTCACCAAGTGATCGATGCCGACGTGAACCCGTTCATGAAAATGATGATCGAAAAGCCGTTGAAGAACCTCTTCGATTACATCGCTGACAAATTGGTGGCTCAGTTCTGACCGCCCAACCAGCGCACTTCTTTTTCTCGGAATTCCCGGCAGTCTCCTTTGGGCTCGCACAGGGTCAGTACGCCTTCTGGGCTGATGGCATGGATGCGGGCTTGAAAGCGCTCGCCTGCCGCTTCATAAGGCTCAGCGGCATCGGTGCCCAGCAGGCGCTGCATGAATGCACGCTGCAATTCTTCGAGTTGGTCTTCCCAACGGTTCCAGTGGTAGAGGATGTCGTGTAGCACGTCTTTAGGACAGTGGCGTTGCCCGCTGAAGGTGCCCAGTGAGGTGGCGCCCGGTGCACTGAAGGTGAGTTGGTTCAAGTTCAAGCCGATGCCAATGATGCTTTGCTCAACGGTGTCGCCGGCCAACTGATTTTCCACCAAGATACCCGCAACTTTTTGACGGTTGATCAGGATGTCATTGGGCCATTTAATCTGAACGCGAGCGTGGTGGACAAAGGGCTCGATCGCCTGACAAATGGAAACAGCCGCACGCATATTTAAGGCAAACGAAGCGCGGGCAGGCCAAGTGCCGCCGGGCAACAGTGAGCAGGTCAGGTTGGCACCGGCCTCGGACTCCCATTGTGCGCCGCGTTGGCCACGGCCTGCAGTCTGGAATTCTGCCAATATGGCGGCAGGACCGGACACACTTCCGGCTTCTTGCAGTTTGGCCGCAAAGTTGTTCGTGGAATCAGTACGCGTGAGACGGATGAGCTGAAAGCCCTCCAGAATTGGGTTCATTTGGGGCTTAAAGGTAGGTGTATCAAGGGGTTGCGGCCAAATCGAATTGCGCGGGAAATCGTATTTTTGTCACATATTCGACTCCTGCTCTGCATGACACAAACTTCCGGCCCCTCGTTGGCAGAACAATTGGTAACAAGCGTAGTTAATGGGATACAAGACGTGAAAGGCGAAGACATTGTCGTCCTCGACTTACGCGAGATTCCGCACGCTGTTGCCGACTTCTTTGTGGTTTGCCACGGAAATTCGACCACCCAAGTCAGCGCCATTGCGCGCGGCGTAGAAAAAGGCACACGCGCTGACCTCGGTCAACGCCCATGGCAAGCCGAAGGGTACGGACAGGCACAATGGGTGCTGTTGGATTACTCGGACGTGGTGGTACACGTGTTCTACCGCGAAGCTCGAGCATTCTACGGCCTCGAGGAGCTCTGGGCCGACGCCGAGCGTCAGGAAATTGAGTATGCAACCTAACACCCGCTGAAAGAGACACCTATGTCTGATCAGAACACAAACAAGGGCCCGCAAGGCAGCCCAGGTGGCAACAAGCCACCTAAGAAGTCCTTGAACTTCTACTGGATCTACGCCGTCATCGCCGCAGTATTGATTGGCATGATGATGTTGAACCAGGGCAGTGAAGGCCGTGAGATCACTTACGCTGATTTCGAGGTGCTTGCCGCCGATTCCCTCATTGAGAAAACCATTGTCTACGACGGTCGCATGGTTGAGGTCTACCTCAATAAACAGGGCCGCGAAGAAAAACAAGGCGAACTCAACCAAGGGCTCATGCGCTCAGGTGCCGGCCCACACTACCACTTCAACGTGTCCACTCCGGAGCGCGCCGTGGAGGTGGATGAGGTCAGCCAGGCCTACAACTTTGACAACTTCAACCGCCACCGGAATGAGTTTGGCGAGCAGCTGATGATCTGGATCATCGTACTCGGGGTCATGATTGCGGCTTGGGTACTGATCATGCGTCGTTTGGGCGGCGGCGGTGCTGGCGGCGGTCAAATTTTCAACATCGGCAAATCGCGTGCGCAGGTCTTTGAGAAAGGCAAGAGTACCAACGTTTCGTTCAACGATGTCGCCGGGCTCGAAGGCGCCAAGGAAGAAGTCACCGAAATCGTCGACTTTCTGAAGAATCCCAAGAAGTACACCGAGTTGGGTGCTAAGATTCCAAAAGGAGCGCTCTTGGTAGGCCCTCCGGGAACAGGGAAGACCCTCTTGGCGAAAGCCGTAGCCGGTGAGGCGCAAGTGCCGTTCTTCTCGCTCTCAGGTTCTGACTTTGTGGAGATGTTCGTAGGTGTGGGTGCATCCCGCGTGCGAGACCTCTTCAAGCAAGCCAAAGAAAAAGCACCGGCCATCATCTTCATCGATGAGATCGACGCGATCGGCCGCGCCCGTGGAAAGAACATGAACTACGGTTCCAACGACGAACGCGAAAACACCCTCAACCAACTGCTGACTGAAATGGACGGTTTTGGCACCAATAGCGGGGTGATCATCCTGGCGGCCACCAACCGTGCAGATGTACTGGATAGCGCCTTGATGCGCGCCGGCCGTTTCGACCGTCAGATCTACGTAGACATGCCCGACTTGAATGAGCGCAAGGCCATCTTCGAGGTGCACCTCAAGCCCATCAAGATCGACACCACCGTGGATGTGGAGTTCCTCGCCAAGCAAACCCCAGGATTCTCGGGCGCGGACATCGCCAATATCTGCAACGAAGCAGCACTGATCGCCGCACGTCACAACAAGACGCTGGTGGCCATGCAAGACTTCATGAATGCCGTGGATCGCGTGGTGGGTGGATTGGAGAAGAAGACCAAGATCATCTCTCCTCCCGAAAAAGAAACCATAGCCTTCCACGAAGCTGGTCACGCATTGGTGAGCTGGTTGCTGGAATACGCCTCCCCGCTGGTGAAGGTGACCATCGTTCCACGGGGTCAATCGTTGGGTGCAGCATGGTACTTGCCAGAAGAGCGCCAGATTACCACCACCGAACAGATCATGGACGAGATGTGCGCCACCTTGGGTGGACGCGCTGCGGAAGAAGTCATCTTCGATCGCATCTCTACTGGCGCGCTCAGCGACTTGGAGAAAGTCACCAAGCAAGCGTACGCCATGGTATCGGTATACGGATTGAACGAACGCATTGGAAACCTTTCTTATTACGATTCGCGAGGCGAGGGCGGTTTCACCAAACCATACTCGGAAGCCACCGCTCGTATCATGGACGAAGAGGTCGGCAAGATCATCGAAGCTTCGTATGAGCGGGCCCTGACCTTGCTTGGTGAGAACCGCGAAAAGCTCAAGGCCCTGGCCCGTCAGCTGCTTGAGAAAGAGGTGCTTTTCAAAGACGATTTGGAACGCATCATCGGCATCCGTCCTTTCCAAAAGCGTGGCACCACTGTGTTCCACCTCAAAGGAAAAGGGCAAGTCGAAGAGATTGGCATGTTGGACACCGGCACTGCCGATGCTCCTGAGGCCGATCCCAATTCCCTTCCGGAAGCCTAGCCATGACTGAGCAGGCACCGACCCGCATTCAAAAATTGTTGACTAGAGCTGCAAGCGCGGTGGTATTTGTGGCCGCCGTGCTTGCCGCGTTTTTGGGCGGGTACTGGACCTCCATGGGACTCTTTGCCCTGTTTGTGGCCATCGGCACCGATGAGTTGGTGAAGCTGGCCACCAAAGCCGGCCAAGGCAAACCACTTGGAGTGCTGGCCATTATCAGCGCACTTTCCATTTACGGTGTGATTGGCCTGGTGGCCTATGACGTGATTCCCATGTCTGGAGCGATCTGGTTGGGTGTACTTGTGGTGGCGATTTTTGCCGCCCAGCTGTTTCGCAACACCAAAAATGCGTTTGGAGATGCTGCCCTGACCGCCGCAAGCGCGGTATACGTGGGCGGCGGATTCTCATTTCTCCTGCTGGTCATGTGCCTCAGCGGTACATACGATTACACCCTTGCGTTGGGCTTGATCTTTTTGATTTGGGCCAACGACACCTTTGCCTACCTCACAGGCCAGTTCTTGGGCCGGAACAAAATGGCCCCATCCATTTCGCCGAATAAAACGTGGGAGGGTTTTGCGGGAGGAGTGGTGTTTGCGGTGCTCACCGGTTGGGTTATAAGCCAATTCTGGGGCGTCTTGACGGCTGTCGACTGGATGATGTGCGGCGGGTTGATGGGCGTGTTTGGCACCGCCGGAGACTTTTTGGAGTCCCTGTTCAAGCGTCAAGCAGGCGTCAAAGACAGTGGCAACCTCATGCCCGGGCACGGCGGAGTGCTGGACCGGTTTGACGGATTGCTGTTTGCCCTCCCTGTTGTGTATTTCTACATTTCACGCGTGGCCGGATAACGCCGCCCCAACCCCTATCTTGTTCCCATGCATTTTCACCGCGAAGGATACCGTTTGATGGCGCTCGGAGCGCTTCCGTTGGCTGTAGTTGCTGTGTTTGCTGGCCTGTACTGGTCGGCGGGCCCCCTGTGGTGGGGATTGGGCTTACTGGCCACTGGCGTGTTTGCCATTTTGGTATGGCAATTCTTTCGCATTCCACACCGCACCCCCAACCAAGATGACGGCGCCATTGTCTCGCCATGTGACGGCAAGGTGGTGACCATCGAGGACATCCACGAGCACGAGGCCATCGATGCACCTGCCAAACAGATCAGCATCTTTATGAGCCCGCTCAATGTGCACGCCAACTACTACCCGGTGGAAGGAGAGGTGACATACAGCAAATATCATCCTGGACTGTTCTTGGTTGCCTGGCACCCCAAATCCAGCACCGAAAACGAACGCACCACCATGGTGGTCAAGCACCCCAAAGGAAACGTACTCTTTCGTCAAATCGCAGGAGCCGTAGCACGTCGTATTGTGTGTTACGCAACACCCGGCGAACAAGTGGGCCAAAACCAAGAATGCGGCTTCATCAAATTCGGATCGCGGGTGGACGTCATTGTGCCGCGCGATGTGGAGGTGACTGTCAAAATTGGGGACAAGGTCAAAGGACGCATCACCGAATTGGCCCGCTGGACATGAGATGGGCAGCCCTGTGGTTGGGGCTGCTGACGGCTTGTGGCCTGCAAGCCGGCGTGGACTGGCACTTGGTCTTTTGCCTTCCTTACAACAACGACTTGGCGGAACACTCCGCCTTCATACAGGCCGAATTGGGCCGGTTGCACACCGACGATCGAGTGGCCATCACGCTGCTTGTTGATACCCCTGAAGAACCCGTTACCTTCCTGCACTACCCCGGCGGCACCGCTCCCAGTACCGACACTACCCGGTGGCACTCGTGCCAATCGGGGGAGGCGCTTGCTGCGTTTTTGGAGTGGGGACGAACACGTGTCCCACGGGCCAAACGCCGGGCCTTTTTCCAATTGGGACACGGCGGCGGGCTCAACCGCATGCTGTTGGACCAACATCCCGATTCCGCGTGGATGAGCACCGTGCAGTTTGCGCAAATCCTCGGTGCCCATACCAGCAAGTACGACCGCTTTGATGCTTTGATGTTGCAGCAGTGCAGCAAAGCTACCCTCACCGAATTGGTGGAGCTGGCCCCATTGGCTGAATGGCTAGCAGCATCGCCCTTGCCCATAGGAGCACCTAACTACTACTACGCCCAACTGGTGGAAGGCCTGCAACACCGCCGCTTCAAGCGGCCCAAAGCCTTGTTGCGCGCCTGCATGTCTCAAGACCGGACCACCATGAGTCAGGTGTGGGCACTGGTGCACAGTCCCAGTCTGCTTTCTTGGGTAGACCAGGTAGAACGCAGTTTGGCGCAAGCCCCCGTGGAGCCCCAGGACCTCACCGCCTTGCCACGAATCATATACGGTGGCACCGACTATTGGGACTTACGCATCTGGATGAACCTCCATGTAGACGCTCTCACCCCGGACCAGCGTGCCCCTTGGCGCGCGGTGTTTGCGCAAGGGGTGGATACTTGGGTACGCCCGGGCTCCACGCGACCGGTCTCAGAGTTGTGCGGAGTGGTGGTGGCGCGCAGGACTCTGGCTGATCAAGACTTTGCGTTGGCTACGCGTGCTCCGCTACTTTGGAGCGTACTCCCATAAAAAAAGCCCGCACAAGGCGGGCTTTTCAATGCGTTGGGGTGCCAATTAAGGGGCAACAATTTGCAGTGGTTTCACCGTGGTGACTCCGTTTTGGGTCATGCGCACGTGGTACAAACCGGTGGCTGCGCCGTCGAGGTGCAGGGTGCGATTGCCTTGAGCTTTGTTCCACACCTCACGGAAAATCACTTGGCCTACAGCGTTGGTAATCTCTACCTGTACGTTCTCGGGTTGTTCGAACGCGTAGTTGAGGGTGAAGGTGCCCTCGCTAGGGTTGGGGAAGATGCTCCATTTTTGGCCTGCATCGGCTTGCTCTTCCACACCTACCGATGGCAGGTCCCACAGGAAGATGTCGTCCACTGCTGCTTCAATCAAGCTGCCACCATCTAAGTTCTGACCGACGAATGTCGAATCCGAAGCGATCATTTGGATGCGGAACTGGTCGTTGATCTCCACGTAGTCTTCCACGCGGAAGGCCTTACGTCGCCAGTTGTTTTCTTGGGTGCGGGTTTCTTCGACGAACACCCAGCTGTCGCCGCCGTTATCCGAAATTTGTACTTGCCACCAGTCGGTGCCCGGGTTGGCTCCGCCTGCAGGGGCGTTTACGTACCAGCGCCAGTAGCTGAAGATGGGGTGCTCGTAACTGGTCAGGTCGATCACAGGTGAACGCAGAGTAGTGTGTCCACCGTCCACGTCATTGGTACCCATGCCTTCTCCGAAGGATCCCGATTGACCGGTCATGAAGCACAGCTCTCCGTCAATCCCAGGTGTAACTTGTGTGTTAGGGGCAACCAACGGTCCATCGGTGCCCTCGCCGCTGGTAGATCCAATGGGGAAGTTGACTTCCCACTGACCGGTTGTGGCGAGGTCGCCTGCAACACCAGTCTCCCATGGTCCCCAGTCTTCGGTGAGGTCGTTGTCGTGGGTTTCGAATGCGGTGGCGCCCACGATGATGTAGTAACGCACGTTCGGATCATCAAGGTTGGAACCCACAGGCAATACGTTTGCCACATTGCCATAAATATCCAAGGTGCCGAGGTAGTACTCGATCAAGGTGCCGGGCTCTTGGCCAGGAATTTCTGCAGAGAAGTCATTGCCGTCTACGTTGACCATGTCCACCTCGGTGATGGCGCCTTCGTTGACGCGGTAGAACAGACGTGCTGCTTCGATGTACTCGCTGAAGGGGAAGGTCACATCCAAGCTGGCTTCGATGGTGATGGTCTCGTCTGCTTCGGCAGCCAAGATGTCGGCGTGCTCGAAGTCGGCGTTGGCCAGTAGGGTAATGCCATGGATGTCAAATCCTTCGATAATGGCAAAACCGTTGGGGCTGCCATCGCTGATGTCCCCGTTGTCGTCATCTGCTTGCAGTACATCAAGCAGCACATCGGTAAAGGCCTCGCCTTCGTTGCCGTTAAACGCGGTGGCTTGCAAACCGGGGTATGCTTGTACCCACAGTGGCAAGGTGGTTTCCCAATCTTCGCCCATGAGCAAGTGGGTGTCCCACCATGCTCCACAGATGATTTCGCCGTTGCCGTGTACGTCGCCGTCGGCAATGTCCACGGGGTACACCTGTGGGTCTACATCGTAACGACGGATGCCGTTGACGTCATCGGTAAAGAAGCCCTGCCCCAGGTTGGGGTTGTTCGAGATTTGGATGGCCCAGAAGTCGGCGTAGCCTTCGTTCATGGACCCGTTGTTGAAGAATCCTCCGTTGTCTTGGTAGTACTCGTTGTTGATGCCGTGGCCGTACTCGTGGTACACCACATCGGCCAGCAATGAGGTAGCGTTGCAGCCACCGCCAATGTTGTAGAAGTTGATCGAGCCGCCGTCGTAGAATGCGTTGCACTCGCCCGCCACGTCGATGTTGGTGGTCAGCGAAAAGTCCATACCATCCCAATCGGGGAGCACAGCGTTCACGTGGTCGTGGATGATGTTGGTGCTGCGGTATGCAGAGAGCTCACGGATGTTGGCCTCGCCGTCAAAAGACACCAGGTTGTTGCCATCGGACAGTGTGGTGGTAAATGAAGGCTGGTTGCCGTCGGTGTAAATGTCGCACCAAAGTCCAGAGAGCGGAATGCTCGCGTTTACCGGGCCGGTCTCATCCGACGAGAACGAGCCGTTGGCATCGGTGGTTACGCTGGTACCTCCCAGGTTCATGGTCAGGTGGGGAAGGCCGAGGGTTTCGGTTTCTTCCAGTATACTCGTGGGGTACACTTCAGCTGAAACTGAACCGTCTACATCCATCATGCCCATGGTGCGCACCTCCCGGTCGTGGCCGTGGGCCTTTTTCTCGGGGTGATTGCACTTGGGGCAGTTGGTGATGTGTTTCACGCGGTTTTGGCGGTACAAGACTTCGCCCGAGTGCGCGTCCACCAAAGTGTAGTAGTTCGCCGGTACGCCGCTGGCGTTCTCAGTTTTCACCAATACTTGATACACCAGACGTACATCCTGTACACCGGGAAGTGCTACCCAGCCTAAGTCTTGGTCTACCTCGGTAGCCACAATGGTATTGGTCATGTCACCTTCGGCAACGAGTTGTGCTGTGAATGCGTCCAAGGTGGCTTCGGACGAGGCAGTGATGCCCGTGTAGGTGTCCGCTCCCCACATGATGATTTGATCGTTCCAGAACTTGAGGACAAAGCCGCCGTTGAGCACCTGATGACCGTCGTGGACTTGGTCAAAGTGCACGTAAGTCAAGTCTTTGGCTGGAGCGACGGTGCGCAGGTTCAATTCCTCTACTGGGAGGTCAAAACCGCTGAGGTCAGTGCTGATGAAGTTCCAAGCACGCTCCTCAATGGTTGCACCCGATGTAGGAATGGCCTTGCCATACGCGCGGTGCGGTTGGCCGTTGGTTTCGTTGAAGTACACGAACCAGTTGTCGTGTTGTGCGGTGAACGCTTGCCATGCCGGCTCGTAGCGCAGCATTTGCTGGGTGTTTACATCCCAAAGGGTTTTGGGATTGTAGAAGGACACCTCAAGTGGATCGTATGCAGATACGGGGTCACTCGTGGCCAAAAGCGGGAGTGTGCAAAGTGCCAGGAGTGCTGAAAGTAGCGTTGACTTCATGGAGATGGTTTAGTTTCTGAATGCCCCCCTTGCAGGGAAGGATTCCCAATATACACCGGCCCGGATCAAAAAAGATCAAATTTTCATGGAGAAAGCATCTCGCTGGTGTGGATTGCTGTGGGGGATTTGTAGCTTTCGTTCAACCCCGCGACTCCACCAGTGGTACCATGGCCTGGATCCTCAAATTCATCGAAGAAGGCGAACACCAGCAGCAAGACTTCAAGCTGCGCATCGACGATTCGCGCAAAATCGCCAAGACGTTGGTGGCCTTTGCCAACACCGACGGTGGGCGCTTGCTGATTGGGGTCAAGGACAACGGGACCATTGCCGGGGTGAATGTGGAGGAGGAACACCACATGATCGAAGCCGCCGCCACGATGTATTCAGATCCGCCTGTGCCTTACGAAACCCAGGTGTGGCAAGTGGACTATCAGCGCATATTAGAGGTGCGGGTGGAAGCCTCGGACCGCCGGCCGCATTTTGCCGAGGTCGCAGAAGAGAAATGGCGCGCCTACATCCGCAGAGAAGACCAGGTGTTTATGGCCAACCAGGTCATCCTCAAGGTCTGGCAGCACCAAGACAGCCGCGACCGCTGGGAGTTTGAATACGACGAGCAAAAAGAAGCCCTCTTCCACTACTTGCACCAAAAGGGCAGCGTCGGCTTCATGCAAGCCGCGCGCATCACTGGGCTGGATCCGGTCCAAACCGAAGACCTGCTCGCCCAACTTGTAGCGTGGGAAATCATGGAAATGGTGCCCGCCGAAGGCAAAAACAAGGGGTACACCTACCGGATGGCCCCGGAGTCAGAATCACCTAGTCCGGCAACGCAAACGCCAGCACGCCATCGTTGATGACCAGGAGGCGGACGTGGTCGGGATCGGTTTCTTTGTACACATACACCTCCAATTCAACCTTCACCTTGCGGGTGAGCAGTCCATCGTCGTTGGGATCAAATCCTTCGCTTGAGGTGAAGTTCAACCCGTTTGGAGCGGGTTGTTCATACTCAAAGCCAAAACAGACTAGAGGTGGGGAATTTTCCTTGTAGACTTCTGGGTAAGCGGCCAGATTTAAGTCCCTTCGAGGGGGACAACGTTTATTCGCATTCGTCGCACA
>JBMYJR010000041.1:0-26664 GCA_049594615.1 Flavobacteriales bacterium
CTGGCCCGCACCAAGGGTGAACTTCAACGGATCCTTACCCTTCGAAGAATCGAAGATTTCACCGCTTTCCAATTTTCCTGTGTAATGCACCGCTACGGTGTCTCCGGACTTTGCCGCCATGGGAATGTTTTTTGTGAGGGGCAAAGGTGGGCAAGTTTAATGCGTGGTGCAAGTGCAAAACAGGGATGGTTGGACCGCGAAGGCCTCTTGCGAAACTCGGGATTTGTGATCTCAACGGTATTGCTCAAGATCTCGTTCTCCACCAAAGGCCTGGCAAGCAATGGCTTGATCGTGGGAGCAGTACTTTTCGGGCTGGCTGTATTGCTCATCCACAATGTTTACGAGCGCTGGCTTTTGAAGGAATAATCGGCGCAGAACCACTAGCTTAGGATGCGAAACGCTGCACGTGATTCCATCCCCATGAAGTCCTTCCCTACTCTGCTTTTGCTGCTGGTTACGGCCCTGCCCCTGGCCCTGTTATCTCAATCACTAGAATCCCAGTTTGACGCCCTCATGCAGGCCGAATGGCCCGCCGACGGACCCGGTGCCACCGCACTGGTGGCTGTGGAAGGCCACATCGTCTACCACAAAGCCTTTGGCCAAGCCAACCTGGAACTGGAAGTGCCCATGCGCCCGGAGATGGTGTTTGAAATCGCGTCCATCACCAAGCAGTTTACCGCCGTGGCCACGCTGATGCTCATGGAAGAAGGCAAGCTTTCGTTGGACGACGACCTCTCCAAATTCCTGCCGGACTACCCGGTGGGCGAGCGCACCATCACCGTACACCACTTGCTCAACCACACCTCGGGCATCAAAAGCTACACCTCGATGGAAGCGTGGGGCAATACTTGGCGGCAAGACAAGACCCCACAAGAAATGGTGGACCTCTTCCAAGACGAACCCGTGGACTTTGAGCCCGGAGAGGCATACAGCTACAACAACTCCGCCTACTTCCTGCTGGGCATGGTGATCGAGGCCGCCTCAGGCATGACCTACGAGGAGTTCATTGAGCAAGAGATTTTTGCCCCATTGGGCATGGACCAATCGCGGTACGGCAGCCAGTCGGAAATCATTGCCAACCGTGCTTCGGGCTACCAAAACAACGGGGAGTTTCAGAATACTGAGTACCTGAGTTTGACCCAGCCCTATGCCGCGGGTGCGCTCATGTCAACGGTGGAAGATCTGTTCACCTGGAACCGCGCCATTCGCGCCAACACCCTGGTGAGCGGGGAGACCATTGCCAAGGCCTTCACCAACCACACGCTGAACAACGGCGAGAGCATCAACTACGGATACGGTTGGGTGATTGATGAGATTTACGGCAGCCGCACCCTTGAGCATTCTGGGGGCATTTTTGGCTACGGGACCAACGCCATCTACGCGCCGGAAGAGGACGTGTTTGTGGCCATTTTCGCCAACTGCGATTGCAAGAACCCCACCGACATCTCTACCCGCATGGCCGCGCTGGCCTTGGACAAGGCGCCGCCGACGGCCGCCGATGCCGTACCTGTGAAAGCCAAATACGCCAAGAAGCTCGTGGGTACTTACGACTACGACGACGGCACCACGCGCTACGTGTCCTACGAAGACGGCCAGCTGTACAGCCAGCGCGCGGGCAGCACCAAACTGGAAATCTACGCCGATGAAAGCGGCACCTTCTTCTTCCCCGGCGAGTTTTCGACCGTGACTTTTGATGTGAGCCGCAAAGGGGTAAACGCCGTATTCCAATACCGTATCAACAAGGTAAATGGCCACAAGACCGACCGCCCTGTTCCGGTGCGGAAGGAAGTAGCATTGACCGCCGCCCAACTCGAGCACGTGGTGGGTGTGTACGCACTGCAACCGGGGGTGGACGTATCCTTCAAGGTGGAAGACGGCCAGCTCAAAACCCAAGTCACCGGCCAGCCTTGGTTTGACGTGTTTGCGAGCGATCCGCTGCACTTCTTTTTGAAAGTGGTGGAGGCCGACATCGAATTCCTCGAAGACGCATCGGGCCGGGTGCACGGCATGATCCTGCGCCAAGGCGGACTGGAGATGGAGGCCAAGCGCAAGGGCTAGGCTTTCGTTCCAGGGTTTCGTACGTTATTTTGCTGAGGCATATTACCAGCTGCTATGTCCGCAACCACAACCCCCGAGCACCACGAACGCATTCCCCCATGCTGGGCTACAAGCTCACCGACCGATGGATGCTGGATGCGCAATGCACCTTTGGCATCCAGACACATAATGCAGGCGGGGTGGTGCCGTTTGACCGAAGAACAGTGGCAATTATGCCCGTGTTGGGGTTGACGGTGAACTACTGATTTGAGCATTGATATTCAGGTCAACCCGTCCACATCACCCTCACCCAGCTGGATAGCGTCCTGTTTGAACAAGGTTTCAACCGGCGCCGCCTCGATGTTGTTGACAGCTTGGTGGCTCCGGACTTCACATTCACCCAAGTTCAAAACGACCTCGAGAAATCCGCTGCCTGCAACTTTCTTGTCCTCCGCGCCTGTGTTCGTGTGTCCGATTTTTCGTGGGGCCTCCCCGCTGAAGTACCTTCATGCTGTGGAAAGTACCCGCTTGCATACCCGCCCCTTGCGCATGGCCGATACACGTGCCCTTTTGGAGCTCTATTCAGACCCGCACGCCATGCGTTTTCGTGGGAGCGGAGCACTGCAGGGGCGTGATGATGCCATCATGTTGGTGCGCAAAGCCGTATGGGAAGATGACCTTATCCAACACAAGCGCATCGCCCTCACCCTCCGCTGTGGAGAACTGGCTGGCACACTCCTGCTCAAAACCGGCAAACTCACTCCCCGGTCGTGTGAAGTGGGCTTCTCTTTCGGTCCCAAATTTTGGGGCAAAGGCTTGGCCACCGAAACCCTGGCGATGGTAGAACACCATTTGCGCACCACCACCGATGTGCAAACCGTGACGGCTTGGTGTGTCAAGGCAAATGTGGCTTCGGTGAAGGTATTTTCCAACGCGGGGTTTGCAGTCCATGAGCAAGACACCAATCCAGGCAGCTTGCTGCTGACCAAGGACTTGCACTGAGTGCATCGCAGTGCGTTCGAAGGTAAATCAGCCGGCGCATCTGTTCTGGGGGCATTGGACCTGGCCGTGACGCGCCTCGCTGGCAACGGCACAACGTTGGACTATCCGCATACACTATTTCCCTTTGTGTCTGTGCAGCGCACCGCCCAAATCCTACCATTTAACGATCTCGAGTAAAAATTGAGACAAGTCTTACAAACTTCGAAGGGCAAGTTCGGTTCTTTGCTCAAAGACTTTGGTTTTGGCGGATCTGACCCACATTCAAACCCACATCGCTTCCCGGCAGGAAAAACTGCGGAGTCACCCCATGTATGGGGCACTGAAGACCTTGGATGACATCCGGCTGTTTTCGGAATCGCATGTATTCGCGGTGTTTGATTTTATGTCTTTGCTCAAAACCTTGCAGCGCCAGTTGACCTGCGTAAAAACGCCGTGGACGCCGCCGGAATATCCACAGTTGGCGCGGTTCATCAATGAGATCGTACTGGAAGAAGAGACGGACTTGGATGCCGAGGGCAACCCCAAGAGCCACTACGCCATGTACATCGAGGCCATGGAACAGCTCGGGGCCAACACGGCACCCATCGAAGAACTGTTGCTGAACGCCAAAAGAGGCATGAGCATTCCCACAGCACTTGCGCAGCTGCGTTTGGATCCCCGTGTACGGGATTTCGTGGAGTTCACCTTTGAGGTCATTGCCCAAGACAAGCCGCACACCACAGCTGCAGCCTTCACCTTTGGTCGGGAGGATGTGATTCCCGATATGTTCCTGCACATCCTGGCAAACGCCCAAGACCAAGGCACCCCTTGCGACAAGTTTGCGTTCTACCTCAAGCGCCACATTGAACTGGATGGTGACGAGCACGGTCCGCTTTCGCTGAAGCTGGTGTCGCTCTTGAACGGTGACGATGCCGACAAATGGGAAGAAACGCGCTTGGTAGCAGCCCAAGCCCTGGACCACCGCATCCAGCTTTGGGACGCGATTCACGATCAGCTGACGGGCAAAAGTCCTGCTGTTCCTGAGCGAAAGTCGTGGATGCGGCTTTGGAGTTAAGGTGAGGAACTGCAAACCGTCACTTTTCACCTTCACTTTTTAACTCCCCATGCTCCAGGCCCCCTTGCACTTCCACTAATTCCGATGCCGGGTCATGGCACGATCTTGGTAACTTCGCACAACAGATGGGTCGACTTCTTCGCATACTGATGGCCGCTTTGCTGCTCCCCGCCGGGGTTCTGGCACAATGTGGCGCGTGTGAGTTCTTCACCGGGAACCTCGTAGACAACGGAGACTTTTCGGAGGGAAACACCGGCTTTTCTACCGACTACGAGCTGGCCACTGTCAGCGGCCCATATGGCTTGTTGAGCGATGCGGGGTTCTATGCGATTGACAACAACGCCTCCGACGTGCACACCTTCTTTGCCGGGTTTGACCACACCAATCCGCCGTTTGGGGACTACATGATCGTGAACGGATCCAACACCGCCGGAACCGCCATTTGGTGCCAAACCATTGACGTGCTTCCCGGGCTGGACTACACCTTCAGCGCGTGGGCCCGCAACGTAGACACCAACCCCGACAACACGGTCAACGCCGTTTTGCAGTTCACCATCAACGGCAATCTGATCGGTCCCGAGTTCATTGCAGACGGCGGTTGGGAACAATTTGAGGTGTCTTGGAACGCAGGGGACTTCACCACCATTGACCTCTGCATCTTTAACCAACAAACCAACAGCGGGGGCAACGACTTTGGCATCGACGACATTTCCTTTGATGCGTGTTACCCTTACCAGGTGGAGCACGTGCTCAGTGCCGGTCCCGACCAGACCATTTGTTCTGGAGAACTGGCGACCATTGGCGAGGTGGGCATGGAAGGCTTCAGCTACACCTGGGACCCCGCCGCCGAACTGGCAGACCTCTCGCTCAGCGAGCTGGACGTGGCGCTGACCAATCCACTGACCGACCCCATCACCACCGAATTTGTCCTGAGCGCAGATACCGCTGCGTTGGGCTGCATCCAAACCGACACTGTACAGGTGACCATCCTCCCGCTGCCCCAACCCGACCTGGGCGAAGACGTCATCATCTGTGAAGGCGAAACCGCCACCTTGGACGCCGGCCCAGGCTGGGACTCAGTACTCTGGAATACAGGTGAAACCACTGCGACCATCACCCCTGGAACTCCCGGCATCTACACTGCAACCGTCGGCGACGGCAACTGCTTCAACTCAGACGCGGTTGAAGTGATCCAACCGGTCTTGCCTTCGCTGAGCTTACCGGCAGACACCGCCATTTGTGAAGACCAAACCTTGGTGCTCAACCCTGGCGCTCCCGGTGGCACCTGGTCCGACGGCAGCGCCACCTCTACCTACAACACTTCTGAACCAGGCAGTTATACCTACACAGTGGAAGTCATGGGGTGCACCACTTCGGCCAGCACTTCAGTGGAAGTGATTGAATATGCCATTTTCGACATTGGACAGGTGCTTGAGCTTTGTCCCGACGATACGTTGGACTTGGTGATCCCCTACATCGGTGTATGGAGCACCGGTGACACCACCCACACCATTTCAATCACCCAACCGGGCCTTTACGACGTGACCGTAGCCATACAACATTGCGCCAGTACCGACGACGTGGAAGTGGTAGCCGTGCCTTGGCCCGAGCTGGAAGTGGGTCCCGACCTCTACCTCTGCCCCGGCGAGGAAGAAGTACTCCACCTCCTGGAGGAAGAAAACGTGGACTACCTCTGGAACACCGGCCAAACCGAGCCGCGCATCCGCCTGCGCGATCCCGGGATGTACGTGCTGACTGCATTCAACGGCTGCGGCAGTGTGAGCGATACGCTGCGTGTGTTTGGCGACGGTTGTCCACCCACGTTCTACGCCCCCAACGCGTTCTCCCCGAACAACGATGGCATCAACGACGTGTACCAAGTGTACGTGTACGACGTCACCGACTTCCGCTTGCAGATCTACAACCGCTGGGGCGAACTCTGTTTTGAGACCAACGACCCGGGCAATGCTTGGACCGGCGATATGCAAGGTGCGGGCTATTACGTGCCTAATGGGACGTACGTGTGGAAGGTCACAGGAAAACTCCCGGACTATTCAAACATGAATGAGATGGGGTACTTCACCCTGATCCGCTAGGCTTCTTCCTCCAACCACTCTACCACATTTTCCAGCACGCGGGCCTCGATGTTGTGGGTTTCGCTGCGGTCAAAGGTGTGGCCGGTCACAGTTTCGTACAGCTCGATGTAGCGTTCTGAAACCGTAGCAACAAACGCATCGTCCATGGCAGGGACTTGTTGACCGTCTTTGCCCATGAAGCCGTTTTCCATCAACCATTCGCGCACAAACTCCTTGCTGAGCTGCTTTTGCTGCTCACCGGCGTCTTGACGGGCTTGGTAGCCGTCGGCGTAGAAGTAGCGCGATGAATCGGGAGTGTGGATCTCATCGATGAGCACCACCTTACCCTCGCGGTTGCCAAACTCGTACTTGGTGTCCACCAAGATCAGGCCTTGCTTGGCCGCCAGCTCGGTGCCGCGTTGGAACAGGGCGCGGGTGTACTTTTCCAGTTGCACGTATTCGGCTTCGGGAACGATGCCTTGGGCAAGAATATCCTCGCGGGAGATGTCCTCGTCATGGCCTTCCTCGGCTTTGGTAGCCGGGGTGATGATGGGTTCGGGCAAGCGGTCGTGTTCTTTGAGACCGTCTGGGAGCGGCACACCGCACAGCATGCGGCCACCGTCACGGTAGACGCGCCAGGCGTGCCCGGTGAGGTACCCGCGGATCACCATTTCCACCCGGTAGGGTTCGCAGGCCAGTCCCACCATCACGTTGGGGTCGGGGCAGGCTTGCTTCCAGTTGGGGCAGATGTCTGCGGTGGCGTTGAGCATGTGCTGGGCCACTTGGTTGAGCACTTGGCCTTTGAAGGGAATGCCCCGAGGCAACACCACGTCAAAGGCGCTGATGCGGTCGGAGGCCACCATCACCAGGCGGCCGTCTTCCAACGTGTATACGTCACGGACCTTGCCGCGGTAAAAGGCGGCTTGTCCGGGGAGGTCGAAGTTCGTTTCGCGCAGGGCATTCATGGGTGCAAAATTCGGGCAGGGAAAGCGATTGTGGAAGGAATAGTTTTCAACCGGAATCACTCGCCGGCATCTTCAAACACGCGGATGATCTTGCGCACCAACGGGTGACGAATCACGTCTTTGCCGTCAAGCTTCACCACCGACAAGCCTTCGGTACCGTTGAGCATTTCAACGGTGCGCATCAGACCTGACTGCTGCTTCTTGGGCAAATCCACTTGGCTGGCGTCTCCGGTAATGATGAACTTGGCGTCCGCGCCCATGCGGGTGAGGAACATCTTCATCTGTTGGAGCGTGGCGTTCTGGGCCTCGTCCAAAATCACAAACGCCTTATCGAGTGTACGCCCGCGCATGAAAGCCAGAGGCGCAATCTCAATCACCCCTTTCTCCATGTAATCGGCAAGCTTGTCAAAATGAAGCATGTCCATCAGCGCGTCGTACAAGGGCTGCATGTACGGGTCGAGTTTTTCTTTGAGGTCACCGGGCAGGAAGCCGAGGTTCTCCCCTGCTTCTACCGCAGGCCGGGTGAGGATGATGCGTTTGACGCGCTTCTCCTTGAGAGCCTGCACGGCGAGGGCCACGGCGGTATACGATTTACCCGTTCCCGCAGGGCCAATGGCAAACAGCATGTCGTTCTCGCGCATGGCGTCCACCATTTTGCGCTGGTTGGGCGTGCGGGCCTTGACTTGGATGCCTGCCGGACCGTGCACGAGCACGCCGTCCGAACGGGTGCTGCGCTCGGGCTCGTAGTGGCCACGCAAAATGCGGTCAAGTTGCGGATTACTGATGGTGTTATAGATCTCGATGAACTGGAAGATGTTGTTCACCGTCTCTTCAAACCGCTCGAGCTCGTCTTCGGGCCCTTCTGCTTTGAGCAGGTTACCGCGTTGCATGAGCTTCAGCTTGGGGAAGGCTTTTTTTATGGTGCGGTACCGGGCATTTCCGGCGCCGAAGAATTCCACAGGATCGCTCAGTGGAATGACGATTTCAATCTGCTGCAAACGAATCGCAATTGGGTTGTTGAAAATTCACCGAACCGGGCGCCTGCAGTGAGGCACCGCCCGGTACTTTTGACAAAGAAACGCAACGCTTTTGTGTTGCGCACACGCGTACGCCAGAATTCCCGCCATGCCCACCATCACCCTCACTTCAGATATGGGCACCGCTGACCACTATGTGGCGGCGGTGAAGGGGATGATTCTGGGCCAAATGGACCAGGTGAATGTGGTGGACATCTCCCACGACATCACCCCGTTTGACACTGCCGGAGCCGCCTTCATCTTGCGCCACAGCTGGAAGAACTTTGGCAAGGGCACCGTGCATATCATCGGCGTCAACGCCGAAACCACCCTTGAACGCCCCCACCGTGTGGTGGAAGCCGAGGGCCAGTATTTCGTGGGCACCGACAACGGCATCTTCGCACTCATCTTGGGCCAAAAGCCCGACGCGGTGTACGACCTGAACATCCAAATGGACTCGGACGTGATGACCTTCCCGATGCGGGATGTGCTGGTCAAAGCCGCCTGCCACTTAGCCCGCGGTGGTGCCCCTAGCTTCATTGGCAAAGAAGTGCCAGCCATTTATCCAGCCGACGATTTGCGTCCGGTGCTGGAGGAAGGGGTCATCAAAGGCTACGTGATCCACGTGGATGGCTACGAGAATGTGATCACCAACATCCCACGCAGCCTGTTTGACGAGGTGCGCAAGAACCGGGACTTCCGCATCATGATGAAGCGCAGTACGCACGACATCCGCACCATTTCCACCCACTACGCCGCGGTGCCCGACGGCGAACGCGTGGCCCTGTTCAACGAAGCCGCCCTGCTGGAAATCGCCATCAACCGAGGTGCTCCTGGCAACGGCGGCGGTGCCGCAAGCCTGTTTGGGCTGAAAAAAGGAGACTTCATTCGGGTCGAATTTGACGTGTGATGATCGACCGCATTGTACAGATGACCTTCCGCCTGGAAGAAGTGGAAGCCTTCCGCGCGCTGTTTGAAAAACACAAGCAGTCCATCCGCAACCAACCCGGCTGCCAACTGCTGCGCTTGGTGCAAGACGTCCACGACCCACGCGTGTTTTTCACCTATTCGCGCTGGGCATCGGAAGACCACCTCAACGCTTACCGCCGCTCCGAAACCTTCGGCGTGGTTTGGCCTGAGACCAAGTCCAAATTCGCCGCAAAACCGCAGGCGTGGAGCACACAGGTCCAAGCCGAATTGCCGTGAAGGACACCCAGACCATTCGGCCCTGCGTTCGGAACTAGAATGATTAAATTCGCCCCTGCATGATGGCCTTGTTACTCAAAGAAATTCGAAGCTTCCTTTCGTCCCTGATCGGGTACGTGGTGATTGGTGTATTCTTGCTGTTGACCGGCCTGTTCATGTGGATCTTTCCCGGCGAGCTCAATGCGCTGGACAACGGCTACGCCAACCTGGACACGCTGTTTTTTGTGGCTCCTTGGGTCTTCATCTTTTTGATACCCGCCATCACCATGCGCTCCTTTGCCGAAGAGAAGCGCACCGGCACCCTTGAACTGCTGTTGACCCGCCCCATGAGCGACATGCAAATCGTGCTGGCCAAGTTTTTAGCAGGTGTAGCACTGGTATTTGTGAGCCTGCTCCCCACCCTGGTGTTTTACTGGTCAATCGGAGTTTTGGGTACTCCTGCATGGAACCTGGACAGCGGCGGCATCTGGGGCTCGTACATTGGGCTGTTCTTTTTGGGCGCGGGTTACGTGTCTATCGGCCTGTTTGCTTCTAGTGTGACCAGCAACCAAATCGTATCGTTTTTGGTGGGTGCGTTCCTGTGCTTTTTGGTGTACACTGGCCCAGAGTCCTTGGCTTCATTTGAAGCTTTTGGTGCGGCTGAGAATTTCATCCTCAAGCTCGGCATGGCCGACCACTACCGCGGCATGAGCCGGGGGCTGTTGGACACCCGCGATATGGTGTACTTCCTGTGTCTCACCAGCCTGTTTCTGGTACTCACCCGCTGGGCTGTGCAACGCAGCCGCAGCTGATGTCGGCCTCCGACACATACCGCACGCTTCAAGACATGTCCGAAAGCCTTTACAAAGTCAAAGGCAGCAAGCACTTTGGCTACGCCATTCCGGTCTATTCCAAAGAGGAGATCAAGGAACGCTTGGAAGAAATCCGAAAAATTCATCACGCCTCTCGCCATGTCTGCTACGCCTACCGTTTGGGGCTGGACAAAAAGGTCTACCGCGCCAACGACGACGGCGAACCCTCCAACAGTGCGGGCAAACCCATACTGGGCCAAATCCAAAGCTACGACCTGACCAATGTATTGATCGCTGTGGTGCGCTATTTCGGTGGTGTGAAGTTGGGGGTAGGTGGTTTGATTGACGCTTACCGCACTTCGGCCAAAGAGGCCATTGAAGCCGGCACCATCATCGAGCGCCAGGTATGCCACCGCTATGCCATTACTTTCCCCTACCCGGCCATGTCTGGAATCATGAAAATCCTCAAGGACCGCCAACTGCCGCAATACCATCAGCAATTCGAAATCACCTGCCGCTTGGAAACCGACGTCCGCCTGGACGACGCAGCCGCTGTGGAACAAGAACTGACCGATGTGGACGGCGCCACCTTTGAGGTACTCTACACCGCGTAAGGTTTTGCTAATTTGACCGCCGTGAGTCCCAAGCGCATTGCCCTGCTTTCTACCTTCCACCCCTACCGCGGGGGCATCGCCCAATTTGGGGCACGGCTCTACCGTGAATTGGAAAGCGCTGGACACGAAGTGCGTGCATGGAACTTCAAACGCCAGTACCCATCGGTGCTCTTTCCGGGCAAAACCCAGTTGGTCCCCGAGGGAGACCTGGCCGACGCCATTCCCAATGAACGCACCTTGGACAGCATTGGACCGCTCAGCTGGTTCAATACCGGCAACGCCATCCAGGCTTGGGAGCCGGATGTCCTGGTGATGAAGTATTGGATGCCCTTTTTGGCCCCAGCATTGGGCACGGCAGCCCGGCGCGTGAAATCCGCCCGTAAGGTGGTCTCGCTGGACAACGTCACCCCGCACGAACCCCGTCCGGGAGACCGCCAGCTCAACCGCTATTTCCTGAACTCGTGTGACGCATTTATGGCCATGAGCCAGGCCGTTGCAGATGATGTCAAAGGCTTTCGCCCAAACGCGCCACTGCAAGTGCAACCGCACCCGGTGTACGATCACTTTGCGGTGGCCCCACCCAAAGTAGCGGCGTGCCAGCAGTTGGGCTTGGACCCCAACCTGCCGGTGTTCTTGTTCTTCGGGTTCATCCGCGACTACAAGGGGCTGGATGTGCTGCTAGAGGCCACTGCGCAAATGGAGCGTCCTGTACAGGTCCTGATTGCAGGAGAAGCCTATGGCGCCTTTGACCGCTACCAAGCGTTGATTGATGCGCATCCATACAAGGCCCACATCCACCTGCACAACCGTTACATCGCCGACGCAGAAGTGCCCCCCTTCTTTGGCGCTGCCGATGCCTGTGTACTGCCCTACCGCAGTGCTACCCAGAGCGGCATTGCAGCCATTGCACTGCAGCTTGGCACTCCGATGATCTCCACGCGTGTAGGCGGGTTGCACGAGTATATTGCCGACGGTGTGGACGGCATGTTGGTTCCTGCGGCCGACCCCAACGCACTGGCAGGAGCTATGCGCACGTATTTGGACCAAAGGCTGTCCACGCCTTTTCGCCATGCGTTAGTAACCAAACGCGAGGCCTTTTCGTGGCGTGCGTACTGCAGCCGTCTCTTGTCCCTTTAAGACCAAAAAAAGCCCTGCTGGCGAACCAACAGGGCTTTCTCGATAGCTGTATTTCCGTTCGGCTTAGCGCACTGCCAGTTGGCGAGTTGCGCGGGCGCCGTTCAGTTCAAAAGTCACGGTGTACACGCCGGTAGCGATATTCGACAGGTCCAGCTCAAGTTGCTGGGTACCGGTGATCACGTTTCGCTGCTCGGTACGTACCGCACGGCCAGCAGCATCACGCAGGGTGATGTCCAGCTCACCATTTACCAGCGACGAGATCGACAGGGTCGCCTGGTCGTTGGCAGGGTTCGGGTACATCTCCAGGGAGGTGGTGCCAGCCAGGTCCTCTACGCTGAGCACAGTCGCAATCACTTCGATGCGCTCGCTTGGGCAAATGATGGCCGGCGAGTAGATGCTCCAGTCGTAGAAGAAGTACCAGTAGTTGTTCCAGTTGTTCGAAGTCACGCTGGTGCCAGTGATCGAAGCCAAACCGTTCAGATCGTATGGGAATGGGAGGTCGTCATCTGACTGGTCGCGCCACAGTTGTGGATCGTCGTCGAGGCAACGCAGGCCGTAGTTCTCACCGGCTGGTACTTCGAAGTTGAGTTCCACTACTTGCTCGCCTTCTTCAAGCATGAAGGTGCCTTGGGCAACCAGGGTGCCCGAACCGTCAATCACACCAATCTCGCGCTCACCGGCATCGCCGGCGTACACTTTCACCGACTCGATCACGATGTCCGCCACAGCGTCGAAGGTCAGGTAGTAGTTGCTGTTGAAGTGGTACTGACCGTTTGCCGTGTTCTCCTCGAGGCCACCTTGAGCTTCACCCCCGCCGATCACGGTGGCGTCTTCAACCCAAATGGAAGTGGTTTCGTTGAAGGTCGCGGTGTACTCGGCGCCTTGGTAGAGGGCGTCGGTGGCGTCTTCAGAGTCGTACCAGAACAGGTTCTCGCTGGTACCGATGAAGGTACCTTCTCCCGGAGTGTCCAGCAAGATGTCGTCAATCACTGGAGTAGGAGCTGCTTCGTAAACGGTCACGATGATGGGCTCCGAAGAAATAGGCTCGTTGCACTCACCAGTAATTTGAACCGTGTAGTCGCCCGACTCGGTGACCACAATGTCTTGCGTATCCTGACCGCTGCTCCAATCGTAGCTGGCTGCATCCGAAGCGCTGAGGACAATGTTCTCGCCTTCGCAGAATTCGGTTTCACCAATCACGGTGATGGTGGGTACCTCTGGGGTCAGTACGGTAACGGTCACGGTAGCAGAAGCCGCGCTGCAGCCATCGGCGTCGTAAGCCACAACAGTGTAGTTGCCGATATCACCTACGGTAAGGGTTTGACCGGTTTGGCCGTTGCTCCAGACATAGCTATAGCCCATTGGGGCGGTCAGGTCTACGGTCTCGCCTGGGCAGATGGTCAGGTCGCCTGAAGCAGAAATAGCAATGTCTTCGAGGTCGCAATCGGTCTCGTCGATTTCGTGGTAGGTATTGATCGAAGGATCCTCAATCACCGTGGTCTCGCCGCTAGGCCAGAAGATCACTACGCTGTCTACGCTCTCGTTTGCGCCCAGGCCAAAGTGCATGGTATGCGAGTTGGTGATGCCGTAGGACTCACCTGAACGCACCTCGCGGATTTGAACACCAAAGTCGCCTTGGATCTGGACCAGCGCGCCAATGGCATTGATGTTGGACATCACACCGTTCAGGTCAAAAGCGATCCAGTTGTTGTCGTTGCCATCGTTCATCCACAGGCGGTCTGGGTTGCCGTAGTCGGGGTTCACGTAGCCATTGCCGTAAGAAGCGTAGAGGTCGAGGTGACCGTCTTTGTTGAGGTCACCAACCGAGAGTGAGTGCATGGTGTCGTCGCCGGGGAATGTGCCGGGCAGTTCGGTGAAGGTGCCGTCGCCGTTGCCTTTGTAGTAGGCGTGCAGGCCGCCTGAGTACACCAAGTCCACGAAACCGTCGTTGTCGAAGTCAGCCATTTTCGCTTGGAGGTAGAAACCGCCTACTTCAAGGCCTGACCCTTCGGTGATGTCGGTAAAGTTTCCCGCGCCGTCGTTCTCGAGGATCATCGCGGTGTTCGAGTGGTTGGTCAGGTAGAGGTCGAAATCGCCATCGTTGTCGATGTCGGCAAAGTCGGAGGTCCACGACTGCTCGTATACAACCATGCCGCGCGAGTCGGTAGAGTTTGTAAAGTTCCCGCTGCCGTCGTTCTCGAACAGGGCGTTGATGCGGCGCATGTCCATCGGATCGGTCACCCCTTGGCGACACTTGGCGATGTAGAGGTCGATGTCACCGTCGCGGTCAAAGTCGGTCCACACCGAACCGTAGTTGCCCGAGTTGTCCGACACCGGGGTGGTGGCCATGTCGATCATGCTGTTCTCTGGCGTGAGGGCACCAGTGCCGTCGTTGGTCCAGATGCGGCTCTCGGCGTCATCGTGACAACCGAAAGCGTCGAGCCAACCGTCATTGTTGATGTCGGCCAAGTTGGCACCCTGCATGAACAAGCTGCCTTCTTCAAGGGCGAGCAGCTCACTGGTGCCGTCTTCGTGGCACATCAGCACGTGGGTGCCGTCGTAAGCGCCGCCTGAGAACACATCACCGTGACCATCGTTGTCGATGTCGGCCACAGCCATGCCCCATTGGTTCGAACCAGACACAGCACCGAATTCAGTAGCGCTGAACGCTCCGCTGGGTTGTTGGTACAGGACACGAATGGTGGTGGACTCATCGAGCACAACGATGTCGTCGTATCCGTCTTGGTTCATGTCACAAACGCCAACGCATCCACCCGAGTAAAAGGTACCGGGGAGGTTGGAAGACATGTCTGAAAAGGTTTGGCCGATAAGTGCTGCCGGGAGGCAAAACACACCTACGATCAGCAGGGTAGCGATCGATTTCATAAGCGCTCTGGTTGGTTTAAAATTTGCATTCACAGGCTCGCGCTCTTCGCGCGGGCACAATTTACAACATGTGTGACGGTTGAGAATCACAAAAAGTGACAGAACCCGTACAATGTTTGAAAGGCAACCGTTGGAGGGGCTGCCATGTTCACCTCTGTGGCCCTCAAGTGAGGGCTGTTTGGCCAAAAGCCCCGTGCACGGATCAAACGTTCAAACCTCAATCCATCACTGTGGGGTTCAGCTTGGCGCTGTCTCCACCGATCAAGATGGGCTTGTCGTTGATGCGGCCTTCCTCAGGGGCATTTTCGAGTTTGAGCACACCGCGTGGGCACACTGCCGAACAAATGCCGCACCCCACACAAGAAGCGCGCACAATGTTCTGGCCGCGCTGCGCGTACCAACGCACATCGATGCCTTGCTCACAGTAGGTGCTGCAGTTGCCACACGAAATGCATTGCCCCCCGTTGGTGGTGATACGGAAGCGCGACTTGAAGCGTTGGATCAAGCCCATGTATCCGGCCATCGGACACCCAAAGCGGCACCATACCCGGTTGCCAAGCAGCGGGTAAAAACCCACGCCAATCACTCCGGAGAACATGGCTCCAATCAGGAACCCGTACGGCTTCTCGAAGTTTTTGTAGATACCGATGCCCCAGATCTTCCCCGTCTCGGCCACGTAGCCGTAGATGGAAGCCGCTGTTGCCAAGAACACAAATACCATCACCCCGTGAATCAACCAGCGCTCCAGCTTCCACGAAGACAGCTTCTTGCTGGAAAGGTGACGGTAAGGATCACCTGCGGTCTCGGCCAATCCGCCGCAACCGCAAACCCAAGAGCAGTACCAACGTTTGCCTACCAGGTAGGTCAACACAGGCGTGACGACCAGAAACATGGCAATTCCCCAGTACAAAAACAGCTTGCCCACCGGCTGGTAAGCGGACTTTTGAAAACCCTCGAGCTGCCACTTCTGGAAGAAGTCGTAGTCCAGCGGCCAGGTGTTCTTCAGGTCGGTGTTGTAGTAACCGATGTAGTTGCCGTTGGCGTCCACAGCATCGTTGTAATTCAACCCTGCGAGGATCTCGGGGATCAGGTACGCCAAGAACAATTGAGACACCATCACCACAACGGTGCGGATGAGTTGGTAACGGTTGTGGCGATACTTGAACATGAATTTGGTGCCGAGTGCCAAGATGGCCACTGTGTAAAGCGTACCGTACACAAACCACTGACTGGCAGGCTTGCCCTTGAACGCCATGGAAAGCGGATCAAACAGGCGAACCAAGCCGCTGTTGGTACTACCGCCGTATCCTAAGGACTCAGGGCACCAATACAGACATATGTAAAAGCCTGTCAACAGGATACCCGCAAACCAACCCCACAGACCGCGGTTGGTAAAGCTATCAAACCACACGTGGTGGTTCTTGATGCCCAAAGGCTGGCCTTTGTATTTGGCCCGGGTCACCATGAAGGTACCCGCGAAGATGCTGACGATGCTGACCACGAGCACAGGCAATGCCGGCAGATCAATCCCGGCCCATGCAATCAACAACAGCAACACACCAAGCGCTGCAACACCCATGCCTGCTTTTTGAAGTACCGACGCACCCGTAGGATGCGGGTTGGAAATGGACAGACTGGGCTGGCTCATGTTGGGCTAAAAATGCGTTTCCAACTGCGCTTGGCCGGCACGAGTTGCGTGCCGTTCTCAGCGTTGAATTTTTCGAGGATGGCCCCCTCGTGTGGGCGGTAGAATTCGGGGTCGAAGTTGGCGTCCTTGAGGTGGGAGAGCACGTAGTAAACATCCCGCCCTTCACGCAGCCAACGGTCGAACAACTCGTGACGCATTCTTATCCCGAAAGTATTGATTCCCAAGAATTTATTATCTGATTCGTTAAATATCACTTTAACACAAGCCAATCCCTCCTCGTGCGCCCAGTAAAAGTCCTTTTGACCTTCTGGAAGGTGGGCGGGAACTGTGCCGTAAGTCTGGTATTCGACGTCAAAAAACTTGGCACTGTTGAACCACGGTCCGGGGTCGTATTCGCGGTTGCCGCCAGTGATGTTTTCGGCGGTCACCTCCCCCATCATGCGGCCGGTATACCACACTTGCTCGATGGGGCGGCGGCCGGGGACCGGGTTGCGGAACTGGGCACAATCGCCCACGGCATACACCTCCGGAGTTCCGGTTTCCAGTTTGCGATTCACCAAGATGCCACGGTCGATTTCGATGCCGCTGTCGCGCAGGAAGTCAATGTTGGGACGCACACCGGCGGTGAGGCCCACCAGCTCACATGGGATCTCCTCCCCGGTGCTGGTGACAATGCTTTTGACCCGACCGGCATCCCCGGGCAGGATTTCCTTGAGTTCGGTACCAAAGCGCAGGTCAACATGATGATCTCGCATGTGACGGGCCACGAGGTTGCCCTCTTCTTCAGGCAGAACGTTGCCCCAGAAGCGGTCTTCGCGTACCAAGAAGGTGACTTCGATGTCACGGGTGAGCAACATCTCAGCCAGCTCCACACCAATCAGTCCTCCCCCGACAATCACTGCGCGCTTGACTTTCCGCTCTTCGGGCTTGGCCTTGGGCGGATGGGTGTTGGCTTCGAGCAACTGCAGATCTTGGTAACTGTAGAGTCCCTGTACTCCGTCTAAGTCCTGCCCTGGCCATCCAAATCGGTTGGGCTTAGAGCCGGTAGCCAGCACCAACACGTCATATCCCTGCACCCCGCCGTCGCGCAGCTGGAGTTCTTTGGCATCGGTGTCCACGCTTTGCACGTAGTCCTGCATGAGTTCAATGCGGTTCTTTTCCCAGAACCAGTCTTCGTAAGGCTGGGTGTGTTCAAACTGCATGTGGCCCATGTACACGTACATCAGTGCAGTGCGCGAGAAGAAGTACGGAGTCTCGGCAGAGATCAACACGATCCGGTCTTCGGACCGCTTGCGGATGTGACGCGCGGTGGTGACACCAGAGATGCCGTTACCGATGATGACGATTTTGCGCATGAAGAGCATTCAATGTCCTGAGACCAAACATACACGTGCATCCTGGGAAGCCCGTAACGATACCATCACGAAAGGTGAGATTTTTGTTGGTGGGATGCCCAGGGGCAGGAATTGGAACGCTGGCTCATCGGGTCAATGCGCACAGTGCAAACGAGCCAAGCCAATGGCCACCTTCGTAACTGTCGCCCACCAAGTGATCCAGAGAATGGGCCACGTGGGCATTGGCCACTGCGTGCAGGTGAGCGAAGCGTTCCGGGTATTGTTCGGCCAGTCCGTACAGCACCCAGGCGCGCGAGAAGTTGAGCCCGTCCAAGTGTACCAACTTGCCATCGGTGCGGTCCGAAACCTGTCCCGGTTCAAGCGCAAAGCTGGGGTGGGCCAACCCCGGGAGAAACTCGTCTAGCCAGGCCATGAAAGGCGCTTCATCCAAAACGCGGCGCATCATGTCCACCTCTTCCAAGGCCGGAGATAAGAAGTCATAGCCACTCGGTTCCCATATAATGGGTGCATCCGCGTCATTTTGGAAAAACCGCAAGCTGGCCTGCTCAAGCGCAGATTGGAGGAGGGAGTCTTCCACGGCAACAGCATAATCGTGTGCAAAGCTCATCCCGAACGCAGTGTTGGTGTGCTCCCCGACCCGGATGGCGTACACCAATTTGGGCAGGAAGTCGATGAAGCGTTCGGCAATCAGGTCAGTAAGCGGTTGGAGCGCATTTTCCAAGCGGCGAGCATCGGGATCGTCCCATGTGTGGAGTTCTTCGGCCAATTTGAGCAACCAGGCCCAGCCGTAAGTGCGTTCGTAAGAGGTGTTGTGCTTGCCGTGGAAGTAGACCAGTTCTCCTGCTATGTTCTCTGGGGTGAGTGATTGGTTCAATGCCGCACGCGCCTCGGTCGCCTGAGGCATGTCCGGGTAACGCTTGAGCAGCCGCACCAGCGACCAATGCCCGTGCACGCTTGAATGCCAGTCAAAACAACCGTAAAACGCAGGGTGCAGCTGCTGTGGAGCGCCCAAATCTTCACCGCCCCCCAGGACTTGCCCAAGCTTGTTGGGGTACTCTTGATGGACGCAAGCCAAGGGCAAGGTGGCCAGTTGGACCGCTTCTTCAATACTCAAGGTACGGGGCGACTCCAAAGGTGGCGCCGCGTCAGATTTGGGGTCAGTAGTGGGTTTTTGGGGGGAGCAGGCTGAGAGCAGAACAGGTAAGATCGCGAGGGAGAGCAGGCGCATGGGTGAGGTTTGAACGGGGAAGATACAGCTCCAAGGGGTACCCGGTGGGGCCAGCACCCGCAGGCCCCACGGACAAGCTACCCCACCTGAAAATCAAAGTCAACCAAATCCGGGTTTGGCTTTGTGGATGGTCTCGCTCAACACATGGATGGTCAATCCACCCACCACTTGCGCTTCTCTTCAGCCAAGGCAGCGTCTACGGTTTCCTGCGAGACGGTGTCGTCGTGCCAATAGGCATCCATGTAGGTTTGCCAGCCTGCTTTGACGTATTCCTCCTCCGGGAGGAAGCAGCACGCACCACCGTCCAATCCTTCAGCACCCGGAATGCGGGCATCGCCCCAGTTGCACGTCTTGGGAGAGGCCGAGCCGTATCGGGTCCACGTCCCAAAAAAGCTGTTGTTGCTCCAGCCGTCGGCGCCCCGCATGAGGTTGTCGTAGTAGACCTCGCGATGCGGACCGAGATAGATGTCGGTCACGAAGCCCCCTTCAAAAACACCAGAATGTGGGGTTTCGGGGGCTTCAAAAAAGGTGTAGGTCCCTGCCACCCCTCCACCGAGCAGCACGCACGGATCATCGACAAACTCTTGATACGTGAAACTGGTGGCCTCTTCAATGGTCAACTCGCCTTGGAAGGGGCACACGTTGTTTTGGACACGAGACTTACCATACACGTAGTACCCGTTGCCCCGCTCAGGATTGCGGATGATGGACTCAAAGTGGACGTAAAACCGCTGGTAATCCTCCCCAATGAAGCCCAAGGGTATCCAAATGATGCTGTCTTCACTGCACGGAGAGTTGGGCAAAGCAGGCCGATGACTTTTCCAGAGAAAGGAAACGTCTTGGCCTGTGATTTCGTCCAGGAATGTCTTTGGCAACCCGCAGGTGAATGAGGCATTCAACAACGCCAAACCAGCGAACACGAGGACAAACAGGTTTTGCTTCAACATCATGCATGCAAGTTAGGCGTCAAGTGGCATCTGAACGCGAGCATTGTCCTGCATCCCTGCGTTTTGTGCGTTTTTCTTGTTGCGACCTGCACCGCAAGCACGTGTATGGTCAGCTTTCCAATATCCGCAAGATCACAATTGGCTTCCCAAGAACATTCCTTCGGGGTGCTGGGTTCTCCTATCAAATCAAATGCGATGAAAGCCTTCCTCCTGGTCAATACGTTCTGCCTGATGGCTGCCTTGGGCGCGCAAGCGCAATGCGAAGCGGATACCACTGTGTACCTGACTGACTTCACGTTCACACCAAATGAAATCACAATTGCTGTAGGGCAATCCATCGCTTTTGTCAACGCGGAAGGCACGCACAACGTTGATGGCACCGCCGAGAGCAACCCCGTCTCCTTCTTTCTTGCGGAAACCGAAGGCAACATCGAAGGCGTCTGCATGGGCACGGTCACCTTCGACGTACCTGGGGTCTACACCTACACATCTTCCATTGGGGTGCAGCCCGAATTGGGCATGACCGGCACCGTTGTCGTGGATGCCGTAACCATCGCAGACCGCATGGTTGACTTTGGTGGAAGCGGCGAGTTTGAAAGTTTGGATGCCTTTGGTTCGGCTTGGGCATTTTTGAACTACTACAGCTCGACCTATTGGGATGGACAAACGGAAAACCCTGGGTGGGTGGGAGATGTGGACTTAAATGGCACCGAGGAGTACACGGTTTTTATGCCGAATGGACCCGCCATTGACGAGTTAATGGCACGGATCAATTTGAGTTCCTTCGACATGCTTGCCTTCTACGACATGGTCCCGGCCCTGAAGTACCACATCGTTCCTGGCATCTACACCGCTGGCGACTTGGAAGATGGGATGGAATTGACCACCGCAGAGGGCCAGTCAGTATCCATTTCGATTGATCCCTCGGGAGCCCAGGTAAACGACGCCAACATCATATATACCGACATCACTGCCTTCAACGGTGTGATCCACATCACCGATAAAATCTTGGAGCCTCAGGGATACCCTGGAGCGACCACCTGGGAAGTGATTGTCGAAAGTCCTATACACACTTACCTGGAGCAAGCACTGCTGTCGGAAGGCTTGAATACAGCCTTAAGAGGCCAACCCATTTTGAATGACAACGAACCGGCCGAGGGTCCGTTTACGGTTTTCGCGCCTACCGATGACGCGTTTATTGCATTCGCAGAAGCCAATGGTTTTGACAACGTGGAGGACTTGCTTGATTCTCAGTTCATCGACGACATCGTGCGGGCGCACCTTGTTGAATCGGTTTACCAGAGTGAAGATCTGCAGGAAGGGACCAACCTGGTCTCCTACAACAATGAAACGATCAACGTGGGGTTCGAGGGTTCCTTCATCACAGCAAACACAGCGCCTGTGATAGCACCTGACCTGCTCGCATACAACGGCGTTGTGCATGTCTTGGGGGAGGTCATGCCTTTTGAATTCCCAGAGGCTGAGGGTACATGCGGAGCTTGGACCGTTGTCATGACTTCTAACCCAAGCGATTTTGGCGCTGGATGGCAAGATGCATCGATCCACGTGTATGCCGACGGCAACGAAATTGCAGCAGAAACCATGACGACCAACGGTACTGAGTCGTTTTCCGTCCCGGTAAATACAGGTAGCCGTATCGATGTCGTGTACAACGATGCCGGCGCAGGATTTGCTCACGGCTACAGCATCATAGACCAGGCAGGAACGACCATTTTCAGCAGCACTGGATCAAACCCTCCCTTTGGCAATCCGCAATCTCCAGTGAGCGTTTATGGCCTCAACCCCTGCGATCCGGATCCAAGCTGCGGCCTGATTGAAATCGTGTTCAGCGATGAAGCAGGCGATGGGTGGTATGGCGGAAACATGGGTGTGTATTCCGAATCAGGCCTCGAGGCCAACATCTTTTTCAATCCGGATTTTGATGGAGACGGATACCCCGACTACATTGGGTTTTCCAGCAAAAAAGTCATGGTCACTGTGGATGAAGGTGAGGTTGATTTTCTGGTCAACGCTCCCCTTTTGTTCCCAACAGGATGTGGCTACACAATCCTCAATCCAGCGGGTGATGTGATCCTGGAAGAAATCGACCTCAATCAGGAACCGCCGAGCACCATCAACCTGGTCATCTGTGAGGACATTGCTTCCAACCTGGGAGAAATCGATCCTGCAAATGATCCTTTGGGACTGTATCCTACCCCTGCCTTTTCAACCGCGCAAATCATGGGCTTGCGAAAGCACGAAACATGGCACGCGGACGTGGTGAGCAGCGACGGTAAAATCCTATCTCAGCAGACCGGTATTGGCAATGGAATGCTAGAGGTAGAACAACTCCCAAAGGGATTGTACACCGTTGTCCTACGCACGGCTGATGCTGTCCACACGGTGCGGCTTGTCAAATCCTGACCTCACCTGAAGAGGCGTTCACTCAGTTTCGCAGCCCACTGTTGTCTTGGGCACCACGAACTCCTGAAAACGTGAGCAACCGCCGCGCTGTCGGCTTGCTTCATTTCAACGCTACCAAGCGAATTGAATGTGGACCGTCAAACGTAAATCGCCCATTGCCTCCGATCCTGCCATTGGCCCCGGCCTCACCCGCAGCGATGGCTGACACCCGAGATTGCAAGGATTCGGGCACTTCAAACTCGACTTCATCAAAGTACCGCCACGTGGTGCCCCCTACGTACTTGAGCGTGGCGCCCTCCGGATCGTCGTGGTAATACCGCTGGCCTTCCAGGTAAAGGGTGAAGGATGTTCCCGGGGCTACAGGCGTCTTGGACACCACACGCTCCAAGGTGTATTCGGCCTGGGTGCCGTCGCTGAGGATTTCCTCGAACCGCCTTTCCTGAACCTCAAGGGTGTAGGTGTAGCCCCATTCGTAATCAAACCCTTGGATGAATTCCACCTCGGCAGGCTCACAGTGAAGTGTAAGGCGTTTGAAGTGCTCGTAGTTCTGGTGCGACTTGAAGGGCGAGACGTGGACGGTACGCACGTTAGGGGTAAGCAGCGGAAGAAGCAAGAGGGAGAGTAAAGCACGCATGCGAGAAGTGTTATAGTTGCGCCAGGGAAGTGCAGTTATGATGCCAAAGTCCCGTTTCAATGCCACTGGTTGGATTTGCTCAAGGTGACCAGTTCGCGGAGCACCTCCACGTCCACGTCCGCCAACTTATTGATGTACAAGCAACCTTTGCCCCATTTGGCTTTGCCCAGCTTGTCCAGCAGCTCTTTGTGTTGGTTGATGTCGCAGGTGAGGTAGACCGTAATTTTGGTTTTACGTGCTGCGAATCCCGTGTTGAACCAGGAGAATTCCTCCTTGCCTTGCTTGCGCGTATAGGTGTATTGGCCAAAGCCCACAATGAAGTGATCGCCCCTGACTACCGGAGGTTCCCCGGTGACTTCTTGCATGAGGTCACAAAGGATTTGGGCATCGGCTTGCTTGGAGGCAGAATCGATGCGGGCGATGTAGTCTGAGACCTTGATATCGGTGGGTTGGGTGGCAAGCGGCATGGTGGGAAGGTAGCAAAACCAGAGGTGTCTGCACGCCGATCCGCGTGTACCCGTTTCTACCCGGTTCTACCCGTTTATTTTGCGGCTATTCCCGAACTTCGAACGTACCCTTGTACCATGATTGCCCAACAGCACCTCGACCTGCTTCAAGAGACCTTCGGGTTTTCTTCCCTTCGACCCGCCCAAGAGCCTGTGGTGGAACACCTGCTCAGTGGCAAAGACGCCTTTGTGCTTATGCCTACCGGGGGGGGGAAGTCTTTGTGCTACCAGTTTCCAGCACTCGCCATGGAGGGGACTGCCATTGTGGTGTCGCCGCTGATCGCCTTGATGAAAGACCAGGTAGATGCCCTGCGTTTGAACGGGGTGAGCGCCGCCTTTCTCAACAGCACATTGAACCCCAACCAAGAGCGCCTGGTGTTTGACCAACTCACCTCTGGACAACTGGATTTGCTGTACCTCGCCCCTGAGCGCTTGTTTGCGGGAGACGGGGCCTTCTTGCGCTTGCTTGACACGTTAACGATTTCTCTGTTTGCCATTGACGAGACGCATTGCATCTCCCAATGGGGGCACGACTTCCGTCCGGAATACGTGCAGCTCGGTCAACTGAAGCAGCGTTACCCGCAGGTGCCCTTGATCGCGCTGACGGCCACCGCCGACCAACAAACCCGGGACGACATTTTGCGCCAGTTGGCCATGGACCAGCCGCGCACCTTCATCAGCAGCTTTGACCGTCCCAACATCAAGTACGGGGTGACTTCCAAGAAAGACTGGTTCGACAAGCTGTGCACCTTTTTGGAAGCCCGTAAAGGCGAATCGGGCATCATTTATTGCCTCAGTCGCAAAAGCACCGAATCGCTCGCCGAGGACCTGCGTGAAGAGGGCTTCGAGGCGTTGGCCTACCACGCCGGCATGCCCGCCGAACAGCGTGCCTCCCACCAAGAGCAATTCCTGAAAGACCAAGTGCAAATTGTAGTGGCCACCATTGCCTTTGGCATGGGCATCGATAAAAGCAATGTGCGCTATGTCATCCACGTGGACTTGCCCAAGAACATCGAGGGTTACTACCAAGAAACTGGACGTGCCGGCCGCGACGGACTGGACAGCGAAGCGCTCCTTTTCTACGGCTCGGGCGACTACTTCAAACTCAGCCGCTTTTGCGAGGTGGAAGGCAATCCCGAACAAAGCCAAGTCCTGCTGGGCAAACTCCGACGCATGGTAGATTACGCCGACGCCCGCACCTGCCGACGCCGCAACCTGCTCACCTACTTTGGCGAAGATCACCCCGGCAACTGTGGCCATTGCGACAACTGCCTGACCGAACGCACCACCTTCGATGCTACGGTGGAGGCCCAAAAGCTGCTCAGCACAATTGCGCGTCTTGATCGTCCTTACGGGTTGGCCCACCTTGTGGACATTCTGCGCGGGTCCAAATCCGAGAAAATCCTCCCCAACCACCGTGCACTGAGCACCTATGGCATCGGTGCAGACCGCCCCAAAGCAGCGTGGATGCAACTGGGCAAGGAAATGATCCAATTGGGATTGCTGCATCAAAGTATTGGCCGCTTCCCCACCCTTACGCTCAACCAGACCAGCTGGGAAATCCTCAAAGCCGGGCGCAAGGTGGAGCTCACCGAGGTGGCTGTGGAACAAGTCGCCACTAAACGCAAGCGTGAAACCGACCTCGATTACCACCGCGACCTGTTCGAGCGCCTGCGCGCGTGCCGCAAAGAATTGGCTGCAGAACTGGGCATCCCGGCCTTCCAGGTCTTGCCTGACAACAGTTTGGTGGAGCTCAGCGCCTACCTGCCCCACACCCGCGACGAGCTTTTGGGCATCACCGGGTTCGGAAAGGTCAAGGTCAGCCGATTCGGCGATGCCTTCCTGGAAGAAATCACCGACTTCGCCCGTCAACACGGACTCGAGTCGGCCCTGCCTGCCAGCAAACGCAAAGCAGCCAAAAAGACCAAGAAAAAGGTGACCAAGGGGCTGCCGAGTAGCGCTGCCGAATCCCTCGCACTGTTCCGCGCCGGCATGTCCATGGGTGAAATCGCCGGTGCACGCGGCGTGGTGCTCACCACCGTTGAAGGCCACCTGGCCTCCGCCGTTCAGTACGGAGAGCTTGCCGCAGACCAAGTCTTGTCCAAAGCCGCCTTGGGCGAGATCGAACCGCACGCCAAACGCGTGGGCGACCAAGGCCTCAAAGCCGTGCGCGAAGCCCTGGACGAACGTTACTCCTACTTTGAAATCAAAGTGGCCCTGGCCCACTTCGCACGCAGCACATCGCCTACTCCTTGAGGTCGTCCACTTTGCGGAAGATGTACAGGGTGTGGTGCTCCCACGAGGTTTGCCCGCCCTGCGGATACCCGCTGTATTGGTAGAGCATCAGTTCTTGCCCACCCCGTTGCAGCAACGGCACGAAATTCAAGGTCCCTTGGATGCCATATAAGGCCACCGCGGACGCCACTTGCGGGGTATCTATGGGGATTCCAAAAATGGTCAGTACTTGGTGCGTGGTCAGCAGGGTATCCCGCGTGCGACAATAGGTGGAATTGGTGTTCAGCTCAGGGAACGGTGGGCTATGCCACCCCCAGTTACGCAGGCCGTCCAGCAACCAGACCGCCTCAGGAATAGTGTCGCGCACTCCACCTACCCGGAACGCAAACCGATGAGCAGTCGCGTCCACCCCTGCGTTGACCGAATCCACGGTACACGGACCCAAATAAGCGTTGAAAATGCCGTATTCGTGCTGAGCAAAGCCCGCTTGCGAACAGGCCAACAAAAGGGCAAGAAAAAAGGTGCGCATGGCGTCGGTTTGACGCCCTGTACACCTTCAAATGCAATCGGTTCAACCCCGATCAGCTGCCAAAGCGGCGACCAATGATGAAGCCCAAGCGAGGGTATGCCCGTTCAGCTCGATCGGCCAAAAAGTTGCGACCTGCTCCAGCATACAACTCTCCGACCCAACCGCCCGAAGAGGTCATTTTGTAACCAAGCGCAAATCCCCCGCCTGCACCGATCTCTTTGGTAGGCGGCGGAACGGGATAGCCCCAGTGGTAGTAATCGTATTCGGACTCAAATACGCTCGCGTGGCCCTCGATAAACAGCCCTTCCCCCGCCTTTTTGCTGAAAAACCAGCGGTAATACGGGGTAATGCCCCATTGCCATTGCAAATCAGATT
>JBMYJR010000042.1:0-26301 GCA_049594615.1 Flavobacteriales bacterium
GGGCAGAGTACTTGGACAAAGGCATGTACCGAGATGACCGAGATGCCATCCGTCAGTGGCTATCCCGTTCGCTTATCAAACACGTATTCAGTCAAAGCCCGGACAGTTTGCTTGCAACACTGCGTGGCTTGGTTCAAGAGACGACCGGTCAATTCCCGCTGCCTCAAATCATTGACCACTTCAAGGGCAGCAATCGAAGCATCATGTTCACGAAGGAGGATGTGCAGAGCATTTTGGAGATGGAATACAGGGACAAGCTGGCGTTCACGGCCCTGGCGCTTTTGTATCCCTCACTCAATTTCAGTCTGAGCTTGCACATTGACCACATCCATCCGAGGAAAGGGTTCCATCGTGCGACCTTGACCAGGCTCGGGTATCTCGATCCGTTAGTTCAAGAAGAGCTCAAGGAGAAGTCTGAGCTCCTGCCCAACCTGCAGTTTCTCCAATCCATGAGTAACACAGAAAAATCGGGGATGCCGTTCGAGCAATGGCTGAACATCGAGCACCGGGGAGAGGATGAGCGAGCTTCGTTCATGACAACCAATCACATTCCTCTGAATGCACCGCTTGGCATGGAGCATTTTCGAGAATTCTTTGCTGCCCGTGAAGCCGTCCTGCGCAACAAG
Organism: Flavobacteriales bacterium; assembly: GCA_049594615.1. GTDB lineage: Bacteria > Bacteroidota > Bacteroidia > Flavobacteriales_D > Sanyastnellaceae > CAXPZW01. Next base: position 627 of record JBMYJR010000042.1, read on the forward strand.
TTGATGGTCGTATTGGGAGTGTCATCTGAACAATCGGAGACCGCATGAACCAGCAAGCTCTCGAAAAGTACCTCTGGGGGGCAGCGACCCTGCTGCGCGGCACAATCGATGCCGGTGACTACAAGCAGTACATTTTTCCACTGCTCTGGAGATCCAAACCACCCCACACACACTCCCCCACCCCCAAACATCGTTACCCCTACGAACACCCCCCTGTTCACACTCCCACCACCTCCAACCAAAACGGCGCACTTTTTGAAATAGCTTCCGCTCTTGCACAAGCGTATGCGCGTGAAAAAATGGTTGAAACGTCTGGCAGTCACCCTGGTGGTGTTGATCGCGGCAGTGGCCGCGGCAGGGTGGATTGTGACCACCTACTACCAGGACGAGCTCAAGGCCTACGCGCTGGAACAGCTGGACGCGCAGCTGGTGACCAACATGCAAGTGTCGCAGTTGGACTTTACGCTGTGGGACAAGTTTCCCCACGCGTCGCTGCGGTTTGAGGATGTGGTGATCGAGGAGACCTTCGAGCGCAAAGACACCCTGCTTGCCGCCGAGACCCTCTACCTGGAGTTCAACATTTGGGACCTGGTGGGCGGCAACTACACCCTGGAAAGCATCGACATCCGCTCGGCGCTGGTGCAGTTGGAGCGCGACGGCTCTGGCACCGACAACTACCACTTTTGGAAGACCGACTCCACCACCACCGACCCGGTGGCCCTGCAACTCGACCACATTACCCTCAGCGAAAGCCGCTTCAAATACGCCGACGTCAAACACGAGGTCCGCATCGACGCCCAAGTGGACGAGGGCACCTTTGAAGGCGCGTTTGCCGAGGAGGTCTTTACCCTGCAGTCCAACGCCGAAGCCTACGTCTCCAACTTGCAAGTGGGCACCACGCGTTACATCGCCGACAAGTCCCTGGACGCCGATGTGGCGCTGGACCTGGACCTGTCCACCGGCAAGTACCGGTTTGAAGACGGGGCGTTTGTGATTGGCGGCGTGCCGCTGGCCGCATCGGGCCTGGTGCACGTGCAGGAATCCACCACCGAACTCGACCTGACCGTATCGTCGCGTACTGCGGACGTGTCCCAAGCCGTGGCCAACGTGCCCGACACCTGGCAAGGCACCTTGGCCGCCTACCAGCCGGACGGGTTGCTGTCCTTTGACGGCACCATCAAGGGCCAGGCAGACGCCACCCACCAACCCACCGTTTCGCTGAACTATGCGGTGAGCGATGCGCGCTTTGTGCACAACGCCAGCGCCGTGTCCTTGAGCGACATGGACGCCTCCGGCACCTTCGTATACGGCCCCGATGCCCCGGCCCAACTGGTGGTCCACAACCTGCAAGCCGACTTTGAGGACGGCACCATCCAGGCCCAAGGCAGCATGACCGGCCTGCAGAACCCCACCCTCAACCTGGACCTCTCGGGCGATTTTGAGCTGAACGACCTGCGCAAGTTTGCCGAACTGCAAGAACTGGACGTGCTCGAAGGCCGCTTCAAACTCGAAGCCGACGTCACTGGTGTGCTCCGCACCGACGGCGCCTTTACCCGCGCCGACCTGAACGGGCTCAAAGCCACCGGCACCGCCACCTTTGGCGACGCCGCGGTGCAAATGGCCGGCAGCCCCTTGCTGTTTGACGGCTTGCAAGGCGCCTTCCGACTGGACGGACTGGACGTCTCGGTAGAGTCGCTCAAAGGCGCGTTGGAACAATCCGATTTTGTGCTGACCGGGCGCTTCAACAACCTGCTGCCCTACCTGCTGTTTGACGGCGAAGTGCTGGACATCCAAGCCGCCATGGTCAGCCAGACTTTGGACTTTGACGAACTGCTCACCCCCGGCTCTTCGGCGGCGAGTGAGGACTACCACTTGGCCTTCCCGCCCAACCTGTCCTTTGCGATGGATGTGGAGGTGGACCAGCTGCGCTTCCGCAAGTTTGAAGCGCGGAGCTTGACCGGCCGTGCGCGCCTGCGCGACCGCCAACTCCGCCTGGATCCCTTGGCCTTTGCCACCAGCGAAGGGCGCTTCACCACCACCGCCACCTTGGACGGGCGGAGCCCCGAGGCGCTCACCCTCTACAGCCTGTCGCGCATCGAGGACATGGACGTACGCCAGCTGTTTGTCTCCTTCGAGAACTTTGGACAGGACTTCATCACCGCCCAGCACCTCAAAGGCAGGGCCACGGCCAACGCCGACTTCCGCGCCACGCTCGGTTCGGACCTGTCGTTTGACCCGGACAAGATTCGCAGCTCGGTGGACATTGAACTGCGCAACGGCGAGCTGATTGGGCTCAAGTCCATGCTGCACATTGCCGATTACATTGACCAGAACCTGCTGATCTCCCAGTTTGTGAACGAGGATGCGCTGCGCGACAAGCTGGAGCACATTGCGTTTGCGACCCTGCGCAACACGCTCACCATCCACGACGGGGTGATTGAGATTCCGGACATGGACATCCAGTCCTCGGCGATGGACATCACCGTGGCCGGCAGCCACGCGTTTGACAACCGCATCGATTACTCGCTGGGGTTCCAGGTGCGCGATGTGCTCTGCAAGAACACCAACTCCGAGTTTGGCCGCGTGGAAGACGACGGGCTCAGCCACCGCTTTTACCTGAGCATGCAAGGCACCTCAGACGATCCCGCCTTTGCCTATGACCGCTTGGCCCACAAAGCCCAGCGCAAGGAGAACCGCCAGGCCGAAAAAGAAGTCTTCCGCGACGTGCTGCGCAGCGGGCTCACCGGAGAACCCGTCACCGCCGTGCAAGACGAACCTGCGCCCAAAGTGGCCGTCTCGGTCGAATGGGGCGAGGACGAAGAAGCCCAACCCGACCCCGACAAGCCGCTCAGCTGGAAGGAGCGCCTAAAAAAGAAGAAGCAGGAAGGCAGCAAAGTTCCCTTGCCGCCCGACGACGATGACGACGAAGACTTCTGATGCAGTGGCCCAACGCATTTGAAGCGGCCATCCGCGCCCAGTTTCCCGACGGCGATGCGCTGCTGGCGGCCCTCGACGGCCCCACCCAAACCACAGTACTCACCAACCCCGCCAAAGGCCCGTGCGCCTTGGAGGGCACCCCCATTCCCTGGAACCCCAACGGCTTGCTGTTGCCGGAGCGCCCGCAGTTTACCTACGACCCGCTGTTTCATGCCGGGGTGTATTACCCGCAGGAGTCCTCTTCGATGGTGATCCAACGTGTGGTGAGCCAACTTCTGGCCGACGGCCCAGAAGACCCGGTGGTCCTTGACCTGTGCGCCGCCCCCGGAGGCAAGTCCTTGAACGTCCTGAACGCCCTAGGCGGCAGAGGCATGCTCCTCTCCAACGAAGTCATCCGCCCGCGCGCCGCCATCTTGGCCGAGACCTTGACCAAGTGGGGCCACCCCAACATCCTGGTCACCCAGAGCGACCCCAAGGCCTTTCGCAAATTGGACGGGGTCTTTGACCTTGTAGTGGTGGACGCCCCCTGCTCCGGCGAAGGCATGTTCCGCAAGGACCCGCCCGCCGCGGACCACTGGAGTCCTGAAGCGGTGGAACTCTGCGCCGCCCGCCAAAAACGCATCCTGGCCGACGTGGCCGATTGCGTGGCACCCGGCGGCCATTTGGTGTACGCCACCTGCACCTTCAACCCCCACGAAAACGACGAGAACGTCCGCTGGCTCCAAGACCAGCACGACTTTGAACCGGCACTGCCCGCCTTGCCCCAAGGCTGCACTGCCGAAGTCAGCCAAGTGGGCTGGCGCTTTGTGCCGCACCGCGTCCCGGGCGAAGGGTTGTTTGTGATGGTGATGCGCAAAACCGGCGGGGCTGCCGCCAAGCCGCTGCACAAGAAAGCCCTGCAACGCCTGCCCAAGCCCGACAAGGCCACCGCAGCCGCAGCTACCGAAGCCACCGGGTGGAACCACTGGGTAGAACACCATGGCCTGGCCTGCGCCCTTCCTGCAGCCGGACACGCGCTGTTTTTACGCGCGCTGGAGCACTTACACCTCATCCAAGCCGGAACGCCCGTGGGCAAGCTCAAAGGCCGGGATTTGCTTCCTGAGCACGCCTGGGCGCAGTCCCACGTGCTGTCTTTGCCCGGCACGCCAGTGGAACTTGAGCGCGAGGCTGCCCTCGCCTACCTCGCACGTCAGCCGTTTACCGCCGACGCTCCCAAGGGCTGGACCCGATTTACCTACCAAGGCCACACCCTTGGACTGGGCAAATCCCTGGGCAACCGCATCAACAACTACTACCCCAAACACTGGCGCATCCGCCACTTGCAGGCCTAAAAAAAGGGCCACTCTTTCGAGCGGCCCCTTTTTTATGCAATCCGAGTCCGTCGGATCAATCTTCTCGGAAAATCGTGACATAATCTGCGTACTGTTTCAACACTTCATCAGTGCTGTCGAACACTTGGATTACGTAGTAGTATGTACCGGCTGGCAGGTCGTCTGCGCGCCAGGTGTTGTTGTAGTTGTCTGATTCGAATACCAAGCTGCCCCAGCGGTTGAACACTTGCAGTGACGTACGGTCGAATTTCTCGAGGCCGAGCACGGTAAAGGTGTTGTTGTAGAGGTCACCGTCAGGCGTGAACACGTTCGGCAGGATCAACTGGCAGTTGCTCGCTTGCACAGGCCACGTTGCGGTTTGATCGCCACAGCTGTTTTCATATTCCATGGTCAGCAGCTGCACCTCGTCCAAGCAATCGATCGGGAAGATGTCCGAAGAAAGCTCCACGGTTTCCTCGCTGCCCAAGTCGATGGTAGTACCATCGCAGTTCTCCAAGGTCCACTCGATGTTGCCTGAGAAGACCACACCAATGCTAAAGGTCTCCACCTCTGTAGGACAAACGATGGCGGTGTCCAAGGGGTTGGGCGAGATGGTCAGGTTAGGCGCTGTGGTGATTTGCACCGCAGTCTCGTCCGTGTAGGTTTGATCACAAATAGGATCGTACACTTCTACCGCGAGCTGACCAGGGCCGTCAAGTGTAACACAATCCGGACTGCCCACAGATTCACCGTCCACAAACCAGGTGTAAGAGAACCCGGGGGGGATGTCTACAATGTCGTCGGTGCACACGGTAATAAAGTCCTCTTCGCACTCGAGCAGGGTACCGGCCCAGTTGCCTTCCCAGCCAGGGCTAAAGGCCACATCTGCGGTCTCGGTGTAGGTGAAGCAGCCGTTGGTCACCTCAACAGTGTAAGTACCGGTGCCGGTCACATCCAAGTTTGGCGTGTCGGTGCCGTTGGTGAAGCCGTCGCACGGACCCGTACAGGTCCAGGTATAGGCCAAGTCAGGCATACCCGCAGTTGGATCCAAGGTCAACTCGCCACCATCGCAGATGATGTACTGGTTGTCCAAGTCCAGTTCAAAGTCGGCGTGTACCACCACGTTGGCGGTGACGCTTGAGGAACCACAACCGTTGGTGGCGGTGGCAATGAATTCCCAGTTCTCGTAGAACCCGGTGCCGTTCACGGTGATGAACGAGCCGTCACTGGACTCGGTGTAGTCGGGCAGTGAGGTGGTGTTGATCAGCTGGTTGGCTTCCCACGTCCAGTTCACCGCGCATTCTACGCCTTCAGTGAGGTCTGGAGCGATTTGCACCGACTCCTCGTCGCAGAGGTTGTAGTTCTCAGGGTCGAGGTCGGCCACGGGGGGCTCGCTCCACTCGATGATGTACTCGCGGTCGTCACCACACACCTCGTCGGTGAAGGTCAGGGTGTACTGACCAAAGGCACCCGGGGTGAAGGTGGTGGTGTACTGGGTGAGGTCCGAGAAGGTCGCATCGGGCACTTCGGCCGAAGCGTCGCAGTATTCCCAAGCCCAAGACCCCTCGAGTGGGTTGACGTCACAGGCGCCGACTTCTTCAAAGATGATTCCGCCTTCGAGTGCGAAATCGGGATCAGAACCGTCGATGTTGTCTGCATTGGCACCGGCGTATGTGGTGACATTGTTGTTGTCACAGTTGAACAGCCACACCGATTGCAGGTCGTTGCCGTCTGACGAACCTGGTACGTACTCCACGGTGATTTCCGCGAAGGTTTCGATGTTCACCGAGGTGTTGTAAAACGCCAGTCCGTCAGGCATGGTGATGATGTACTGGTTGGTGCTCACCGAAGGAGGTGCGCTGGTCACGGTCACAACCAGATATGCCTCGTTCCAACCGTTGGGATCGTCGGTGTCCAGGTAGATGTTGAGGGTACCTTCTTCAGGGGCACCGATACCTACCAAGTCAAGCGGAGTGAGTTCGTTGCAAAACAGCGTATCTGGCAAGGCCGGTGGCACGTAGCTGGCGTCGAAGATCTGGAAGATGTTCTGGCCCTCGCAGCCGGCCTCATCGGTGGCTTGCAGGCGGTAGTAGCCCGGGCGCACTTCAATACACGCTGCGGTAGGGTCGTCGGTACAGATTTCTGCGCCGGAGTTGTCGATGCCTTCGGGGGCATCCCAGACTTCCCAGAAGTATTCTGCCCATTCGTCTTCCGAGCAGACCTCGGCGCATTCGTCCGAGCACAGGAAGATGGGTTCTGGTTCGATGCCCGGGATGAAGTAGTCGCTCGGGTCAATGTCAATCGAAGCGGTGTTCTTGCACGGACCCAGGAAGCCTTCCACGGTAACGGTGCCGTTGAAGTTCACCTGGCATTCGGGCGAACCGTCGCAGGAATCAAAACTCCAGTCGTAGTAGTCCAAGTCACTTGGCTCTACGGTGAGCAGCGTACCGTCGATGGAACAGAAGACCGAGTCGCCCAAGATTTCCATAATGGGGGCCTCGAGCTCAAGCACGCTTACGATGAAGGTTTGGGTCAACGATTGTGCGGGAGTGCCGTTGTCGGTCACCGTTACGGTGACCGTGTGATCGCCTTGCAGGGTAGGGTCACCGAAGATGGTACCGGCGATGGTCACCCAGTCCTCACCCACTTCGGTCACGTCCTGGATCACGCCGGATGGATCGTCGAATTCAATGGTGAGCAGTTGGTCGTCCTCTGGAGAAAGGTAAGTGAGCCCAAAGTCTTGGAACTCGTTGGTACACACGAAAATGGTGTCGCAATTGGCCACATCCGGAAGTTCTCCGTTGATCCCGCCAATTTGGTCCGAAGACACCGGTGGGTAGTTGGAGTAGGCCTCGCCGTTCTCGTCGCAAATCGAGAAGATGAAACTCTTGTAATCCAACCAATCTATCCCGTCAGATCCGTTGTATGGACCGTCGTATTCGTCGGTGTTGAAGTTGATGCGCGCGATTTGGAACCCGTTCTCGGTACCGGCGTCATCCACGCCCACCACCGCAGGCGATGGCCCGTCAAAACCGCCATTGGCACCCACGTCGCCGTGCGCCCATTGCATGTCTTGGTAGAGGAACCCGACGTTGTTGCCCGCACCCAATACTGTGCTGGCACCGTCGGTGATGATGATCTGGAACGTATTCACCAGGTCGGCGTTGCCGTTGTAGTACCCCTGGTCGATGAAGGTAATCACAATCGCATCGGGCAGCACTTCGTACTGCACATAGCCGGCAGCGGTGAAGTCACCGTCCTGCCAAAAACCGGCAATCTGGTCGTAATCGGCGTTGGGGATGGCCTCGGGAGTCCAGTCACACATGGGCTCATCGAAGGTGACTGTTCCCTTGGTATTGACGTATACCTCAGAGAACGACTGGCCGAAGAAGCAGAAGTCAAACGGAATGTCAATCGGGCCAAAGAATGCATCCACGGCACCGTTTGCACCACATCCGCCTTCGAACTGCATCCAGTCATCGGGGAAGATGAACTCGGACTCGAGCTGGTCGTGGTTGTACCACGCGTCACAAGAGAAGCCCTCGCCGCCGCCACCGCCGCTTGAGGAGCGGGCTGCGTAACCAGGGTTATCAATGCGCAAGCTTTCGAGGTAGGCGCGCAATTCCTCTTGGTCTACGTTGGGGTCGGTGTAGAGGGCGCCTCGCTCTTCGTGCGAGAGGTTTTTGAAGTTTGCTTTCCAATCTGCGGGATCAGCGGCCGGAGCCTGTTCGCTTTGTGCGTTCAGTGCCACGGCGGGCAAGGCAAATGCCAGGGCAATCAGCAGTTTCTTCATGGTGTTGAATTATCCGTTCTAGCAAGGGTGCTCTTGGCGGCCAGCATGCATTTTACTGCGCCGCAAAGGCCCACAAATATACATGAATCAAGGTGCGAACAGCGTGACATCTGCACGACCGTCGTGCATGACGCCGTCGTCACCGCGCATCCAATATTTTATCAGGTATCGCCCACTGGGGCAGTTGTTTCCGTAAAGGTCAGTTCCGTTCCAAGTGCGGGTGTCCGCACCGGTCTCAAACACAAGGGTTCCAGAAGCGTCAAACACCTGCATACGCAGCAGCGTGCAGTGCTCGCTCATGGCCTCCAAATCGTAGGTATTGTTGTACGCGTCGTTGCCGGGCGAGAACACGTTGGCCGGGGTCACGCTGCTCTCGGGAATCTCAGGGATGTCCACCGAAAGGGTGTAGCGCTTGGTGGCACCGCTGCGGTCGGCGGCAATCAGAGTCACATCGGTCAGGCCCGCATCCTCAAAGAGGTAGGCAAATTGGCGCTCGGTGCTCACTTGCTTGCCGTCCACCAGCCAGGTGTAGGCGTAGGCCTCGCTGTATTGGGCCTGCAACACGTACTGCGGCACAACTGGGTCCATGCGCACGGTGTCAAACACGGCGCTTAAGTTGAAGTCCGGGGCCACCACTGGATCGGTCATGTCAGGACCAGGGGTGGGCGGCGGCGCGTGCATGGGGTCCGCAGCAGACAACGCGTCTTGCGCAGCCGCGACCGAGACTTCGGGTGGCGTTTTGGATTCGCCAAGAGCCTCAGTGCTCTGGCACTCCACCGCATCCGGTGCATCCGGTGCAGCAGGCGTCGCTTCTGGTTGCTGCTCGGGTTGTTGGGCGGCGTGGAAGTCGACAGTTTTTTCTGGAGTAGATGCCACCTCAGCAGGTTGCGCTGGCTGTGGGGCTTCGGTGTGTTCCTCTTGGGTGATTGCCGGCACAGCAGCCTGCTCCACGGGAGCTTCTGGGCGGGTGACAAACCACGCACCGGCGCCCACGCCAGCCACCACAGCGACTCCAACGGCTACTTTGGCGGCCAGGCCCAATCCACCCGCTGCGCCAGCTCCGGTAGCCGCACCGCTGATCCCTGCGCTGACGCCCTGCCAAACGGCGGGATCTACCGGAAGCTCTGCGTGCTGCAGGGCGTCCTGGAAGAGGGATTCGATGTTGTGCTTCTCTGCGCTCATTGCGGTTGTTTCTCTTGGGCGGTCAGGGCCTTTTTCAGGTGGGCCCGGGCCTTGTGGTATTGGGTCTTGCTGGTGCTTTCGCTGATGCCCAGCATGGTGGCAATCTCTTTGTGCGGGTAGCCTTCGATGGCAAACAGGTTGAACACCGTGCGGTACCCTTGTGGCATCTCGGTCACCAGCTGCATGAGCTCGGCCTGCGAGAGTTGTTGCAATGCGCCTACCTCGTTGGAGGTGAACTCTTGGACGTCATCCAAGCCAGCGGCATTGCGGTAATGCTTGGTGCGCCGGATCACGATCAAGGCGTGGTTGATGACCACCATTCTGATCCAGCCCTCAAGGCTTCCCTTGCCGCTGTACTGGTCGAGCTTTTCGAACACCCGGATGAAGCCTTCTTGCAACATGTCCTTGGCCTCGTCCTCGTCTTTGCCGTAGCGGCGGCAAACTGCCATCATGCGTCCGGCAAAGCGTTCGTAGAATTCGCGCTGGCACCGGGCGTCTCCGCGGCGGCAGCCTGCGAGCAATTCTGCTTCCGATTTGGGCTGTTGGGTGGTCTTCATGTGGCTTTCGTTCCGATTGCCGACCCTGAAGGTTGGGCTTTTGACCCGTCTCCCCAACTCCCGACATGAGGATTCTTGCACGCTCAGTTGTGGTTAAGATTCCATCCTTGTATGAAAAGTTGCCCCGCCCGCGAAAAAAAACGCGGCACGCCGAGCAATGCGCTGTTTTTTTCCGCCGCTGGTTGCTTCTCTGGCCCACAGATGGTGGGGAATGCAGCACGGGAGACTATCTTTGCACGCAATGAAGCATATCCGCAATTTTTGCATCATCGCGCACATCGACCACGGGAAGTCAACCCTGGCCGACCGTCTGCTGCAGACCACCGGCGCCATCAGCGAACGGGAACTGCAGGCCCAGACCCTCGATGACATGGACCTGGAGCGCGAACGCGGCATCACCATCAAGAGCCACGCGATCCAAATGAACTACACCCACGACGGCCAGGAGTACGTCCTCAACCTGATCGACACTCCGGGACACGTGGATTTCTCGTACGAAGTGTCGCGCTCAATCGCTGCTTGCGAAGGCGCGCTGCTCATCGTGGATGCTTCACAGGGCATTGAAGCCCAGACCATCTCCAACCTCTACCTCGCCCTCGAGCACGATTTGGAGATCATCCCCATCCTCAACAAGATGGACCTGCCCAGCGCCAGCCCCGAGGAGGTCACCGACCAAATCGTGGACATGCTCGGGTGTGATCCCAGCGAAGTGATTCCTGCTTCGGGCAAAACCGGCCTGGGCGTGGAAGAGATCCTCTCAGCCATTGTAGAACGCATCCCGCACCCCGAAGGTGACCCTCAGGCCCCGCTTCAGGCCATGGTGTTTGACTCGGTGTTCAACTCGTTCCGCGGCATCATCGCTTACATCCGCGTACTGAACGGCTCGCTCAAAAAAGGCGACGCGGTGCGCTTTCTGGCCACTGGCCGCGAATACAACGCCGACGAAATCGGTGTACTCGGGCTCGACCTCAAACCCACCAAGACCCTTGATGCGGGCAACGTGGGCTACATCATTTCCGGCATCAAAGTGGCCAAAGAGGTGAAGGTCGGCGACACCCTCACCCTGCAAGACCGCCCTTGCGAATCGGCGGTCACCGGTTTTGAGGACGTCAAACCCATGGTTTTTGCCGGCATCTACCCGGTAGACACCGAGGACTACGAAGAGCTGCGCGCCTCCATGGAAAAACTCCAGCTCAACGACGCCTCGCTCGTGTTTGAACCGGAATCTTCCGCGGCCCTCGGCTTCGGGTTCCGTTGTGGGTTCTTGGGCATGCTCCACATGGAGATCATCCAAGAGCGCCTCGAACGCGAGTTCAACATGACCGTGATCACCACCGTGCCCAACGTGAGCTACTACGCGTACCTCAAAAAGGACAACGAAAAGCTGGTGCTCCACAATCCGTCTGACATGCCGGACCCCTCGAAGCTTTCGCACATCGAGGAGCCATACATCAAGGCCCAGGTCATCACCAAGGCCGAATACGTGGGCGCCATCATGAGCCTCTGCATCGAAAAGCGCGGCGAGCTCACCAACCAAGTCTACCTTACCTCGGACCGGGTGGAGCTGACCTTCAGCATGCCGCTGGGTGAGGTCGTCTTCGATTTTTACGACAAGCTCAAGACCGTCTCACGCGGGTACGCCTCGTTCGATTATTTCCCGGACGAATACCGCCAGAGCGACTTGATCAAGCTCGACATCCTGCTCAACGGCGACCAGGTGGATGCACTCTCGGCACTGATCCACCGCGACCACGCGCACACCTTGGGCAAGAAGATCTGCTTGAAACTCAAGGAACTCATCCCCCGCCAGCAATTCATGATTGCGCTGCAGGCGGCCATCGGCGCCAAGATTGTGGCCCGCGAGACCATCTCAGCGGTGCGCAAGGACGTAACGGCCAAGTGCTACGGCGGTGACATCACCCGTAAGCGTAAACTCCTCGAGAAGCAGAAGAAGGGCAAGAAGCGCATGCGCCAAGTGGGCAGCGTAGAAGTTCCTCAAGAAGCGTTCTTGGCGGTGTTGAAGCTGAACGACTAGGCCTTTTTTACCGGCTCAGCGACCTCATTCTTATTGGCCAACTGCCCGCATGCTGCATCGATGTCCTTGCCGCGTGAACGGCGCACATTGACAATCATGTTGCACTGGTTTTCCAGGAAGCTGGCAAAGGCGTCCACCTTTTCAGGCGCGGCCTGCTGGAATTCCCCGTCGTCGATGGGGTTGTATTCGATGATGTTGACCTTGCACGGCACGGCCTTGGCAAAATCGGCCAGCTCGCGCGCGTCGTGGAGGGTGTCGTTAAAATCGCGGAAGATGATGTACTCGAACGTGACGCGGCTTCCGGTCTTGTCGTAGAAGTAGCGCAGGGAATCTTTCAGGACCTCAAGGTTGTTGGTCTCGTTGATTTCCATGATGTGCGAGCGCTTCTCCTCGTTGGCTGCATGCAGCGACAGGGCCAGGTTGAACTTCACCTGGTCATCCCCCAGCTTGGCAATCATCTTGGCGATGCCCGCAGTGCTGACCGTGATGCGTTTAGGGCTCATGCCCAGACCGTCCTCGGAAGTGATGCGATCGGCAGAGGCCAGCACGTTTTTGTAGTTCAACAGCGGCTCGCCCATGCCCATGTACACAATGTTGGTGAGCGACTGGTTGTAGCGCTGTTCGGCTTGGCGCTTGAGGTAGACCACTTGGTCGTAGATCTCGCCGGCGCTCAGGTTGCGCATGAGCTTCAGGCGGCCGGTAGCACAGAACTTACACGCCAGGCTGCACCCCACTTGCGAAGAGATGCACGCCGTCGAACGCGAATCGGTAGGGATGAGTACGCCCTCCACCACCATGCCCGGCAGGGATTGGAACGCGCACTTGATGGTGCGGTCCGAACTCACTTGTTCCTCCACGAGTTGCATGTGGACGAAGTCGAATTCCTCAGCCAACTTCTCGCGCAAGGGCACGCTGAGGTTGGTCATGGAGGCGAAGTTGGTGGCTCCTTTGCGCCACAGCCATTCGTACACCTGCTTGGCGCGGAAAGCCTTCTCCCCCATGCCCAGCATGTGCTCGGTGAGGGCCTCGGGCGAAAAGGATCGGATGTCGGGTTTGCGGCTCGGCATGGTGCAAAGGTAGCCCTTAACGCACCAAGGTCACGTGGCCTTCGAGCCGGGCGCGGCCGGCACGGGCCTCGTATTCGATGATCCAGACGTAGACGTCGTTCTGCACGTAATGGGTGCCGCCTTGGAAGGAGCCGTCCCACACCTGGTTGATGTCGGTACTGTGGAACACCAAGTTGCCCCAGCGGTCGATGATCTTCATGTCAAAGCCGGTGATGCCCTCTCCCGAGGCAAAGAACACGTCGTTGATGCCGTCGTTGTCCGGAGTAAAGGCGTTGGGCACGTAGATGGGGTAGATCAGTTCGATCAAGAGGGAATCGCGGCCGGTGCAACCAAGTGCATCGGTGGTTTCCAGGTAAACCCAGACGGGTTCGTCGGGGGTGACCACGGGGTCCTCGCAATCGGTGCAGGTGAGTGTTCCTTCGGACGACCATTCGTACTCCCCGGTGGCCGTGTAACCGGCCAACTGGGCGCTGTCCAACCAATACACGGGTCCGGGGTCGGAGATGTTGACCTCGGGGAGAGGCAAGACTTCCACGTACACCTCGTCGTTAGCGGTACAGCCGTAGATGTCGGTGGCCGTCACAGTAAAGGTGGTGCTGCTCGAGGGCGACACGCTGGTGAACTGCGCCTGGGGATCGGCCACAGCCCCCAGCGGGCTCCACGACCAGGAGACCGCATCCGAGGCCCAAACGGGGTGCCATTGGCCCAGGCAAATCACGCCGTCGGTACCGGCTTCTACGGTGGGCACAATTACGTTGACCGTCACTTGGCTGGTTCCGGAACCGCACGCATTGGTCACCTCCACAAAGTAGGTGGTGGTGTCCGAGGGCGACGCTGCAGGGTTTTGGATGCCGGTAGCACTCAATCCCTCAGGAGGAGACCAGCTCCAAGCAATGCCAGATTCGGCCTCGAGCAACACACTCTCACCAAAGCACACCGAGACCGGATCATACACCTGCCCACCGGGCAAATCGGTGTCGACCTGGATTTGTACGCTGTCGGAGAAGGTGCAGCCCTCCACCGACACATAGTCCACGTACAAGGTGAGGGTTTCGGACGGCGTGGCGGTGGTGCTGGTGGCAAAGGGGTTGTCCACCACTTCGGGCGGCGACCACTCCACGCTGATGGCCCCGTTGGCAAACACCGGGGTGCTTTGCCCAATGCAGACGGTGGCATCGCTGCCCACGTCCACATCCGGAATCACAAAGCTCACCTCCACTTCTACGGTGTCGGTTTCGCATGCGTTGGAGTCGATCAAGTAGTAGGTGGTGGGCTCCACGGGGGTCGCCACCGGATTGGGGATGTTGGGGTCTGACAGCGTAGGGTCGTCGGCCCAATACAGGTTCTCTGAGCCGGTTCCGCTGAGGGTGACGCTCTCCCCTTCGCAAATGGGGTCGGGTGAGGTGGCTTGCGGATCTACTCCCGGCAAAATTTCGATGGTAAGGTAGGCGGTGTCTGCTGGCAGGCAGTCGTACTCGTCGGACACGATCAGTTGGATCTCAAAGGTGCCGTTGCTGTCGTAGGCATAGACCGGATCAAAGTCGTCGGATTCCCCGCCGTCGCCAAAGGTCCAGTCGTAGACCGTGCCACCGATGGAGTTGTTTTCGAGTTCCACCACGGTGCCTTCGCACACTTGGTCCGGGCCGTCGATGTCGATTTCGGCTTGGAGGATGCCCAGGTCAAACTTGAAGACCGCCAGGTTGCAATGGGTGCTGCCGTTGTTGGTGCTGTAGGCGCCAGGAGTGGTCGGAAAATCGCTGTTGCCGCCGCATCCCGCGCATACGGCCTGGTACACCGCGCCGCCTTTGTCAAACTTGGCAGTGCCGCCGTCTACGTGTTCGTTGGAGATGCCTCCGCCCAGGAAGGTGCCAAACACCAAGTCTTCGGCATCCTGGCTCAACACGCCCATGTAAAAGTCGCTGCCGTCGGTAGCGGTTTGTGGGGCATCTGGCGTGGTGGGCATACCCACGGTGCTCGAGCTAAACGCATAAGGCGAGTTGCCGCTGTTGGTCTCCCCCCCCCAACCGGTGAAGTAGATCTGGTCGCAATCGCTCACCAGAAAGGCAGTGGGCGAAATGTCCACCAGGTTGCTGCCGGTGCCCACGGTGGTGGTCCACGCCAGGGTACTCAAGTCCGATCCGTATTTCTGGATAAACTGCCCCGAACCCGGGTTCGAATACACCGACGCACTCACCGGAAGCTCGCCTTCAGTCTGGCCATAGACAAAGACTTCATCGTCGATGTTGAGCTGGACGAAGTAGTTCTGGTTGTAGGCCGCGTTGCCCACAAAGGTGCCCGCCTCCAGTGTGCCACCATCTGGGGAGAACATCATGATGTAGCCGTCCACCAGTCCTCCGTGGGTGGTCTGGTAGCCGCCCGAGCCAACGGGAAAATCCAACGAGCGCGTACCTCCGGCACACACGATGTTGCCACTCTCGGCAATCTGAATGGAGTACCCTGAGTCGGCAATCCCCCCGCCCAAATAAGCGGTCCACTCCAAGTCTGACAAGTCCGAGGACATGCGGAAGGCAATCCCGTCAAAGTCACCCCCGCCGTAGTCAGGCAACGGCGTGCTGCCTTCCACCGGGAAGTCAGCCGAAGAGGTAGTGCTGCACACCAAAATGCGGTCGTTGGGATCCACGATCACCTCGCCGCGGAAGCAATCGCCGTAGTTGTACAGCAGCATGTCGCCGCCGTTGAGTCCGTCGGTTTGGCTGCCGCCGATGTAGGTGCTGGCCTCAAACCCGGTGCCGTCGGCCGAGAACTTGGACACGAACATGTCCACCCCTTCCGGGCACGTAGCCGAGGCAAAGAAGAAGGACGCATAGGTCATCAACGGGCCACCCGCATGGAAGGGCTGATACACCCCGGCGGTGGTGGGAAAGTTCTGCGAGCCGGTGTTGCCCATGACAATCCAGTTGTTCTCGGAATCACACACCACCGAGTGCGGCATTTCCGGGCGGCCACCGCCCAAGAAAGTGGAGTACATCAGGGTGCTGCCGTCGGCGCTGAACTTGCTGATGGCCGCATCGCAGTAGTTGCCAAAGGTGCCGTCGTAATCGGTCAGCACGGCGCCGGTAGTGGTGGGGTAATCGTTGCCAAACACAATGGCCCCGGCAATCAGGTTGCCCTCGCTGTCGTTGGCCGCGGTAAACCCAAAGTTGTACGACACCGATCCGATGTAGGAGGCAAACACCACTTCAGGGTCAATGGTCAAGGTGTGCGCCGGGTCGTAGTCGCCCACTTCAAAGGTCACCACCCCGTCCTGGAGCACATAGGCGCACTCCACGTCCTTGAGCTTGCCGTCGATCAGCTGGTAGGCGTATGGCTCAAGCTCATACACCGTCCCCAAACACGTTTCCAAAGCCAACCGTCCTGCGCTGAGCGAAAGGCCGTCTACGCCGTTGTATTGGAATGCTATGTCAGCCACAGCTCCGCCGGGCCGCACTTTAAAATCGTACTTGAGGCTTTGGGCGCGGCTATAGACCTGCAGGTCAATGTTGGGGTATACGCCAGCGGCATGCGCACGCTCACTCACAGTGCACCGCGCGGCCCATTTGGTGGAGTCGTTGCCCAAAAAGTAATTGTGGTACGCCGGCTTGGGACGCGGTTGGCTGAAGGTGGGCGGTTGCGACCCGATGAGCTCCATGCGGTACACATGCGCCTTGTACGGCACCGATCCGTCCGGTACACCCGGGTGCTGGGCATCAGCCCATTGCTGGTCCACCAGTTTGTAAGTGAGGGCGTCGTCTTCTAAGTAGATGGCGCCTGCACCCACGGTCACCCGTGCCAGCACTTGATCCGGCCACTGGCCTTTGTTCTGCACAAACTCCATTTGGGCATGGGTGGGGCTTGCCACTCCAACGAGAGCAGCCAACAGTAACCAACATGTCCAAATCTTCAAACCGTACATGGGTGCGTGTAAGGTAGACAACAAAACACGCCTAAGCGTTGGCTGTCACCAGCAAGAAAACCGCCAAACCCGGTGATTTGGTGCATGGGCAGCGGTCAAGAATTCGGGAAAAATAAAAGGGCCACCCGTTTGGGTGGCCCTTTATCAGGTCTCGGTTCAGGGAACCGGATTACTCACAGTCAGTGTTGAATACGCCCAACAGGTAGAGCATATCTGGGGTGGTTACTTCCTCATCGCCAGTGATTTCACACTCCCCATTATTGGGGATAGACCCCCCCTCTAGATTGACCTCATGTTCGTTTCCACGGCGGGTCATTTCGGGTTACCTTTGAGATTGTGAAACTGCGTTCCCTGTTTGTCGCATGTGTGGTGCTGGTTGCCGCATGCTCTCCCTCGACACCAGAGACGCCTTCGGATGGTGCAAACACCGAGGGCGCACTGCAGGGTGTGGACATCGGCGCCGACATCCGTGAAGTCATGGCCCGTGAACAGGACCACATCATCCATCAAATGCCCGCGGAGATCACCACACGCATTCTCAACGACCAAGACTCCACCTACCACGAAATCACCTACTTCGCCGAAGGCGATACCGTGTACGCAGTAGAAATGGTGGTGCGTCCCCCTTCACCGGTGCGCGGCCTGCAACTGCACCAACAGTTTGTGGACTACTACAGCGTGCAGTACGGCACAGCTGATACCGTAGAACGCGCCCTGCAATGGACCGCCCAAACCGACCTCCAGCCTCTTCTGGAAATCGCGCTGCACAACCGCCTTACCTCTTCCCACCCCAACTTGATGCTGACCTTCCACCAAGTCGCCCCATGAGCAATGCGCTGTTGGACATCCGGCAACTCGACATTGCCTTTCCGCCCCAACCGCCTGTGGTGCGTGGCTTGGACTTGCGTATCCAAGCCGGTCAAAGTCTTGCACTGGTGGGCGAGTCGGGAAGCGGAAAAAGCTTGACCTCACTGGCGGTCATGGGGTTGCTACCAACTTCGGCTCAGGTCAAGCCGGAAGCCGTGTGGTTCAACGGCCAAAACGTGCACCGGCTTACCCGGTCAGGCTGGCAAGACTTTCGCGGCAAGCAGGCTGCCATGGTATTTCAAGAGCCCATGACCTCGCTCAATCCGGTCATGCGCTGTGGCAAACAAGTGGCCGAACACCTCCGCGGAACCACCGCCGAAAAACGGGCCCAAGTGCTCGCGCTCTTCAAGGAAGTCGAGCTTCCCCATCCTGAGCGCATATTTAAGGCATACCCGCACGCACTTTCGGGCGGTCAAAAGCAGCGGGTGATGCTGGCTATGGCTGTGGCCGCCAATCCTGCGCTGCTCATTGCCGACGAACCCACCACCGCCTTGGATGTGACCGTACAAAAACGCGTGCTGCAACTCATCCGACGCATGCAAACCAATCGGAATATGGCCGTGCTATTCATCACCCACGACCTCGGTGTGGTGCGGGAGGTAGCCGACCACATTGCAGTGCTCTTCCGCGGTGATTTGGTAGAATCCGGACCCGCAGCACATGTGCTCGATCGCCCAGAACACGCTTACACCCGAGCATTGATTGCTTGTCGCCCTCCCACCACGGGCAAGCCGTTTCCGCTGCCCACGGTGTCTTCGGTGATGGCAGGGCACAAGGGGTCACAAGACACGCTGCCTCCCTTTGTCCCCTCGGGTGCACCAGTCTTGGAGATCTACGGGCTGCGCAAGACCTACGGCAAAGGTGAGGCTGCAGTCAAGGCCCTGGACGGCGTAGACCTTCACGTTCACGCCGGTGAAGTGCTGGGGCTCGTGGGAGAATCGGGATGCGGAAAGAGCACGGTGAGCAAATGCATCTCAGGTTTGGTCCACCCAGATGCCGGCACCTTGACCTGGAAAGGCCAACCGATAGACTTGCGGAAACTCAACGCGCGTCAAGCATTCAGCAAAGAGGTGCAAATGGTGTTTCAAGATCCCTTCTCAAGCCTCACCCCCAACCAGACCGTGGGCCAAGCCCTAACAGAAGTCTTGCACATCCACTCGCCGGGACTTTCCAAAACCGAACGCCAAGCGCGCATTGCCGACATGTTGGACGAAGTAGGACTGCCTCAAGAAGCCGCCGACCGCTACCCCCACTCCTTCAGCGGCGGTCAACGCCAGCGCGTGGTGGTGGCCCGCGCCCTGCTCACCGATCCCGAGCTGATCATCTGCGATGAAAGCGTTTCGGCCCTCGATGTGAGCGTCCAAGCACAAATTCTCAACCTGCTAAACACGCTGAAAATGCAGCGCAATTTGGCCTTTCTGTTCATCTCCCACGACCTGAACGTGGTCCGTTACATGAGCGATCGCATTGCCGTAATGCGCAGGGGGTTGGTGGTGGAGACCGGGGACGCAGATCAGGTCTGCAGTCACCCTCAGCATGCCTACACGAAGTCCTTGATGGACGCCATCCCCAAAGGGTAGTTAATACAGTGGTGCCCCCTCCCGGTCGGGGCTACCGGCGCTTACACCGTGGTGATCGACACCGAAAACCTGCACTGGACTGCGCCGTTTGTGAAGCGCTCATCCAGCAACCCATCCCGATGTACAGCGGCTGCACCAACTGGTGCGGCCGCTGTGCGTTTTGGGCCGTGCTTTTGGGCTAACTTGCGCCCAAATGGACGCCATGACCTACCCCAACTTGCTGGTGGAACAACACGACGCCGTACGCGTGCTCACCATCAACCGCCCCGACCAACTCAACGCCCTCAACCGCGAAACCATCGAAGCGCTCAGCCAGGCCCTTGATGACGCCGAAGCCGACAACACCACACGCGCCATCGTGCTCACCGGTAGCGGAGAAAAGGCCTTTGTGGCCGGCGCTGACATCAAGGAATTCGCGAGCTTCAACGTGGAGCAAGGCGCGGGCTTGAGCAAGCGCGGACACGACATGCTGTTCAACAAACTCGAGCGCCTAAAGACCCCAAGCATTGCCGCTGTGAACGGCTACGCCCTGGGTGGCGGATTGGAACTGGCCATGAGCTGCCACATCCGCGTGGCCAGCACTGCTGCCAAAATGGGCCTGCCTGAGGTAGGCTTGGGTGTGATTCCCGGTTACGGAGGCACCCAGCGTTTGGCCCAGTTGGTGGGCAAAGGCAAGGCCATTGAAATGATTGCCACCGCCGGAATGATCAGCGCCGAAGAAGCCCACCAATGGGGACTGGTCAACCACGTCACCGCACCCGAGGCTCTGGTGGAAACCGCGCTCAAACTTGCCGGCAAAATCGCCCGCAACTCACCTTCAGCCATCGCCGAAGCCATCGGCGCCGTGCTGAGCGGCTACCAAGACGGTGTGGACGGCTTGCAGGCCGAAGTGGACGCCTTTGGCCGTTGCTTTGGTACCGCCGATTTCAAAGAAGGCACCACCGCGTTTATGGAGAAACGCAAACCCGCGTTCACCGGTTCCTGATTGTCAACACGCCCGCGTTTGCAGGTGAGAAGCTGGCCTGCACGCCCGCGCACTTGCTTGCGCTAACTTGCCCGACCATGCCCCTCGAAATCCGCATCATCAACCGCTCTGCCCACCCCCTGCCCCATTACGAGACCGTACTCTCGGCCGGCATGGATTTGCGTGCGCACTTGGACCAAACGGTGACCTTGGGCCCGTTGGAACGCACCTTGGTGCCCACCGGGTTGTCCTTGGCATTGCCCGAGGGCTACGAAGCACAGATCCGCCCGCGCAGTGGCCTGGCGTACAAGCGTGGACTCACCGTGCTCAACAGCCCGGGAACCATTGATGCCGATTACCGCGGAGACATTGGTGTATTGCTGGTCAACCTCTCCAACCAAGAGGTGACCATTGAACCCGGCGAACGCGTGGCCCAAATGGTCATTGCACGCTACGAGCAGGTGGCCTGGACCCCTGTAGAAACCCTTGACGAAACCTCACGCGGTGCCGGCGGCTTTGGCAGCACAGGCACCCGATAACCACCGCTGAAACGATGAACATTGTTGTACCAATGGCCGGCATGGGCAAGCGCATGCGCCCCCATACCCTCACTGTTCCCAAACCCCTGATTCCGATTGCGGGCAAACCCATTGTCCAACGTTTGGTGGAAGACATTGCCGCCTTGTGCTCTGAGTCGATTGATGAAATCGCCTTCATCATCGGCGACTTTGGCGACGAGGTGGAAGCCCAACTGCTCCAAGTGGCCGAAAGCCTAGGTGCCAAGGGCAAGATCTGCTACCAAGAAGAACCGCTGGGCACCGCTCACGCCATCCTGTGCGCAGGCGACACCCTCAACGGCCCCACCATTGTGGCATTTGCCGATACCTTGTTCCGCGCCGATTTCAAACTCGACACCAGCAAGGACGGCGTACTCTGGGTCAAGCAAATCCCGAACCCACAGCAATTCGGGGTGGTAGTGACCGACGACCAAGGCAACATCACTGAATTTGTAGAGAAGCCCGAGGAGTTTGTCTCTGACCTGGCCATGATTGGTATCTACTTCTTTGGCCGCGGCGAAGTGCTGCGCGAAGAATGCCAGTGGCTCATCGACAACGACGTGATCAAAGGCGGCGAGTACCAATTGCCAGATGCCCTGCGCAACATGACGCAAAAGGGCATGAGCTTTGCTCCTGGAGAGGTGAGCGATTGGATGGACTGCGGCAATAAAAACGCCACGGTGGAAACCAACGGCCGCATCCTCGGTTACATCCAAGACACCGAAGAAACCATTGCCAAAAATGCACAAGTGGAAAACAGCGTTGTCATTGAGCCGTGTTACATCGGAGAAGGCGCCGTGATCCGCAACAGCGTGATTGGACCTCGCGTTTCTGTCGGAGCTGGCACGGTGATTGAAAACAGTCGCTTGTCTGACGCTGTGGTGCAGAACCACTCCACCGTGCGCGGAGCGGTGCTGGAAAACTCCATGGTGGGCCACCATGCACACTTTGAAGCAAAGCCGTTGCAGCTGAGCATCAGCGACTACTCGACACAAGGCAAGTAATTTGAACACACGAATTGGCATTGTAGGCCTGCTTTTGGCCCTGGTACTGACCGCTTGCGGCACTGGGCGAGGTGCATCCAAAACCGACGGTTTTGCTGCCAACGGGCAGGAATCCATCCCCTTTCAGGAACTCTTCTTCAAGGGTCAAAGCGCCAAAGCCACCGGCGACTACAAAAAGGCGTTTGGCTTCTTTGAGCAAGCCTCGGAGATCAGCCCACAAAACGACGCGGTCTACTACGAAATGGCGCGTGTTCAGCAGCAAATGGATGCCCCATTGCTCGCGCTGGATTACGCCCGCAAAGCCGCAGACCTCGACCCTGAAAACGTGTGGTACCACACCATTGTGGCCGATTTGAACCGCCAATTGGGCCGCATTGCGGACATGGAAGCAGCGCTCGAGGAGGTCCTCGAGCGCGACCCCAAACGAGAAGACGCCTACTACGGCTTGCTGGAAGCGCAACTGTCTCAAGAAGCGCCCAAACGCGCGCTGAACACCCTTGAGCGCATGGAAAGCGCCTTGGGCCCCAACCCCGACATTTACCGCAACCGCGCCAACCTGCACATGGCCTTGGGCAACCAAGACAAAGCCACCGGCGCCTTGGAAGGCTTGGTAAAAGCCTACCCTCAGTTTGCGGAGTTCCACCTCATTTTGGCCGAGCACTATGCCGCCATTGGTGACACCGCCAACGCGCAACGCGTGTTTGAACACGTGGCCAGCATGGACAGCGACAACGGTCAACTTCAGCTGCGCCTGAGCGAGTTTTTGGCTGCACAAGGAAAGGACGAAGCCTCTTTCCAGGCGCTGACCAAAGCGTTTTCAGCGGACGACGTCAACATCGACCAGAAGATTGGCGTGATGATGAAGTTCTACAGCCTCACCGAGCTGAATCCGGACTACATCTCCAAGGCCTACAACTTGTTGGACCTGCTCAAGACCGCACATCCCGGCGAGGCCAAAGCCCACGCCATGGCCGGCGACTTCTACATCCGTGATGGAGCGCTGAACGAAGCCACCGGTGCCTATGAGCGTGCGCTAGAACTGGATCCTTCCAAAGGCCTGATTTGGCAGCAACTGATCACCATTGACCTGGAGCAAAACGACATGGAGGCGCTGTCCACCCATGCCAGTGCCGCGCGTGACCTCTTCCCCCTCCAGCCCGAATACTATCTGTACGCAGGCATCGCCGCCTTGCACATGGACAAGCCTCAGGAAGCCATCCGCAACCTGAACGACGGGCGTCTTTTGGTGATCGACAACCCCGGATTGATGGGCCAATTCTGGTCGCAACTTGGAGACGCCTACCACTCCAATGCCCAGCACGCCAAGAGCGACGAGGCCTACGAGAAAGCCCTCGACATCGACCCCGACAACGTGTTTGTGCTGAACAACTACGCCTACTACTTGGCCCTGCGCGGCGAAAACCTTGCCCGTGCCGAAGACCTGGCGCAGCGCTGCAACACGCTGGAACCCGGCCAGGCCTCCTTCCTGGACACCCTGGGGTGGGTGTACTTCAAACAAGGCAAGTACGACGAAGCGATCACGTGGTTAACCAAGGCTGACGAAGCGGTCAATGGAACCAGCGGTGAAATCTTGGAACACCTCGCAGACGCATACTTCAAGTCTGGGGACGCGACCAAAGCCATGGAACTCTGGAAAAAAGCAGAGCCCTTGGGCGGCGGCAGCGACGCCCTGCCTCAGAAAATTGAAACTGGAACGCTCGATGACTAAGCGCGTGTTCACATACCGCTTGGTGGCCTTTGTGCTGACTGCCCTTTTTGTGGTGGGTTGCTCCAATACGCGACGTTTGGAGCGGGGCAAACCGCTGCGTCAACGTTCTCCTGGCTATTTGATCAAAGCCAACCAGGAAAGCGAATTCACCTTCGATTACGTGGGCATGAAGCTCAGTGCTGATGTGGACCGCGACGGCAAGACCACTTCCTTCAAGGCCAACGTCCGTATGAAGCGCGACAGTATCATTTGGGTGTCCATTTCCCCTGCGCTTGGGGTAGAAGTGGTGCGCATGGTGGTGACGCCCGATTCGGTGAAGTACGTGAGCAAGGTGCCGGGCGACAAGCACTACTACCTGGGGAACTTTTCGGTGCTTGCCGATGTGGCCGGGGTAGAACTGGACTTCCGCACCATGCAGGATTTGCTGGTGGGCAACGCGGTCTTCCTCGACAAGCAAGAAGACAAGTACGAATCGCGCATCCAAGACCAGCAATACGTGCTGATTTCCAAGCTAGACCGCAAGCTGCGCAAGGTGCTCAACGCCGACGAAAAGAACATGGTGCCCGATACGCACTTCACCATCAATCCCCTAGACAAGGACTACCAAAAGATGCGTCGCCGGGCCAAACCTGAGGAACTTCAGCTCAAGCGTTTTTGGCTGAACCCCATCCACCATCGCGTAGAGCGCGCATTGCTGAACGACTACTACGATTTCCGCGAATTGGAGATCGCTTTTGAAGATTATGAGGAGAAGGACGGGCAATGGTACCCTGAAAAAGGGCGTTTGACCGTTAAAGATGAGAAGCTTGGCTCCAGCGAGATCCGTTTCGAAGTGAGCCGACTGCGTGTAGGTAAAGTCTATGATTTTCCGTTCTCAATTCCCGATGGCTATGAACGTCGCTATGCTCCCTAAACTGCTGATTTGCTGCTGCTTACTGCTCGCCGCAAGTGCCTCCGGACAAACCAAAGCCGAGCTGGAAAAGCAACGTGATGAGCTCAACAGCAAGATCAAGTACACCCAAAAACTGATCGACGAATCGCGCCAAGGGCAATCCTCGGCCACACGCGAATTGCAGGCCCTTGAACGTCAAATCACTTTACGCAGCCGACTGATCCGCAACCTGGGCGCAGAAGTGCGCGAAATGGAAGACGAAACCCAGCGTCGTCAAGAAGAAATCCAGGCCCTGAACGCGTCCATACAACAACTCAAGGACGAGTACGCGCAAATGATCTACCAGGCCTACAAGAACCGCAACAGCTACGACAAGCTGATGTACATCTTTGCAGCCGAGGACTTCAACCAAGCCTTCATGCGCATGAAGCTCATGCAGCGCTACGGCGAGGTGCGCGGCCGCCACAAAGAGGAAATCGAGTTCAAATACGCCGAACAAAAAGCCCAAATCGCCGCACTCGAAAACCTCAAAGCCGAACGCGTGAGCCTGCTGGAAAGCAAAAGCAACGAGAAGGCCGAACTCGACAAAGACCGCGGCACGCGCAAACAAGCCCTCAGCACCCTCAAGGACAAGGAACAAGAGCTGCGCAAAACCCAGCAGCAACAGGAAAACGAGCGCCAACGCATCAACCGCGCCATCCAACGCAAAATCGAAGAGGAGCTCCGCGCCGACCGCAACCGCGAAGGCGGCAGTTTTGGCCTGACTCCGGAGGGACTGATCATCAGCGAGAACTTCGAAAAGAACAAAGGCAAACTGCCTTGGCCGGTGACCCGCGGGGTGATCCTGCAGAAGTTTGGCGAGCAGCCGCACGCTTACCTGCCAGGCATTACCGTGATCAACAACGGGGTGGATATTGCAACTGATGCCGGCATGAAGGTGCGCGCCATTTTTGACGGCGAGGTGACCAGCGTATTTGCCATTCCTGGTGCAGGCCAGAACGTGATTGTGACCCATGGCTCGTACAAAACGGTCTACACCAACTTGGCATCCGTCGCGGTGCGCAAGGGCGACCAGGTCACGGCCTACCAGGAACTGGGCGCGCTGGTCGAAAAAGACGGCAGCAGCACCGCCCACTTGGAAATCTGGAAGGTGAGTTCCGGAGGCGGCAAGGCACAGAATCCGGAGTACTGGATTTCGAAGTAGCGCTCGCAGGGCGCATTTCCACTTGTAGTGTTTGATGTTGGCGTGGTTGGCTTAGCCGTGTAGAAGCGTTTACACCCGTTTGTA
>JBMYJR010000043.1:0-213 GCA_049594615.1 Flavobacteriales bacterium
CTCGAGACCGCGCATGCGTTAGCCGTGCTCCACAACCCCTGTTTTGGCAAGGAGGATGTGGTGGTGGTCAACCTATCTGGCCGCGGCGACAAAGATTTGAATACGTACCTCCAACACCTGGACCTGTGAACCGATTGCACGCGCGTTTCAAGGCCAAACAAGGCCGCCTGCTGAGCATCTACCTCACCGCAGGTTACCCCACCTCGGCGGATA
>JBMYJR010000043.1:223-26093 GCA_049594615.1 Flavobacteriales bacterium
ACCAAGCCGGCGTTGACGTGCTGGAAGTGGGCATGCCCTTCAGCGACCCGCTGGCAGACGGCACCACCATCCAACACACCAGCGAGCAAGCCCTGGCCGGTGGCATGACCATCCCCAAGTACTTCGACCAAGTCAAAGCTGCGCGGGAGGTGAGCGACATTCCCATGGTGTTCATGGGCTACCTTAACCAGGTGTACCGCATGGGCGCCGAAGCCTTTTGCAAGGCCTGCAAGGACGCCGGCATTGACGCTGTGATTGTGCCCGATCTGCCCATGGAGGTCTACCAAGCCGAACTCGCTGACCTGTTTGCCGAGTACGGCCTGCCCATGTGCTTTTTGATCACCCCTCAAACTTCCGAGGAGCGCATCCGCAAAGCCGCTGAACTCTCTGGGGGCTTTTTGTATGTGGTGGCCGACAACTCCATCACCGGCAGCCAGCAGGGGCTTTCCAACGCACAGCAAGCCTATTTCGAACGCATCCAAAACATGGACCTGCCCGGAGTCAAGCTGATTGGTTTTGGGATTTCAGACCAGGACTCCTTTGATACGGCGTGCAACTACGCCCAAGGCGCTATTGTGGGCAGCGCGTTCCTGCGCCACGTGGCCCAAGGCACCGATGCAGACCATATCCGTGGATTTATACAAACCCTTCGACCTGACAATGCATGATCCTCCAACTTCAACCCTCCGTCGCACCTGAACAGGTGCAAGATGTGACGTCCCAACTCAAGGAATTTGGGCTCAAAGCCACACCTGTCAATACCCAATTTGGCCAGTACTTGGTGGCCACTGGAGGCAAACTCCCGGACCTGCGCTACCTGGGCGATCACCCGGCAGTGGCCGACATCCACCGCGTAAGTGACCAGTACAAATTGGTCAGCGCCAAATGGAAGCTGGACCCCACTGTCATTGACCTGGGCGACGGCATCACCATTGGCGGCGGCAGTACCGCACTGATGGCCGGGCCGTGCAGCATCGAAAGCGAAGCCCAAATCGAAAGCACCATCAAGCACCTCCAAGAAAACGGCATCCGCATCATGCGTGGCGGTGTGTACAAACCGCGCAGCTCCCCATACAGCTTCCGTGGCTTGGGCATCGACGGGCTGAAAATGTGGCACGAGCGCGCAAGCGCTGCAGGCATCAAAATCATCACCGAGGTCATGCAGGTGTCCCAGATTGAGGCCATGTTGCCCTACGTGGACATCTTCCAAGTAGGCGCACGCAACAGCCAAAACTTCAACCTGTTGGATGCGCTGGGGGAAGTAGACCGTCCGGTACTGCTCAAGCGCGGCATTTCGGGCACCATTGACGAGCTGTTGCAGGCGGCCGAGTACATCTTCAGCAACGGCAACGAACGCATCTTGCTGTGCGAGCGGGGCATCCGCAGCTACGAGAAGGCGTACCGCAACACCCTCGACATCAACGCCATTGCCATGCTCAAGGAGAAAACGCATTTGCCGGTGATCGTAGACCCCTCTCACGGCGTGGGCTTGCGCAAGTTTGTAGACCCCGTTGGACTCGCGGGCATCTTGGCCGGCGCAGATGGCGCCATTGTAGAGGTACACTCCGAACCGGAGAAGGCCTTCAGCGACGGCCAACAGACCCTGAGCTACCGCGAAGCCAATGCCTTCTATGCCAAGGCGCGGCAGGTCGGTGCCATGCGTGAGGTGTTTGCTGGTGGATAACTTCGTCCGGGAGGGTGAGACACGGTGCAAGCAGTGTTATACATTATAGAGCATATCAAAGACCTCAACCATGCGTATAACAACCACCCTCTGTATCCTGGCCGTGCTGGGACTCTCCGCGTGCCAGAAGTCGGAACAGGTTACCCCTCTGGGAGACCTCGACACGCGCACGCTGCATTTGCCGGAATCGGTACCGGCCAACCCCTTGGAAGCACCGGCCTCACGCGCCACCATTGACGCCGAAGCGCTCGAATTGCTCCAACGCGACGGCGTGGTCAATTGGGCAGAGATGAGCGATGCTGCCCTCTGGAGCGCCGTGAACCAAACCGACTCCATCGTCAGCATCGGCTACATGCCTTACGGCGAAAGCGGTGTGGACGACCGCATCCACCAGATTGACCTAGACGATACCGAATGGGCCGCTACGCGCCGAGCCATCATCGATTTCGTCGTGGAAGCCACCCAACGCCTGCACCCCGATCAACAAGTGGACGAGAAGGAACTCCTGGCCTTTGGCGAGAAGGCCCTGCCCTACCTCAACATCCGCATCTGGGATTATGAGACGCTGGCCACCCTGCGCCGCGCTGAAGAAGTGCGCTACCTGGACCCTATGGGCTATGGCACCGAGAGCGCCGAACGTTCCAGCTTTGGCTGCGGCTCCAACGGACCGGACTACAGCCTGCCCTCCAGCGATTGGATCGACATTCAGCCCGGGGCCAAGATGAGCTGGAATTACCCCTACGCCAACATCGAAGACGCTTGGGACCAAAGCCAAGGCGACAACATCACCATTGGTGTGATTGACACGGGGCTCAGCGCCAACCAAAACAAACTCAACAGCCAGTTCGCCACCGATTGGAGCACCGGACGCACCCGCGAGAAGTACGGATTCTATGAAGAGTGCTGGTGGTGGTGGTGCTGGAACGAGGGGCCCAACGACCAATGCGGCCACGGAACCAGCATGGCCGGCACCATTGCCGCCCCGCGCACCAACGACGGCAGCATCACTGGGGTGGCCTACAAGTCCAACCTGATCTCCTGCCGAGGCACCGAAGATGTGGTGATCAACGGCAGCCGTGAAAAAGACGGGGTGACCGATGCGTTGTACTACCTCGGCAGCCGCTCAGACCTTGACATTATTTCCATGAGCATTGGCGATGTGTTCTACAGCGGCCAAGTGGCCGACGGCGTGAACTACGCGTACAACAACCAAAAACTCATCTTCGCCGCGGCCGGCACCAGCCTGAGTTGGACCAGCTGGGTGGGCGTGATCTTCCCGGCCAACATGTCCCAGTGCACGGCGGTGACCGGCATCAAAACAGGCTTCCCCATGGAACGCTGCGTGGAGTGCCACTCGGGCAGCCAGGTGGAGTTTGTGGCGGTCATGCAAGACCGTACCAATACCAGCCGCAATGCCATCACTCTGGCCCACTCCGGTGACCACCCCAGCGAAACCGGCGGTTCTTCGGTAGCCACGGCAACCACAGCCGGCATTGCGGCCTTGGTGTGGGCTCAAGATCCGTCCATGACTCGCGACGAGGTCAAAGAAAAAATGAAGATGGCCAGCAGCAACTACCCCTCCTCGAGCGGGCAATTTGGCTGGGGGATCGTGAATGCAGCAGCCGCTGTGGATCTGGTGCCTTAAGGACGTTTGTTTGCTATTCAGAAAAAAGGCGCTCCCACCGGAGCGCCTTTTTGTTTCACGGGATCTCCGAATTTCCCCGAGGCTGCATGGCTCTCATTCTGTGACGATTGGTTCCGACTTTCACCCCCGCATTCCCCTGCTATGAAATCCACCCGCCTGACCTTCACCAACCACGACGGCTACACCTTGTCTGGCCAAAATGAGTGGACCGCTGGACCCGCGTTCTTCACCTGACCGGCTACGTGGATGAGACCCAATGCGCCCGCTTGCTTGAAATCGCCAACAAATGTCCGGTGCACCGCACCCTGGAGAATCCGGTGCACATCGATACGACCTTATCTCCGGACCCGGCATGATGCTTGCCTGAGTGCGGGGGAAATCACATACCTTCGAACCTCGATGAAAGCACGAATGATGGCGATTGCGGCGCTGCTGCTGGGCATGCAGGCCGCCGGACAACAGGCCGACTGGTCTGAGATTGTAACCAAGTACGAAGGTGAAGGGTTTTCAGGCGTAGTTGTTCAACTGGACTCCAGTGGTGTGGTTGCCAATTACACCGCAGGCTATGCTGACTTCAAAGCCCAAACTCCCATCACCACAGACACACGTTTCAGAATCGGTTATTTGAGTGAGTTATTTACTGCAGTGCCCGTATTTCAATTGATCGATGAAGGCAACTTCGACCTCGATACCCCCATCCAACTTTTGATGCCGCAGTTGGCCTATCCTGCTCTGAAAGGTGTGACGGTCAATCATTTGTTGACCCACACCTCTGGCTTGCCTGCCGGCACCCTGGCATTCGATGAACGCACGCCCCCGATGGTCACCATCCGCAAACTGCTGAAGCAGGAAGAGGGGCGCGGCAAACTCGGCAAGTACCAGCACTCCACGGCCAACTACCTGATCCTGGGCCAACTCGTACAGAAGTACCTCATGAAAAACTGGGAGTATGTGGTGGAAGACAATGTCATCCGAGACTTGGGTCTGACCAATACCGATGAACACGAGCGCGGCCAATTGATCGACAACATGGCCATCGGTTCCGTGTGTGACCCACAAGGCGACTGTTCGGCCGAGGCGGCCTACTGCGTGGGCAACTTGCACAGTGCAGGCTGTTTATTTGCCTCGGCAGAGGACATGGCAACGTTCTTTACCGCGTTTTCTTCGGGCCATTGGTTTGATGCAGAATTGCTCAAGACCAGCGACACTATGGCACGCAATAAAGAAGTGGGTTACCCGGGCATGCTAGAACGTAGCTCACAAGTCTTCGGCTTCACATGCCACGTCGAAATCGGTTTGCTTGTGCTGGCCAACACCAATGCGCCTGCGGTACAGGGACTGGTGGAAGCACTCTCCAAAGACAACTAGGGAACCTTACAGGTCGGCTACAGTGAAGTTGGCAAACCCCGGGATCACACGCGGTGCATTGCTCAGCTCTTCCGCAGACCCCACTCCGATGGACTGGAAGCCCCCGGTGGTGGCGGCCTCAATTCCGGCGTAGGCGTCTTCAAACACCAAACACTCCACTGGCAGCAACCCCAGTTGCTCTGCGCCCTTGAGAAAGACTTGCGGGTCGGGCTTGGAGCGGTCGATGTTGGTGCCGTCAACGATGACGTCAAACAGTTCGAACAGCCCAACCTGACGCAAGATGGGACGGGCGTTTTTGCTGGATGATCCCAAAGCCACTTTGATCCCCGCTTCACGCAAAGCAACGATGAAGGCTTCCACCCCTTCCAGGATTTCATCGCGTCCCATTTTGTGGATGAACTCCAGGTACCAGCTGTTTTTGCGGTCCATGAGGGTTTGCTTTTCCTGTTGGGTTTTTTCTACCCCACCCCATTCCAAAATGCGGTCGAGGCTGTCGGCACGCGACACGCCCTTGAGCGACTCGTTTTGTTGGTGGGTAAACGGGATGCCTAGCGATTCAGCCAGGCGTCCCCACGCAAGGAAGTGGTACTTGGCAGAGTCCACAATGACCCCGTCGAGATCGAAGATGACAGCGGATACAGACATGGCGGGCAAAATTACGAGCGGGCGCGCAACTTGGCAGCGGATTCGGACTTAATGATTCCGAGGATGAGTAATTCTGCACTCGATGGATTGACAGCGAGCGGGACGTTCTCGCGCATGCAGGCTTTGACAAATTCGGTGACCTCCAAGGCGTAGTCCTGGACGATCTCCGGATCACGGAAGAACACCACCAGATCCACCTCACCGGCTTCTACCATGGTGCGCAGTTCCAGGTAACCGCCTTCACGGCCACGGGCTACCCGTGAGATCGGCACCGAAAAACCTTGCTCTTCAACAAAAACAGCGGTTTGTCCGGTGGCCACCAAGGTGCGCCCCCAGAGCCAATCTTCTTTGTCAGAAAGAAAGGCCTCCAGCTTAGGCTTCATGCTGTCGTGAGCGACAACAATGATGCGCGAAGCCGACATCAAGCGTTGATTTCTTCTTGTTTGTATTGCTTGTGGTAGGCCACCAAACCGTCGATGGGACGGCGGATGATGTTGCCCAGGCGGATGCCCATTTCGGCACACACCTCGTCCAACTCCTTGCGGAAGTGGTAGGCACCAGAACCCACAAAGTGCACAGGTACTTCAGCCCAATTGGGGTAGCACTTGACGTGCACCTCCAAAAAGTCGCGTTGGCCCTTTTTGATCAGCTCCTTGCACCAAGGGTGCTCGTATTGATCGCCGAGGAACTTCATGAAGCTAGCCAAGTACACGTTGGCATCTGGCTGGTTGTATACGCGGTCCACGAATTCATCCTTGGTGGGGGCGTAATCGCGCTCGAATGCATCGTGAAGCTCTTTGGGCAAACGCTTATAGAAGTATGCGCGGAGCAAATCCTTGCCGTAGTAGCTTCCACTGGCCTCGTCACCCACGATGTAGGCGAGTGAGGGTACTTCTTCGTAGATGCTGGTGCCGTCGAAGAACACTGAGTTCGAACCTGTGCCTAGGATGCACGAAATCGAAGGCTCACCGCTGTACGTCGAGTACGCGGCGCCCACCAAATCGTGGTCCACAAGTATGCGTGCATTGCTAAATACACGGGCCAAGCCGGCCTCCATGATGGCGCAGAGTTTGGCAGAAGAAGAGCCCGCGCCGTAAAAGAACACGTGGGTGATTTCTTCGGCAAGCGACGCCAATTCAGCGTTGTCGCGCAAGGCACGCTCAATGACCTCGGGCGTATGGAAATACGGATTGAGGCCCATCGAGCGGTAGTACCCGCGCTTTTCAAAGTCGGACGATACCAGTGCCCAATCGCACTTGGTGGATCCGCTGTCAGCAATCAATATCATCGATCATTTCGATTTGTGGGGCGCCGCGAGCGGCGGCGCAAATGCGTGGATCAGCCTACCTTCAGAACCAGTTCCGAAAGGCGGGTGGCGTACCCCATCTCGTTGTCGTACCAGCCAAACACCTTCACCAATGAACCGCTGGCCGAGGTCAATTGGCTGTCAAAAATGCACGAGTACTCATTGCCCACGATATCGGTAGAAACCAAGGGCTCTGTGGTGTACTGCAGGATGCCTTTCAAATCAGAATTGGCGGCTTTTTCTACCGCGGCATTCACCTCATCTACGGTCACCTCCTTGCTGAGGATAGCCACCAAGTCGGTGATGGAACCGTCTGGAGTAGGAACCCGCACCGCGCGGCCATCCAGCTTTCCGCTGAGGTGCGGGAGCACTTTACCTACGGCAACAGCGGCACCGGTGCTGGTAGGCACCATGTTCAGGGCTGCAGCACGTGCACGACGCAGGTCCGGATGGGGAGCGTCTTGCAGGCTTTGGTCAGCAGTGTAGGCATGGATGGTGGTGATGAAACCTTTCTCCAAACCAAACGCCTCGTCGAGGGCTTTGACCATCGGCGCCAAGCAATTGGTGGTGCACGATGCGTTGGATATAATGGTTTCTTCGCCGGTGAGGATGTCCTCGTTCACCCCAAGAACTACAGTAGGGATGTCGCCTTTGGCGGGCGCTGAGATCACCACTTTGCGGGCACCTGCGGTGAGGTGCTTGCCCGCGCCATCGCGGTCGCGGAACACGCCGGTTGATTCGATGACCACGTCCACCTTAAGTGAAGCCCAAGGCAAACGCTCGGGATCGCGCTCGGTGAACACGGCAATGTTTTGTCCGTCTACAACAAAGCCTTGCTCGTTCACGGCCACATCACGGCCGAATTTTCCGTGCACGCTGTCGTAGCGCAACAGGTGAGCGAGGGTGTCGTTATCGGTGAGGTCGTTGATGGCGACCACTTCTGCACCTTCCATATCCAAGAGTTGGCGGAAGGCAAGTCGGCCGATACGGCCGAATCCATTGATGGCAATTCGTACTGACATCTTGAGTTAGATTGAGAGGATTTTCGAGATGCGAACCTCCTCAGGGTTTGGCACTGCTTTTTTGGAAACAACATCCTTGAGCGGATGGAAAACCTCCTTGTTGTGGACAATGCCGATCATTTCGTTCTGGTGTCCATTCAGAAGTCCTTCGACCGCGGCCACACCCATACGGCTGGCCAATACACGGTCTAGAGCCGAAGGTGCGCCCCCACGTTGGATATGGCCCAACACGGTTACACGCGTTTCGTACTCTGAATATTTTTGGTTGACTTTGGCCGCCACTTCCATGGCGCCTCCGTTGGCGTCGCCTTCTGCGACGATGACGATGCTGCTTGTTTTGTTGCTCTCTGCACCTTTTTCAAGGATGGCAATCAGATCGTCGATGCTTTGGTTTTCTTCGGGCATCATGACCGCGATGGCACCGGTTGAGATGCCTGCGTTGAGGGCGATGAAGCCGGCGTCTCGTCCCATCACCTCTACAAAGAAGAGGCGGTTGTGAGAGTTGGCCGTGTCACGGATCTTGTCAATGGCGTCAATGACAGTATTGATGGCCGTGTCGTAACCGATGGTGTAATCTGAACCCCAAAGGTCGTTATCGATGGTACCCGGAACCCCAATGATAGGTACCCCAAACTCCTCGTGGAAGATGGAAGCTCCAGTAAACGTACCGTTGCCGCCGATGGCTACCAGCGCATCCAAGCCGTGTTTTTTCACTTGCTCGTATGCCTTTTGACGGCCCTCTTTGGTGTGGAACTCAGCCGAACGCGCACTCTTAAGAATGGTGCCGCCACGCCCCAGAATACGGGCCACCGAGCGCACGTGCAACTTTTTAAAGTCGCCGGCGATCAGCCCTTCGTATCCTTGGAAGATTCCCACGCATTGGATGTCGTGGTAAACACTGGTACGGACCACTGCACGGATGGCGGCATTCATACCTGGTGAGTCACCTCCGCTTGTGAATACGCCGATTTTCGCGATTTTTGAACTCATGACTTACTTCGTGTCAAATATACACTTTGGTGCGAAGTAACGCTTTTTTTCGTCTCATTAGTTGTGGTCCCACCCGCAATGAGTCGTTCCCGCAATTCTGACAAAATCATGATGAACACCGCAACTGCTCACATCGACATCTCTGTAGACTGCGCCGTATTTGGCTTTGACGGAGAAGCTGTGAACGTTCTGCTGATCGAGCAAGACACCGATCAGATGCAGCTTCCCAAGGAAACTGCACAAATGGCACTTCCCGGCGACCTGGTGTTGCCCAACGAGAGCTTGCACGCCAGTGCACGTCGAGTACTGAAAGAACTCACCAGCCTTGAGGGCATCTACCTCAAACAGTTTTACACTTTTGGCAGTCCCAAACGTGTAGCGCAAGAGAAAGACCAAGAATGGCTCCAAAGCTTGCGCATGCACCCCGAACGTCGGGTGATTACCGTGGCCTACTACTCGCTGGTAAAAATGGACGAGTTTGCGCCGCAAGCCAACTCGTTTGCCGCCCGCGCCCAATGGGTGAAGATCGACGAGGTGCCCGACTTGGCGTTTGACCACAACGAGATCCTCGAGAGCGCGGTGGAAACCATGCAATCGGAGTTGATGACCAAGCACATTGGCTTTGAGCTCCTGCCTGAGAAATTCACACTCAGCCAGCTGCAAACCTTGTACGAGTTGATTCTGGACAAGAAGCTGGACAAGCGCAACTTCCGCAAGAACATCAAGCGCATGGACCAAGTGATTCCCCTCGACGAGAAGCAAACGGGCGTATTGCACAAGCCTGCGCAGCTCTTCAAATTCGAACGCGAAGAATGATCCAAGGACCCAAGCGCATGTTCTGGCACCTTGGTGCACTCTTGTGTTTGGCCTTGCTGATGTTGGGAAGCGCTGCGTCACTGTCACGCGCACAAGTGTCGCTTCCTTCCTACCCCAACGGCTACCTCCAAGACGAGGTGGCCACCGTCCAGATTTTGATGGACCCCGACAGTGTGTCCTTGATGTTTGAGGACGTTGAGTACGGCGCCAATCACTTGTGGCCAGCCACGTTTATCTACACCTCCTCTGCACTGACCGACACGGTGGAAAACGTGGGCTTTCGCCTGCGGGGCAACACCTCCCTCTTTGCCGCAAAGAAGAGCTTCAAGGTGGACTTCAACGAGTTTGTGGAAGGCCAAAAATTCCAAGGCGTTGAGAAGTTCAACCTGAACGGAGAAAGCAACGACCCTTCCTTATTGCGCTCCGCACTTTCCTGGCGTGCCTTGCGTGACTGGAACCTCGCCGGCGCGCGCACAGCGCACGTACGACTCTACCTCAATGACGAGTACCGCGGGCTCTACCTCAACACCGAGCACTTTGACGAGGAGTGGACCGATGCCTACTTCGACAACGGCCAAGGCAACCTGTACAAGTGTACCTTCCCGGCCGACCTCCACTACATCTCAGACAACCCCGATGAGTACAAGTTTGAGGTTTGGGGACGCCGCGCCTACGAGCTCAAAACCAACAACGACCTCGACGACTATACCGACCTGGCCGAATTCATCGATGTGCTCAACAACAGCACCGACGACTACGCCTGCGAGATGCGCGACGTGTTCAATGTGCCCGACTACCTCAAGTACCTGGCGTTTGATGTGCTCATTGCGAACTGGGACGCATACAGCTACAATAAGAACAACTACTACCTCTACCACAACCAGAAAACCGGGCTGATGGAATACATCGCCTACGACCTGGACAACACCTGGGGCATCGACTGGCTGGACCAGAACTGGACCGTGCGCGATCCCTACAATTGGCCCACTGAATACCGCCCATTGGTGGAGCGACTGTTGGAGACCCCAGAGTTTCGCGAGTGGTACACTTTTTATTTGCACCAAGCAATCGACAGCTGGTTTACTGGCGAACAGGTGCAGGCCTTCTTTGATGCTAAGCAACCGCTCATGCAGGATGCACTGGCTGCCGATACTTACTATCCGCAAGCCTTTGGGTTTGACCTGGACGACTTCTTGACTTCTGATACTTCCGCCAGCGGCGGCCATGTCGAATACGGATTGGTGGACTGGGTTGCCAACCGCTTGATTGGTGTGGAGACGTATTTGGAAGACCAAACCGAGGTGCTCATCCTCAACCATTTGCGTGATGGCGGGTTTGACCCCGACTCCTTGCGTTTCAAAATAACTGCCGAATCCAATGCTGGCACACCCGAGGTTTGGCTGTGGCTGGACGATGGCAGCGGAGAAGTCTCCTACCCCATGTACGACGACGGCCAACACGACGACCGTTTGGCGGGTGACGGCCTCTACGGGGTGGTGCTGCCCATTCAACCCGAATGGGGGGCGCTGGCCTATCGCGTGCAAAGTACCGCCGGCAGCCTGGAGCGCTGGCACCCCTGCAGCCCGCGACCGTTGGGCTACAACGTGGTGGAGAATCCGCAAGTGATCCTCAACGAACTCATGGCCTCCAACACCACTTCCCACTTGGACGAAGCGGGTGAGGCCGACGATTGGTGCGAACTGTACAACACAGGCGCCACCGCGGTGCAGCTCAGCAGCTATGCCCTCTCTGACGACCCTTCGAACCCCGGCAAATGGCCGCTCCCTGAGTTGGTCATCAACCCTGGAGATTGGGTCCTGTTTTGGCTCGATCAAGACCTGGACCAAGGCCCCTTGCACGCCAACTTCCAATTGGATGCCGATGGGGAAGAATTGGGGCTGTATCGCTTTGACCAGGCCTGGGAGCAAGTGGATCACATCACCTTCGCCAGTTTGTTGACCGACCGTTCCTTTGGGCGTGAAACTGACGGAGCGCCCAATTGGGTTGATTTTAGCACCACCACTCCAGACGCCAGCAATGCAGGAGGTGTGGTGGGCATTTCGAACGCATCGGCGACACTTGACATCTGGCCCAACCCGACCCGAGGGCAGCTGTGGTTGGACGCTCCAAGCGATGGCGAAATCTTCGACGCGCACGGTAAGTTGCTGCGCAGGTTTCAAGGCGCGAGCACCATCAGCTTGGCCGACCTTCCTGACGGTGTGTATTTGATCCGCACAGGTGCCCAGGTTTACCACATACTAAAACGGGGGTAAAAGTCATGCAAACTCCTACTATTTACCCCGGGAATTAAAGTGTGTCCAGGACACTTATTTCTACCTTTGATCCGAACACGTTGACCCATGAAATACCTGTTAAACCTCTTGGGGCTTTTGCCTGCTGCGCTCACTGCGCAAATTGTTTGGACAGAGCCCGCTTTTCCCAGTCAAGACGAGCCCTTCACCGTGTACTACGATGCCTCCCAAGGCAACGGCGATGTGGAAGGTGTAATTCCGATCTACTGCCACACAGGAGTGATCACCAACTACAGTGCTAACGACACCGATTGGCAAAACGTAATCGGCAATTGGGGCACTGCAGATGCGGAGGTGCTGATGTCCTTTGAAGGTGGCACCACGTATAGCTTTGATTATGGCGGCCAAAACCTGGAGGATTTTCACGGCCTGGAAGCCGACGAGGTGGTGGACCGGCTGGCCTTTGTGTTCCGCAACGTCACCGGCACACTGGTGGGCCGTGAAGCCGACGGCAGCGATATTTTCTTCGACATGCCCGATGCGCCATTTGCATTGCAGGTGTTGAGCCCCACCTTGGGTGCGTGCTCCGTGCTGCAAGTGGGCGAAAGCCAAGACTTTGACATCCTGATCTCGCAGGATGCTTCGATTTCCCTCTCGCTCAACGGCTCCGAAGTGGCCAGCGGCGAAGGCACCGAACTCCAACACACCGAGACCTTCACCGAAAGCGGCCAATACGAGGTTACCGTGGAGGCCTCCAACGCCGAGGGCGGAACCATTTCAGAGTCGTTCAACCTGATTGTGTTGCCCGAGACCATCGTGGAAGCTGCACCTGACGGCACCAAAGACGGAGTCAACATTGTGGACGACAACACCGTCATCCTGCAACTGCGCGCGCCGTTCAAAGAGTACATCTTCGCGGTGGGCGACCACAGCGATTGGCAGCTGGATATGGACTACCTGATGAAGCAGGTGCCCGGCGCCCAAAAGTGGTGGGTGGAAATCTCCGGACTCAACCCCGGCGAGCAGTACCGCTACCAATACTGGATCGACGACGAATGCCTCAAGGTGGCCGATCCCTACTCAGAACTCGTCCTCGACCCTTGGAACGACCCGTGGATTCCGGAAGAGAGCTTCCCTAACATGCCGGACTACCCATCTCAAGCCGGCAACGAACCGGTGACCGTGTTCCAAACCGACCCTGAGGCCTTCGACTGGACCGACGGCAG
Organism: Flavobacteriales bacterium; assembly: GCA_049594615.1. Lineage (GTDB taxonomy): Bacteria > Bacteroidota > Bacteroidia > Flavobacteriales_D > Sanyastnellaceae > CAXPZW01. Next base: position 13,178 of record JBMYJR010000043.1, read on the forward strand.
CTACGAACGCCCCGACCAAACCAACTTGGTGGTGTACGAGCTGCTCATCCGTGACTTTACCGATGCCAAAACCTACAAGGCGGTCGAAGACTCGCTCGGTTACCTCAAGGATTTGGGCATCACCGCCCTGGAGCTCATGCCCTTCAACGAGTTCAACGGCAACAACAGTTGGGGCTACAACCCCACCTTCTACTTTGCCCCAGACAAGTTCTACGGCACCAAACAAGCCCTGCAATCGCTGATCAACGCGTGCCACCAAGAAGGCATTGCCGTGATCATGGACGTGGCTTTCAACCACGCCGATATTCCCAACCCACAACTGAAAATGTACTGGGATCCGGAGTACGGCGACTGGGGTGGCCCCGCGGACAACAATCCGTGGTTCAACCAAGAAGCACCACACGGAATTACTTACTTCTTTGACTACGACCACAGCTCGGTAGCCACCAAGGAGTACGTGAAGGACTTCATGGACTTTTGGGTGGAGGAATACCACATCGACGGCTGGCGCTGGGACTTCACCCAGGGCATGACCCAGACCAATACCATTGGCGGTTGGGCCGGCCAATACGACCAGTTCCGCATTGACCTGCTCAACGAGTACGGCAACCACATTTGGGCCACCGATCCTGGGGTGTACATGATCCTGGAACATTGGTGCGACGCCAGTGAGGAACAAGCCCTCAGCAACAACGGTTTCATGGTGTGGGCCAACGTCACCCACCAGTACCAAGAAGGCACCATGGGCTACAGCTCCAACTTTGCTCCGACCAGCTACTGGAACGCCGGCTTTGGCCAGCCGCATGTGCTGAGCTACATCGAAAGCCACGACGAAGAGCGCCTGATGTACAAGAACCTCGAGTTTGGCAACAGCGCGGGCAGCTACGACATCAGCAACCTGCAAACCGCCCTGCGCCGCATTGAGCTGAGCGCATGCTTCAACCTGCCCATCCCCGGACCAAAAATGATCTGGCAATTTGGTGAGTTGGGCTACGACTACTCCATCAACTACTGCGAGGACGGCACCATCAACGACGATTGTCGCGTGGCTCCCAAGCCCATCCGCTGGGACTACTACGACGACCCTGACCGCCTGCGCATTTACCAAGTCATGGCAGCGATCAACGAGCTCAAACGCGATTATCCTTCGTTCCAAACCACTGACTTCTCGCTGGACACCGACGGCACCGGCAAGCGCATCCACCTCTACCACCCCGACATGGACGTGGTCATCGTGGGCAACTTTGACGTGGTGGACTTCAACATGGTCCCCGGCTTCCCGCACACCGGCACCTGGTACAACTTCTTCACCGGCGAATCCTTTGAAGTGACCGACCTGAACGCCTCGTTCTACTACCTGCCGGGCGACTACGCCATCTACACCGACCAACCCCTGCCAACCCCACAAGTGGGCGTAGGCATCGAAGAACATGCCGAAGCCGGTGCACACCTGACCCTCTACCCCAACCCCAGCACAGGCGAAATCACCTTGGACTTGGAGCTGCCGCAAAACAGCCCTGTGACCCTTGAAGTGGTGGACCTTCAAGGACGCCTGGTAGGTCGAGTGGATTTGGGAACCGTACTGCGCGGCACCAACACGGTCAACTGGAACGGCCAGTTCGACAACGGAGACGTGTGGAGTGCAGGCACTTACGTGCTGCGCGCGGTATTGCCTGGTGGTGTGCTTGCTGCGCCGGTGGTGCGTCGCTAGGTGCTGCATTCGCTTTCTGATGTACTCGGGAAACCGGGGGGAAACCCTGCCTACCCTCCTGTGCGAAAGTGTCCGGCAGACACACTTTGCTTTTTTGCTAAGTTTGATTGACCTCAGAACCAAAGTCAAAACATGAATACACTGTACGCTCGTGGCCTTTCGCTGCTGGTGCTTCTGATCGTTGCGATTGGGATGCACGCAGAATCGGTGAAAGGCGTGGTCAGCGATGAAAACAACCAACCCCTGCCCGGAGCTTCGGTCACCGTGGACGGCACACGCCTAGGGACGGCCACCGACTTTGACGGTCGGTACTCGCTGGAACTCGCACCCGGTACCTACACGATCAAATTCGGATCGTTGGGCTACACCGACAAAAAGGAAGAAATCACCATTACCGCCGGCAACGACGTGGTGCTTGATGTGAAACTCCTGCCCTCTGCTGAAATCCTTGAGGATGCAGTGGTCGTTGGCTACGGGGTGCAGCGCAAACGCGATGTGACCGGTTCCATTGCCAAGGTCGACGGCAAGGAAATCACCTCCATCCCTGTGCCTTCGTTTGAGGCTGGTCTTCAAGGCCGTGCTGCCGGGGTACAGGTATCCCAAGGTTCCGGTCTGGCGGGTTCGGGCTCGATTGTGCGTGTGCGCGGTTTGGCTTCGATTTCAGCCGGTGGCGATCCGCTGTACGTGGTGGATGGCATTCCCATTACCCAAGACTACTTCATCCGCGGCAACTCGGGTGCGATGAACAACAACCCCTTGGCCAGCATCAACCCCAATGACATTGCGTCGATTGAGGTACTCAAGGACGCGGCTGCGACCGGCATCTACGGTTCACGCGGCTCCAACGGGGTGATCATCATCACCACCAAACGCGGCAAGAAGAAAGGCCTGAGCGTGGATTTCACCTCGCGCGTGGGGATCTCCACCCCGGCTACCCTGCCCAACATGCTCAACACCGATCAATACCTCACCCTGCGCCAAGAGGCCTGGGAGAACGACGGTGGAACCGGCTACGTATGGCTGCCCAACCTCTCTGCCGAGAGTGATGATCCAGAGACCCGTCGTGACGCCTTCTTGCGCGCCCAACAAACCGACACCGATTGGGTGAACGAAACCGTAGGCGTTGGCATAAAACACGGCTACAACGTGGGCCTGTCCAAAGTGGCAGACCGCTACAAGGTGTATCTGGGATTGGGACACGAAGACAACGGTTCCTACTTGATAGGCAACCGCTACATCCGCACCAGCGCTCGCTTGAACGGGGAGTACAAGTTTAACGACAAGATGACCGTGATGCTCTCTTCAAGCTTCAGCCGTGGCAACAACGACCGTGTGGACGCCGCTTGGAGTGGTGGATTGGGGGACGCAATGTCGAACGCCCTTCCCTACTACCCGGTGACCTACCAAGACACCGTGTTTGACACCAACGGTGAGCCCCTGCACTTGCCGGGCGACTACTTCATCTGGCGCGACGAATTTGGCGGCGATAAGAACCCCGTGGCCTTCCGTCAGAACCGTTTGTGGCGCACCCAAGAGGACCGCACCATCAACAACCTCGCGCTCGTGTACCAACCCATCGAGGATCTGTTTGTCAAGGTGAGCGGAAGCCTGGACTACATGAACTTCAAGAACGATTTCTACAACCCCGGTTTCCTGAGCACCTCAAGTGCGGTGAGCTCGGCCTATCGGGATTTGTACAGCGTGTTGAACTTCAACTCTACCGCCACAGCCAACTACACCTACCACCTGGACGAGGACAGCCGACTGGACTTTCTGGTGGGTGCCGAGTACCAGCGTTCTGAGGGCGTACCCGGTGGCACCGAGGTGTATCAAAACGTGACCGGCGCCCCATACCAAGGCGATGCCATCTTCACCGACTCGACCACTGTGATTGACCCTGTAGTAGGCAACTCTGACTTTTGGTCGTTCCTGAGCTACTTTGGCCGTGCGACCTATGTGATGAACGACAAGTTTATCTTCCAAGGTACCGCGCGTGTAGACGGTTCGAGCCGCTTTGGTGCGAACAAGCGCTACGGCTTCTTCCCTTCTGCTTCGGCAGGATGGATTCTGTCTGAGGAGGATTTCCTGAAGGACCACCGCGTGATCAACTTCCTGAAGCTGAAAGCCAGTTGGGGCATCACCGGCAACGCCAACATTCCAGGCAATACCCGCTGGGCACTGTTCAGCGGCGAAAACAACGGGATCCTGTACAACCAGCAGCCCATCACCTTCCCCATCCAACGCGCCAACGAAGACCTGCGTTGGGAGCGCTCTCGGAGCATCGACCTCTCCCTGGAGGCCGGCCTGTGGAAAGACCGCGTTCACTTTGAGGTGGCCTACTACGACAAGTACACCACCGATGTATTGATGACCGTGTCGACCCCAGCCAGCATTGGCTTTGGCAGCTGGACCGACAACGTAGCTACCATCCTGAACCGCGGCATCGAATTCTCGATCACCTCGCGCAACATTGTGAAGGAGAAGTTCAGCTGGACCACCAACTTCAACATCTCGCGTAACTACAACGAGCTGGTGAACATCGGCAACTACACCCCGGACGCTGTATCGGGGGGCACCAACGATTCTCGTGTGATCGTGGGCTCGCCGATCGGTTCGTTCTTCTTGGTGGAGTTCTCGCACATTGATCCTGAAAACGGCCTGCCGGTATACCTTGACCTCGACGGCAACGAAACCTACGACTACGACAACGCCATCCGCAAGAGCGTGGGTGACGGCTTGCCCAACGTGATCGGTGGCATCAACAACACCTTCACCTACGGCAAGTGGAACCTGGGCGTGTTTGCCACCTTCAGTTTGGGTGCCAAGATCTTCGACTCCTCCGGCAAGCGCCAGATGGGTGTGGTGACCTCTTGGAACATGCGCGAAGAAGTGCTCGACCGCTGGCGCCAACCGGGCGACGATGCCACCTTCGGCCGTTTGACCTTGGACGAGACCACCTACGGACTGCCTTCAGGCTTCCCATGGTGGAACACTTCGCTGTTTGTGTACGACGCGGATTACCTGCGCATCAAGAACATCTCGCTGGGCTACACCTTTGATGCGTTCAAGGTGGGCGAGAAGGTGTCGTTCCAAAACCTGACCCTGACCGGCAGTGTGACCAACGCGTTCACCCTGACCAACTTCCCAGGACTCGATCCAGAAGTGGTGCGCGACTTTGAAAACCCGCAGGACCGCAACCTGAGCCCGAACGTGACCTACCTCACGCCGCCTCAAGAGCGTGCCTACACCCTCACCCTCACTGTAAACTTCTAAGCCATGAAACTGCGACTCCTGTTTATCATTCCAGTCCTGCTCGTGGCCACTGCGTGCAACAAGCTCCTCGAGTTCCCGCCCGAGGACGTGATTCTCGCTGAAGATGCCCTGCAGAGCCCTGAGGACATGCAACGCTTGTTGAACTCGTGTTACGACGTGCTCGCCAACATCTTTGATGGGCGCCAGCAAAACGTGGCCGAGCTGCTGAGCGATAACCTCGCTGAGCCCGAAACCAACCTGGACTACATCGCGGTGTTCAACCGTGAGACCAACTTCTTTACCCCGTCCACCAACGGGCTGTATGCCGACTACTACTTTGCGATATACCGCTGCAACATCCTGCTGGAAAGCTTTGATCTGATCGAAGGCCTGAGCGACGCAGAACGCACCCGTATTGAGGCCGAAGCGCGGTTTATTCGTGGACTGTGCCACTCGTTGTGTTTGCAGCTGTACGCCCGTCCCGCCGGATGGAGCGCTGGCAACCAGCACTTGGGCATCGTGGTGAAGACCAACAGCGACGCCGAGCCACTCCCGCGTGGACGCGTGGATGAGGCGTACCTGGCTGTGGTGGAAGATTTTGAGTTTGCCATGAACAACCTGCCGACGGCCAACGGTGCGTACGCCACCAAGTGGAGTGCTGCAGGTGCACTGGCCAATACCCACTTCTTGCTGGGCAACTACGAGCAGGCCGTGTTCTATGCTGGCGAGGTCATCAACAGCGGTGCCTTCTCCCTGGAGCCCACCATCTTCCGCTTCAAGCAAGACGAGGTGTCTAGCGAATCGGTGTTTGGCACCGTGGGGTCGCTGATCGACAACCGCAGCGAGACCTTGCGTGACAACTACAACGGAACCACGCCTACCCTGCTGCTCAGCTCAGACTTTGCCACCCTGATGTCCTTCACCCCTTCGGACGCGCGCAACGCGTGGTTGGAAGGTGCGATCAACCCTGCGGTGCGCAAATTCTACGATGCCGAAGGCAACGCCATGGAGTACTTCAATGTGCCGGTAATCAGCCTGACCGAGCTCCATTTGGTGCGCGCCGAGGCCATCGGTGAGCTCATTGACAACGGCGGATCTGCAGACCTGTCGGTGGCCATTGCCGATGTCAACGCCATCCGCGACCGCGCCTTTGGCGCGGGTATGAACCCGCTGGCCAGTGACGCGACTGCACAAGAGGTGATCGAAGCGGCCCGCATTGAGTACCGCAAAGAAACCATCTGCGAGGGCAAATGGCAGGTCCAGCTCAAGCGCCGCGGCGCCATCGAAGGCGAGGACATCGAAGTCCGTGGCGCGCCGTACGATTGCCCGGGCATGAGCATCCAATTCCCCAACAACGAAACCACCGTGGCGGGCTTCCAGCTCAACGAAGAAGGCGGTTGCTAATCCATGAGAACCATGAAATCGACATATCCCCTCTTGTTTGCTGTGGCCGTGCTCTTGAGCCTGGCCGGATGCAAGGAGACCATTGAAGGTGAGCTCGGCACCCCGTTTGACAAGGTGGCCGGCATGACCGGCGACTGGGAGTTGCACGCCTTCACCCAAACCGATTTGAACAACCCGGTGCAAGAGCAGCGTGACTTGACCTTCTTCTACACCGAAGGCGTTACTCAACCCCTGACCCTTTCGTTCGACGCCGAAGGCACCTATGCGGTAGCCCTCGAACAAGGCAAGAACTACTTTGGCGAAGGCGGCACCTGGACGTTTGATGACCTCAACTACCCCACTTTCCTGCTGCTGGACACCGGCACCGACACCCTGGAATTCAACCTCGGTGCAGTGGTGCGGCCGTTTGACCAGGACATGAGCATTGAAATTCAAAAGGGCTGCGACGGCACCGAAACGGTGATCTACAGCTTTGACTTCACCCGCAAAAGCGAATGATGATGAATGCAAAAACCCCACTGCTTACTGCTGCATTGTGCCTGATGGGCGCATGGGCATATGGCCAAGCGGCTTACGTGCTTCCTTCGCCCACCGGTGCAAGTGAAGAGGTGACCCTGTACATCGATATTTCTCAGTCGGTGGACGGCACCAGCAACAACGCGCTCAAGGCCATCTTGGCTGACCACCCCGAAGACGACGTGTACTTGTGGACCTGGCAACCTGCCGGGCCGGTGAATGGCAACGGGAACTGGGACGACTCCGCAGACCACATGAAGCTGAACCACGAGGGCGGCTTGCTGTACTCGCTCACCTTTGTACCAACGGAGTTTTACGGCGTGGACGGCCCGACCTTTTTCGCCAACGGCATCAGCTGCTTGGCCAAGCTAGACAACGGAAACGAGTACGACGGCGAATACAACGGAGAGGCCAAGACCGAAGATTTCACCATCGATATCGTGCCTAAGCTGTGCGATGCCAAGTACTGCATCTTCCCTGAGATCGGCGAAGCTTCGGACTACATCCACTTCACCTACGACAACGGCCAGGAGACCTTCGAAGGCCTGCAGGACATCAACCCCGACCAGGTGTACCTCCACTTGATTGCCAAGACCGGACCGTTCACCTCATACAGCTACGTGCCTGCGTCGGAAACGCCTTCTACCCCCGAGCTCAAGATGGAGCAAGTGGTGGACGAGCCAGATTTCTACCGCTTGATCATCCTGCCCGAGGACTTTTTTGACATCCCCGAAGGTGAAGAGATCACCGAGATCATTTACTACGTGCTGACCCCAGGGTTCTCCTACCCAGGGCCGCCACCGAACAACATCTACGGACTGCTGGACTGCACCGACTAGAAGGTCCAGCCTCACCAAGTGAACCGCGCATCCGATTTTGGTTGCGCGGTTTTTTTGTTTCAGAATTCTCCAACAAGCTGGCGATAGGCCTTATGCAGTTCGGACAACACCCTGCCGCGCATTTACTTGACCAAATGTTAGGAAAGCCAGTGCGCATGCACCTCGATCTGACAGCCATCAGAACGTTTCAACGCCGCCTGTGTTTTGCACACCTGCGCACCTGCTAAATCACCAGGGAATGGCCCTACAGCGGGCGCTTGAGCACAATGAAAAATTGCCACCCACCCAAGTTTTTTGGAACCATAGACGTGTGTGAGGAAAACAGAACGTTCATGCCACTATCCCACGACTTAGCGCTGCTCGCGCCCACGGAGCCTGTTTCTGCATTGGCTGATCACCCGGCCGTACACGTTGTTCAAAAAGTATTGTACTGGGAGCAAGAAAAGTGACCGATATGAACCGAGCGACCATCATTCAAGCTGTGAACGCCATGTTTGAGCAGCTGTTGGCCAAAACGGACAATCACGACGAACGGCTGACCCTGAAACGGGCCCAGCTGAAGTTTACCGAGGACGCCTTGGACTTCTTTGGTCAACTCCATGTCCTGGACGCGCAGGCCCCTCCTGCTTAGTGCCTACCCCGCTAACAAACATTTCCCATAAACGCACAAGGCCGGCTTCAGTTAAGAGCTGACCTTGTTTCTGTTCAGAGGATTCTGCAGGCCTAGTTCTTGCGGAAGAAGATCTCAAAATGCTGTCCTTCAGGCAAGGTGATTTCAAGGTTGTTGCCGGCGTTGATAAGGGTACCGCCCCACTTGGACTCCCACTCGGCAAGGTCGACGTATTGCCAGGGGCGCTCGCGGACAATCTTTTCACCGCCCTTGGCAAAAACGATAAGCACTTCCTCATCCAAGTATTTGCGGAAGGTGATCAAAAAGTCCTCGTCGTGCGGCAGAATGTGAGTGTCGCCGTATTGAAACACCAAGTGCTGCTGGCGCATATTGGCCAGGTCGGCTACAAAATCGCGCAGGTCTTGTTGCTGGGCATTCAGGCCGTCAAACTGCATCATGCGGCGGTTGTCAGGGTCATTGCCCCCGGGCATGCCGATTTCATCGCCGTAGTACACGCATGGGATCCCTGGGGCGGTCATGAGGAAGACCATCAAATCCTTGCTACGCTGGTAGCCGATGGGGCCTCGGTTGTTGATCTCACGGGTCCAACCGGCGAGCTTGGTGTCTTCGCCGAATTGCACGCCGCCGTCGGCCAGCGAGATGTAGCGCGGACGGTCTTGGTTGCCGGTCATGTTGCCCATCAAATTGTGGAAGCCGTACCACACCATGGACTCCTTCATTTGGTAGCGCAGTTCATCCCACTTGTCGGTCGCGTCGGTTGCAAATGCCGCCACTGCAGCGTCGTACAGGTTGAAATCAAACTGGCTGTCGAGCAACCCGCTGCCCATGTAGCTGCGGATGAGTTCTGAACCGCCGTAGGTTTCGCCGATTTGGAAGGGCAAGGTGCCGTCGCTGCTTTGGGCCTTCATCTTGTTGGTGAGCGCTTGCCAAAACGCGAGGTCGATGTGCTTGGTCGCATCGTGACGGAACCCATCAAGGTCATAGTTGGTCACCCAAAACATGGCTGAGTCGGTCATGGCTTCTACCACTTCGGGGTTGCCAAAGTCCAAGGTGGGCAAGAAGGTGTCAAACCAAGTGGTGAGGCGGTGTTCGTCCCACTTTTCGGTGTTGAGGGTGCCGTCTGGAAGGTAAAGGTCCGTAGCCCAGTTCTTGTTTTGCTGGTACACCGGGTGGTTTTGGTGGACGTGGTTGGCCACGTAATCCAGCACCACGTTCATGTCGTGGGCGTGGGCGGTTTCAATCAGGGTATTCAGGGCGGCCTCATCGCCAAAGTGGCGGTCTACCTTGCTGGAAGATACCGGCCAGTAGCCGTGGTAACCACTAAACTTGCTGGTGATGCCTTCGTCCCACAATCCCCATGCGCCTTCGGCATTTTGGGTGATGGGTGAAATCCAGATGGTGTTCATGCCCAGTTGGTCGAAGTACCCGTCGTTGATCTTTTGGGTGATGCCCGCCAGGTCACCTCCCAAGTGGTTGGCCTTGGGGAGGATGGACGGGTCGTCCACCGGTTCGTTGTTGCTGGCGTCGCCGTCGTGGAAGCGATCCACCATGGCAAAGTACATGATCATGGACTGGCGGTCCTTGCGCGATAGCTGATCTGCGGAGGTCACCACTTGCCCCTTGTCCAAGGGGATCAACAAATCATTGCTCATGTTGATGCCGCGGCAAGCCCACATGCGCAGGTGCGAGCGATTCAGTTGCTGGGCTTCTTGCGGGACGGTGACCACAAAGGTGGTGTCGTTGAGTTGCACGCCCTCGATGCGTTGGTTTTCCCAGTACACCATGATGGAATCCATGCGCAGCTCGGCCTTGACCACCAGGCCATTTTGGAGAACCGAATCCGCATAAATCATGGGCGTACCCATAAACGCGTTGCCCACCTCAATGAAGGAATTTTGGCCGCCTTGGCCGTTGTCCATCACGTTGGGGTTGCCCGCATCGAGCATCCATTTGCCGTCTTCCACCACTTGGTATTGGTAGACCCCGGGGCGCAGATAAAAGCGGTGGCGGAAAAAATCGCGCACCGGCTTCATGTTGAGACTCGCAGGGTTCCAGCCGTTGAAATTGCCGGCGAGCTGGACGGTTTTGACATCGGGACTTGAGGGCTTGTAATCCAAGCGGTAAGGCACCTTGGTGGAGGCAAACAGCGGCACATCGTAGCGGTGGCCGTCGTAGTGGATCTCCATGTTGTACATGCCGTTGCGCTTGGGGCCGCCTACGATCTTCACCGTACCGTCGCTGCGTACTTGGTACTGTGCACCTTGAATCACCACGCTGTCGATGGACATGGTGTTGGGAAAGTAGTCGCTGAGGCGCACGTAGGTAGTGTCGCGTTCGAGCAACCAGGGCTCCACCTTGCCCTTGAGTTCACCGGCCGTGTGCACCTGGTGTACGGGCAGCTCAATGCCTGAAAGGTCTAATCCACCGGTGGCTTCACCGGGGCCTTTGGGAGAACATGCCGCAAGTCCAAACAGGGCGGCAATCCACATCCAACGGGTTTGCATGTCGATGTTGGTTTTAGGTGCCATAAAACTAGGTACTTACGGCGCACCAAGGACGGTGCCCATTGTTACCGAATGATTAGGGATACGGGTCCGGTTTTTACCATCTTTGTATCATGTGGAAACTGCTCATGGGGGCCTTGCTTTGCGCGAGTGCCACAGTCCCCCACAAGTTTTACTTCTCCAACACAGAACTGCATGTCAACCGCGAAGCGGGTACGGTAGAAATCACCCTGCGCACCTTCACCGATGACACCGAGCGTGCACTTATGGAAGGGCGCACCGAACCCCTGCGTATTGGCGACGAGCGCGAAGATCCGGCCACCCCAACCCTGCTCGACACCTACTTGCGCGAACACCTTGTGGTACTCTGCGGCGAGGACACCCTTGACCTTGCCTTCTTGGGCTTTGAGGTAGAAGGGTACGACATTACCTGGAGCTACCTGGAGGCGCCGCTGCCAGATCTGTCGGGGCCCATCACCATCCATCACACGTTGTTTTTGGAGCTGTTTGAGGACCAAACCAACTCGGTTCACTGCGACCTGAATGGCGGCTGGATTGCCAGAGAACTCAACCGCGACAACCCCACCCACACTTTCGAACCATGACCCGGGCGGAAAAAGCCGACTACATCGTCACCGAACTCGAGAAACTCTACCCAGAAACACCGGTGCCGCTCGACCACACCGACGCATACACCTTGCTTGTGGCCGTGCTGTTGAGCGCCCAATGCACCGATGAGCGCGTAAACCAAGTCACCCCTTCGCTCTGGCGCTTGGCGAGCAACCCGTTTGACATGGTCAAATTGACCGTGGACGACATCCGCGAAGTGATCCGTCCCTGCGGCCTTTCCCCGGCCAAATCCAAGGCCATCTGGGGACTGAGCGATATCCTGATCAATGAGCACGGCGGCGAAGTGCCGCAAACCTTTGAAGCGCTGGAAGCCCTGCCCGGAGTGGGACACAAAACGGCTTCAGTGGTCATGGCCCAAGCCTTTGGGGTGCCTGCCTTTCCAGTAGACACACACATCCACCGCTTGATGCGCCGCTGGGGCATGACCTCCGGTAAAAACGTAGACCAGACCGAAAAGGACGCCAAGAAGTACTTCCCCCGCGAGTTGTGGAACAAGCTGCACCTGCAGATCATTTTCTACGGCCGGGAATACTCGCCCGCTCGTGGAGCCAAACTGGAGAAAGACTACATCACCGCCACCATCGGGCTGAAAGGAGAAATCGAAAAGATGCTTCACCCGCCCAAGCCCAAGCGCAAAAAGTGAGCACTGAGCCCACATACAGCGGCGGCAAACGCAACCGCTACCGTCCCGGAATGCCCTGGAGTGAGCGGGCCACCAAGGATCTCAAAGCGTGGCTGGCCGACGCCAAGCAAGCCCTGAGCGGCGGGGCCAGCTTCCAACTGGCAACCTACCCGGACTACCCCTCCAAGCGCACCACCATTTTCAAAATCGCCGGCGCACTGAACGCCCGCCTGAGCAACATCCCTGAGACCAGCACCGAACTGGTGCTGTACTTCCACGACGCCACGTTCAAGCAATTCACCGATGTGCCGGGCTTGCCTGCGGGCGTGCGCGTGTTGAATGGGGACTGTACCGACATCTCCAAATTCAAGGTGGACCGCGTACACCGCGATGTGTTCGGCTACGCCACCGAAGTGGATCCCCTCGCCCACACCGGGCCCGCCGTGGAAAAGAGCGACGAGAATGCCAAGCACGACGGGCGCATTGTCCAGCTCCCCATTTCAGAAGCGCGGCCAAACACGATCTACCAAGTGGTGATCGACAACACGGTCAGTGACAGCGAGGTGGTGGACTACCGCGTGCCGGTGATGGGCGGGGTATTGCCGCTGGTGTACCGCAAGTACAAGTCTCACGAACTGCGCTTTACCAACGAGGTTTCACGCAGCTCGCTTCATGCAGTAGAGGAATGCTTCAGCAAAGCAGAGGTGGAACAAATTGCGGCGTTTACCGCAGCCATGAACGCGGACTTTTGCGAGCTGGATGTGCTGCGCGACAAGGTATCAGGCCAGCTCTACATCATCGATGTGA
>JBMYJR010000044.1:0-25380 GCA_049594615.1 Flavobacteriales bacterium
AAGCTGATCAGCAAAAGGCAACTCAAGCTGCCCCTGCTCAGCGTGCGGCCTATGCCGACTCCGCTCGACCAGAAGATGAAGACCTAGCTCAACTCAAGCAAAAGGCGGATCGTAGCAACGCTGTCACCAATTTGCAAGCGCTTCAGCGTAAAGCGAATGAGAGTGGTCGCGTTCATCAATTGAAGTCCACTGCTGCTGCCTTGAATGAGGCAACGACCAAAGGCGATGGACCTGTTCAACGTGCAGAGAACAACACAGGACTTCCAGACAACCTCAAGTCTGGTATAGAAAGCCTCTCAGGATATTCCATGGATGACGTCAAAGTCCATCGTAATTCTGATAAACCTGCACAACTGCAAGCACATGCATATGCCCAAGGCACCGACATTCATCTCGGGCCAGGGCAAGAGAAGCATTTGCCGCACGAAGCATGGCACGTCGTTCAGCAAAAGCAAGGTAGAGTTAAACCTACCATGCAGATGAAAGGCAAAGTCAATGTGAATGATGATGCTGGGCTTGAGAAAGAGGCGGACGTCATGGGTGCACGTGCGACTGGATTTAACATTACTGATAATGGCAACCCCATTAATCACGATCTTAGTGACTCAAAAACTACTTCCCAACTTTATAAGCCTCAAGATGACGGGAATATCAGTTTCAATGCTTCTGCTCAGCTAGCGACAGATGGAACACAGAAGTCACAAAGCGGACAGGATACCGAGATTGTACAACATGGGATTACGAAAAGACAATTTCTAGAGTATCATGAGAAACTAAAGGAAGATGCAGCCCTTGTGGCAGGCAAGATACCGCCAAAGTCCATGTTTGACGCTTGTACGGAGATAAAGAAACAAACAACGGAGGGAAGAGGTATGGCTTTAACAATGAATAGCGACCCCCTGCTTGCTAATGTTATGATTTCACACAGTTGGGGGGGTAATTTTCAACAATTCGCCAAGGCGCTAGAGAACTCTCCGTTGCCCGACGATGCTGTGTTATGGATTTGCACCTTTGCTATCCATCAAAAAGATGCGGTTAAGGATGCACATCTTCCGGGACCTTCTATCCAAGAGCAATTACCGCTAATGCCATTTAAGCAAGTGTTGGAAAGTCCCAGCACGAAACAACTTAAAATGATATTTAGTTCAGGAACGCTCCGTGAACAAACAGATGATGATAATAATACTTCAGTTGCAGGGTCCTCAGGTGATATCCATTCTAGAATTTGGTGCATTCAAGAATTACTATGCGGTATTGAAAGGGCTGAGAAGGGCGTCGAAGATGGATTTACTATTGAATCAATTGTCGGAGCCACAGATGACATGCTTGACAACCCGAACGATCCTGTTTCCAAAGAGCAAATGGACCTCATCCGAAAGTACAACTTGCAATTAAGGAACCAGGGCGCGCCTATTGATGAAATACTAGGAGGGCGTGAAATAAAGAGTCAGGCACAAATGATGGCCTCAAGCCTACTAACCTTTACCAAATCATTAGAAGTCCAAAAGCATCTTGATAAGTTAGACGATTTGACGGAACAGCAGAAGGGAGAAGCTGGTGTCAGAGATGCTGTGCGAAAGAAGGGCAAAGATGACTTCCAGAAGCCAGGCAACATCCCATCAGCAAAAAGAACGAAAGCCACCCCAGAAGAGAGAGGATTTTTATACGTCGATATGGTAGCTAATCTGAGTAAAATCAACACTGTTCAGAAGCTCTTAACGACTGACAGCCAACAATTCAGCAAAATTAAGGCTGCTTTGAAAGACGAAATTGCCCAAATGGATGCTGCCACAAAATCGAAATTCGAGGCTTATCAAACGATGGTAACCAACTTGCAGGGAGAAATTAAGAAATCGCGTGAGGGGAGAATCGAAAGAAAAGAAAAACTGAAGCATTGGGCTCAGAAAGCTCGAGAGATGGCAGCTACAAAAGGCAAGCCTGTGTCAGATTCAAAAAATTTATAGCCAAGCCAGACCGTCAAGAGCTAATTAGTTAATTCATACAAAAGGCTGCTTGAGTTTCTGGATACACTACACCCCCTATAAAATCAAGCCCAAGCTGCTCATCCTAGTCATCTATACCGCAAACAAAGTCTTCAATAGCCCGCACAGCTTCAGCCTGGTTAGCACCGTTAAAGCCAGAAATATCCGAATAGCCCACTTGGTGAGTGTAGGCCTCCAAATACCCCTTGGCCAGCGGCAGGTAACTCCAGTGCCACTTTTCCTCCTCGTAACCAGTGCGGCCCGAGGCTTTGGAGGTGTAGGTCTGCGCAAACCCGTATTCGCCTGCATGTGCCTGCAGCCAATCGTATAGCTTCTTGCCCTCCCCTTTGGTAAACCAGTCGTTCTCCAGGTGATTGAAGTCCACGTCGGTGCCCCAGTGGTGGCGTGAGGTGCCGGGCATGGACGAGTAGCGCATGATGTCCTTGACTTTGTCCAAATCCTGCCAGCCCATGTACTGCGGGCGTTTCCACTTGCGCTCCCAAATGCCCTTTTGATAGTCAAAGTTGCGGGTGGCCGAAACAATGACCAAGTTGACGCCTTCTAACTTGGCTGCTGCATGCATGCGTTCAAAAGCAGCATAGGCCTCACCTCGCATATAAATTTCGGGCTTGGTGGTGTACTTGGCAGCAATGCGCACAAAACCTTCGTGGGTTCCGGGATCGAACCGGCCCAACAACTCAGGGGTAGGTATGGAAGCGGGGGCGAGCATCACACAGCACAGCCCCACAATCAGGGCGACTTTCACACCGGTAAGATGGCAAAAAAGAAGCGGCCCGTTTGGGCCGCTTGCTTGAATGTTTTGGACGGTGAGTCGTTAGTGGATGCCTTTGGCCGCCAGGTAACGCTCGGCGTCGAGGGCGGCCATACAGCCGGTACCCGCGGCGGTCACCGCCTGACGGTAGACGTGGTCTGCAGCATCGCCAGAAACAAATACCCCCTCACGGTTGGTCTTGCTTGATCCCGGTTGGTTGATGATGTAGCCCGCATCGTTGAGGTCCAACCAGTCGGCAAACACATCGGTATTTGGCTTGTGACCAATGGCCACAAAGAAACCGGTGATGTCCAAAGTGGACTCCTCGCCAGACTTGTTGTTCTTCACGCGCACGCCGGTCACCCCTTCTTCACCGAGTACTTCAACGGTCTCGGTATTCCAGTGAATTTCAATGTTCTCGAGGTTTTCTACGCGGTGCTGCATGGCTTTGGAAGCACGCATCTCATCGCGACGCACCAGCATGTGCACTTTGTTGCAGAGCTTCGCGAGGTAGGAAGCCTCCTCGGCAGCGGTATCACCCGCGCCTACGATGGCCACGTCCTGGCCGCGGTAGAAGAAGCCGTCACACACTGCGCATGCGGACACGCCTCCACCTGCGTCGCGCAGACGGATCTCACTCTCGAGGCCCAACCATTTCGCAGAAGCACCTGTGGCAATGATGACTGAGTCGGCGTGCACAGTGTGCTTGCCATTGTCGATTTCCACTTTGTGCACGGGACCGGTGAAATCCACCTTGGTCACCCAACCGGTGCGGATGTCGGCATCAAAGCGCTCGGCTTGTGCTTGGAAATCCAGCATCATTTGTGGACCGTTGATGCCCTCTGGGTAGCCCGGGTAGTTGTCTACCTCGGTGGTTTCGGTCAACTGCCCCCCGGGTTGGAGGCCTTGGTACAGCACTGGAGACATGTCAGCGCGTGCAGCGTAAATGGCTGCGGTATATCCCGCGGGTCCTGATCCGATGATCAGGCACTTCACGTGTTCGATTTCTTGACTCATGGTCGTGTTTGATCTGATTGAAAAAAGCGAGCGCTAAGGTAACCAATTGGTCGCGCTGATCGGGTCACAAAATTGTCCCTGCAGGTCGAAGGCCTGTCCATCTACCAAGGAATAAATCCTTCCGGGAAAGCGGGCTTGACCTCGCGATCGATCTTGACAAACTCATCCCAGAGGGCGTCCTCAGGGGGTGGAGCCACGATGCAAATGGGTTCGCGCTTGACCGGGTGCACAAACTCGATACGCCGCGCGTGCAGGTGGATTGAGGCGTTATCGTTGGTGCGCTTGGCGCCGTATTTGATGTCACCTTTGATGGGACACCCCAAGCTAGATAAGGTCGCTCGAATTTGATGGTGACGCCCAGTTTTGGGGTACACCTCCAACAGGTAATAATGATTGCTAGCGCCTATCACACGATAGCGCAATTCACTCTCCTTGCGCCCTTCGGCAGGCGTGTCAAACGCAAAACTTTTGTTCTGGCGCTCGTTCTTGATCAAGTGGTTGACAATGTGCCCTTCCATCTGCGGCGGACGGTTCTTCACGATGGCCCAATAGGTCTTTTGCACCTCGCGGTACTTGAACATATTGAGCATTCGATTGAGTCCTTTGGTGGTACGGGCGTAAAGAATTACCCCGCTCACCGGACGGTCCAACCGGTGGATGGTGCCGATAAACGCTTTGCCGGGCTTGTTGTATTTGTGCTTCACGTAGCCGCGCACCACCTCGCACAGGGTGGTGTCACCGCTGGAGTCGCTTTGGATGATGTCTGAGTTGCGTTTGTTGACCGCAATGATGTGGTTGTCCTCGTAGAGCACACGCAGGTTGTGCGCATCGCTCATCACAATGGGCGACTTGGGTTTTTTGGTCCAGTATTTCTTGTCCTTGGAATCGGCCATCAGTATTGCTCGCGTTCGTTGGGGAAGTCCACAGCTTTCACGTCGCGCACGTACGCCTCCACAGCTCCGCGCATTTGGTCCGCAAGGTCCAAGTACCGGCGCAGGAAGCGCGGGTTGAATTCCTGGGTGATGCCCAGCATGTCGTGCAGCACCAGTACTTGTCCATCCACTTGAGCACCGGCACCAATACCGATCACCGGAATGCTCACGCTTGCAGCCACTTCGGCCGCCAGCTCTGCCGGGATTTTCTCCAAAACGATGGCAAAGCAGCCGGACTCCTCCAGGATCTTCGCGTCTTCACGCAGGCGTTTGGCCTCTTCTTCCTCCTTGGCGCGTACCACGTAGGTGCCGAACTTGTAAATGCTCTGAGGCGTCAGGCCCAAATGGCCCATCACCGGGATGCCCGCGGTGAGGATGCGGTCGATGCTTTCCTTGATTTCACGGCCACCCTCGAGCTTGACCGCGTGGGCACCCGATTCTTTCATGATTCGGATGGCCGAGTTGAGGGCCTCTTTGGAATTGCCTTGGTAGGTTCCAAACGGCAAGTCCACCACCACCAAGGATTTGTGGGCCGCACGCACCACGCTGCTGGCGTGGTAGATCATGTGGTCCAAGGTGATGGGCAGGGTGGTCTCGTGGCCGGCCATCACATTGGAGGCACTGTCGCCCACCAGAATGACATCAATGCCGCCTTGATCCACAATGCGGGCCATGGAATAATCGTATGCGGTGAGCATGGAGATCTTCTCTCCTTTCACCTTCATCTCCAACAGGGTGTTTGTGGTGATGCGTTTGACGTTTTTCGAAATGCTCATGAAGATGCGAGTTGAGGCGAAGGTATCGAAAACCACAGGTACAACAACGCCCGCGATTCGAGTCCGAAACGCGGGCGTTGCCTGTGGAGGAAAATGGAGACCTACTACTTGTTGTCCATCATTTCCTCCTCGCCCATCGCAGCGCGCGCAGGCTGCGCCACAGCTTTAGGCTCGGTTTTTACAAAGTCGATCTCGTCGATGATGTTCTGGGCGCCAGCCACCTTGTCCACCACAAACATCACGTAACGGATGTCCACAGAAATGGTGCGCTGCAGCTCGGGCTCAAAGGCAATGTCGCCGCTCATGGCTTCCCAGTTGCCGTCGAAGGCCACACCGATCAGCTCGCCGCGGGCGTTCATAATGGGGCTACCTGAGTTGCCACCGGTGATGTCGTTGTTGGCAATGAAACAGGTCACCAAATTGCCATTCTCGTCGGCGTAGCGGCCGTAGTCGCGCTTGCGCAGGAGGTTCTCCAGCTCAGGCTTCACCACGAACTCAGGGTTGGTGTTGTCCATTTTCTCCAAGATGCCGTCGGCAGTGGTGATGTAGTCGTAGTGCACCGCGTCGGCTGGGAAGTAGTCGCCCACTTGGCCAAAGGTCAAACGCATGGTCGAGTTGGCGTCGGGGTAGAACGACTTCTCGTCGGCTTGCATCTTGCGCAGGCCGTCCACAAACAAGCGGTAACCGCGCTCTTTTTGAGAAGCAAAGGCTGCCGCTGCGCCCATTTGTGCGCGGTAGTGACCCACCACTTCACCAAACAGGCGGAAGCCGAGGTCTTTGTCAATCACCTTTTTCATCTTCTTGCCGGGCAGGGCCAAGAACGCCGTCATGCGGTCTTTACTCGCCAGTACACTGGTGCTGTATACCTCGTTGGCAAACGACGCGATGCTGCCTTTGTGCTTCTTGTCGATGTGGTTGAAGATCTCCGGACGGCCCGCTTGGTCCAGCGATGCTGCATAACGCGCAAACATGTGGGTGAACAGGTCTTTGTCTGTGTCGAAATCGTAGTCCTTATAGCGGTCATCCAGGCCGGCTTTCATGTCGGCGATGGTGGTGGCGTCAAACTCCTTGGTTTCCTCGTTGTACGCGCGTGCCAGGCCTTGTGCACGCCAGCTGAAGATCATCAGGTCAGAAGCAAAGGCGGCCTCGTTCAGGTGAATCTGCGCGTTTTGGGCAGCCATGTTGTTTTTGTAGTAGCCTTCAATCATGCTGAGTGCCTCGCCGTATTTGGCTTTGCGCTTGGAATTGGCTTCCACCCAGTTGGTGAACTGGGCTTCCAGCGCTTGCTTTTGGCCGTAAACATCCAAACGCTTCAGACCTCGGGTCTGGCCTTGAAAGTACTTCCAGTAGTTGGCCACACCCGCGTAGCTTGAAGCGTACTGCAGACGTACTTTCGGATCGGCGTCCATGTGCACCTTCATGGTTTTAAGACGCTCGTCGCGCAGCGATACGACAGTTGGGTTGTAGTTCTCGATGGCGTTCTGAACGCCAAACGAGGTCAGGAAACGGTCAGTGCTGCCGGGGTAACCCATGATCATGGTAAAGTCACCGGCCTCCACACCGTCCAAGCTCACCTTGAGGTGGGCTTTGGGTTGGTATGGCTTGTTGTCTTGGCTGTATTCAGCAGGCTCGTTGTCGGCGCCCGCGTAGATGCGGATCATCGAGAAGTCACCGGTGTGACGCGGCCACATCCAGTTGTCGGTGTCACCGCCGTACTTACCGATGGACTCGGCTGGGGCACCCACCAAACGGATGTCGTTGTAGTTCTTGTACACCATCAAGTAGTACTCGTTGCCGTAGTACATGCTTTTGACGGTGGCTTCCATGTTCTCGCCCTTGTTGGCGTCCTCGATGGCTTTGATCGCTGCGCGTACCGCTGCGGTGCGCTCCTCTTCGCTCATCTCATCGGTCACCTCGGCAAGCACCTGGTCGGTCACGTCCTCAACGCGCTGCAGGAACGACACATACATGTCAGGAATGGGCAGCTCTTGGTCGTGGCTCATGGCCCAAAAACCGTCGTCCAGGAAGTTGTTCTCTGGGGTCGAGAGGGTTTGGATGGCGCCGTATGCACAGTGGTGGTTGGTCAGCACCAAACCTTGGTCTGAGATCACCTCTGCGGTACACATCCCGCCGTTGAGGCGCACAATGGCGTCCTTGAGGCTGGAGTTGTTGATGTCGTAGATGTCATCGGCCGAGAGTTGCAGGCCGAGTTGTTGCATTTGGGCTTCGTTGAGCTGCTTGAGCATGTGAACCAGCCACATGCCCTCGTGGGCGTTGGCCGATGGCACCAGCAGCAGTGCCGCAAGGCACAAAGTAAGTACGTGCTTCATGTTGGTCTTTATTGAGCATTCGACGGCGCCTCACCCCAGGTCACTTCCTGGAGCAGGGCATCCAAAACTTGGTACAATTCGTTCAGGGCTTCGGGGCCTTGGTAGCGGTTGGTCACGCGCTTGAGGCCTTCCCCGGTGTGGATTTCGGTGGTGGTGGCCGGGAGATCGGTCACCAGCTTGTTGTCGTAGGTGTCGTCCAGATCATAGTAGCCGATGCGGTTGGCCACTTCCAGGACGCGGGCAAACTTGTCGCGGTCGAGTTTGCCGGAGTGGGTGCCCATGCGTTCTACAAAGTGCTTGCCCTCCCACGCAACGTTGCCTCCGGCATACCAGGTAAAGGTGAACGAAGGACACGCGCCAAAGCAAGGGGTCTTTTCGTAGGTGAGGATCACCATGCCATCGCCGGCGCTATTCATCCAGGCTGGAAGTGCGCTGGTGTTCTTGCGCGACTGACAACCGCCCAGCAGGGCCACCACGGCGATCAACAGGGCTGTACGCATCATTTTCCGCGTTGTTGTTTCATGCGCTCCTGCTGCACCTTTTGCATCTCTTCCAAACGCTGTTGGAAGGACGATTTCTTCTTCTTGGGCGCCTTTTTGTTGTCTTCGATTTTGGCGCGGATCTTCTCTTCGTCGATGATGTACTTCTTGATGATCCACATCTGCCCAATCGAGACCAAGTTGGAAATCAAGTAGTAAAAGCTCAGGCCCGAAGCAAACTGGTTGAAGAAAATCAGCATCATGAACGGAAAGATGTTCATGATCACCTTCATGTTGGGCATGCCTGGCTGTTGCTGCTGTGGCATGCTGGCCGCGTTCATGCGGGAATAGAAGAAGGTACTGGCGGCCATCATCACCGTAAAGCCGGAAATGTGGTTGCCGTAAAAGGTGCTGATGAGGCCCAAATCGCCGGTCCAGCTCCATATGGCGTCATAAGCACTCAGATCCTCAGCCCACAGCCAGCTCTTTCCGCGCAACTCAATACTGGAGGGAAAAAAGCGGAACATCGCATACAGGATAGGCATTTGCAGCAGCACCGGAATGCAGCCTGCAAACGGGTTGACCCCGGTTTTGCGGTACAGCTCCATGGTGGCCGCCTGCTTTTCGGTCGCGGGCTTGTCCTTGAATTTCCTGTTGATCTCCTCGATCTCAGGGCGCAGCACCTTCATGCGGGCCGAGCTCAAGTAGTTCTTCCAGGTGACCGGGAACAGGAGTCCTTTGATCAGGAAGGTCAGGATGATGATCACAATGCCCGCGCCGCCGATGTACTTGCTCAAAAACAAATAGACCGGGCGGATGAACTTGCGGTTCACCCATCCAAAAATGCCCAAACCGTAATCGATGATACGAACGCCGTCTTCCACCTCGAGGGCGTTCAACGCAGTGTATTCGTTGGGGCCTAGGTAAAAGCGCAGCGGAACAGAAGCGGCCGCACTTTGGGTCAAGTCCAGCGGCATAATGGCACTGTAGTACTTGGTGTGCAGCGTATCGGTGTCGGGCGGAGTCTGCACTGCGAGTTGTGCTCCCGGCGCAAAGCCTTCGTCACTGATGACCATCGCCGAGAAGAAATGCTGCTTGAAGGTCATCCAGTTGAGGCGGCCTTCAATCGTTTCTTCATCATTGTCAGTGCGTTCGTTGAGGTAGTCGCGGTCCTCATCCATCTCACGGAAGAACGGCGAGCTGTAGGAGCGCTCATTTTGGATGCCTTTTTCGTTGTGGAAGCCTTGGGCGTTCCACACCAGGGTGGCGGCCTTGTCGCCCATGTTGATGTCACCTTGGAGGTTGACCATGGCGATGGCGCAGTCCACTTCATAGCTGTCCGCGGCCAACGTGTAGGTGTAGGTCAGTTGCTTGGCAGGGTCCGCCGTGGGCAGGGTCATGACCACTTGTGCCGGCTGGCCCTCTTCAGCCTCAGCGTGGAAGGTAGAGGGCTGGAAGTAGAAATCGTCCGAGCGGAACTGACCTTTGCCGAGCGCGGTAAACTCCAGAGCCAATTTGGAGTTGGCGGGGTCCCAGAGTTGCACGTTGGCATCGCCCCAATATTGCTGGTAGGTTTTCAACTCGGCCGCTCGGAACATGCCGCCTTGGGTGTTGAGCGTCACCTTGAGCAAGTCATTTTCCAAGATCACGTCTTGGGCTTCGCCTTGGCTGGCTGGAGCAAAAAGGCCGAAGCGGCCAGCTTGTTGGGCTTGCAGCAGGGCCAGTTGGGTGCTGTCCAAGGTGGACGGATCCGGGGTTTGGATCACCTGTGCAGGTGCTGGAGATTCGGGTGTAGGGGCAGAGAGCGAATCTGCAATTTGCTCCGTATCCTGGGCCGCGGATTGCGTCGCCGGATCGGGGGCGAAAAAGTACTGGGTCGCAAAAATCAGGGCAAGGATGAGAACAATGCCAATTATTTGGTTTCTATCCATCGGAAAGCGAATGAGCGCGGGCAAAGATACTGGTTTGACCTACACCCTTGAGGCCCTTACAGAAAGCAGGCTTAAACGGCCTGTGGATTTAACAGGTTTTGCCTCATTTGGCGTCCGAGAAATCTCCATCGTTCACATCGTGGATGAAGGCCACCACACCTTCCATATACACCTCTTGATCATCCCAATGGGCCATGTGTGAGCCGTTCGGGCAATGGTGGTAACGGCCGCGCTGCACCAAGGTACTCATCTCCTCCATTTCGGCGGGCTTCATGGTGTCGTAGGCGGCACCAACGGTCAAGGTAGGCACCTCCAATTCACCCAGGCGGTCCCACACGGTCCAGTCTTTCAAAATGCCACCTGGCACAAATTCAGAGGGACCTTGCATGTAACTGTACACATCGTAATTCAAGTGCTTGAAGGTGCGCCCTACCGCTTCGGGCCATTCCTGCAAACGGCATACGTGCTTGCGGTAGTAGTGCTCGGTCACCAAGGCTTCGTATGCGGGGTTGAGGAAGTCGCCGGCGTTCTCGTACACCTCCAAGGAATCAATCAGCGAGGGGCGGAATTGGCTGCGCAGCTCAGCGTTGTATGCGGCGTACTTGTGGAAGTCTGCAGTCATGTTGCTCACGATGAGGCCCTTCATGCGGTCTTGGTACTTGAGGGCATACTCCAAAGCCAGAATACCTCCCCAGGAATGCCCCAGCAGGTAAAAGTTGTGTTCGTCCAGCTCTAGTGCCGTGCGCACTTGCTCCACTTCCTCCACAAAACGCTCGATGGTCCACAGCGAGCTGTCGGAGGGTTGGTCGGAGTAATAGCTGCCCAACTGGTCGTACTCAATGAAAGCGATGTTGGCCTGAGGAAAGAAGCTCTCAAAGCTTTCCATGTACTCATGGGTGCAGCTTGGTCCGCCGTGCAACAGCAGCACGTTCATGTCCGGGTTGTTGCCAAACTGTTTGGTCCACACGCGGTAGCCCTCGCGCAGTTCTACCCAGTGCACGCCGCCGGCTTGGACGGCATCCTGGGTGCGCACGTGGGTGTATGAGCAATCGGCTGGCGCAGCCTCTGGGGCAGGCATTGGTGGGGTCTGGCACGCAGATGCGCACGCGACCAAAGCAAGCAAAAGCAGTCGGTTCATTCCAGAGTGGTTTCGGGCGGTTTGGAGGTACATGTCTGGCGTTCGCGGGGCAGTCCGGCCCACATGCGAATTTCAAGCTCTCCTTTTCGGGTGAGGCTGAAGTACCTCACACCAGGAATCATCGGCGGCCCACACGGGCGCACCAGTCCTCCAGAAACCGCACGGCGCAACGCGCGGTGCATCCAGCGGTGGGCGCCATCGCCCAAGGCTTCTGTGAGGGAGGATTCGTCTAGCAGTCCGTCTCGCAGCACCCAGCAGAGACGCAAAACAGCATCTTCTGGCATGCGCACCCAACAATGTGGGGCAAAGGTGTATGGTCGGCGACGGCTTACCATTGCAAGCAAGGTAGCCATCCCAAAGACGCGGCGCAAAAAAAGCGGCGCCCCGTCGAGCGCCGCCTTTTGCTGAGTGTTTTATGGACTTACCGCAGGACCAGTCGACGAGTCTCTCGCAGGTTTAGGGTGGTGTACGAGACCTCAATCAGGTATAAACCGTTGGGCAGGGGGACAAGCATACACACGGCGACATTCCAAAACTTCGGATGTGCTGCGGATTTTTTTCAGAGCGATTAAAGAATGTGGGTTTGCGCGAAACATCGCCATTCTGCACACATCGTGAAACATGGAAAATCGGTAAATGGACATTCTTGTGGTACATCCAGACTGGTTTTTTAGGGATTCGTCCACGTCTCCGGAAATCCCTTGGATTCCCGCTCGGGACGCACGACTTAACACCATGTCAAAAACCTCACGCAAGTGTGGAAATGCGCTGTGTTTCTCTAATTTTGTGAGCGGACTGAAATCTTTTTTGTAACCACTTTAGCCGCAGGAAATGCTATTCCTTTTCGACGTGTTTAAGGAGAGTTTGGCTTTGACTGAGCGCGACTGCACGCTGATTTCTTCCCACTTTCAGTTCAAACAGCTCGACAAGCGTGAAGCAGTTCTACTTCCAGGATCCCATGGTGATTATTTGATTTTGGTCGAGGCTGGTTGCCTGCGCTCGTTCGTGTATGACGCGAATGACCGGGAATTCAACCTCATGTTTGCTTACGACCGCCAATGGATGGCAGACATGCAGTCGTTCTCTGCTGGCGAGGCGTCCAAGCTCACCATCGAGGCCATGGAAAGGTCCCGCATCTGGATCATTGAACGCGAAGATTTGACCGCCCTCATGGCCCAAGTGCCTGTTTTGCGCCATTTCTTTTCTGATCTGAGTGTGGATACCATTTGTGCATTGCAAGAGCGCATCACCAACAGCGTGACCCTCACCGCGAAAGAGCATTACCGCAGCATGACCCAGAGCCAAGCTGAATTACTGCGCCGGGTTCCGCAATACCACATTGCCAACTACCTCGGCATCACCCCCGAATCGCTCAGCCGCATCCGCAAGGAACTCATCTTGGAAATCACCAAGTGACTTTCTTAACCCTGTCTCAGTACTGATCGGAGAAAAGCCCTGTAGTTTTGCTGGCCAACAGCCTCCCCTCCCTCCACATCATCTGGCAGGTGCGCAGCATCTAAGACCTCGAAGGCGCCCCGTTCGCCACAGTTACCATGTACAGTCAGTCCCCTGGTCTGCTTTGGTGGCGGGGGCCTTCTTTTTTGCTCTGTTTATTCCTGGTCCTTATCGCCGCGAATGTCGCGCAAGAACAATCCGTACACTGCAATGAACATGAGCGTTACGGCCCCTGCGTACACCAGTCCCATGGGCTGCACCACAGGGTCCATATCGTTCTGAGAAAGTTGCGCAGCACGCAAGAATATGCGGTCGGCCATGAAGTAGGTCACGGCAAAGACAACCACAATGAGGATCGGAAATGCGTTGCGCCAGGATTGCATAGGTCGGGTTGGGCCGGCAATGGAATCAGTAATCCCAATTGCGCCGGAAGCTGTCATAGAATGCAAACCCGAATTTATACCTCAGGTTCGGTCCGGCAAGGGTATTGTCGGCAGTGACTGCGTACGCGCCAAAGCGCAAGAGCTGCCCTTTGATGCGGAAATTGCGCTCCAATCCGGCAAACATCTCTCCGTGATTGAAGCCGCTGTCGGGGATGCTCAACACCCCTCCCCCAGCGGCCAACTGCAATTTCAACCGGTTGACCAACGGCACCTTCCCCAGGAGGGTACCTTCAAAGTGGTGGATGTAACTGGCTTGGAACCACTCGTTGGGCGTGTTCAAGGTGGGCCCAAGCAACTGGAAACTGCGCAACGGGTCCGAGAAGAAATACTGGTCCGAACCCCGGAAATACTTGTACTCCAATATCCGAAGGTTGGCCTTGTTGAGATAGGTGCCCATTTGCACTTGCCAGCGCGAGGATCCGTAGCGCACCAAATCCAACTCGTGCGAAGCGCCAATCTCCAGGTAATCAAAGTTCACCTCGCTCCCAAATAGCCCCGGTACCCCTTTGCGGTACTCGAGGTACAGCTCAGGATAATCCGAGCCCAAGATGAGCTTGCGCCCCCGCTTGATTTCGTAGCGCTGGCGCATGTTGTACTGCATGCGCAGGCGAAACTCCGACTTCTTGTAACGGGCAAAATCAAGCGGGGTATTCAGGTCGCCAAACAGCTCTGAGCTCCAATCGGCCAGTTGCAATCCTACGAGTGCTTGTTGGTCCTCAAAAGTGAACGACGCCTCGGCAAACAGCCCGTTGATCAACTCCTGGCGCTGCGAAATGCCGTACTCGGTGGTGCGAATAAAATTACTGCGCGAAAAGACCTGCTCGATGGACGCATAGTCGTTCACCATCTCGTAGTAGTCCCCAAAGGTGAGCATGGTACGCACAAACTTCAGCGGACGGTACGTGAGCCCCGCAGAAATGCGGCCTTTGATGTCGTTGTTGGCAAACCCGTAGTCCACAAAACCGTTGGTCTCCAACGTGTAGCCCCCTTTCAATTCCAGCGACACCTGCGCGGGCAATCGGTGCCTGTATCCCCCAATGCCAAAGGGATTGATTTGCCCCAACAGTCCTTCGATGTACAGCTCCACGCCCTTGGGCCGGTTCCGGTAGCCGTAGCCCACCAGCGGGGTCCAGATGTCGACAACATTGTATACACTGTCTTGGCGTTGGAGCCATTCATCGCTTTGCAGGTAGTTGCGCACGCTGTCGGCGTGCTGCATGAACATCAGGTCGTTGGCGTTGAGTACCGCGGGGCGTTGGGTCTGCCAAAAGGTGGTGTCGCGGTCAAAGGCCTTGGGGTCGTACCGGCGTACTTCGGTAGGGCTGAACGCATGGGGCAGCGGCTGGTTGACCACGTATCCAGTATGTTCCAAGGTGGCACGCCCGACGATGTCGTTACTGCCATCACCGATGTGGTAGGTGAGCTCGCGGCGCACCGGCAGCCAAATGCCAGGGGCAATCTCCTGGTAGTTCTGAACAATGTGAAACTCCTTGCAAAGGGTCATGGCCGCACGGTTGACGCGCAAGTCCACGGCCACCAATGCATACGAACTGTCGGCCACAAACAAGGCGCCTTCAAACAACGGCTCTCCCTTTGAAAGCGGTGTTACTTGCAGTTTGTGCACCATCTGCCCAGCCTCGTATACCGCTCCAGCGTAGTCGTACCTGTACAGCAACGCGCTGCCTGCCGCAATGGGTGAGGTCAGCTGGCGCTCTGCAATGGCGTCGTAGGGAAAGGTATTCTCGTAAAAGTTGAACCCGCAACTCAGCAAGTCCTCAAAGACCAAGTACGCGTTGCGGGCCTCGCGCGCCCAAGGCACCAATTGCGGATCGCCAAAGTCGGTCCCTCCTGAAGCCGACATGGAGCGCATGGGCTCCTCCGGAATGTCTCCCTCTTTGAATTTTTGGATCGCAGTAATGTGTTCTTGGTAGCGCGACGCCGCACGAAACTGGGTGTTGGACACCAACTCGCGCATGAGCAGATATTCAGGCTCCTCTAGCTCAATGCCGGCAGAATCGAGCAACTCTGGGCTCAACCCAGTAGCGGCGAGGGGCTGGTAATTCTTGGGCTCGCGCATCAAGGTGCTGCGGTGGTAGGTCTCACAGGCATACGTCTGCACAGCATCCAAATAAGCGGGACGCCGGTCGCGCACTTTACGCATGATTTCTTTGGCCTTGTCGCGCGTATCGGCCACCACCTCGGCGGTTCCAATTTGGGTGGCTGCGCGTGCCAAGCTCACGTCCAAGCGCAACTGCTCTCCTCGGGCCAAGCGCACTTCACGTTTGGTGGGGGCAAACCCCACATGGGAGAATTCCAGAACGTAAGTGCCCGGATTGAGGGTCAACGAATAACTGCCATTGCGCGTGGTGGAGGTGCCGTAGGTGCTGTCCTTGACATACACGCCGGCAAATGGAAGGGCCTCTCCCGCCCCATCGCGCACCGAACCTTCGACCACCTGGCCGGACACACCGACCACCAGCGACAAGGCCAACAGAACACTTGCAAGGCGATTCATAGGAAAGGTTTCTCTGGGGACGATAGGTGTCTTACCGAAGTTACAACCGCAGGCAGGATTCTGCTCTTGTATGCACCGGTTAACCGCGTGCGCCAAAGATAGAAGAACCGATGCGCACCAGGGTAGCGCCTTCTTCGATGGCCATCTGGTAATCCCCACTCATGCCCATGGACAAGGTGTCAAAATGTGCTTGACCGCCGAACCACTCTTCCTGCACGTGGTCAAAGGTCTGCTTCAGGGTGGCAAACTCGCGGCGTACTTGGTCCTGGTTATCGGTGAAGGTGGCCATGCCCATGAGTCCCCGCACGCGCACGTGCTTGCAGTCTTCAAGGGTACCGTTGTCCAAGAATACATTGAGCTCATGGCCGGCAAAACCGTGCTTATTGGCCTCGCGGGCAATGTGCACTTGCAGCAACACGTCCACCACCCGACCATAGCGGGCAGCATGCTTCTCAATTTCACGGAAGAGGCGCTCGCTGTCCACCGCGTGGATCAGGCTCACAAACGGAATCATGAGCTTGACCTTGTTGGT
Organism: Flavobacteriales bacterium; assembly: GCA_049594615.1. Taxonomy (GTDB): domain Bacteria; phylum Bacteroidota; class Bacteroidia; order Flavobacteriales_D; family Sanyastnellaceae; genus CAXPZW01. The sequence goes on from JBMYJR010000044.1 coordinate 16,303, forward strand.
TTGCACGTGGCCCACCATGTGCCATTGGATGTCCTTGGGCAGGACCTCGTATTTATCGGCCATTTCCAACACACGATTCTCACCAAATATGCGCTGGCCGGCATCGTATGCCTCCTGGAGCAAGGCCACCGGTTTGGTCTTGGACACTGCGCACAAGGCTACTTGTTCGGGCAGGGTGTGGCGGATGGCTTCCAGGCGTGCTTGCAGGCTCATGATTCGAGTTCAAAGATGGTGATGCCGCTGCGCAGCTTGGGTTCCACAAAGGTGGACTTGGGAGGCATGGTGCCGCCTTCGTCGGCCACGGCTTTGAGGCTATCAAAAGGCACCGCACACAAGGCAAAGGCCACCTCAAACTGCCCCGAATCCACGGCGTTTTGCAAATCTGCGATGCGGTCCGGACCGCCCAAAAAGTCAATGCGGCGGTCGTTGCGCAGGTCTCCTATGCCCAATACAGGGCCCAGGATCTTGCGGCTCAAGCGGGCGGCATCCAAGCGCTGGGTGGCAGTCAACTGTTCACTGGCGGGCCAAGTCAATCGGTACCACTGGCCGCGCAGGTATACGTGCACCACGCCTTCGCACTCGGGTTCGGCGGGGCCGTCGAGTACTTCCAATTGGCCTTGGGTTTTGAGGCCTTTCAGCAGCTCTTCTTGTGAACAGTCCAAGGTGCGTACCAACCGGTGGAACGGGAAAATGGCCATGCGCGAAGCAGGCAAGCACAAGGCCATCATACGGTGCCAACTGGCGCCTTCAGGGCCCTCCAACATGTGGCTCAGACGCGCGCTAGAAGCCGAACGGTGGTGTCCGTCTGCGATGTACAATGCATCCATGCGCGCAAAGGCCGCGGTCACCGCATGTTGGACAGCAGGATCCTCCACCAACCACAGGGCATGGTACACCTTGTCGGTGGTGGTGAATTCGTACTCAGGACGCACAGCGGTGACTTCCTCGCGAAGGGCTTCTACCTCGGCATCGTCGTCGTGTACCAGCAGCACAGGCTCGGCATTGAAGCGGGTGGCATCCAAGTACTCGGCAAAAATCTGCTCGCGGCGTTCCAGGGTTTGCTCGTGCACCTTGATGTTGCCGGCGTCGTATTCAGCGGTGTCAATGGCACCGATGAAGCCGGAGTATGTGCGGCCCGAAGTGGTTTGTTCGTAGTAATAGAACCCCGGCTTCAGGTCTTTGAGCAATACGCCTTGGTTCACGTACCCTTCGTATTCCTCGCGGATGCGTCCAAACCGTTCTGTGCGGGGCAGGGCGTGGAAGGCCGCGTCCAACTCTGGGCGGATGATGTGCAGGAAAGAATAAGGGTTGCCCTTGAGCTTTTCCTCCAGGTCGTTCTGGGTGTAGGTCACGTACGAACGCGACCCCACCAAGTGCACCTTATCCCGGGAAGGACGAACGGCACGGAACGGATACAATGCCGGCACTAGGCGTTCAGGTTAGCCAGGATTTGATCGGCGAGTTCTTCTCCGATGCGGTCCTGGGCCTCGGTGGTGGCGGCGCCAATGTGCGGAGTCAAGGCCACTTTGGGGTGGGCCAAGAGGTCCTCGCGCGGGGTGGGTTCGTTCTCGAACACGTCAAGTGCTGCGTAACGCAGGCTACCATTGTCGAGTGCGGCCATCAGGGCGTCCTCGTCAATCACACCACCGCGCGCAGCGTTCACCACACAAGCACCTGGCTTCATGGCGGCCAATTGCGCCGCGCCGAGCACAGCACTGCCATCGGCCTGCTTGGGTACGTGGAGCGATACAAAGTCCGACTGGGCCAGCACAGCTTCAAGGTCGTAACGCGGCACGTCCACCTCCACGGTTTGGCTGGTGCCGATCATGACGGTCACCTTGCCGTCTTGGGCGTATGGGTCACAGGCAATCACGTCCATGCCGCAACCAAGTGCGTACGACGCGAGCGAACGGCCAATGCGACCAAAGCCGACGATACCCAACGTTTTGCCACGCAACTCAGTGCCTTTGCCGTAGGCCTTCTTGAGCTTTTTGAACTCGCTGGCACCGCGGGCAGGCATTTGTCGGTTGCTGTCGAAGATGGAGCGGGCCACATCAAAGAGGTGCCCCATCACCAGTTCGGCCACGCTTTGTGAGCTGGCCGCAGGGGTGTTGAATACTGCCAAGCCTTTGCCGCGGGCGTAGTCCACGTCGATGTTGTCCATGCCTACTCCACCGCGTCCGATCATTTTCAAGTTGGGACACGCGTCGATCAGATCTTGGCGCACAGTGGTGGCCGAGCGCACCATCAGGCCCACGTAGCCTTGGGTGTTGATGGCGTCGATCAGTTGGTCTTGGGGCACGTGCTCGGTGGACACGGTCACACCGGCAGCTTCGAGTTTGGCGATGCCCGCTGGGCTGATGCCGTCGTTGGCGAGGATTTTCATGGGAGCTATGAGGTTAGGCGTTTACCGCCGCGAATTCGTTCATGATTTTGGTGAGGGTCTCGACGCTTTCCAGCGGCAGGGCGTTGTACATGCTTGCGCGGTAACCGCCCACAGAGCGGTGGCCTTTGAGGCCCGAAATGCCTGCATCGTTCCAGCGTTTGTCAAATTCTTCAGCCAGGCTGTCGTCGGTCAGGCGGAAGGTGGCGTTCATCTGAGAACGCGAGTCCAGGTTGGCGTGACCGGTGAACAGCGGATTGCTGTCGATGGCCGCGTACATCAGCTTGGCGCGGGCTGCGGCGCGCTCTTGCATGCCTGAAATACCGCCGTTGGCCTTGATCCAACGCAGCATGAGCATGGAGGTGTACACCGCAAACACGGGCGGAGTGTTGAACATGGAGTCCTTCTCCAGGTGTACGCGCAGGTCCAAGTAAGACGGAATGGGACGCTCGGTAAAGCCGAGTTTTTCTTTGTCTACGATGTAGAGCACGGTTCCGGCAGGTCCCATGTTCTTTTGTGCGCCTGCGTAGATCAGGGCGTAGTCTTCCACGTTGAACGCGCGCGAGAACATGTCCGAGCTCATGTCACACACCAACGGCGCGTTGGTCTGTGGCAGCGATTGCCACTGGGTACCGAAGATGGTGTTGTTGGAGGTGATGTGGATGTAGTCCACGTCCGATGGGAACGAGATGTCCGAAGGGATGTGGTTGTAGTTGCTGTCTTCTGAAGAGGCGATCTCACGGACATCGCCCAAGAGCTTGGCTTCTTTGATGGCCTTCTTGGACCACGTACCGGTGTTGACGTAGGCCGCCGAACCGCCTTTGCGCATCAAGTTGTGCGCAGCGGTCAAAAAGCCGAGGCTGGCACCGCCTTGCAAAAACAGCACTTCGTAGCGGTCGGGCAGGTTGAGCAGTTCGCGCACCAGGTCGCGGGCTTCTTCCATCACGGCCACAAAGGGCTTGCTGCGGTGAGACATTTCAATCAAAGAGAGTCCGCTGCCGTTAAGTTCAACGACGGCTTGGGCGGCTTCGGCCATCACTTCCTTGGGAAGGATGCACGGTCCGGCTGAGAAGTTGTGAATGTGCGCCATGTTCAGGTCAGATTCCAGAGGGGTTCTTGTTCCAGAATCAGACCACAAAGTTGCGCAATTTCAAGGCCCTGACCGTCCATTTAGACCTTCAAAGCATTGTCATTTTTTGAACGAAATGTAAACAGGACACGCTTGCTCATTGACCAACGGCCTCGTACAGCTTTTTTCGTGAGCTCGAGAGGTAAAACGCCTGGTCCATTTGCCCGAGGTTTTGCGGGTCGGTGAGTTGGGGGGCAGCTTTGAGAGCGAGGGCCAAACGGGCGTCCTCGGCATCCACAGCAGACAGCAATTCGGACAGTTGGGCCACCGACAAGGAGTGTCCCAGCAGGTAGTCCTCGATCATAGCAATTCTCTCCTTTTGGAACACGGCTCCGCGCAAAGCGGTGCGTACCTCCGCGAACGGTGTGGCATGGGCCACTTGGACGCCAGATGCCGCCTCACGCCATGCGGGAATCACCGAAGCCTCTGCATAGTCGCCAGAAGGGCTGTAGGTGGTCTCGGCGGTGACGGCCAAGAAGAACTTGGAGCGATCCTCCCCGAACATGAGCATGTAATCACGCTCCACGCCGGCGGTGACTTGCACTTCACCAGTGAGCAAGGTGGCCACAGAATCCACAGGCCACATGGTCAAGGTGTAGGCACCTGGGTCTCCCGTGAAGGTCCAAGCGGTTTGCGCCGAGTCACCCCAGCTCAATCCATTGACGCTCAGTAAAAAGCGGGTAGAGTCTGCGGTGGAAACACTGCAGCTGCCGCGTTGTCCCCAGAGGGAGGCGACGAGCAAACTCATCAATACGGTGCAAAACAGGTTGCGCATGGGCTGCAAAAGTAAGGAGGTTCTAAGCGCTTGGAGGCACATCCCCTCCGATACGCCGGCGGAACCGGCCCAAAAATCCGCGGTTGGGGAGCCGCGGAGCCAGCATACGCAGGACATTGTCGCGTCCCTTGCCAAACAACCACGGCGCCAACCAGGCCAAGGCCAGCCAACCGGCCAACACACTTCCTGTGGCAAGGATCAGGCCAATCAACGGCGGTGCGTCCCAAAAGGAAAGCACCACAAAGGGCACCAAGGCCACGACCCCTGTGGCAATCGCCATCATGAACCCGGGCATCATCTTACCGATGACCCGGCCGGCTTTCAATCCAGCCAAACGCAGGCTCAGGCCCAACATGAGGATGTACTGGATGCCAATGGCCACCACCAAATTGGTTGCCACACCTATGAGTCCATGCTCCAATCCCCACAGGGTTCCTCCAATCACCAAGACCAAAAACACGCCCTTGATGGCGCTGGCGATGTACACTGCATCCAACGCGCGTACAATCGCATCGCTCAATTTGATCAGGGCACGGAAGGCCACACCTACAAAGAGGATGCGTGCAACGGGAACCGCTTCAAGGTACTGGTCACCCAACAAGGTCAACACCACTTCTTCGCTGAAGAACACCAAGAACATGCACCCTGGAAAAACGAGCATGGAAATGAAGTAGGTTCCACTGAGGAAGACGCGCTGCACGGCAGGCTGGTCGTCCTGAAGTCTGGATATGCCACTGAACAATACACTGTCGCTGAGCTTGCCCAAGATGGTCACCGGCAAGGTCATAAGCCACACGGCGCGGTCGTACACTCCGGTGCTGGAAAAGCGCCCGGTACAATCGCCGGAGGTCTGGTCGGCCAACGCAGCCATGCCGCTGTACTTGCCCACCAATATCACATCGGCTTTGGACGCTGCGTAATTGAAGAAGTTGAACAGCGTGCTGCCACCGCCGTACCGAATCATATCACGCACGTCGGCCCACTTCCACGCATTGCGGATACGCTGCGGGCATTGGACCCAATAGGCAATGGTGAGCAATACGTTTTGCGCGATCAACGCCCAGGCATAAGCCCAAACGCCATAATCCATGAATGCCAGCACCACCCCTACCCCATACAGCCCAATACTCATGGCAAAGACCGAGGAATAGAAGAGCTTTTTGAAGGCCATCTCCTTGATGATCAGCGAGCGCGGCACCACCGCCACGGCCGAAATGATGAACGACAGCCCCACCACACGGAAAAGCTCGGTCAGCCCGGCATCGTCGCATCCGAAGTACCCTTCGATGGCCGGAGCCAGTCCAAAGAGCAGCGCAAAAAAGCCGATTCCCAGGTAGACACTGATAAAAAATGCGCCGTTGACCTTGGCCGCATCCAGCGATTTGCGTTGAATCAAAGCAGGGCCAATGCCGATTTGCGAGAAGATTTCAATGAAGCCCATGACCACCAGCACGATGGACATGATGCCAAAATCTTGGGTGGTGAGTTGGCGCGCCATGATGGCGGTGAAGCCCAGTTGCAGAATGACCTGAGCCAACACGTTGACCGATTGCCAACTGAATCCTGATGCAAATGTCGATCGCTGAGCCATGTGAAGAAAACATGCAAAATACCACCTAGAGTATTGCAGTAAAGAAGTATCCGAGCGATGTTTTCAAGGGTGAGGTGTGCAGCCCGGTGAATGCCTGCCAAGCTGGACTAGCAACGTGCGTTGCACACTGACTTACACGTAAATCACCCCTTTGGAGTAAGTCACAGCTTCTCCTGCAATCAACACACGTTCTGCGTTTAGCGCGCACCTCAATGTTCCCCCTCGGTCAGACAGTTGTTTTGCCTGCAGCACCTTTTTCCCCAATCGCTCAGACCAGTAAGGCACCAAGGTACAATGGGCTGATCCGGTCACGGGATCTTCCAAAATACTGGCCTGCGGCGTAAAAAAACGGGATACAAAATCTTCAGGATGATCACCCGGGGCTGTGCACACCACACCTCCACATCCCAAATTGATCTGATCAAAGACAGATCGATCCACTTTGATCTGCTCTACTTCAATCCGCGATGGATATACCAACATGTAATCACGCGCCAAATAGACGTGCTCAGGAAGCACATTCAAGGCCTGTTCGATCTGCGCAGGAAGGACTGCTGGCTGACCCCTTCGCACAGGGAAGTCGAGTTCATATTGACCATCACGGCACACAACCTCTAAGCTTCCGCTGACGGTCTCAAACACAATCAAAGACTGCCCGGGATGAAGTTGGGTGTGTACAACATGGGCCGCCGCAAGTGTCGCGTGGCCGCACAAGTCCATTTCCAATTCCGGCGTAAACCACCTCAAGTGATAACCTCCCTCAACGGAACACAAAAACGCGGTTTCTGCCACTGCATTTTCCTGGGCTATCTTGAGCAACAAGGTATCCGGAAGCCAGCTATCCAGCACAACCACACAGGCCGGGTTGCCCGCAAACAATTGGCGGGTAAATGCGTCAACTTGGTAGACGGGAAACGATGAGCGCTCGGTGCGGAGGTGGTTGGACATGTGCTATCCTGTGTTCGCAGTCAAAAGAAACAGCTCCTGCTCTTTGACCCGTTGTAAGAGACGTAAACCACAGGTGTATCCAAGATCAGCCATCGGGAAACTTCCGCTTTCAGCTTTGCAGAACTAACGCTGCACCGCCACACGATGAAACCGCTGATCAATGCGTAAAACGTACACACCGGAAGGCAAGTGACTCACCTGAATCGTTTCTCCACGATTGAAGAACTGCCCCACCAGAACCCCATCCAAGGTCATCAATTCAGCCCGCTTCCATGTAGCCGGAGTTATTGTGATTTGATCACTCACGGGGTTGGGGTAAACGTTGAATTGATCCGCGTGATGCTCCCCGATAACGGTCGGTGCAACAATGAGGAAGTCGAAAGCCACCTCGCACCCCGCTCCATTGGAGAGTGTGAAGGTATAAAGCCCCGGCTCTAGTCCTTCCAAGACCAACTCTTCGGACCCATTGGACCAGCTCCAATTCCATGCCGGATCGATTTGTTCCGAGGGGATGACGATGGAACCGAAGCCGTCTACGCTTTCTTCGATCTGTGTCACAGTAGCCACAATCTGAGGATCAAAAGCAGGTTCATACAAATCAATGAACCAGTTGAACCCAGCCAACATGGCCAATGGCGCGCATGCTCCGTGGTCAAGCATTCCTCCATCAACGGCATCGATTTGTGCTGCACCATTGGCAGTCATCGCCTCCAATGCCACAACAGAATTCATGTAATTCACCTGATCGTCACCTTCGCAATAGTACAGGCGTGTAGGTGCAACAGGGGCCCAATCGTACACATCGTTTTGAGCCAAAGCCAAGGCAATGGGGTGTTCTGGATTGCTCTCAAAATCTTCGAGGGCATCCGGTTGCAACATCTGATTGGGAATGTTCGGAAAAGCAGCATTGATTTCCCCCATGGAGTGCGTCCCGTCAAACAAGTCTGGGATCACCGCCGCGTATTCTGGAAGAAATAAGTCCTCCAAATCGGAATAGAGGTTGCCGTAAACTTCTTGGTAGCTCAATGCTACGTACGGCAAATAACCCGGCGTTGGGTAGGGCTGATCGTCAATAATCACAGCGCTTTGCACGCCTGAGATGTCATAAGGCCCACTCATGGGAGCACAACCCGTCACCGAAAACGGTTCCAACGGCTCTTGCTCGAGCAATCGATGCAAAGCCATGGTGGCGTGTCCTCCTTGGGAGTATCCCCACAAAAACAACTGGCCGTCCACACTGAAATTCAGACTGTCCTGCAGGGAAACCACCGCTTGGAGCAAATCCTTCGACGTTTGGGCCTCAGAATCAGCATGCACATAAAGGTGCATTCCCGGACTATCGCCCAAGCCAATGTAATCAGGCATGCACGTGGCGTACCCAACGGCCGCATACAACACACCCAGATTTGCTTCTGTAGACTGGTAACTCGGCGCATCTGTTTTGGCACCGATGGTTCCGTGCTGGTAGCTGCTCATAGGCAGCGGACAGGCCACCTCACTCGGCAAGGCAAATGCCCCAGTTACCGGAACCTCTGTACCATTGGGATGGAGTGTGGTGTAATTGATTTTGAATAAATCCACCTCGTAGTTGATGGGCACAATTCCACCGGGGATTCCCAAATCCACGAATACCTGATCAAGGTCTTCGGCATCATAGTGCTGCAGTAGCGTAGCGGTTTGGCCTGAGGAACCAAATGGAACACCCAGCGCAAAAAGCAATAAGAAAAGCGTCACGGTTCGTTTCATGGAATCAACTGTTATTTGTTCAACCACACACGGTGCTGTCCACCGCACTCCCTCACTGGAGCACAATGTCGGGGATTCCCAAAGAATAACCCGTTCATTTAAGCACACATCTTCCTGATGGCGAAGGCATGATCGACCAAGGCCCCATGGCTAAGTTCCGCCCTTCTGTAGTGATTGATGCGATTTCATGTCAATCAGCATATCTTTTACGCGGCAAAAGCATGCAGTAAACCCAAAACCCCTGTGCTCGTGTATAAGGCAGCCCACTTACTTCCCTTCCTCTTGTTCGCAACCCTTGTCAGTACGGGGCAAACGGTATTGATTTCTGCTGATTTCGAATCCGACTTTCCAGCAGGTTGGGACCAGCAGACCCTGTCTACCGATGGAGGTTGGCTTGTGGGCAGCCATGCAGAATTGCAAAGCCAATACTTTCCCATGACTCCACATGGACAGTTCATCGCCACCAATGATGATGCCTGTGACTGCGATAAAAGTGCAGACTATCT
>JBMYJR010000045.1:0-24931 GCA_049594615.1 Flavobacteriales bacterium
TTCCGGTGTGCCGCCCAGAATGTCTAGGCTGACCGCGCCGTTGGCCGCTCCAAAGCAAGTGACATCAGTGGCAATTGCGTCCACCAGCAATTCCTCGGGTTCGGTGAGGGTGTAGCTGTCGGATTGGGTGCAGCCGTTGGTGTCCACCAAGGTGTAGGTGTAGTTGCCGGCGGGAATGTTGTTAAGGATCAGTTCGGAATAAGCTCCGTCGTTCCAAGAGATGCTGGCAACGGCTTCGGGATCAACCGGGAGCAGGGCAATGCCGCCCACTTGACCAAAGCAGCTGATGCCTACCACCAAGTCGTCCACGGCCAATGGCTCTGCTACCTCAATGGTCAAGGGCACCGTCTGCACTACAAAGCCCAACGGATGGGTCACCGTTGCTTGATAGGTGCCAGAAGCGTCTACCGTCAGGGTAGGTCCGGTGCCAAAAGGCCCCCAGTCCACTTCGCCTTCCAAGTCCACGCTCAGGGTGACTGATTCACCTGCACACAGTCCCGTGGCTTCGCCATCAATCAGGATCTGCGCTTGCAATGTGGCGCCTTCCGACAACTCCAAGTGGGTGCCTGCCGGGACGTTTGTATAGGTCTCCACCAACCCTGAAGGCCAGGTGATTTCCAGCGTGTCCAGTTGGGTGGCCTCGCCCAAGGAGAGCAGTTCGGATTTGCTGTCTTGGCCCAAGAAGTTCTCGCCGCTCAGGGTATAAACGTGGCGCTCCTCGCTGCCCACCACGTAACGCATCCAGCTGCCAATGGCTTCCCACTGGCTCACGGTGCCGGTGAGGTCTACCTTTACCCACCCGGCATCCGAACCTTCAGAGCGCATCAGGGCCGCAGGGTAGCTGCCGGCGTTGATGACGGTGAAATCCCAGTGCCCGTCGTTGTTCCAGTCGCCTTTGGACACGCCGTAGCTGAGCATGGTCACGTCGCTGGCGCCTTCGATGAAGCTGGGGGTAAAGGTGGCGTCGCCGTTGTTATCGAAGAAGAAGTTGAAGTTGTTCAGACTGGCGTCGGTGTTGGCCACATACAGGTCGTCGTCCATGTCGTGGTCGTGGTCAAACCAAAGGGCGCCCCAGGTGAGCGAGTTGCACAGCACGCCGGCTTCTTCGGCCACATCGGTAAAGGTACCGTCGCCGTTGTTGAGCAGCAGCACGTTGCCCCAGGGCTCGTTGGTCATGTACACGTCCAGGTATCCGTTGTGGTCCACGTCGGCCACCGAACAGGTCATGGCATCCACGCCCACATTGGCACCGCTGGCCTCGCTCACATCGGTGAAGGTACCGTCGCCGTTGTTGCGGTACAAGGCGTTGGGCATGTAGGACTTGTCGTTGACCACGTACAAATCGGGCCAGTTGTCGTTGTCGTAGTCCATCCACACACTCTGGAAAGCGAGGAGCAAGCCGTTATCAACCCCCAGGAGGTTGGCCAGGTTGGAGAAGGTGCCGTCTCCATTGTTGTGCATCAACTGATTGGAGGCGCCGTTTTCGTCAATGTTGTAGGAGCAGAGGTAGACGTCTAGAAATCCGTCTTTGTCGTAGTCGCACCAGCTGGCGCCAAAATGCCGACCTACATCATCGATGGGCATGCCTGCGGTAAGGGTGACATCGGTAAAGGCCCAATCCCCTTCGTTGCGGTACAGGCGTGTCTGGCCTATAAATACGGTCACCAGCAAGTCCAGGTCGCCGTCGTTGTCGTAATCGGCCCAAGTGGCTTGCTTGGCGTCGCCTGCGATGTACGCGGGAGAGGGGATGGGTTCAAACAAACCGTCCACGTTGCGCCAGATTTTCACCGAGTCGTTTTCGTGTACGATGGTCAGGTCGTCCCAGCCGTCCTGGTCGATGTCTACCAAACTCGCTCCAGAACCGAAGTATGGCGTTGGGTTGAGGATGGCCAACTCTTGCTCGTTGGCTTGGTTAGAATAGGTCTGAGCATCGGCGCTACAGGCCAACAGGGCGGCCAGGCACCCGCAAAGCAGGGCTTTCATATTCAGGGGCTTCGACCGCACAAAATAGCGAAACCCATGGTCCCGTTTTGTGGGGCATAGTCCAACTCTATATCCCATGCACCAGATTCATGAAAATCGGTCCTGAATTCAGGCTTCCAGCTGGAAGGGAGTTGGTAATTTCGCACTGTATTCAACTCCAGAAAAAACCAGACTTATGTCTCACCTCATTGGTAAAAAAGCACCGCACTTTGCGGTACCAGCCGTACTCAACGGCAAAGACATTGTTGAAGAATACTCGCTCGACCAATACTTGGGCAAGCAATATGTAGTGTTCTTCTTCTACCCCAAGGACTTCACCTTTGTGTGTCCGACAGAGCTCCACGCCTTCCAAGAGAAGCTGGGCGAATTCGAAAAGCGCGGCGTTCAGGTTGTGGCTTGCAGCACCGACACTGCCGAATCGCACTGGGGCTGGCTCCAAGTGGGCAAAGATGACGGCGGCATCAAAGGCATCACCTACCCATTGGTGGCCGACCTCAACAAGACAGTAGCTGACGCGTTTGGCGTGCTGGCCGGTGAGTACGAGTACGACGAGGAAGGCAACCTCGGCGCCAACGGCGACCTGATTGCTTACCGCGGCCTGTTCCTGATCGACAAGGAAGGCACCGTGCACCACGCGACAGTAAACAATTTCCCCATCGGGCGTAACGTAGAGGAGGCCATCCGCGTGGTGGACGCCTTGCAGTTCGTAGAAGAAAATGGCGAAGTGTGCCCTGCAAACTGGACCCCTGGCAAAGATGCCATGAAGGCCGACCACGCAGGCGTAGCCGCTTACTTGGCGTCACACTAAGCACTCCATTTGGCTTACAGAAAAGGCTGCCTTCGGGCAGCCTTTTTTATGTCTTGCTGTTTGGGGATTACACGATAGGTTCCCCCGCTGCCCAGCGCCCTGCCAGGTCTTCGAGCTCCTCCAAGTCAATCCCGGGAATGGGGCGGTCCCAGCGCTCGTCAAAGCAGGTGCCGATGACCTTGTCGGTCCAGCCGCCGGTGCCCTGGATGCCCCACATAGGACGTTGCCACATCCACGCAAATCCCATCTCATTCATGGTGCCCACCATGCCGCCCACGCAGATCACCGCCTGCGCAGCCAGGATGTTCAATGCGTTTCGCGTGTAGCCCATGCCTGTAGGGATCACCACGTTGTTGTAGCTGTTGGAAGAAGAAGTGTCTTCGGTAGGCAGAATGCCCACCGCAATGCCGCCTGCTTCACGTGCGCCTTTGGCCGCTGCTTCCATGACGCCGGTGCGTCCGCCGGTGACCACGGTATGTCCGTGCGAAGCAAGGATGCGTCCGGCCGCTTCGGCGACCTCCATTTGATGCGGGGTGGCTTGGCTGTTGCCAATGATGCAGACTTGGATGGGAGGATTCATGGGAGTTCGTCAATGAGTACGTTGTACAACTGGCGCATGGCGTCCAGGTCGGATTTGTGGATGGATTCGTCCGGGGAGTGGTAGCCGGTTTCGGGCGGGCCGATGAAGCACCAGTCCCACGGGTAGCTGGACGCCTGGAGTTGGTTGCCGTCGGAGCCGCCTGCGCTTTCAACCTCCAACTGGTGAGCAATGCCATGGGTTTGGGCAATTTGGCGGATCTTTTGCACAAAGCGTTGGCGAGGAATGCCGCGGTCGCGCAGGGAGATGGCCACGCCTTCGGACTGCACAATGCCTTCGCTGGCCAGGGTCACGTCCGAGATCAAGGCTTGCCTGCATCCAAACGACTTGAACAACAACCGCCCCAGGAACTGGGCTGCGCCGCCGCCGTGCTCTTCGTAGGTGCTGAATACAATGGCTACGTCTTGCGCGTTTTGACAGAGTTCTAGCGCATTCCAAACGCCTACACGGTTGTCCAAGTAGCAGCATTGCACGTGGGTTTCGGTCTCGCGCCAATCGGGCTTGTAGGTGAGGGGAGTACCGCGTTCCAATTGACGCGGTCCGTCGCCATAGTAGCGGATTTCCTTGCCTTCGCCTTCTTCTTTGGGGTGCTCTTCAACCCGCAGGGTCAATGCTACAGCACCCGCCGCGTCTTCACCCAAGAGCGTAGTACCTGACTTGGCTTTTGGTTTCCCGATGGGCACCAGTCGGTCGCCGTAGGCGGTGCAGTACCCCACGGTGTCCAAATGCGCGAATACGGCCAATCGAGGACGGCCAAACATAAGCACAATGGCCTCTTGAAAGCCATCGCCCGCAAAGATCTCGGGCTGGTGCTTCCAGGAGTTTTGGTGTTTGAGGGTGTATCGCAAGATCCAATCGCTCAGCAATTGTTCGTCGCCAGCGGTGGCAGGGATGGTGCACAGCTCTTGCAGCAGTGCCAAAGATTCAGCAGATGGCATGGACTAAGGTTGGAGGCGTTGAAGGGTCCATGCATCGCCGTTTGGTACGTACACCAAGCGGTCGTGCAAGCGCGATGGGCGTCCTTGCCAGAATTCAAATCGGGAAGGCGTCAAGCGGAATCCGCCCCAGTGTTCTGGACGATCAACTTCCTTTCCTTCAAAGCGTTGCGCTACTTCATTGAATTTATCATCCAAGGCTTGAGAGGTGGCAATGGGAGCACTCTGGTCGCTCACCCATGCACCAAGGCGGCTCTCACGCGGGCGTGAGGCAAAGTAGGCATCGCTCTCGGCCGCAGCCACCTTTTGGGCGGTGCACACCACGCGCACCTGGCGCTCTAACTCTGGCCAAAAGAACAGGATGGAACACGCTGGGTGGGCGAGCAATTCACGGCCCTTGTCACTGGTGTAATTGGTGTAAAAGACCAGGCCTGTATCCAGCCCCCGCAGCAGCACAACGCGGCTGTGTGGCACGCCATCAGCGTCCACGGTGCTCAGCGCCATCGCGTTGTAATCGTCGGGAAGTGAGGTTTTGGCTTCATCCAGCCAGGCGTGCAGTTGGGCCAACGGGTCAGCGAGGACCTCGCTTTCCAACAAGCGGTATTTGGCGTAGTCCTTTCGGACGTCGTTCAAGGGTTTGCTCATGTGTCTTGCGGTTTGCGACAATGAAAGAACAAGGAACCCTCGTCGGGGTTGTCTAAGATTTGTCCTGGTTTGCCGGTGTAGCCGATGTGGGTCACCGAAACCACCTCAAAGCCTTGCGCCTCTAAAAATGCGCGCATGGGCGCCTCTTCGCAGTAGTGCAAGAAGGCCACTTCTTTGCCACCGGTTTTGCGGTAGAACACGTCTCCACGTTCATAGCCTTGGTGAACCAAGCCGTGACGCTCAAAGTAAGCGATGGCTTTAGGGCCCCACTCAAACTGGTCGCGGGCGTTGAATACATCAAAAAACAAGAAGCCTCCCGGGCGCAGGTGGCGGTAGATCTTGGCCAAGGCTTCGGCGCGTTCGGCCTCAGTCGGAATATGGCCGTAAGCATAGAGGAAGGTAATGGCGTCCACTTGGAGTCCTTCCAAGTCTACATCTTGCCAAGCACCTACGTGCGGTTCAATGCCGCGTTGTTCGGCCACTTCGGCCATGGCCCCGCTGAGGTCCAGACCGTGCAGGGCGTAATCCTTACCGCTCAGTTCACGGATGTCTACCGAACGTCGGCCGGTACCACAGGCAATGTCCAAGACGGTGTCCAACGTGTCCAGTTGGCGCAATTTGCCTGCGATCAACTGGTTGATGCTCTCGGTGTAGCGCTTGCGCGAGGTGTGGTTGAGGTCGAAGGAGTCGTACTCGGCTGCTTGCTCGGCGTAATAGGCCGAAATCAGTTCGCGGATGGTCTCGCTGCTGGGTTTTGGCAGAATGGGAAAGATGCGGTGCGACTTGCCGTTGCTGCCCGCAGGTTGAAAAGTAAACGCCCCTTTGTCCAATCGGCGAAAGTGAGCATCAGGCTCAGCAAAGGAAGCGGTTTGCGCCTCCGCGTTGAGCTCGCCCACGGTGCCGGTTTCCAAGTCGTAGAGCATCAACCCGTCCAAGGTGTCCAAGGCCGGGTAGTAAAAGTGCAGGGTCACCAGCGGCTCGGTGGCTGAGCTGTTCACAATCTTGTGGATGGTGCCGTCGGGTTCGGCAATGATGCCGCCTGGTGTGGCGCGTGAAACCACGCTTTCGTGCAACAGGTCGCCTTCGAACTGGTAGGTAATATTGTCGATCTGACCCTCCAAACACAGGACATAACCCCAAAACCCCTTGTGCAAATGCACTGCCGATTCCACGCCCGCAGGCCAATGCAACAAGACCACCTCAAAGGGCTCTAGGGTCAGGATGTTGCGGGTGTATTTGCCGGGCTCCCCCAGCGCGGGCAGGTGGGGCTTGTAATCGAGGGCGGAAACGTTGATCGAGCGTACAAACTGCCCCAGCCATTCGTAATCGAACTCGGCGGGCGTTTCACAGGCGACACGGTCAAGCAGTGCTAGCATGCTGATGGGTTGGGCAGCCAAGTTAGAAATTCAGCGGTGGAGTGAAGGTGATTTGGGTCAGTGCTGGTGTAGATGTTGAAAAGCTATTGATGGGATGGAGTGTGCCACATATGGAACTGAGGTTGCCCATGACAAAACCGGCATCCTTGTACAGCTGGTCTCCCAACTCTAAGATTCTGACTTTGGCAAGGACAATTCATCCAAATCGAGGTGCTGAACGAAAGCACTTTACACCCGCCGGGCGAATACCACGGCAGACAACGCTGGAGAGCTGTGTTGGGCGCACTGGTATTCGCTGGGTTAGCGGGGCAACAGGTGTGGAAGCATTACAAAGCGGAGCCGACCTGAGCCGTTACTCCACCTGAATTACCAATCCTTTCAAGTATTCACCTTCGGGGTGGAAGATGTTGACCGGGTGATCGGCCGGTTGGTGCAGTTGGTGCAGGATTTTTACGCTGCGTCCTTCTGAAATGGCTGCAGCGGTTACCGTGTGGTTGAAGAGCGCCTTGTCCACTGCTTGGCTGCACGAGAAGGTGAAGATCATCCCGCCGGGCTTGATCTGGCGGATGGCGTGGGCATTCAAACGCTTGTAACCTTGTACCGCGTTGTGGCGCGCACTCTTGTGCTTGGCAAACGCCGGAGGATCCAGAATGATGATGTCGTACGCACCGGGCAGGGCTTTGATGTGCTCGAGCGCGTCGGCCTTGATGTTTTCGTGGGCGGCGTTCTCCAATCCGTTGATCTCCAGGTTGCGGGTCACCAAGTCCAGCGCTTTTTGACTGCTGTCGAGGCTGTGCACCTCCTTGGCGCCATGGTTCAAGGCAAAAATGGAGAAGCCACCGGAGTAGCAGAAGGTGTTGAGGATCACCTTGTCCTTGGCGTAGTCGCCCAGCAGTTTGCGGTTCTCGCGTTGGTCGATGAAGAAGCCGGTTTTTTGGCCAGTCTCCCAGTTCACCTCAAACTTGTGGCCGTATTCCTTGGCCACCGTGAACGCCTCGCCGCTGCCGTGAATGAAGCCGTTTTCTGAGGAATGTCCCGACTTGCGCAAAGTTTCATCGCTCTTGTCGTAGACCGCAGTCAGGCGACCTTCAAACAGGCGCACCAGCGCCTCGGCCAGTTCGTTTCGGAAGCGGTGCATACCAATGCTGTGGGCTTGCAGTACCGCAACGCTGTCGTAGATGTCGATGATGAGCCCGGGCAATCCATCCCCTTCGCCGTGTACCAAGCGGAAGCAAGTGGTGTCAGGGTCGTTCCAGAGGCCAATGCTTTTGCGGCGGTCTGCGGCCAGGGAGAGCTTGTGGATGAAGAAGTCCACGTCCGGATTCACCTCCTCAAAGGCAAACAGGCGCACGGCAATGCTGCCGTTGGCGTAATGCCCAAGGCCCAGGAACTGGCCCTTGTTGGCGTGTACCGCCACCACGTCGCCGGGCTGCGGGTCGCCTTCCATCAATTTGACCGCGCCGGAAAACACCCACGGGTGAAAGCGGCGTACTGATTGGTCCTTCTTGCTTTTGAGGTAAATGCGAGGGTAATCCACGGCGCGAAAGTACTCAGGAATCCCCGGGGGTGAAAAACAAGCCCGAGGCATTGCGATCCCACAAGCCCGCTTCCACGCCTTCACGCAACACACCGGTGATGTGCAGCGGCGAGTGTTCGTCGCGCAGGGCGTCCACCACTTCGGTGGCGTGCATGGGGCGGTCCTGTAACACGTCGGATATGGCGGCTTGCAGTTGTTTTTGTTGCTCGGCGGTAGGTGCTTCCTGATGGAGGCCGCGGCACACATCACATTTGCCGCAGGGTTCGGAGTCCTGTTCGCCAAAGTAAGCCAAGAGTTGCATGCTGCGGCAACCGCCTCCTTCGGTGAGTTGCACCATGGCTTCCAGCTGATTACGTCCTGTGGCCTTTCGGCGCTCATATTGCTCGGTGTCAAAGCCCAGGTTGTCGGGACGCAGGCGTTCGTGCACCAGAGTGAGTTGTGGCGCGTTGGAAGCCGGGGTGTACACGCCCAAGTCCAGTTCTTGCAGGAGTTGAAGCACTTCCAATACGCGCGGTTCGGTCCATTTCAGGCGCTTGGCCACGCCACGTACGTCCACGCGTGCGGGCCATTCAAAAATGCCTTCGTGTACGCGTAGCAGGTCGTCCACTACCGGTTGGTAACCGGGGTACCGCACCTGGAAGTCATAAAGCCCTTGGCGGTGGCACGTGAACTGGAAGGTAGTGGGGTGGTGGAAGCTGTCGCTCAGAGTGAGGTACCCTACGGTTTCCAAAAATTGAAGGGCGCGGTAGGTCTCGCGTGAATTCCAGTTGTAGCGTTTGGCCAGCTCACCCAACTCCAGCGGGTGACTGGTGCCCGCGCCTGCGCCGTAGGCAATGCGCAAAAAGCCCAATGTGCCGTCGTACACCTGACGCACACGTTTGAGTTCGGGGAACGTTTCGTGAAAATGGGTGTCCAGCTGGTCCAGGTCGCCGCGGTCCCAAAGGAGTACCGCATGTGCAGGTAAACCGTCGCGTCCGCCGCGTCCTGCTTCTTGAAAGTAGGCCTCAGGCGAAGCAGGGATGTGCAAGTGCACCACAAACCGCACATCGGGCTTGTCGATGCCCATGCCAAAGGCGTTGGTGGCCACCACTACGCGCACCCGGTTGTGCACCCAAGCGTCCTGAATAGCGCTGCGTTCGCGGGCGTCTAGTCCCGCGTGGTAGGCTGCGGTAGTCACCCCGTTTTTGTACAGGAAGTGGGCGATTTGTTGGGTTTGACGCCGGGTAGGGGCGTACACAATGCCCGAGCCCTGGTTCTTGCGGCACATGCGCAGCAGCATCCCAAACTTGTCGGGCTCTTGCAAGGTCATGTACCCCAGGTTGGGGCGGTGGAAGGATTGTTGAAACACCAGCGGCGCGCCAAACGCCAAACGCTCTTGGATGTCGGAAACGGCCTCTGGTGTAGCCGTTGCAGTCAGGGCCAATACAGGCACATCCGGGTGGTGTTCACGGATGGCGGCGATCTCCCGGTAAGCCGGGCGAAAGTCGTGGCCCCATTCGCTGATGCAATGCGCCTCGTCCACGGCTATCAGGTTGACCTTCATGCGTTTGAAGCGCTCCACGAACAAGGTGGTGCTCAAGCGCTCGGGGCTGACATAGAGAAATTTGTAGCGGCCAAACACGGCGTTGTCCAGTACGGTGTCTACCTGATCTGCGCGCAGCGCGCTGGTCACCGAAGCTGCCCCCACGCCCAATTGGCGAAGGTGTTGCACCTGGTCTTCCATCAATGCAATCAATGGAGACACCACCACACACAGGCCTTCTTGGGCCAAAGCGGGCACTTGGTAACACAGGCTTTTGCCACCGCCGGTGGGCAGTAGCGCCAACGCGTCCTTGCCGTCGAGCGCAGCTTGGATGATGTCCAGCTGGCCGGGGCGAAAATCCGGGTAGCCCCAGATGCGTTTAAGTATGTCCCGCGGGTGTTCCATGGCACTTCGAAAGTCCTCAAAATTCGCCACAACCGAAACAGCCAAGGGGCCAGAGTTGCGTGGGATTTTGTGGATGGTACCTTTGACGCCTCAAATTTGACACATGAGTTCACGAAATACCGTAGCCGGCAACTGGAAAATGAACACCTCTTTGGAGGACGCCAAAGCCTTGCTGGCCAACCTCGGCGACGCCGAATGGAACCCCGATACCACTGTGATTGTAGCCCCACCGGCACCCTATTTGGCCGTGTTGGCCGAGCGAGCCAGTGACCGCATTGGCATCGCTGCGCAGAACTGCCACGCGCAGGATTCGGGTGCTTACACCGGAGAATGGTCTGCATCCATGTTGGCCTCGGCTGGAGTGAAGTACTGCATCCTGGGCCACAGCGAGCGCCGCGCCCTATTCGGCGAAACCGACGCCCTGATCGCCGAAAAAGTGAACGCATGTTTGGTCGCGGGCATCGTGCCCATTTACTGCTGCGGCGAGGTGAAGGAAGAGCGCGAGGCCGGCACCCAAAACCAAGTGGTGGGTGGTCAGGTCAAAGCAGCCCTGGGTCACCTCTCAGCTGAGGACATGGCCAAGGTCATTATCGCCTACGAACCCGTATGGGCCATCGGTACCGGCCTCACCGCATCCGACGAGCAAGCCCAAGAAATGCACGCCCACATCCGCGGCTTGGTAGCCGA
This sequence comes from Flavobacteriales bacterium, assembly GCA_049594615.1. Classification (GTDB taxonomy): domain Bacteria; phylum Bacteroidota; class Bacteroidia; order Flavobacteriales_D; family Sanyastnellaceae; genus CAXPZW01. The sequence continues at coordinate 10,497 of JBMYJR010000045.1, forward strand.
GATGCACTCCATGGATTTGGCCGTGTTGATCCCCATCCTCTACGGCGGCAGCGTCAAGCCCGGCAATGCAGCTGGATTGTTTGGCCAACCAGACGTGGACGGCGGCCTGGTCGGTGGAGCTTCCCTCAAGTCTGCAGACTTCGCAGCCATCATCGGGGCCCATGGCTGATCAGGTCTATACCATCGTGGACCTGCGCGTGGCGCCACTCATCCCTTGGCGCGATGTACTCCTTGCCGAACTGACCGAGCTCGGCTACGATTCCTTTGAGGAAACCCTGGACGGGTTGCGCGCCTTCGTGCTTGAAGGGGATTTTGACGCACCAGCACTGGAAGCCACCACAGTCTTCGCTTTGCCGGAGGTGGAGGTGGCGTACAAAACCTCACGCCTGGAGCCCCAGAACTGGAATGCGAAGTGGGAGTCGCAGTTTGATCCCATTGATGTGGATGGACGCTTGCGCATCCGCGCGCCGTTTCACCCTGCTTTGCCAGGCATCCCCGAAGTCATTATCCAGCCTCAAATGAGCTTTGGTACAGGGCACCATCCCACCACGTTCCAAATGGCGGGTGCCTTGTTGGATCTGGACCTGAACGGGAAAGACGTCTTGGACATGGGCACCGGAACCGGCGTGCTCGCCATCTTGGCCAAACAGCACGGCGCAGCGCACGTGCAAGCCATCGACATCGATCACTGGAGCGTCGAAAACACCCGCGAAAACGCGGAGCGCAATGGGGTAGAGGGCATTGAGATCCTGGAAGGAGAGGCCGACCTGATCTCAGGCACGTTTGACGTGATCTTTGCCAACATCAACCGCAACATCCTGCTGGCCCAAATGGGCGACTACGCACGGGCACTCAAGCCGGGAGGCGCGATTTTGTTTAGCGGATTTTACCCAGTGGACGTACCACACCTTACCCAAGCCACAGCACCACACGGGTGGCAGCTGGAAGTTCAAACCGAAAAGGAGGGGTGGAGCATGTTGGCGTTTCGCCGCCCAGCCTGATTACTTGCGGACTTCTACCTCGAGTTCGTTGCCACCATTCGGGCTTACTGCCGACTTGCTGATGCGCAGCTTGCCTTGCTCAACACTGATCACCAGCGTTGAATGGGCCACTTCTACGACCTTGCCGTGGATGCCACCGATGGTCACCACCTTGTCGCCTTTTTGAATGGCTTCGCGGAATTTTTGGGCTTCTTTCTGCTTCTTCTGCTGGGGGCGGATGAAGAAGAAGTACATGATGATGAACATACCACCCAGCATGATGAGGGTGCCGTAACCGCCGCCAGCAGGAGCGGCTTCTTGGAGCAGAATAGACAGTTGCATAGGAATCTAAAGGGCATCGGGTCCAATCACGTCGCCTTGCAAGTGCAGGGTTTGCACAGATGGCGAAGCGTTGGTGATCACCGAAATGGTTTTTTGTTGGCGGCCGGGCCGCTTGTTGGAATCGAATTCAATGGTGATGGTACCGGTTTCACCGACATTATATGGCCGTGAACTCCAGTCTTGTACGGCAGTGCAGCCACACGAAGGCTCCACCTTGCTGATGATCAGCGGGGCATCGCCCACACTCTCAAACGAGAAGGTATGACGCACCTTTTCACCCTCGGTGATGATGCCGAAGTCAAACACCGTGTCAGTGAACTGCACGCTTGGCAATTCCGCGGAGGGCGTATTGTTGGACGCCGAAGGCGCAATGTTAATGAGGTCTGTGGAGACGTCGTTGGACTCCTCCTTGCAACCCGCCAGTACCACCAGGCCCAGCGCCAAACCAATCCACGTAAGCTTCATCATCCTTGAATCATGCCGCGGCCGAGCTTTTTGATCTCGCCTGCGTCGTTGAGTTTGGTAAAGAGTTGGTCCAGTACACCGTTGATGAATCCGCTGGATTTGGGGGTGCTGTAGTATTTGGCCAACTCGATGTATTCGTTGAGGGTGACCTTCAATGGGATGGTTTCCAAGTGGCGCGCCTCGGCGAGTGCCATTTTCATCAGAATCAAATCCATCAGGGCAATGCGGTCCATGTCCCAGTTGGAGGCGTGTTCGGCAATGAGTTTGCCGTGTTCTTCGCCCAAAGCCAAGGTCTTGCGGTACACGGTGTCCACAAAGTGCTTCTCGTCCTTTTCATCGCGCCAGAGCGCAAGGAGCGTCATGTCCTTGGCGTCTTCGTCGATGAGTTTAATGGTCTTCAACACCATGGAGGCGATGATGTCCACGTCGTCGTTCCAGAAGATGCTGCGTTCCTCCAACCAATCGTGGAGCACTTGCTCGTTGATCAGGTGCTTTTTAAAGAAGCGCAACAAGTACGTGCGATCGTGTTCGTGGCCGCGTTCCTCGGAGGCCATGTATTCCTTGTACTCCTCGGTTTCGATCAGGGCATTGAAGATGGCTTTGAGCACGTCTTCGTGACCGTTCCAGCTCACCGCGTATTCCTTGCACGCTTCTTCCAGCACCTTGGAGTTCTTCATCACACGCAGCGGCGCGTTGGTGACGAATTTGGTGTTCGGATGCAAGTCTTCTTTGGTGGGCAGTTTTTTCTGCAGGCCGGCTTCGATTTTGTCGATGGCACGGAACTGCATTTCAGATACCAGGGAAAGGAAGTACAGGTAGAGCTCGTAATCCTTCTCAATGCTCGTGTAGAGCTGCTTTTCGTAGGCACCCATCTCCGGCTCCTCGTCGATGTAATACGCGTAGAGGATGTGCAGGATTTTGATGCGGAGTTGTCTCCTGTTTAGCATAGCGGTGGGGCCTCTCTAGACCTCTCGGATGTTATCAGTACGATGAAGCGTTGGTGTTGCGAATGCTCGCGATCCGTGCTTCAGCGAGGTTGTTTGCGGCACGAAATGTCGGGATATTTTCCGCATCTGCCAGATTGAAGATCTTCAGTGTCGTGTCATAAATGGCTTCGGTGCCGCTCATGGCCGCTTCACGGCTGTAGCCTACCTTCTCCCAATAGCAGTTGATGATGCCTCCGGCGTTCACCAAGTAGTCAGGAGCATAGAGAATGCCCATCTCGCGAACGCGACGTCCGTGGAGCTCCTCTTCTTTGAGCTGGTTGTTGGCCGCCCCGCAGATAATGCTACAGCGCAATTGCTCGAGGGTGGCATCGTTCACTGTGGCGCCCAATGCGCATGGCGCGTAGATGTCCATGTCTTGGGTGTAGACATCTTCGGGAGCAATGGCGGTGACCTTGTACTTGCGGCAAACCTCGCGCACGCGGTCCTCAAAGATGTCGGTGATGACCACTTGCGCGCCTTCCTTCACCAAGTGCGACACCAAGTACTCGCCCACATGACCTACGCCTTGAACCACCACCTTTTTGCCATCCAAGCTGTCGTTGCCCGAGAGTTTTTTTTGCGCAGCCTTCATGCCCATGTACACGCCGTAAGCGGTCACGGGAGAAGGGTCGCCGCTGCCGCCCAGGTGGTCAGGCAGGCCCGCGACGTGGTCGGTTTCTTGCGAAACGTAAGTGATGTCTTTGGTGGAGATGCCCACATCTTCAGCGGTGATGTACTTGCCGCCGAGGGAGTCTACGAATTGACCAAAACGGCGGAAGAGGGCTTCGGATTTGTCTTTGCGAGAGTCGCCGATGATCACGGCCTTGCCGCCACCGAGGTTGAGTCCTGCGAGGGACGACTTGTAGGTCATACCACGGCTGAGGCGGAGGACATCCTCCAGCGCTTCGGATTCGTGGTTGTAATTCCACATACGGGTACCGCCCAATGAGGGTCCGAGTACGGTGTTGTGGACAGCGATGATGGCTTTGAGCCCGGTGCGGGCATCGTTGCAGAAGACCACTTGTTCGTGGTCAAGGCTTGCCAGTTGTGCAAGAACATTGCTTTGCACAGCGGTTGCCGGTTCGTTCACGTCAATCATTCCTTGGGTTGTTGGGGAGCTCCATTGAGCATGTCAAAAGTACACAAAAGCCCCAGCAGCCTCGGGCCAGCGAATTCAAATTTCTGCACAGGTCTTGCAGCCTGCCCACTTTTGCATTCGTTTAGTAAAATCAGGGCGTGGGGCAGAGGGCCAGCACGTATCTTTGGCCGCATGAATCGGCGACAGACCCTGTTTGCAACCGCACTTGTTTTACTGACCTGCCTGGCCTTTTTGGGCTGCGAGAAGGAAATCACGGTAGACCTGCCTACCGTGGAAGAAAAAGTGGTAATCGAAGGCACCATCGAACCCGGCCAGCCGCCGATCATCCTGCTTTCCACCAGCCAAGGCTACTTTGAGCCCACCGACTTGACCTCGTTGGAAAGCCTCTACCTCAAAGGAGCTACCTGCACGCTCTCCAACGGCACAACCACGGTTGAACTCGACGAAATCTGCGCTTCCGAATTGCCCGAAGAACTCTTGGAAGAAGTGGCCGGCATCCTCGGCTTTCCACCAGAAGTGCTGGCCGAAGTGGACCTGTGTGCTTACACCAGCCTGTTCAACACCGACATCTGGGGCGAAGAAGGCGTCTCCTACGAGCTCACCGTCGAATACGAAGACCATTACCTCACCGCGTCCACCAAAATCAACGAGGTGGTGGACTTGGATTCGACCTGGTTTGAGCTGGCTGGCAACAGCGACTCCCTTGGGTTCCTGCACGCCATGCTGACCGACCCCGATACCATCGGCAACGCCTACCGTTGGTTTGCCCAGCGCATCAACCAATACGAGCCCTGGAGCGAAAACGCTGGCCAGATCAAAGATGCGGGCATGATTGCTCCGCTAGGTTCGGTGGGGGATGACGAGTTCTTCAACGGCCTTAGCTTTGAGTTCGCATACTTCCGCGGGGTGTCTCTGGGATCTGATAAGGAAGACGACTTCAACGAAGAACGCGGCTTTTACAAAGTAGGAGACACTGTGGCCGTGCGCGGTTGCGTGATCGATTACGACGCCTTCCTGCACATTTATGCCGTGGAAAGCCAAGTGGCCAACCAAGGCAGCCCATTTGCGGTACCCGCCAACATCCCCACCAACGTGCAAGGCGGACTTGGCGCGTTTGTTGGGTACGGCGTGTTCAACGACACGATCATCTGCCAGCCCTAACGGCAGGTGTGGATTTGAGAAATTCCCGCATCTTGGATGCGGATCAACCTATTTGCCTGTATGCGCATTTCCCTGCTCGCCTTTGCTGTGCTGCTTTGCACCGCGCTCTCGGCCCAAACCCCGGTCGGCAGCTCTGAAATCACTGATGTAACGGTCTTTTTGAGTGGCGCTCAAGTCACCCGTCAGGTGCGCGTGCCTCTGAACGCAGGGGAGAACAAGCTCCGTATCACCGGACTCACCCGATATGTGCGCAGCAACAGTGTGCAGGTCACGGGCAACCCCAATTACGTGATCCAGTCGGTCAAGCATGAGCTCAACTACTTGGACAACATCGAGACCAACGAACGCGTGCTCATGCTCGAGCAGGAGCGCGAAGAATTGATGTGGAAGCGTTCGCTGCGCCAGAGCCTGCGTCAAGTCTACGAGCAGGAAAAGGACCTGATCCTGCAAAACAAAAAGATCAGCGGCAGCGACGACGTCCTGCTCGCCGAAGACATCGAAGAAGTGGCCGACTTCTTCCGCGAGCGGCTCACCGAAATCGAATACAAGCTCGCCGAGATTTCACAAGAAGAAAACCAGATCAACCACGATATCAATGAGGTTAACCGCGAATTGGAAAAACTCGGTCGCAACACCAAGTTGGTTTCCTCCTTTGTGGACGTGGTGCTTGATGCTTCAAAGGCAGGAAACATGCTCGTGGAGGTGAGCTATATGGTCAACGCCGCTGCCTGGGTACCCGCCTACGACGTGCGTGCCAAGGACGTAGACAGCCCGCTGGACCTGGTGTACAACGGTCGTGTCATCCAATACACCGAAGTGGACTGGAGCGACGTCAACCTCACCCTCTCTACCGGAAATCCCGCTGCAGGTGGCGTTGCGCCCGAGCTTAACCCTTGGTACCTGTACTTGCAGGAGCTGCAGGCCTACAAGGCCAAGCGCCAGAGCTCGTACAATCAGCAGGTTTACGCCAATCAAGCCAGTGGCTACGAGGACGAAGAAAGACGTGCCGATGAACCGGCGGCGTTGTACTACAGCAACCCTTTGATCGATAAAGCAGAGGCCGGTAACGCCTCCATGTCCGTCTCCGCAGTGACCAACACCCTCACCACTGAGTTCGAAATTCCGGTCAAATACGACATCCCTGCCGACAACCAGTACTACGATGTGGAAATGCGCCGCATCACCCTCAACAGCTACTACGAGCACTACGCCGTGCCCAAGCTGGACAAGGACGCCTTCCTGCTGGCGGGCGTGACCGAGTGGGAGCAATACGCACTGCTGCCCGGGGTGTCCAACATATACTTCCAGGGCACCTACGTAGGAGAGGGCTTCATCGACCCCGCTGTGACCGGCGATACCCTCCAGATTTCCCTCGGTCGCGACAAGAGCGTGCCCATCAAGCGCGAGACGGTGACCGACCTCTGCAAAACCACCACCTTCGGCGGCAAGAAGACCACCACCAAGGCTTTCCGCATCGAAACCCGCAACAACAAATCGGTACCGGTGACCTTGACCGTAGAAGACCAAGTGCCGCTCACCAGCGACAACAGCATCGAAGTCAGCGTAGAAGAACTCTCCGGCGCAGATTACGACGAGGAATCAGGCCTGGTCACCTGGACCTTCACCCTCCAACCGGGCGAAACGCGTACGTTGGATCTGCGGTTTGTGGTCAAGTACCCCAAAAAGAAGGTCATCGACGGCTTGTAAGCCTGATCTGCAGAAAACGCGTCAAGTGTAGGTTGTCGCAAGGGCTGTTCCCTTTTTGGGGGAGGTGCATTGAACTGGAAAACAACATGCACAACCTTCTTCGTCTTTCCGGTTCGGCCTTTGTGGCCAGTTCACTGTTCAAGATTTTGCATTGGCCTGGTGCCTCCATGTTGCTATTGGTCGCTTGGGTTTTAGCTGTGGTATACTTCTCAGCCAAGCTGGCCGTCACGCGTCCCATTTCGTCTTTGGCGCTGACCCAATGGGGCATGCTCACCTTTGGGGCGACCGGGTGGGTGTTCAAGTTCATGCACTGGCCCGGGGCTTCGTTGTTACAGCTCATGGCGTTGGTTGGAGTGGTAGGATTCGCAGCGTTGGGCGGGGCCACACAAATGGCAAAAGCCCTTGAGGCGTCCAAGCAACGCAGCTCTGCGTTGACCCTAGGGTTGTTTGGTCTGGGGACTGCGTTCACCGTGCTGGGTAGCGTGTTCAAGCTGCAACATTGGCCGTTGGCATCGGTGCTGCTTATGGCAGGGGCTGTGATGTGGATGGCTTGGTTGTGGGCCGGTGCATTTCCGCGTAGAGATGTGCACCTAGAAGTTCTTGATGACCAGGTGTGAGCAATTTGAGAAGAACACACGCCGTTGCTTTAAAGCAAGGAACTTTTAATCTCGAAACCATGAATCCTCCCTCCCGAATGCTTGCCCAAATGCGTTGGACAACGCTGTGTGTATGCGCCCTTTGCTTGGTGGCCTGTGAACCCGCCCCCCTCGCTGATGTCGAAGCTACTAACACCACCACGGCGCAGGCACAGCTCCAAAGCACCGATGCTTGTCTGCAACGCGACTTAGGTGCGCCCGCCGAAACCCGGCAAGTCACCTTGGGTCAAGCCCAAACCGTGCGCTTCAGCAAAGGCACTGAAGTACACGTGCCGTTCAATGCGTTTGTGTTTGAAGACGGTACCGCCCCAGTAGGTCCGGTTGAACTTCGTGTCAAAGAGTGTTACACTCTGGCCGATTTCCTGTCTCAAGGGCTCCACACCCAAAGCGGCGAATCGCTGTTGGAATCGGGAGGCACTATCCATGTTTCCGCGTTCAGCAACGGGCAAGAATTGCACCTGCGTGACGGGGTGGAGTTGGGGCTGAATTTTGCTTCAGCGGCCGCTTCCTATGCCAACATGCAGACCTTTTACGGCGTTGAAGACTCGGACGGCAGCTTGGACTGGATTCCCGCCGAAGGCAATCCGCGGCCCGGGCGCGTGAACCAAACCCAAGCGTACCGAAGCCTTGGTGCGCGCATGGCGCCGGACCTGATGAACCTCGACAGCACGCTGCTCACCCCGGAGTTGTACGACAGCCGTTTGCACGTGGGGCGTTACATGTCGAAGTACGAGGATTATCCCACGCATTGGGCGCTGCAGGGCACCACGCTCACGTTCAACCAAGAGTTTGACCGCTTGGCCGCAGAGGTGGACCTGGGAACTGCCACAGTCTGCCAGACCATCTCCGATTTGCGTGGCGGTGTGTGCGGGGTGGATTGTGAGATTACCTTCAACGCAGAAGGTGCCATCAGCGAAGTTCACTTTGAGTCCAACGACTTGCCGCTGTATGAGTTGGCGGTGCGCGAAGTGCTCAAGAAAATGCCCCGCCTAGACATGCGCCGTATGCCCAACATCAAGGCGCGAACGACCTATGAGTTTGGCTTTACCACTTGGAAAATTTTGAACGAGGAGATGTACCGCGAAGCCTTTGCCGCCAAGCACGGCATCAACCGTTACGAGACGCTGACCACTGCTTCGGTGAGCGATGTCAAGCGCTACATGCTGCGCACCGGGCGTTTGGGATGGATCAATTGTGACCGCTTCTATAGCATACCGGAAGAGCAAAAGACCGACTTGATCGTGACCTCAGCCCAACCGGACGTACGTCTGTTGCTGGCCTTCAAGGACTTCAACGGTGTCATGGCGCCCGAGCAAGTCAACAACCGTTCGGTGTTTGGTAACGTGCCCGAAAACGAGCGCGTTACCCTCTACGGCATCCGCTACAGCGAAAACGGCCCCGAGGTGGCTTCCATGGAGTTCAACATCGACGGTGAGCCTGTGGCCCTTGATTCGTTCAAGCCGGTGACCCTGGCTGAGCTCGATGAAATGATGGGCGTGCGCATGTGACCGACCGTTTCTCACAGACCGTAAAAATCGAACCATGCCCGGCCTCCCTGCCGGGCTTTTTTTCATGCCCAGGTTAAGGATTACAGGATTGTGGAAAATTTTTGTCGTTTGAAGTAACAATCGACTTTGTTCGCGCGTCCTACTGGCACCAAACGTAACCGTCGATTTGAAAATCTTGAACTGCACATTTACCGCCCCGCGAATGTGGATGTTGTGCGCCGCACTTGCTGCATCACCCGAGCTTTTGGCCCAATCCAAAGGCACCATCTCCGGCACCGTGTCCGACGCGTCATCTGGAGAAACCCTCATTGGCGCCGCCGTGTACATTCCTGGTACAGACTACGGCACCGTCACCAATATTTACGGCTTCTTTTCGCTGACAATACCGCAAGGCAATCACACCGTTGAGGTCAGCTACATGGGCTTCAAAACCTACAGCCAAAAGGTGGCTTTGCAGGAGTCGGCCAAACTGGAGGTCAAGCTTGAGACTGGTGGGATTGAGATGGGAGAGGCCATCGTTCAAGGCGCCACCGCGGCTGAGGCCCATGTAAATGACGTGCAAATGTCTTCAGTGAAAATGCAGATGGACCAGATCCGCCGCATCCCGGCCTTCATGGGCGAGGTAGACGTGATCAAGGCCATCCAACTCCTGCCCGGGGTCATGGCTGCAGGCGAGGGGAGCAGTGGCTTCCACGTGCGCGGAGGGGCTGTGGATCAAAACTTGACCCTGCTCGATGAGTCGCCGGTGTACAACGCGAGCCACTTGCTCGGATTCTTCTCGGTGTTCAACTCCAACGCCATCAAGGAGTTGGAGCTTTACAAAGGCGGCATCCCTGCTCGTTACGGCGGGCGCTTGGCCTCGGTTCTGGACATCCGCATGAAAGAGGGCAACAACCAGCGTTGGGGCGCCGAGGGCGGCATCGGTACTGTTTCTTCCCGCCTCATGGTGGAAGGGCCCATCCAAAAGGACAGAGGATCATTGCTCTTTGCCGGACGACGCACATATGCGGATGTGTTCCTCCTTTTGTCAAAGGACCAGGACGCACGCAACAGCCGCCTGTACTTCTATGACTTCAACTGGAAGGGCAACTACCGCTTGAACGACAACAACCGTTTTTTCATCTCGGGCTACACCGGCCGGGATGTGTTTGGGTTTGGAAACCAGTTTGAGTTCAGCTGGGGCAACACCACCACCACCGCCCGCTGGAACCACATCTACCACGACAAGCTCTTCTCCAACCTCACCCTGACTTACTCGGATTACGACTACCGCTTGGCCGATACCGGCGAGTTTGGCTTCCTGTGGGAATCGGACATCACCGACCTCACCGGTAAGCTGGATTACACCTACTACTTCAATCCGGCCAACACCATCGAGTTTGGCGCCTCGGCCACGTACCGGGATTTGAACCCCGGATTTGCCCGTGCCAACGCCGGGGAGGATACCTTCGAAATCACCATGGACCCCACCAAGTCCATGGAATACGGCGCATACGTCAGCAACGAGCACCAAATCACCGACCAACTATCGGCGGTGTACGGCGTGCGCTACTCTATGCTGCAGAACGTGGCCGACGGCACGGTGTACTCGTTTGACGACGCCTACAACGTGACCGACACCACCTCGCATACCAAGGGCGTGTACCAGACTTACGGCGGCTTTGAACCGCGGGTAGGGGTGAACTACAAACTCAACAACAAAAGCGCCATCAAGGCCAGCTACAACCGCACCCGCCAATACGTGCAAATGGCCACCAACACCACCAGTGCCTCGCCGCTCGATGTGTGGTTCAGCGCCAGCCCCAACGTGCAGCCCCAGATCGCGGACCAATGGGCCATCGGCTACTTCCGCAACCTGTTCGACGACCAGGTGGAGTTCAGCGTGGAGGCCTACTACAAGGACATGCAAAACACCATTGACTTTGCCAACCACGCGCAGCTGCTGCTGAACCCGCTGTTGGAAGGCGAGTTGCGCTTTGGAGATTCCCGCGCGTACGGATTGGAGTTCTTGTTCCGCAAGCAAGTGGGCAAGCTGTCTGGAATGGCTAGCTACACCTTGTCACGAGCTGAGCGCTTGATTCCCGAAATCTCGGACGACTGGTACGCCAGCGCCTACGACCGCACCCACGACGTGAGCATCGTACTCAGCTACGAACTCAACGACCGCTGGATGTTTGGCGCCAACTGGGTGTACCAAACCGGCAGCGCCGTCACCTTCCCAACCGGCCGTTTTGAATACTTCGGAGAGCTGGTGCCGGTCTACTCCGACCGCAACGCCGAGCGCATGCCACATTACCACCGCTTGGACCTCAGCGCCACCCTCAGCCCCAAGAAGAACGAAGAACGCGAATGGCACGGCGAATGGGTGTTCAGCGTTTACAACGCCTACAACCGCCACAACGCGTACGCCATTAACTTTGTACAAGACCAGGACAACCCCGGCGAAACTTACGCCGAGATGACCTACTTGCTCCCGGTGATTCCTGCAGTGACTTACAACTTCAAATTCTGACCATGAAAGCCCTTCGCCATATCCTTCCAGTGTGTGTGGTGCTCGCTGCGTTCAGCTGCACCAAACGCATTGAACTCGAACTCAACGACGACAACAACCGTCGGCTGGTGGTGGATGCCTGGTTCACCAGCATCAATAAACAACACGAGGTCCGCCTGACCGAAACCACCAGCTACTACGCTACGGAAGAAGCACCAAAAGTGTCTGGTGCGGTGGTGAAAATCACCGGTCCAGACGTGAACGAAACCCTCATCGAGGAGGCACCCGGCGTGTACCGCACCTCCAGCATCGCGGGCACCATCGGCAATACCTACACGCTCACCATCGAGCACGACGGCGAAACTTACGAGGCCAGCGGCTTCATGCGCGATTGCGCGCCCATCGATGCAGTCACGGTGGAATTTGAAGAAGTCGAAGAAGAAGAAGAGGTGGATGTCGACGGATGGTACGTGGTCTACATCAACACCCAAGAGCTTCCAGGTCTGGGCGACGATTACATGTGGCTCACCTACATCAACGGCGAACCCTTGCGCGATACTTTGAGCGAAATTTTCTTTGTCACCGACCAGTTCTACGACGGCATCTACATCGAAGAAGCCGACATCGAATACCTCGAGTCACCGGGCGAAGCATCGGCCGGGGACGTGTTGCGTATCGAACAGCTCAACATCGGCCGCGCCGGCTTTGAAGTGCTCAACGGCATCATGAACGAAACCCAATGGAATGGCGGGCTCTTTGACGCTCCGCCCGCAAACGTGGCCACCAATATCAGCGGCGGTGCGCTGGGCTTCTTTGGCGTGGCCGGCGCGCAAGACATCGCATTCACCATTCCGGAATAGGTGTCCCGTATTGAAATGCAAAAGGCGCATTGGAAGGGAAAAATGACATGCGCCTTGTTCAGACTCATGCGTTGTTGCCAGCGGTAGCCGGCGCCCAAATTGGCAATGTACTCGTCCATAAAATTCGTGCCCATGGATTTGAGGAGGATGCGCTCTACTAGGAGCAAGGCCCGGTCTAACCGCCCGTGTGGATGGTACTCAAAAGCTGCCAAGATGGCGCTTGGTGTTCTACACGGCCGTGTGTCCTATCCCGGGGCGTAAGGGCTGATCAGACTTCCACGAGCAAACGGTCGCTCACTTGCTTGGAGAGGGTGACTTGCTGGCCGTTGTACGCTACGGTTACACTGCCGTCAAAGGCTTCTTTTTCCAACACTTTTAGGGTGGTTTCCAGACTGAGCTTCTTGCTGTTGAGGTACAGTAAAAACTCCTCCGATGATTGACTCAGGGCCTTGAGAGTCACCGTCTTACCGGGGTCAATTGCACTCAGTGCGTGCAGGTTCTGAACGGGGATGTTACCCTCCTTGTCGGGGATGGGAGAACCGTGCGGGTCAAACTTGGGAAATTCCAATAATTCGTCCATGCGATCGAAGAAGGGCTGGGCCTTGATGTGTTCGATTTGCTCGGCGATGTCGTGGACTTCTTCCCAGCCAAAACCCATGCGTTCGACCAAGTACATTTCAGTCAACCGGTGGCGACGCACGATCTGCGCGGCTTGTTGGACGCCAGCTTCTGTGAGCATGAGCGGCTTGTACTTCTCGTACTTGACCAGGCCTTTTTCGCCCAAGCGCTTGACCATGGAGTTGACCGTGGGCAAGCGGACTCCCAAAGCTTCCGCCAATTCGGAGGTGGTTACCGTTCCGCCGGGGTGGGCGGACAGGTAGATGGCTTTCAAGTAATTCTCAATGGTCTGGCTTGCCATGGGTACACACTAGGGAAGCGCAAGGTAAGTAAAGCGCAGCTCAGAACATACCCGGCTTGCCCCATGTTAGATTCGTCTAACTCTCGTATTTTTGATGCCTCAAACGCCCTTAACATGCAACGTATTACGTGGTTTGCCGCGCTGGTCGCGGTTTTGGTGTTGACCGCTTGCGGCAGCGCCCCAGATTCCTCAGAAGAAAACAACGCGGCAGCTGGGCCCGAACGCCTCAGCATCGTCTGTACAACTGGCATGGTGGCCGACTTGGTGTCTGGTGTGGTGGGTGAAGCAGCGGACGTCAGCTTCATTATTCCTGCAGGCATTGACCCGCACACCTACAAAGCCACCCAAGGCGACGTGTCCAAGATCAGCAGTTCTGACGTTGTGGTGTACAGCGGTTTGCACCTGGAGGCGAAGATGGAATCCATCCTGGACAACTTTGGCAAGCGCGCAGACAAGACGGTGATCTCACTGGGGGAGGGGCTGGACGCCTCTCGCCTGATTCACATCACCGACGACGAAGTAGACCCCCACTTTTGGTTCGATGTTCCGCTATGGGCTTCAGCAGCACCTCCAGTTGCTGAAAAACTCGGTGCTGTAGATGCTGCAAACGCCGCGTATTATGCGGACAATGCTTTGGCTATGGGCACTCAACTGGATGCCCTGGACATGTGGGTCAAGCAAGAGTTGGCTACCATTCCGGAAAGCCAACGCGTGATGGTTACCATCCACGATGCGTTCAACTATTTGGGCCGTGCTTATGGCGTCGAAGTACGTGGGTTGATGGGTGTTTCCCCTTCCGGTGAAGCCGGGATTCAAGATGTTTCTGCGTTGGTGGACTACTTGTCAACCCACCACATCCCTTCGGTATTTGTGGAGGAATCATTGGCCTCACGCAGTATGGAAGCCGTGATGGCCGGCTGCCAAGCCCAAGGCCACGACGTGAAGCTCGGAGGTTCCCTCTTTGCCGATAGCGTAGGCCCAGAAGGCACCCCTGAAGCCACCTACGAAGGCATGGTGCGCCACAACGTAAACACCTTGGTAGCTGCCCTCAAATGAGCGATCAACGCGCCATCGAAGTGCACGACCTGACGGTCACCTACTACCGCAAACCCGCCTTGTGGGATGTGGACTTGGAGTTGCCCAAAGGCGTTCTGGTTGGAGTGATTGGACCCAACGGCAGTGGTAAGAGCACCTTCCTGAAGTCCGTTATGGGTTTGGTGGAACCCAGCAGTGGGTGGGTCAAACTGTTTGACAGTCCGCT
>JBMYJR010000046.1:0-24806 GCA_049594615.1 Flavobacteriales bacterium
TTCTGTGAGTCACAACCAATCACTACGCGGGCCTCTGGGTGGAGGGACTTGAGCGCACTGATGTGCTCAAACGCATGTACCGGCCTTCCCGATCCCATTACGCGAAAGGCCATTGGGTCAAAGTGTATATCGGTCTCCATGCCTTGAAGATAAATGGGAACAGTCCCGATTTGGCTTGTTGGGGTGCGGAGTTGTTCACACGTTTCAACCACAAGTTTCGCGCCTTTTGAGTGCCGCATTTGCCCATATTTGTGGCATGCGAAAAGCCTTGCTTTTTCTACTTCTTCCAGCGGTTTGTGCCGATATTTTGGCCCAGTATCAGTACGCGGTTTGGAGTGTGCATGGCCCCACACCGTTGAACGACAGCTTTCTCAAGTGGAAGCCCGATGTGGTATTCGACGAACGCATATCGGTGCGGCCTGTGGAGTGGAGCACTTCAGGGTTCTACCATGTCAATGGGTGGATCAGTGCTGGCGGTGGCATCGGCTATCGGCACGTGACCCAAGCTCTGGCTGAAATTCGCCAAGCCTATCAAGGCTGGATTTATGTTGTCAAACTCCGGATCAAGTTCGCCAAACTTGTGCGCAGCATCTGGGACCAATTTGTGCGCGATGAATATTGAACAGGCCCGTAAACGCGTGGCAACCCTGTCTGCGGATCTACACCGACACAATCACTTGTACTACGTGGAAGCCCGCCCAGAAATTTCGGACCTGGCGTTTGATGGCTTGCTGCGCGAATTGCAAGAACTCGAAGCCCAATATCCCGAGCTCAAGTTGCCCAACAGCCCCTCTCAACGCGTGGGTGGAGACCTGACCGACACTTTCCAAAAGGTGGCGCACGAGATCCCCATGTTGAGCCTGTCCAACACCTACAGCGCCGAAGAGATTGCAGAGTGGGAAGACCGACTGCGCAAGCTTTTGGACACCGACCCTGAGTATGTCATGGAGCTCAAATACGACGGAGTGGCCATCTCGCTGCGCTACGAGAACGGCACTTTGGTGCGCGCCCTCACACGCGGCGACGGTAGCCAGGGCGAGGATGTCACCAAAAACGTGCGCACCATCAAGAGCATTCCGCTTCAACTTCGCGGCGATTACCCCGAGCGGTTTGAAATCCGTGGCGAAATCTTCCTGCCCCAAGCCGAATTCGAACGGCTGAACGCCGAGCGCGAGGCTGCAGGAGAGGAGCTGTATGCCAACCCGCGAAATACCGCGGCGGGCACCCTTAAAAACAAGGACTCTGCATTTGTCGCGGCACGTGGATTGGACTGCTTCCTGTACGCAGTTTACGCCGACGGCCTGCCCTACGACAACCACTACGACGGGTTGGAACACGCCCGCAGTTGGGGCTTTCAAGTGCCCAAGCCTGCCGACCGTTTCATTGCCCGCACCCACCGCATCGAGGAGGTTTTGGACTTCCTGCATCACTGGGACACCGCACGCCACGCGCTTCCGTTTGACATCGACGGTGTAGTCATCAAAGTCAACCGCTATGCCCAACAAGAGGAGCTTGGCATGACGGCCAAGAGCCCACGTTGGGCCATCGCCTATAAGTTCAAGGCCGAACAGCTGGCCACCCGACTCAACGCGGTGACCTACCAGGTGGGGCGCACCGGCGCGATTACCCCCGTAGCAGAACTGGAACCCATCTTCTTGGCGGGAACCACGGTTCGACGGGCATCGCTGCACAACGCCGATCAAATCGCCAAGCTGGATTTGCGTGTAGGCGACTACGTGTTTGTGGAGAAAGGAGGAGAGATCATCCCCAAGGTTGTGGGCGTTCAGCTGGAGTCGCGTCCGGCACATGCGCAACCGCTGGTTTATGCAACAACCTGTCCCGAGTGCAGCACGCCTTTAGAGCGACAAGAAGGTGAAGCCTTGCACTACTGCCCCAACACCTTGCTTTGCCCGCCGCAAGTCAAAGGGCGCATGGAGCATTTCATCTCTCGCAAGGCCATGAACATCGACGGGGTAGGTACCGAAACCATTGAGCAGCTGTTTGATGCCGGCCTGATTCGCGATGCAGCAGACCTCTACAGGCTCACAACTGAGCAGCTCCTGCCGCTCGAGCGCATGGCTGAGCGTTCGGTAGAGAAAATGCTGGAAGGAATTGCCGCGAGCAAGGCACAACCGTTTCCCAAAGTACTCTTTGCCTTGGGGATCCGCTATGTTGGGGAGACGGTAGCCAAAAAGCTGACTGCTGCTTTTGGCACGATGGATGCCCTGCGTGCAGCAGACCAGGAAGCCTTGGTAGCCGTGGACGAAATCGGTGAACGTATTGCGCAAAGTGTGCTTGCCTTCTTTGCCGACAACCGCGCGGTGGACTTGATGGAACGATTGCAAGCCGCCGGTTTGCAGTTTGAGTCAGAGGCCGCACCTGATCCGTTGGGCGACACGCTTGCGGGCAAGGCCGTGGTGGTTTCAGGCGTTTTCAGCCATTATTCGCGAAGCGAGTGGAAGGCCATGATTGAACAGCATGGCGGCAAGAATGTGGGCTCCATCAGCCGCAAGACCGATTATGTGTTGGCCGGAGACAACATGGGGCCAAGCAAACGCGAAAAAGCAGAGGTGCTGGGCATTCCCATGCTTACCGAAACCGAATTCATTGCGTTAATTGGGGTGGGTTGATCCGTTTAATTTGACGTTTTTTGGCGGCGTTATTTTGTGAGAATTAGGTCTAAAGTTGCCATGTCTGGCCCCAATTCATTCAGAAAAAGACATCTTTGCAATTGAAGGGAGTTGATTGTGTCAATCAATGCAATAAAAATTATTTCTGATGAGTGTAGTCTTCAACGACGCAGAAAGCCGCGCATTGCGCCAATTTTACGAGGCGGAGCTGGTCCAAACCGTGGCCCGCTATGAACACCTGAAAAGTGTATTGGAAAAACTTGGCGTTCAGGTGGACGATTTGCCCGCTGTAACCGCCAGCGCCCCTGCAGCGGTTAAGCCTACAGCGGCAGTGGCCAAGCCCAAACGCAAGCGCAAAGGCAAACGCGGACGCAAGTCCATTTGGGGGGACTTCATCCTTAAAACCCTGCGTAAAATTGACCGTCCGGTGTTTTACAGTGAACTGGTGCAAATGGCACAGATTCAATTCAACATCAAAGAGGACAAACTCAAGGAACTTAAAGCCGCCATCAACCAGTCGGCGTTCCGCTTACGCACCGTTCATGGCAAAATTGACACCATTGGAGAGTCGGGCAAAAAGGAGAAGCGCGTAGGGCTTAAAACCTGGTTTGACGACAACGGTAACCTCAAGGCCGAATACGCAGCCAAGCTCGCCAAGGCTTCTTAAGGGTCCACCTCGGCGGTGATCTGTATCACTTGGGGTTCGGGTTGGCCTTCGACCCAGATTTCCACGGTACGTACCAGTGCACCAGACAGTCCTTCGGGATTGAAGGTGACTACGAGCTCGGTTTGTTCACCGGGCTGCAGTTCCTGCTTTGTTAATTCGGGAAGGGTACATCCGCACGTGGCCTTCACCTTGATGATGGACATGGGAGCATTTCCCGTGTTGCGCACCTTAAACGTACGGCTCACGGGAAAACGAGGGTCCACGTTTCCAAAGTCATGCACGCGTCTGTCCGGGGTGAATTCCGGAGCAGGGTTGGCGTCTGCAATGCGTTGCACACTTTCCACCATGATCTTACGCTCCAACCGAGCGCCACGGCTGTAGATAGACTCTTGTTCGTCGTCCAAAGCATCACTCACGGTTTGGTCGGCTTGGTATTCACCATAGGGCAGGGGCGTCAGTTGCAGCAGCGCTCCGTTGGGTGCTGCACCTGTGAAGTAAGGAGCGAGGACGCCGTTGTCATAGCGGAGTAGGGTGCGCTCCAAACTGCTGATGCGGCGCTTGGTCAGGTTCACGTTGTAATCGCTTTTGGCCCGGGGGGAAGCAAACCCGCGCACCTGCAGCTCCACCGAAGTCCCTTCTTCCAAGGCTTGCAGCAGGAGCGGCATGAATAGCTCCAGGTCATTCTTGCCCTTCTCTACTTCGAAATCAAAGAATGAAGCCACTTCAAAGGCAGCGCTTTCGGCGGCTTCGGCCTTTTTGCCGCGTTGCATTTGCCGGTCGTATTCGGCTTCGAGCTTGAGGTAGGAGTCGTAGGCCTGTAAGTAGTCCACTGAAGACACCGTGTCCCGGCTGTTGGGATTGGGTTCGTCGTTGTGGAAGTAGAGGGTGACGGGCAAGTAGCGGCTGAGTTCTTCGAGGTTGGCGTAGACCGGGTCGATGTGTTCCACACGGGTGGAGTCGGTAAAGTCCAGGCGGTAGAGGTCGTTGCAACAGGTGCCATTTGTACCTGCCAAGCTGCCTTCACGGTTGGAAGCCATGAGCCCCAAGTCTGAATCCACAAAGTAGCGGAAGTACAAGTCGTTGGCAGGAGAATTCAAAGGGTAACCCATGTTGATGGGGCGGTCCAAGCTGCGCGGCTTGCCCTTGCTGCTGAACACGTCGTAACCGCCAAATCCGGCGTGCCATGTGCTGGAGAAATAAAGTGTGGAATCCAGGTAAAACGGCGTCACCTCGTTTTCAGGGGAATTCACGCGGCTCCCTGCATTTACCGGTGGGCTCGGTATGCCATTGTTCAACTCACTCCACCAAATGTCGTAGCCGCCTTGTCCGCCGGGGCGGTTGGAGGCGTAGAACAATACTTCCTTTTTGCCAATGCGTCCCACATGCGGCATGGTGCTGTCGTAGCCGGACTGGTTGATGCCAGACAGGCGCTCGGGCTTGCCCCAGCCGGACTCGGTTTTCGTGCAACGGTAAATGGTGCATTCGCTTTCGCATCGCACCAGGTACAAGTCTTCGAGGATAGGACTGATGACCCCGTTGCCTTCGGGCACACGCTCACCCGGGAAAGGGGTCCATTCGTCGTCGGCAGCGGTCCAGGAAGAGTCTGCGTTCAGCTTGGCATTGTAGTGACGGATGACGCCCGCACTGGCCTCCACTTTGGGGTATTGGGCGGTCACAAACAAGGTGCTGTCTTTCAGCAGCCACGGGGCAAACTCACTGTCGGGGGTGTTGAGCGGTGTGCCCAACGGGAGCACATCCAACCAACCCGCATCACGCCGGGCGTTGAGCGCAAAAGTGCACCCGGCAACGCCTTGTTCTGCGCGGCGGTATTGAAGGCTGGCTTTGTTGCGTTTGTTCTTTTTGAGGTACTTCTCAAAGTGCTTAAGGGCTTGCAGGTAGTTTCCGTTCTGCTGTTGCATCAAGGCCAGGTAGAAGAGGCCTTCGGGGTACTTCTTGCCTTTGTCTTTGCTGTAAGTTTTGTGGTAATAGTAGGCCGCGCGGCGGTAGTCTTTGGTTTCGCGCAACGCGGTGGCGTAGCGGATGGTGGCGTCAAAATTGGCGCTGTCCAGGGCAAAGGCCTGTTGATAGTAGTGCAAGGCCAGGTTCCAATCGCCGTCGGATTCGGCGCGGGTGCCCAATTCGGTGAGGCTGCGGAAGGTTTGTCCTGCCGAGGCCAAGCTCAAGATCAGCCCAAACAGGGCAAAAGCGACGCGCATGGCAGAAAGGTAGCCATCCTGCGCTTATTGTGGGTCTACGCCAAAGATGCGATCGGTGTTCAAAAACGTGTGGGATCGGAATTCCATGCGGATGATGCTTTTATCGGTCAGTGCCCGCCGGGAGTTGGTGTTGAGTTCGATGAGCCAAAACCGGTGGTCCAATTGGGCAATGCGCATGTCCTTAGAAGGGGAGAAGACACCCGCAAAATGCACGCGCACGATGTCGTGTACAAACAGCTTGCGGCCGTCGGCTGAAGTTAGGCCTGTGAATGCATCCACCTCCTGGTACTCGGGTACGGCACCGCTCCACCATAGTAAATCCCGGCTGTAAAACGGGTGTTTGCGGTCGCGGCGGATGTAGCCGATGATCTTATCGCCGT
Organism: Flavobacteriales bacterium; assembly: GCA_049594615.1. Classification (GTDB taxonomy): domain Bacteria; phylum Bacteroidota; class Bacteroidia; order Flavobacteriales_D; family Sanyastnellaceae; genus CAXPZW01. The sequence continues at coordinate 5,894 of JBMYJR010000046.1, forward strand.
TGCGGACGCGTTCCAACTCCATGTCGGGGAAACAGAGGTAAGGCTCAACCGGTTCTCTCGCCCAGTAGGAATTGCGCTTCTCGCAGAGGAGATTCGTACCTTTGAGCCTTCATTTTTGCGACATGTCTGAAACCGATGCGCCTTCGCTCAACTTCATTGAGCACATCATTGAGGGAGACCTCAACACCGGCAAACACGAAGCCATTGTGACCCGCTTCCCGCCGGAGCCCAACGGGTATTTGCACATTGGCCACGCCAAGAGCATCTGTCTGAACTTTGGTTTGGCGCAGAAGTACGGCGGCACCACCCACTTGCGTTTCGACGACACCAACCCCGAAAAGGAGTCTGACGAATACGTGCGCGCCATCAAGCGCGACGTGGAATGGCTCGGCTTCACCTGGAACGGCCCGGTGCGCTACACCTCGGATTACTTCGAGACCCTGTACAATTATGCTCTGCAGCTCATTGATCAGGGCGACGCCTATGTGGATGACCAATCGGCCGAAGACATCGCCAAGCAAAAAGGCACGCCCACCCGACCGGGTCAAAACAGCCCTTTCCGCGACCGCACTCCTGCAGAAAACCGCGACTTGTTTGAGCGCATGCGCGCCGGCGAGTTTGACGAAGGCACCCATGTGCTGCGCGCCAAGATTGACATGGCCCACGCGAACATGCACATGCGTGACCCGTTCATTTACCGCATCAAAAAAGTGGACCACCACCGCACCGGTGACGCATGGCCCATTTACCCCATGTACGACTTCGCACACGGCCAGTCCGATTCCATTGAGAACATCACCCATTCGCTGTGCACCTTGGAGTTTGAAGTCCACCGACCGCTGTACGAATGGTTGATCGAAAAACTCGGCATCTACCCCTCACGCCAAATTGAATTTGCGCGTCTGAACCTGAATTACACTATCATGTCCAAGCGCAAACTCTTGCGTTTGGTGGAAGACGGCGTAGTCAGCGGTTGGGACGATCCGCGCATGCCTACCATTTCCGGCATGCGTCGCCGTGGCTATACCCCTGAGGCCATCCGTGAGTTTGCCGACCGTGTGGGCATTGCCAAGCGCAACAACGTGATTGATGTAGCCTTGCTTGAGTTTGCGGTGCGCGATCACCTCAACAAAGTAGCCCCGCGTTACATGGCCGTGCTCAACCCGGTCAAACTGGTCATCACCAACTACCCAGAAGGGGAGGTGGAATGGCTAGAAACCGTCAATAACCCTGAGGACGATGCCGCAGGCACCCGCGAGATCCCCTTTTCACGCGAGCTGTGGATCGAACGCGACGACTTCAAGAAGGAGTCACCGGGCCGCAAGTACTTCCGCCTGGCACCTGGCAAAGCGGTGCGTCTGAAAAGCGCGTACATCATTGAATGCACCGGTTTTGAAGAGGATGGCGAAGGCAACGTGACCGAAATCCACGCCACCTACCACGCCAACTCCAAATCGGGGCAGGATACCTCAGGCATCAAGGCCAAAGGCACCATCCACTTTGTGAGTGCCGAGCATGCGGGCAACGTAGAAGTGCGTCAGTACGACCGCCTCTTCAACGACCCCACACCAGACGGACACGAGGACAAGGACTTCATGGAGTTCATCAACCCCGATTCATTGGAGGTGATTTCAAACGCCAAGGTAGAGCCGGCACTGCTGGAGCTTGCGCCCGAAACACGAGTGCAGTTCCAACGCCTCGGCTACTTCTGTGTGGATGCCGATAGCACGGCAGAGCAGCCCGTATTCAACCGCACCGCCACTTTGCGCGACGGTTGGGCCAAAGCGCAGAAGAAAGGGTAAGCTATTCAGCCAATTCAAGGCCTTCGACCAGTGGCGCCATCCCAGGGGTCACCGCCACTTGCAGTTGCCCACCTTGGTCGAAGATCAGGTAGGCCTCCAGCCCAAGTGCGGGGTGGTTTTGCAGGAATGCAATGGCGTCTTCTCCCATGACCATGAGTGCTGTGGCGTACGCATCAGCAACGCCGCAATCGTCTGCCATGACCGTTGCGCTGAGCAAGGTGTTTTGGGCCGGATAGCCGGTTTTGGGATTCACGATGTGTGAGTAGCGCTGGCCGTCTTCCTGGTAGAACTTGCGGTAGTTACCGCTGGTGGCCAAGGCTTTGTCGCTGAGGCTGACAACGGCTTGGGTGCTGTGGGTGTCGCCTTCTTCAGGCTTGTCGATGGCAATGCGCCAGGGGCCGCCGGTGGTGCCGGAGCCGCTGCACAGCACTTCGCCGCCCAGTTCCACCATGAAGTTGTGGATGTCGTAGCTGCGCAGCAAATCGCCAATGAGGTCGATGCTGTAGCCCTGGGCGATGGCGTTGAAGTCCAACTGCACGTTGGGGTTGAGCTTGAGCACTTCGGTGTGGGAGTAGAGGTACTCGTTGTCTGGCGCGGTGAATTCTGCAATGTCAATCCCGTATTCGCTGAAGTCCACCATGGCCAACAGGGAATCCACCTTCTGCTGGTTCATGTCGGAGCGCTGCTCGAGTTGAAAGCCCCAGCCTTTGATCAAGGGAAGCACTGTGGGGTCAAAGGCACCATCGGTGGTGGTGTAGATCTCCCTACTCAAGTCAAACACCGCCGAAAAGAAGCGGGTGCTGTCCACAAACCCAAACACCGTATCGCGGCGATTGTGGGCATTGATTTGGTTGATCAGCGAGCCTGGGCGCCAGGTGCTCAGGTCTTGATCAAACCGATCCAACAGGCTGTCGATCTGGGGTTGGTAGTCGGTGGTGTCGCCCAGGTAAGTGATGTGGTAGGTGGTGCCTTGGGCTTCGCCCACCAGTTGGCGGCCAATGAGGTTGGGGTCAACGGCGGTTTTGGTGTCCGGCGTTTCGGAGGATCCACAGCTCCACAGGGCTGCGATCAGCGAGATCAAGAACAGGTTGCGCATGGGGCGAAGTTAAGGTCAAAAAAAGAGGCGCACGCGGCGCCTCTTTTATGGGAATGGCGGGGTTATCCACCAAAGTCGTCAAATGCAACGTTTTCTGGAGGCACGCCCCAGTCGTCGACCATCTTTAGGACCGCTTGATTCATCAGGGGTGGTCCACAGAAGTAGAATTCAATGTCTTCAGGAGCCTCGTGTTGGGTGAGGTGGTGATCGATCACGGCCTGGTGTACAAAGCCGAGGAAGCCATCGCCCTCATCGTCCACGTTCTTCTTCTCGTTCCAGTTGTCAGACTCGAGCGGGTCGCTCAATACTACGTGGAATTTGAAGTTCGGGAACTCCTTTTCAATCTTGCGGAAATCGTCCAAGTAGAACAGCTCGCGCTTTGAGCGTCCACCGTACCAGAAGGTCACCTTTCGGCCGGTCTTCACGGTGTGGAAGAGGTGGAAGAGGTGCGAACGCATGGGCGCCATGCCTGCACCACCGCCGATGTAAACCATTTCGGCATCGGTCTCTTTGATGAAGAACTCGCCGTAAGGGCCCGAGATGGTGCACTTGTCACCTGGCTTGAGGCCAAAGACGTACGACGAGCACACGCCTGGGTTCACCTGCATCCATGCGTTGCGCGCACGGTCCCATGGTGGGGTGGCAATACGGATGTTGAGCATCACGATGTTGCCTTCCGCAGGGTGGTTGGCCATCGAGTAAGCGCGCACCACTTCTTCGTTGTTGACCATTTTCAGGTCCCACAGACCAAACTTGTCCCACTCGTTCTGGAATTCGTCGGGCTTGGGGTGGTGCTCCGGGTGAGCGGTGATGTCCATGTCCTTGTAGTTCACCGTGATCGACGGTACGTCAATCTGGATGTAACCACCGGCTTCAAAGTCAAGCGACTCGCCTTCGGGCAGGCGCACCACAAACTCCTTGATGAACGAAGCCACATTGTAGTTCGAGACCACTTCGCATTCCCACTTCTTGATGCCAAAGACTTCTTCGGGGATGCGGATTTCCATGTCTTCTTTCACCTTCACTTGGCATCCAAGGCGCCAGTTGTCGGCAATTTGCTTGCGCGAGAAGTGCGGCTCCTCGGTAGGGAGGATGGCGCCGCCACCTTCGTCTACTTGGCAGGTGCACTGCACACAGGTACCGCCACCGCCGCATGCAGAGGGGAGGAAGATGCCCGCGTTACCGAGGGTGGTCAGCAGGGTAGAGCCGCCGTCCACCTCGATGGTTTTTTCGCCGTTGATTTGGATTTTCACCTTGCCACTTGGGCTCAGACGTGCTTTCGCGAAGAGCAGCAGGCCTACCAACAGCAGGATGAGGATGAGGAAGAATGCAAGTGCAGCAATCAGTGTAGTTCCCATGTGTTCCTTTCAATTAGCGGTTTACCATTCAATACCCATGAAGCTCATGAAGGCCATGCCCATGAGTCCGGTAATGATGAAGGTGATGCCCAGTCCTTTGAGGGGAGCTGGAACGTGTGAGTAGCGGATTTTTTCGCGGATGGCTGCAATGGCCACAATGGCCAACCACCAACCGATGCCCGAACCGAGGGCAAACGCAGTCGCGTCGCCGATGCCAGGGTACTGGCGCTCTTGCATGAACAGCGCACCACCCAAGATGGAGCAGTTCACTGCGATCAGCGGCAGGAAGATGCCGAGTGCGCCGTACAGCGCAGGAGCAAACTTCTCGACGATCATCTCCACGAGCTGTACAATCGAAGCGATCACAGCAATGAACATGATGAACGAGAGGAAGCTCAAGTCGACTTCGGCCCAATCGGGGCCCAGCCAAGCGAGAGCGCCTTCTTGCAGGACGTAGTTTTCAAGCAAGTAGTTGATGGGTACGGTTACCAGCAGTACGAAGATCACGGCGAAGCCGAGGCCCACAGCCGTTTTCACGGTCTTGGATACTGCCAGGTACGAACACATACCCAGGAAGTAGGCGAAAATCATGTTTTCCGAGAAGATCGCCTTGACGATGATGCTGAGGATTTCCATGTCTTGTGTCTTGGGTATGGATTAGTTCTCTTCGATGAGTTTGGTGTTCTTCGAACGCTGGATCCAAATGATCACGCCCACCACGATCAGTGCCATCGGAGGCAGGATCATCAGGTTGTTGTTGGCGTATCCAAAGTCGAAGAAGCTTTGCGGGATGAACTTCACTTGGCCCAGGCCCGGGAAGCTGAAGGCACCCGATCCGAAGATCTCGCGCACCACGGCTACCACCACCAAAATCCAAGCGTAACCCATGGCGTTACCAATGGCGTCCATGATTGACGGACCCACCTTGTTGCCCAGTGCAAAGGCCTCCAGGCGACCCATGATGATGCAGTTGGTGATGATCAGACCCACGAATACCGACAGCTTTTCACTGATGTCTGGGGAGAATGCCTTGAGGGACTCATCTACAATAATCACCAGCGATGCGACCACCACAAGTTGTACAATGATGCGGATGCGATCTGGAATCACGTTGCGCAGCATGGATACAATAGCGTTGGCACCGATCATGACGAACAGTACCGACAGCGACATCATCACTGCCTGTTGCACCTGAACGGTAATCGCCAGGGCTGAACAAATGCCCAGTACCTGAACCGTAATCGGGTTGTTGTCGTTCAGCGGATCGGAGAGGAGCTTCTTGTTCTTCTTGGAGAACAAGCCCTCTTTTTTGGTTGCAGTTTCTGTACTCATGACTGCGGGATTAGCGGTTCAGCTGAGCTGTGCCGGAGTTAAAATGCTTGTAGTAGATGCCGAAGGTGCGGTTCATCATCTCTTCCACACCTTTGGAAGTGATGGTGCCACCGGTGATGCCTTCCACCTGGTTTTCTTTGGTTGGAGCAGAGCCACCTTTGATCACCTCGAAAATCTTGCTGGTGCCCGGCATCAACACGCGCGAGCTTGCGGCTTCTTTTGAGGGGTCAAAGCGGTCCAGGAACAGGTCTTCTTTGATCTCAGCACCCAGACCAGGGGTCTCGGTCTTGTGATCAAACTTGCAGCCGTAGATGGTCTTCTTGTCGTCCTCTACAGAGACAAAGCCCCAGATCGGACCCCAGAGGCCGGAACCTACCATAGGAACGACGGTGAGGTCTCGACCCTCTTGCTCAAACACGAATACCGGGAAGTACAGTTCGCTTTCGGCTTCGAGGGCTGCTTGCAGTCCTTCAGGATTGCCTTTGAATTCTTTGGTCTTGCGGCTCACTTTGGAGCGGAAGTCCTTTTTCACGTCTACGTCGAGGGCAGAAGGGCCGTCGGCCACTTTCTCGCCTTTGGCGTTGATTACGTACGCATCCTTGAGGAGTTCTTCAAACTTGACATCCGCGTTCTCGCGGGTGCTTTCCACTTTGATGGCACCGAGGATGTCCATTTTTTTCTTGACCGCTGCGTTCTTGTCCTGGATGGGCTTGAGGCTCGACTTCAGGATCGAAAGCGAGGCACCAAACACCACCACCAGCGCGATGGCGAAGAAGAAGGTAAAACCGTTGCTGTTCTTGTTGATTGCCATAAGTGCTGAGTTAGGCCGCTGCGACAGCTGCGGTGCGTTTCATGCGTTTGTTGATGTTGGCTTGGATCACGTAGTGGTCGATCATCGGGGCCATCACGTTCATGAACAGGATCGCCATCATTACGCCTTCAGGATAGGCGGGGTTGAAGACGCGGATCAGGATCGAGAAGAAGCCGCCGAAGAAGCCGTACCATATTTTTCCTTGTGCTGTTTGGGCTGCCGTTACCGGGTCGGTGGCCATGAAGACCATACCGAACATGAAGCCACCCATCACAATCTGGTGCAGTGGAGACACTTCCATGAAGGCATTCGCACCGATCAGGTTGAACAAAAAGCCCATAACCAAACCACCCGCCAGGAAGCTCAAGATGACGCGGGCCGAACCGATGCCGGTCCAGATCAGCAGTGCTGCACCAATGGCACAAGCGATGGCTGATGTTTCACCCACGCACCCCGGAATGGTTCCGACCAGGCAATTCATGAAGGAGAACTGGCCGCCGTCGCCCATCATGGCCATGGTGGCGTCAATGGTGCCGGGTTCTTTCACGGTGGTGGCCAAGTGACCGAGTGCGGTTGCACCGGTGTAGCCGTCGACCACGTTCGCGCCAGCGTCGGCCACGTGGATCCAGATGTCACCGGCCATCTTGGTAGGGTAGGCGAAGAACAGGAACGCACGCGCGGTGAGTGCTACGTTCAGGATGTTCATACCGGTACCACCGAATACCTCCTTGCCAATCACCACTGCAAACGCAGTAGCCGCACCCACCATCCAAAGGGGCACGTCCACTGGCATGATGAGCGGAATGAGCATCCCTGAAACCAGGAAACCCTCGTTGATGCTGTGCTTGCGGATGCCGGCGAAAACGAACTCGATCCCGAGTCCAACGCCGTAGCTGACCACAATCAGCGGAAGTACTTTGATCAAACCGGTGAGGATCTTGGCGCCAAACTGGGCGGTCCAAGCGTCAGCCGGGGTGATTTCACCGATGCTCAGCATGTGCTGGTGACCGATGTTCCAGGTGCCGAAGAGCAAACACGGGATCATGGCCACAATCACCAAGAACATGGTGCGTTTGAGGTCGATGCCGTCTTTGATATGGGTGCCGCCTTTGGTTACGTGACCAGGCACAAAGGCAAAGGTGTCGAGAGAGTCGTACACCACCCAAAAGCGCTTCAGCTTGCCACCTTCTTCAAAGTGGGGCTTGACTTTGTTGTCGAGAAATGAGCGTAATGCTTTCATATCTATAGATCGTTCGGAGTCTGCTGGGTTAACTTGTTCTTGAGCTACGAAGTTTCGAGCGCGGGGGCGTTTTCAGCGGTTCCGGAGTCGTTTTCTTAAGCGCACTCTTCCTGAATCACGTCCAGGCCTTCGCGCACGATGCGTTGCACTTCGATTTTCGAGGTGCACGCGTACTCGCACAAGGCAAAGTCTTCAGGTGCTACTTCGTAAATCCCGAGTTTCTCCATGGCGTCGATGTCGTTGACCATGATGGACTTGACCAGCTGCACAGGGTAGATGTCGAAGGGGAACACCGCGTCGTACTGGCCGCTCACGACGAAGGCACGCGGCTCGCCGTTCATGTTGGTGTTCAAATCGAACTTCTTGCTTTTGGGCAGCAACCACGTTGGGAATGCGCGCGAGAGCGAGAACTTACCGAGTCCTGGGCTCAACCAGCCTTCGGTAAGGAAGAACTGCGGATCGTGGCCTTCAGGAAGGGCGGTCACCAGGTGGTCATAGAAACCAAGGAAACCGTCGAGTGTGGTTTGGGTACCGCTCAGGGCGTCGCCAGAAATCACACGGGCGTTGTCGGCCTCAATGTGTGACGCCACTGATTGCAGAGGCTGACCTGCGCGGCCTTTGAGGTACTGGGCGTTGGACGCTTTGCTACCTGCGATGGCAAAGGTGCGGTCGAAACGCGCTTCACCGGTTTCCAGGAAGCGGCCGATGTTGGCCACGTCTTGCGGACGTACGGTCCACACCACTTCGCCCTTGTTGATGGGGGATACGCGGTGGATTTGTACGCCGATGTTGCCGGCAGGGTGGGGACCTTCAAAGGTGTTGATGGTCACCCCATCTTGGGGGGTATAAAACGAAGAACCCTTGCGGACACCAAGGTGAACAGGCTTGCCTGCTGCCAAGGTCACAAGGGCTTTCATGCCGTTTTGGAAGTCTGCCTCGCGTCCCTGCATGACAAAGTCCGGGTCTGGAGCGAGGGGGGCGCTATCAAAGCCGCTGACAAAAATCGCCTTTGGGGTATCGGCCGGATTGGCCACCACGCTAAAGGGACGTTGTTGGATGCACGGCCACATGCCACCCGCTAGGAGTGCTTCCATCACGGCGTCGCGTGAACCGGTGGCACCTGGAGCGTTGTGTTTGTGGAAGGTGTCTTGGCCGTCTGCTTCGATCTGTACTTCCAGGATGCGACGCTTGGCGCCTCGCACAATGGCTTTGACCGTCCCGCTCACCGGCGAGGTGAACTGCACGCGGTCGTTGTACTTGTCGTAAAACAGCGGTGAACCGGCTTGCACCGTGGCACCCTCTTTGATCACGAGTTTGGGAACCAACCCATGGAAATCCGTGGGTTGCACTGCGTACACGGCACCACGTGGGGCGTCCGCGACGTTTTGGGAGGCTTCGCCGACCAGACGGATGTCTGTTCCTCTCCGTATTCGAAATGATTTCGACATTATTGGGACTAGGCGTTAAATTCGATCGGCAAAATTAATCAATTGGCTCCCTTGGCTTTGGCGGACAGCCCACCGGGGAATCAATTTAGAATCGTTCTAAACAATGGGTGAAATTCCCCGTATTTCAATTGCTTCAAGCCCCTGCAGGTTGGGTCTTACAGCGGCTTTGGTGTGCGTGCTGATGGTATGCGTTTTAACCCCGATGCGTGCAGCGAGTTTTCCACCGCATCCGGTGACTTCTTTCATCGATCCCAGCGATTGGCCTGATGAATTGGTGTATGACAACCACGTCTACGACCCGGCCATCCACACTGTTCAGTGCTACCCGGCCGATGCGCAACTCTCTGAACCCTACCTGCTCTTGGGGTCCGCCGGCATTCTTGAGCTCCATTTTGACGACCTAAACGCTGACTACCGTGACCTGTACTTTACCCTGATTCACTGCACCCACGACTGGCAACCGTCCGACCTGGAGCCTGCCGCCTACATGAATGGCTTTGCGGAGAATTCCATCTCTGAGATAGAGGATTCGTTCAACACCATGCGTGACTACACGCACTACGCCGCCCAGTTCCCCAACGACATGAGTTCGGTGAGCCTCAGCGGAAACTACGTGTTGGTGGTTTACGAGGATGCAGATCCCACCCAGCTGGTGCTTTCACGACGCATGGTGGTGTATGAACGGCTGGTGACGGTGGCCACCAACGTGCGCGAAGCCACCGCTGTAGAACATGCCCGCTACCGCCAAGAGTTGGACTTTGAGGTGCACCACCCCGACTTTGACATCATTAACCCCTACACCGACTTCCACGTGGCCCTGCTACAGAACAACCGTTGGGACAACGCCATCACTGAACTCCAACCCCGCTTTGTCAAAGGCACCGAACTCAGCTACGATTACAGCCGCGAAAACAACTTCGACGGCGGCAACGAATGGCGCGCCATCGATACCAAGTCTCTCGGTTTCAAGTCCTATGAAATCGACAGCATGGGCATTTGGAAAGGGGATGTGCACTGTTGGGTCAAGGCCTTTGGACGCCGATCTTTCAAGCAATACCGCACCCAAGGTGACATCGAAGGCAAGTTCTTTATCAAAAACGACGACGCCGGCGACTCCAACCTTGAGGCAGAGTATGTCTTTCATCACTTCCGCTTGCCGTATGACGTGGAAATGACCCATGCGGATGTCTACGTGTTTGGGGCCCTTTCGGATTTCCAACCCCAAGAGCGCTTCAAGATGCACTACAACCCGGCCAGCCGCAGCTATGAGTTGGAAGTCATGCTCAAGCAGGGCTTTACCAATTACCAGTATGCTGTGGTTGAGCACAGTGCCGGCGTGGTGGACTTGGCCATGCTAGAAGGTTCACACCGTCAAACGCACAACATCTACACAGTCTTTGCCTACAACTGGGACCAAGCTCTGGGCTACGACCGGGTCATCGGTGCCGCCTTTACCAATACGTTCAATCGTTGAGCAGAGATACTGTGACAGGCCATGTAGCACTTGCACCAAATGGCTTCTTCCAATGCGGACAAGCGGATACGTTGCAGGATGCTATGTTCGAAATTTTAGGTGCTGCATTCAAGAGCAAGCACCCGGTTGATCGCGGATCAAGGCTTGGGCGCAAACCGTGCGATGCCCCCGAGTAGCGGGTCAAAGGTGTAGCGCTGTACCAGGGCCACCTCGCCATTGGCCAACACGGCGTACATGCGGTCCCCGTCGTGCGCCATCACATTGCCTTCGGGGTCCATTTGGACTTTGTCGGGCTTTTTCCAGTGGAGGTCCACTTTTTTGACCCCGCCTTTGTTGTCGGTCACGCGGATGGTGAAGGCCGGCATTGCGTTGCGCAAGGAATCTTCTTGGTTGTCTTCAAGGTAGCTGGTGTAGGTTTCGCAGTGTACCTTTTTGTAGAGCAGCAGGTAGTCCTTCACCGCCAAGGTGTCAAACACCGGCACTTGCTTTTGCAAGAGCGGGGCATGCAATTCCAAGTCGTTGCCACCGCCGTAGCGGATGTCAAAGCTGTTGTCTGGGCTTTCATGGTTGGTGAGCTCCACGCGTGCGAGGTCCAAGGTGGGGTAGTTGAAAATACCCGTGTGGCGCCATTCCTTTTCCCACGCAAAATAGCGCTGGCGCAAACAGCCCGAGAACCCTTCCATGCGCATGATGAACGGCTCAGAAGAACGTCCTGCTTCTGGAGTTTCGAGCACCATGTATGTGCCGAAGTGATCGGGTGTACACGTGCCGATGAGCCAAGTTTTGCTCAATTGACCGTTCTGGTAGATCTCCACCTTACGACCGCGTCCCGCGATCATGGAAATCACCCCCGGCTTGGTGGCGGTGGGTACTTGTGCTTTTACCGCAATGTTTTTGAACCCATTCAACAGGTTCTGCACCTTGTAGTCGGTGGCGCGATACTTGTCGTTCACGCGCCAGGTCTGGTCCTCTTGACGCACGAGCAAAGCGGTATTGCCGTCCTGGTCGGCAATGAAAATCTGATCCACCGACGAGGTGTCCTCAATGGCAAAATCGCTCAAAGGGGTGGTGGTAGAAGTGCGGTCGAGCATACCGGTTTCGTAGAGCAGCCACGCCACTCCGGTAAGCACGATCAAAACAAAGAGCAAGAACAAGTTCCGTTTCATACGCTGCGAATGTAAACAAGGTCCGCGGACTCCGCACTACGAATTCCACCCGGGAAGGCACACGTCCAATGCGGCGGCCAAGGCCTCGAGTTGCTCCTGGGTGTGTGACGCTGAAAGGTTGATGCGCAGCCCCGGCTGCCTTCCCGGAGCGGTGGGTTTACGTATCGGGAGTGCACGCATGCGCAAGCCCAACAAGGCCTGGGAAGCATGCAGAGCGGTGGAGTTGTCCGCACAGGGCAAGAACTGGATGGGAGAGGAGGGTGTTGTGCCCGTGCACTTGCCCCACCAGGTCAAGTGATCGTTGAGTTGGGTGCGTTGGTGATCAGCGGCGTCCAAAACGCTCAATCGGTCCAGCAACAACCTACACCACAAGGGAGATAAAGCAGTGCTGTATATCATGGCGCGGCTGGTGTTCAACATCCATTGGCGGTGTGCAGCACCAATGAGCAGCGCGCCTCCGCCTGCGCCCCACGCCTTGCCAAAGCCCAGCACACGTATGGGGATGCGGTCGGCCACGTCCAGGGCCAATGCCAAGCCTCCACCACCGGAGCCCATCCAGCCACAGCTGTGGGCTTCGTCCAACACCAAATGCGCACCGTTGGCAGCACATACTTCCAGCAAGTCGTTCACCGGGGCGCGGTCACCGTGGATGCTGAAAACGGCTTCGGTCACCACAAACGTGGGCGTGTCAGGAGCCTCGGCCAGAACTTGGGCAAGGTGTTCTGGGTTGTTGTGACGAAAGCGCGTGATGGGTGCTTCTGCCAGCCGCAGGGCGTCGATCACACTGGCGTGGATGTACTTGTCAACCACTACGCGGGCGCCGGTAGTGGTCAAGCTTTGGATCAGCGCAAGGTTGGCTTGGTAGGCCGAAGGAAACACCAGAGCATGGGCAGACTGGTGGTGCGCCGCGAGGGCTTGCTCAAGCGCCAGCAGATCTGGATGCACACCGCTCAATAGGCGAGATCCCGTAGCGCCGGAATGGGCTTCTGCCGATATCAGAGTTTGGGCAAGCCCCAAATAATCGTTGGCCGCAAAGTCAACCCCGTCAAAAGGTGGGTATTCGCTGCGCAGTTGCTCTGGAGCGATGCAGGCAAGCGCCTGCGCAAAGAGCGCCTCAGGCGTGTTCTGGGGCGTGGGCATAGGCTTCTTGAGGTTCCAGACCCAACTTGTTGAGCAGGGCCTGGTCGAAGCTGAATTCTGGGTTGGGGGTGGTCAGCAGTTGGTCTCCTGCAAAGATAGAGTTGGCACCGGCCAAAAAGAGCAAGGCGTGTTCTGCTTCGCCAAGTTCGGTGCGTCCGGCGCTGAGGCGGACCATGCTGGTAGGCATCACAATACGCGCGGTAGCAATCATGCGCAGCCATTGGTCAAACGGCACGCGTTCCTGCGCTGCGAGCGGGGTGCCTTCTACAGGCACCAAGGCATTGATGGGCACCGACTCAGGGTGGGGGGCCAGGCCCGACAGGGTGCGCAGCATGCCCAGACGGTCCTCGATGGACTCGCCCATACCAATGATGCCTCCGCTGCAAATGGTCATGTTGGTCTTGCGCACGTGTTTGAGCGTGTCCAAGCGGTCGTCAAAGGTGCGGGTAGAAATGATTTCCTCGTAGTGCTCCTCGGAGGTGTCGATGTTGTGGTTATACGCGTAAACACCGGCTTCGTCCAGCTTTTTGGCTTGCTCTTCGTTGAGCATGCCCAGGGTGCAACACACCTCCATGTTCAGCTCACGGATGCCTTTGACCATATCGATCACTTTGTCAAAGTCCCGGTTGTCGCGCACTTCTCGCCACGCGGCACCCAAGCACATGCGTGATGCTCCCGCTTCTTTGGCCTTTTTGGCGCGGGCCACCACAATACGGGGATCCAACATTTTGTGGACGTCAACGTCGGTGTTGTAGCGGGCCGCTTGGGGGCAGTAGGCGCAGTCCTCGGGGCAGCCACCGGTTTTCACGCTCAGCAGGCTGCTGACTTGCACTTTGCGCGGGTCGTGGTGCTTGCGGTGAACAGTGGCAGCACGGAACACCAGTTCCAAAAGGGGCATATCGTGGATGTCGCGGAGCTCAGTAAGCGACCAATCGTGACGTTGGACCATGGCTTAAGTTTGGGGACAATATTAGCAGAATACTGCACCGATGTTTGTCATTCATTGGCAAAAACAATCCACCATGCCCGGTGTTGAATGTGGTAGCTTTGCCGCTCAAAATTCGCCCTCATGGCCCGCCTCATTGTCCCGTTATTGTTGTTTTTGGTGATAGACCTGTGGGTTTTCAAAGGCGTTTGGCTGCTCGTCCGGGACCTGAACAAAAGCACCCGGTTGTGGATAACCATTGCCTTTTGGGCCGTCAGCTTAGTCGCCATGGTCGGCTTTACGGTCACCATGGCCAATTTCCGCGAGCTGCGCACGCACAACCCCGCGCTCATCAACTTTTGGTTGGGGGTTTTCTTCACTCTGTTGGTTCCAAAGGTTGTATTCATCGCTTTCCACTTCACAGATGACATCGTGCACGTGCTGCGCTTGGGGTGGAACAAAATCATGCCTGGCAGTGCAGTAGATGGGAGTGAGGGCAGCGGGATTTCACGAGCGGACTTTTTAACCAAAGCCGGATTGGCAGCCAGTACAGTAACGCTAGGTGCATTCGTACACGGAGTTACGGTAGGGAAGTATAAGTTCCGTGTGTTGGAGCGCGACATTGCCTCGGACCGCATCGGTTCTGACTTGGACGGGCTGCGCATTGTGCAGATTTCAGACATGCACTTGGGCAGTTTTGCAGGAGACACCGCCCCAGTTCAAAAGGCCGTGGATATGATCAACAGCTTAAGTCCTGACTACATCTTGTTCACCGGCGATATGGTCAACGAACTGGCAGATGAGGCTGAGCCCTTCATTGAGGTATTGGGTGGTCTGAAGGCCAAGCACGGTAAATACTCGGTGTTTGGCAACCACGACTACGCCCACTACGGAGCGTTCACCGAGCAAGAAGAGGCCGCTAGCGTCAAACGACTGAAGGAGATTCACGGGGAGATGGGCTTCCAGTTGCTGGAAGATGAGCATGTGGTGCGCACGCATGGCAAAGAGTCGTTTGAATTCTTGGGTGTGCACAATTGGGGCCGTGGTTTCTTCCAAAAGGGCGACTTGGGCAAGGCCATGAATGGTTCCGATGCCAACCGTTTCCAGATTCTCTTGTCGCACGACCCAACCCACTTTGAAGAGGTCGTGGTGGGCAAAACCGACATCGACCTCACCCTCAGCGGCCATACGCACGGGCTGCAAATGGGCATAGAAATCCCAGCAATTGGGCTCAAGTTCAGCCCTGTTCAGTTTGTATATAAACGCTGGGCAGGCCTGTATAACGTGGGGAAACAGATGTTGTACGTCAACCGTGGGTTTGGCTTTTTGGCCTTTCCGGGGCGCGTAGGAATCTTTCCGGAAATCACACTTTTCACGCTAAAAAGCGAACGGACCTGAGGGGAGAGAGGTGCGAAGTTGGTATCTTTGATAGACCTGCAAACGAAATCCTCAGGAGCATGAAACACATCTTTACTTTGATCGCCGTAGTATTGGTTGCCGGCGGCGCGGCAGCACAGTCGTTGAGTCTGTCCCAGAACAGCCTCGACTTGGATCTGGGTGCTTACCTGGATTACGACGAAATCTTCATCACCAACGACGGTTCAGCATCCATCGAGGTGGCCTGCTCGGTAGACGTAGCGTGCTACGATCCCAACGATGCGCTGCTCATCCAAATATGCCTCGGCGCCCAGTGCTTTGAGCCTGTCAACACCGACTCCTTTTGGGAAGGCAGCGAAACTTCACCGCTGCTCGTATTGGCTCCAGGTGAAACCAGCGGCGCCATCAGCATCCACCAGTTTGCTGTAGGTGCCATCGGTTCAGAGTGGGTGATCACGTTCTACGATCGCAACAACAGCACCGACGGAGTAGACCTCGACCTCCAAATTGACGTGTGCGACCAAGCCAATAGTATTGCGGACGTGCCTGCGCTCCAAGCCAGCTCAGCGTACCCCAACCCTGCAAACACCATCGTGAACATCGACTTCAACGTGACCGCTTCTCCGGTGCACCTCCAGCTCTTTGATCTGGTGGGCAACATCGTAAAAGACGTGACCATCGAAGCCGCTCAAGGCACCGCCAAGTTGGACGTGTCTGATCTGAACAACGGCGTGTACTTCTACAACTTGACGGTGAACGGTCACCGCTCAGAGGTGAAGTCACTCGTGGTTTCACACTAAAAACTCCGCGCACCAAGCGCACATAAAAGCCACTCTCTAGCGGGGTGGCTTTTTTGTTATCCACCAAATTCCTGTCAGGCTTGCAGGATTCCCGTTGCATTGGCGATCTTCGCCGTCCATTCTTCCCACCAAATCCCCAGCGGACATGAGCGACGAGAAAGTCATATTCAGCATGGTGAAGGTCAATCACCAGACCCCCACCGGCAAACACATCCTCAAAGACATTTACCTCTCCTTTTTCTATGGAGCCAAGATTGGCATCTTGGGTCTGAATGGTGCGGGTAAATCTACCTTGATGAAAATCATCGGAGGCATCATCGAGCCTACCAACGGCGATGTGGTTTGGTCCGATGGGTACTCGGTCGGATACCTGCCTCAGGAACCGGAACTGGATGACACCAAAACCGTTCGCCAAGTGGTGGAGGAAGGCACCGCCGAAATCGTGGCCGTGCTCAAGGAGTACGAAGAGATCAACGAGAAGTTCATGGACGAAGACATCCTGAACGATCCAGATAAAATGCAGGCCCTCATGGACCGCCAAGCCGAGGTGCAAGACAAGATTGATGCTTTGGATGCCTGGGAGCTTGACACCAAGCTCAACATCGCCATGGACGCGCTTCGCCTGCCGCCCGAGGACGCGATCATCGGCAACCTCTCCGGTGGTGAGCGCCGCCGCGTGGCCTTGTGCCGCCTGCTGCTTGAAGCCCCCGATGTTCTGCTCTTGGATGAGCCCACCAACCACCTTGACGCTGAGTCGGTGGACTGGTTGGAGCAACACTTGGACCGCTACAAAGGCACCGTGTTGTGTGTAACGCACGACCGTTACTTCTTGGACAACGTGGCCGGTTGGATCCTTGAGCTGGACCGCGGCGAAGGCATTCCATGGAAAGGCAACTACTCGTCGTGGCTTGAGCAAAAGAGCAAGCGCCTTCAGCAAGAAGAAAAGCAGGAGAGCAAGCGACAAAAGGAGCTCGATCGCGAGTTGGAGTGGGTGCGCATGAACCCCAAAGGCCGCCGCGCCAAAAACAAAGCCCGTCTGCAGAACTACGACAAGCTCATGAGCGAGGGCACCCGCGAAAAGGAAGCCAAGGTGCGTTTGGCCATCCCCAACGGGCCGCGCTTGGGCAACGAGGTGATCAAGTTCGAAGGCGTCAGCAAAGGCTTTGGAGAAAAGCTCCTGTTTGAAGACCTGAACTTCCACTTGCCGCCTGCAGGTATTGTAGGGGTCGTAGGCGCCAACGGTGCGGGTAAAACCACGATGTTCCGCCTGATCATGGGTGAGGAAACCCCTGATGCCGGTGCCATCACCTTGGGTGAAACCGTACAAATCGGTTACGTAGATCAGCGCCACCAAGACATCGATCCAGAAAAAACCGTGTGGGAAGTGCTCTCAGGCAGCAACGAGGTGATTGAGATTGGCGGTACCACCGTGAACAGCCGCGCTTACGTGAGCAAGTTCAACTTCAACGGTTCAGACCAACAGAAGAAATGCAAGGTGCTTTCCGGCGGAGAGCGCAACCGCTTGCACTTGGCCATGACCCTCAAGACCGAAGCCAACGTGCTGCTTTTGGATGAGCCTACCAACGACATTGACGTCAACACACTACGTGCGTTGGAAGAAGGAGTGATGAGCTTTGCGGGCTGCGCCGTGGTCATTTCCCACGACCGTTGGTTCCTTGATCGTATTGCCACGCACATCTTGGCCTTTGAAGGCGATTCGCAGGTGTACTGGTTTGAAGGCACCTACAGCGAATACGAAGAGAACAAGCGCAAGCGCCTGGGCGACGAAGGCCCCAAGCGCATCAAGTACCGCAGCCTCACGCGCTAACCCGCGTGACGCGTGTATAGGTGTTTGGTGATCCGGGTGAGTCCCTGTTCGCCAAAACTGTGGTGCAAAAGCAGCAGGCCGTGCTCGTCGTAGACGTCGGTAAGGGTGTTGGTTTGGCGTTTTTCCAATTCCACATCCAGGGTTAAGAACTGTTCTTGCCAATACTGCTTGGTACCCTCGGTTTGCCTGCGAAAGTGCTGCACCGCCAGCGCATGTCCGCGGTCTGAGCGCTCCACGTGTTCCACCATCCAGAAGGGAGAATGGGCTGGGAGAGGACCCGCTCAATCACGTGCCCGTCGGCGTTTCGAACGAGCGCTACTTCTGCGTCCTTTTACGGCGCACATCCCCGCCTCTAGTTTCGGTCTGGGGACTGGGGTTGAGAACAGGGCCCGTAATCGGTTTCAGGACAGTCGGTTGTACCCGGAACTACCACGGTGGTTTGCTGATGCGCACCTTGTTCAATGGCGGTTCTGATGAAGAGTACGGTCTCTGCGATTTGTTCCACCATCGGGCGTCCTGCCATGGCGTGTCCGTCGCCGCAAGCTACGTGCAAGTAGTACGATGCGTTCAAGCGATCGAGCCGATCAGCAATGCTTTTAGACCCGTGCAACAGCCAAGCGCCTGGGGTGCGTTTGGGGCAATAATGGTGGATGTCGGTTTCAAAGGGAACCAGCGGATCACAGGTGCCGTGAAACAGTGCGGTGGGGAGAACGTTTTCGGGTGCAACAAGTGTGGTGTCCTCCAAGGCTCCGGCAAAAGCCACTACACCGCGGTAGCCCACCGAATCTGCAGGCAGAGGAGTGCCCTCAAAAAACGGACGGGTTTTGGACCAGTAGGCCGCGTGCAATGCCGCTTCGGCGCCAGCGCTGCTGCCTATCAACACAATGCCAGTAGCCGGGGAGATCAATGAATCTTCGGGGGAAGTAAGGTAGGCTGAGGCCCGGTGAATGTCCCGCACGCACACCTCAACCGCTCGGATTTTGTTGGGGGTGGGTTGGTTGCAGTGAAAGTCTTGCCCTTCCAAATGCAAGTGGTACTGCATGCTGGCCACATTGTATCCCCATTGACGCAACGAATCGCAGTAGGCAGAGATGCTGGTATTGCGGTAAGTTCCCG
>JBMYJR010000047.1:0-24632 GCA_049594615.1 Flavobacteriales bacterium
GCGCCAGCGAGCGCCACCACCTCCCGAACACCCCCAGCTACCGAACCTCACAAACCCCACCAACAGAACCACCATCAACCCCTCCTTGCACTTCCTCTTGCACCCTCCCACCCACTTTTCACTTTTCACGCTTCACTTTTCACTCCCCCTCTCCGATCTTCGTGCACATGATCCACCACTTCCCCGCCTTTGGCCACCTCCGCGAATTCCTCGCCTCCCAACTCGCCGGGCGACGGGCATTCCTGCTCACCGATTCCAACTGCCTTGAGCATTGCTGGCCTGAACTCATCGATCCGCTCGGCGACATCGAAATCATGGAAGTAGAACCCGGAGAATCTTCCAAAGACCTGGACATCGTCAACGGCCTCTGGCACTCCCTTTTGGAACTCCACGCCGACCGCAGCTGCGTGCTCATTTCACTCGGTGGCGGGGTAGTGACCGACCTGGGCGGATTCATCGCGTCCACCTACAAACGTGGAATTGCGGCCATTCACATTCCCACCAGTTTGCTGGGGATGGTGGACGCTGCTGTGGGTGGTAAAACAGGCATCAACCTGGGCCACGCCAAGAATCAAGTGGGCACCTTTTACCAAGCCGAAGCGGTGTGCATCTGCCCGGCTTTCTTGCAGTCACTTCCCGCAAACCAACTCACCTCAGGCTACGCCGAAATGCTCAAGCACGCGTTGCTAGAAGGAGCTGCTGCACTGGAAGCGCTGACCACTGCTACACGTGATGCGAAAGGCATTGCACCTTTGGTGGCTGCATCTGCACAATTCAAGCAAGCCATCGTAGACCAGGATGAACGCGAATCTGGCCTTAGAAAACACCTCAATTTAGGTCACACCGTAGGCCACGGAATCGAGTCGGTTTTGTTGGACGCAGGCACCCCAATTAGCCACGGACATGCGGTGGCTTGGGGCCTTGTTTCAGAAGCCGATCTGGGGGTGGATTTGGGCGTGGTGAACGCATCAACCCGAGACCGCATTTTGCAGGAAGTAAGCGGTGCATTCAACCCCATCCAACTCTCCGATAAACAAATGGATGCATGCATTGAGGCCATGCTTCACGACAAGAAAAACAGCGGCACCGAAATGCGCTTGGTACTTGTCAGAGAACCTGGAGAAGCTGTACGCGATGTTGTGGCCTCACCCGAGCAGGTAAAAGCCGCGCTGCAAGTCCGGTTTAGCGGGTAAGAACGATGTAGTCTTTGATCAGCGTCTTCACGAACGCAATCTTGCGCTCGGGCACCTCAGGCAGCCCCAGCACTTCGCTGGCCTTGACGCTGAGTTCTACTACGGCCTTTTTGTGCGCGTCATTTTTGAAGCGGTAGTACCGTTCCAAAGTCTGCTTCATGAGCAGCATGTCGGACTCGCGGAAGTTGCGGACCGCCGGAAATTGTGGCTCGTAGTTGTCGAGGCTATTGATCTTGAGAATGTCGCTCAAACGCACGTATAGCTTAGGTTTGAGACGCACCACAGTGCTGTTTGAGACCAAGCCTCCGAGGCGTTGGCCGTGGTCGGTGCTGGAAGCCACAATGCCGGCAAGCGCACCAAACGTCCCCCAGATGTCGATCATGCGAAACACCCAGCGGAGCATGTAGTCTCCAAACTGGAGCTGGGTACCGTCGAGCTTGACAACCTTGAGCTGCAGCGCCATTTTTCCAAGGGTGCGACCGTTGGCCAAAAACTCAAACACCAGTGTATAAAAGAGGAATAACGGGAGGATGACCAGGAAGTAAAACGCCGTCTCCAAATCGCGGCTCCAACCGCCGAGCATTTCGAAGATGAACACCAAGATGCCTATGGTCACCAGCAGGGCAATCACATCGATCAGAAAGGCAAAAATGCGGTCACGCACCAGGGCCAATTCGTAGGTGATGGTCACGTTCTGAGTGGTGCGGATATCGATGGTGCGCATGGTAGGGCGAATCTTGTATTTTCGCTCAACTGCAATGTTACAACGAAGATGCGGGAAACCGATTTCATTCGCCAGAACCGGGAGAAGTGGGAAGAGTTTGAGCGATTGATCGGCGCTGAAAACAAGGACCCTGAGAAGCTCTCAGACCTGTTTATCGAAGTCACTGACGACCTCTCCTATTCCCGCACGTATTATCCCAACCGCTCGGTACGCGTGTACCTCAACGGCATTGCACAAACCGTTTTCCAGAACATTTACCGCTCAAAACGATCCAAGGTCAGTCCGTTTAAGACTTTTTGGGTCTCACGCCTGCCAGACACCCTGTGGCACGTGCGCAAGGCCATGCTTTGGGCGGCCATCATCTTTGTGTTGAGTACCGTCATCGGCTATGTGTCGAGCATGTACAATGAGGACTTTTGCGCCATCATCATGGGCGACGGGTACGTGGAGATGAGCGAAAGCAACGTCGAAAACGGCGACCCGTTTGCCGTCTACAAAGACGAACACGCCATGGAAATGTTCTTCCAAATCGCATGGAACAACATCCGGATCTGCTTCATGGTATTTGTGCTCGGGGTGCTCGCTGGCGTGGGCAGTGCCTGGGTGATGATGACCAACGGGATCATGTTTGGCGCATTCATGCACTTTTTTGCGGCAAGAGGACTCTTGACCGAATTCTCCACGGTGGTCATGCTCCACGGCACCCTCGAGCTATCCATGATTGTGCTCTCCGGCGCGGCCGGGCTCACGTTGGGAGGAGGCATCCTCTTCCCCCGCAGTTACCATAGGCTACAGAGCTTGGTATTGGCCGCCCGCAGAGGTGTGATGCTCATGATTCCGTGCACGGCGTTTTTGCTGATTGCGGCCTTCATCGAATCCTGGATTACCCGCCACACCGAAGCGCCTTTTGCCATACGCCTGATGCTGGTTTTGGTCAGCCTGGCCATTGTCCTGGGCTACTTTGTGATCTATCCGTGGTGGCGCAACCGCCGGGGCCTCATCCAAGAGCTCGAAGACGACCAACTTCAAGCCGAGCGCGACTACGACATCGACTATACCACGGTCAAAACCAACGGCAAGATCTTCACCGAGGTATTTGCCTTTTACAAGCACGGGTTGCGCCAATTGGTGCGCACGGCCTTGATTGGAGGCGTGGCCACGGCTGCCGGATACTTCCTGATTTTCGGCGCGGAGCTGGATTGGATCTCCGAATGGGGCTTTTTGGGCATGTTCTTCCTCTTCGACATCGTGTGGCCTTGGAATGAGGTGGGACACTTGTTCAGCTTGGATTATGAGCCGTTGTTGTTTGTGCCCATATCGTTGGTAGGCACGCTAGTGTTCGCCGGGGCAACATGGACCTTTTTGAAGACCAAAACCGGCGGCCGCGTGCCGTTCAAAGGCGTGTGGATCGCAAATGCTTTCACGGCAGTTTCCCTGGTGCTCGCACCTTGGTTCATCCAAGCGGATTGGAACGACGGCGCCATGTTCCTGGCCTTTTTGATCGCCATGTTCACCTACCCCATCATCCTGACCATCTACGCTACAGCCAACATCGAAGGCACCTACTTTTTGGTCGCCATGGGCCGCACCTTTAGACTGGTGGGCGGCTCTTTCGGCCGCAAACTGGGGCTGTTTTGGGTGAGCCTGTCGATTCCCTGGATTGCCCTGATGAGCACCACCAGCATTCTGTGGTTCTTCATCTTCCAACTGGTGGAGACCTTTTGGGTGCAATCCTGGATGGCCTCCGAAACGCTGGCCTACCTGCTGTTTGTGGCCTTCGCGTTCTTTGTCATGAGCCTGACCTTCCCACTCATTGTGTTTGGGTATCACCTGTTTTACTACAACCTACTGGAGATTTCCGAAGCCAAGCACTTGCGTGCACGCATTGAGGCCATTCAGTTCCGAAGCAAAGCCTATGGACTGGAGAAAGAGTAGCGCATTGTTGCTGCTGGCAACCCTGCTCAGCCTTGGAGCAGGCGCACAATCCGAAGCAGCCGACACCTTGTCCCGCGAGTCGTGGGAACAGGCCATCGAAGGGTTAGACTACGGCGACATTGTACGCCCCGAACCTCCCGAAGCCGAAGAAACCGAATACCAGCCGCCAGCAGAAGGCTATCAAGACCCCGCTTGGGATTGGACCATTCCGGGCCTGGGTGAATTGGGCACCGCCATCCTGTTTGGAGTGGTGATCATTGGCTTGGCCTACCTGCTGGTGTTCTTGGTGAACCGCGCGCAAAGCAGCGGCCGCACCCGCATCAAAGACGCGGACGGCGAACGCGCCTACAGCTTTGAAGAACTCGAAGAACACATCCACGAAACCGAACTCGAAGGCTACCTGCGCATGGCCTTGGAGGAGAGCAATTTCAAAGCCGCGGTACGGGTGTACTACCTGATGGCCATCAAATCCCTGAGTGAAAACCAGTGGATCACCTGGAAGCGCGACAAAACCAACTTCGACTACGTGCGCGAGATGCGCAAACATCCTGTGTACGCGGATTTCCGAAAGCTCACCTACCTCTTTGAGGTGATTTGGTACGGAGACACCGACATCGACCAACAGGTGTACCGTCGCATCAGCCCTTCGTTTGATCATTTCCTCAAGCAAATCCAAAAGCGATGAGCAGAGGCAAGGTATTTGTCATCATTGCCGCAGTGGCGCTTGTGGGGCTCTTGATTGCCCTGCCCTTCATCCTGGAGGACAACGCCAACCAGTATTCTTGGGGTGAGAGCTACTACCCCGAGAGCGCACAACCCTACGGCGGCAAAGTGCTCTACAAAATGCTCGAACACCACAAAAAGGATGACTTGGTGGCGATACGCGATACGATCTACCACGTGATGGACACCGTGGAGGTGAACGGACCGGCGAGTTACTTTTTCTGCGGACGCACCTTGTGGTTGGACAGCATGGAATTGGATTGGCTGCTGGACTTTGTGGGAGCAGGCAATACCGCATTTATCAGCTCCAAACGCTTCAACTGGCCGCTGTTCGATACGCTTTTCTACCAGTACCAACCCAGCTACTACTTCAACGAAGAACAGGCCAACAATTGGAACGTGTGGGATTACCTGCATGTAACCAGCGACACCAGCATCTATGTGCCCTTCGGCGATGGCCAGGCACAGGAAATGAAATGGCTGTATTACAACGAGGTATGGGACCACGAATGGAGCTACTTCCACGACACCGAGCTGGCCAACCAGGAATACGCACTGGAGATCAGTTCCTTTGCTACCAACCGCGAAAGCGACTTCACCAACCTCATCGAAGTGCCCTTTGGCCAGGGCAGCTTTTACCTGCACACCACTCCAGAGGCCTTTACCAATTACTTTTTGTTGGACGAACGGGGGTTCAAGCACGCCCGCGAATTGCTGAGCCACCTGGAGCCCGGCACCTTGCTTTGGGACGAAGACAACCGCACCCGCAGCTACTCAGACCCCGAACCGCGCCAACCCCGCACCCGGGACGGAGCGCTTTCCTTTATCCAAAGTGAACCTGCGCTGCGGGCGGCCTTCTACACCTTGTTGCTGTTCATTTTGTTGTACATCCTGTTTGGCATGCGACGCAAGCAACGCGCCATCCCTGTGCTGGAGAGCCGCGCCAACACCTCGATCGAATTCTCAGAGGTGATTTCCCAGCTGTACCTCAACCAGCGTGACCACCGCAAGCTCGGCCTGTTGAAGATGAAGTTGTTCCAGGCCTTTGTGCTGGAGCGCTACGGCATCCGCGCCACAGGGAAAGAACCCGAAGACATGCAGGCCTACGCCAAACGCGTGGCCATCAAGTCCAACGTGCCCGAAACCCAGCTCAGCGCCATGATGGACTCTTACCGCGAATTGACAGTGATCTTCAACGTAGACAACGCGTTGCTGGTCACGTTCCACAAACAATTGGAATCGTTTTATCAAAACTGCAAATGATGGAAGAAAACAAGCCCAACCCCGAAGCGCAGCCGGAAGGCCAAGGCGCCCCCAACCCGGGCCATGCGTCGGATGCTTCCCAAGACCAGCCCACCCCGCAGCCGGACCCGGCCACCCCGCCACCTCCGCCCGCCCAGGACGACGTGTCTGCACCCGCAGTCGCCGCAGAACCGGCTGCTCACTCCCCTTCCATCGCCGACGACATTCGCACCCAAAAGGCCGTGGACGTGCGCCCAGTGCAAGACGCCGTGGCCGATGTGCAAGAAGCCCTGTCAACCGTACTGGTGGGCCAAGAAAACCTGGTGGAAATGCTCATGGCTGCTACTTACGTGGGCGGTCACTGCCTGCTGGAAGGCTTGCCGGGCATCGCCAAAACCCTGACTGCCAAATTGATGGCACGCGCCATTGACGCACCGTTCTCCCGCATCCAATTCACCCCAGATTTGATGCCCACCGATGTGACCGGCACCTCGGTGTTCAACATGAAGGACAGCGAATTCCACTTCAAGAGGGGCCCCATCTTCGCTAGCATTGTGCTGATCGATGAGATCAACCGTGCGCCGGCCAAGACCCAAGCGGCACTCATGGAGGTCATGGAAGAGCGCCAGCTCACTTACGACGGCACCACCTACCCCATGAACAATCCGTTCCTGGTGATTGCCACCCAAAACCCGGTGGAACAAGAAGGCACCTACGCACTGCCCGAGGCGCAATTGGACCGGTTCATCTTCCGCATCTGTTTGGAGTACCCCTCGCTTGAAGAAGAACGCCAAATCCTGCGCCGCTTTGAAAACGACTTCAACACCAGTAAGATGAACGAGGTCAAACCGGTGATCACCCCCGAGCGCATTGCGCAAGGCCAAGCCATCATCCAACAGGTGTACATCAAGCCCGAGCTGTCGGATTACATCGCCGCGGTGGTGAACAACACACGCAACAACGGCGACTTGTTCTTGGGCGCTTCACCGCGTGCATCTTTGAGCATTCTGAAGGCATCTAAAGCCATGGCCGCCATCCGCGGACGCGACTTCGTTACGCCGGACGACATCAAAGATGTGAGCATTCCGGTACTCAACCACCGCGTGATCATCTCGCATGAGCGTGAAATGGAAGGCACCACCGTGGAAGAAATCATCACCGACATCATCAACACGGTGGAAATCCCTCGTTGATGCAGCTGCTGGAAACTTGGCGTGAAGTAGCCCGAGGGCTGCACTTGACACTGCGGTTTTTCTTGGCCGCAAGCGCGATAGTATTGGCCTATATCTTGGCCTTCCCCTACCCGTCGCTGCTGCCGTTTGCCCACGGGTTGCTGCTGTGCGTGTTGGTGGCTGCGTTGGTAGATACGTTCCTGCTGTTTCCGCTCAGAGGCGGGTTTAGCGCCCGGCGCGATGTACCCAAGCTGTTTTCCCTCGGCGACCTCAACACCCTGAGGGTACACCTGACCCACACCGGCAACTTGCCACTGCACGTGGAGGTGTACGACGAGCTTCCGCGCCAATTCCAAGAGCGAGAATTTCACATGGATTTCCGCCTGGCTCCGGGCGAGACCCGCACGCTCAACTACGACGTGCGTCCCACCACCCGCGGCGAATACCTGTTTGGCCACATCAATGTGCTGGCCAAAACCCCACTCGGACTTGCTTCAAGGCGGCACATGTTGGGCACCCCACAAATGGTGCCCACCTACCCGTCGGTCATCCAAATGAAGAAGTTCGAACTGATCGCATTTGCCAAGACGGCCACCATCCAAGGCATCAAAAAAGTGCGGCGATTGGGCCACAGCTACGAGTTTGAGCAAATCAAGAGCTACGTGCAAGGCGACGATGTGCGTTCAATCAACTGGAAAGCCACCAGTCGCCGCCACAGCCTCATGGTCAACCAATATGAGGACGAGCGCAGCCAGCAGGTGTATTCCATCATCGACAAAAGCCGCAGCATGTACATGCCGTTCAACGGTTTGAGCCTGTTGGACTACGCGATCAACACCAGTTTGGTGATCTCCAACATTGCGCTCAAAAAGCACGACAAGGTGGGGCTCATCTCTTACTCCAACAAGATTGGAAGCACCA
This sequence comes from Flavobacteriales bacterium, assembly GCA_049594615.1. Lineage (GTDB taxonomy): Bacteria > Bacteroidota > Bacteroidia > Flavobacteriales_D > Sanyastnellaceae > CAXPZW01. The sequence goes on from JBMYJR010000047.1 coordinate 7,911, forward strand.
TCAAGGCCGACAAATCGCCGGTGCATTTGCGCAAGATCCTGGCCGCGCTCTACAACGAGAAGGAGCACGCCATGGAGGCCAACTACGACCTGCTGTACCGCGCCACCAAAAACGTGATCAAGAGCCGCAGCCTGGTGTTTGTGTACTTGAACTTCGAGAGCATTTACGCCATGGAACGCGCCTTGCCAGTGCTGCAAAAAATCAACCGCCAGCACCTGTTGGTGTGCATGGTGTTCGAAAACACCGAGCTGCAAGATTACACCCGCAAGCGCGCTGAATTCATCCAAGACATCTATACCCAAACGATTGCCGAGAAGCTCGTACAGGAGAAAAAACAAATGGTCTCCAAGCTGCGCAAATACGGCATCCAAACCATCCTCACGCGTCCCGAAGACTTGTCGATCAACACGGTCAATAAGTACCTCGAACTGAAAAAGACCGGACAGATCTGAGGATGCCCACAAGACGGTGTGTTTAAGTTGGCCGTAAAGGCCTTTGACGCACGGCCAATGTTGTACTTTTGATCCGATGCAATTTTCCGCCAACCAGATTGCTGAGATTCTGGGGGGAACCGTAGAAGGGAACCCCGATTCCGCCGTTTCTGACCTCTCGAAAATCGAAGAAGGACGGCCCGGTACCATCACCTTCCTTTCCAATCCTAAGTACACCCCGCACATATACAGCACGGGCGCTTCGGTGGCCATTGTGGCCGACAGCTTTGTGGCCGAACAGCCCCTGCCCGAAAGCCTGACCCTGGTGCGTGTGGCCGACCCGCGCGAGTGTTTCGCAAAGTTGCTGGCCATGTACGAGCAGTTGTTTCAGGAACCGCCCGGCATCCACCCCAGTGCGGCCATCGATCCGTCGGCCCAAATCGGGAAGGACGTGTACATCGGTCCCAACGCCACCATTGGCAAGCAGGCGGTCATCGAGGACGGGGTCCGCATCCACGGCAATGTGAATGTGGGCCCGGCATCGCGCATTGGCGCAGGCACTCAACTGCTGCAAGGCGCACAGGTACTGCACCGCTGCAACATTGGCGAGCACTGCACCATCCACCCTGGAGCCATCATTGGCTCCGACGGCTTTGGCTTTACCCCCAACTCCGAAGGTAACTATGCGAAAGTGCCTCAAATTGGCACTGTGATCATTGAAGACCATGTGGATATTGGTGCAGGCACCATTGTGGACCGCGCCACCCTGGGCGCCACCCGCATCGGTCGCGGCGTCAAACTCGACAACCTCATCCAAGTTGCCCACAACGTGGAGATCGGTGAAAACACTGTCATCGCTGCGCAAACCGGCATTGCAGGCTCCACCAAAATCGGGCGCAACTGCATGATCGGCGGCCAAGTAGGCATTGTGGGACACATTACGATTGCTGACGAGGTGAAAATCGCGGCGCAATCTGGGATTGCATCCAGCATCAAAGCACCTGGCACAGTGGTGCAAGGCTCACCCGCCATCCCCATTGTACAGTTCAAGAAAGCGTACATTGGATTCCGCAAATTGCCTGAGATGCAGCGCGAATTGGCCCAAATCAGCAAAGAACTCGACCAACGGCAGTCAGGCGACTGATCCGTCCAATCCCTACCCCGATGAACATCGAAAACCAACGCACCCTCAAGGCGCCCGTTCAACTGAGCGGCATTGGCCTGCACACCGGTGCTTCGGTGACCGTCACCATCCATCCGGCCGAAGCCAATACCGGCTACATCTTTTGCCGCACCGACCTCGAAGGCGCCCCCACCATCAAGGCCGACCCCGACAACGTAGTGACCACCAACCGCGGCACTACCTTGGCCCAAAACGGCGCTGAGGTCAACACCACCGAGCATTTGCTCGCGGCCATCTATGGATCGTTGATCGACAACGCTCGCATTGACATTGACGGTCCAGAGGTGCCCATCCTCGATGGCAGCTCGCTTCCGTTTGTGGAGGCCATCAACCAGGCCGGCATTGAAGAGCAAGACGCTGAGCGCGACTTCCTGTGGCTGAAAGAAAACCTCACCTACGAGGACGAAGAACGCGGCATTGAAATGCTGGCTGTGCCCACCAACGGCGGCGAATTCCGCCTCACGGTGATGGTGGACTATAACTCACCCGTTCTCGGCACCCAGCACGCCAGCATGTACATGCTGGACCACTTCATCGATGAGATTGCCCCGTGCCGCACTTTTGTGTTCCTGCGTGAGTTGGAGCAGCTGGCCCGCGCCGGACTGATCAAAGGCGGTTCCTTGGACAACGCGGTAGTACTCGCCGAGCGCGAATACACTGACCAAGAAATCAAAGACATCCTCAAACTGCTGGGCAAGGAAGACCTGGAGGTCAAGGTGGAGGGCCAAGGCGTACTCAACACCACCAAGCTCAAGTTTGAAAACGAACCCGCCCGACACAAACTGCTGGACATCGTGGGTGATTTGGCCCTGGTGGGCAAGTTCATCCGTGGACATATTCTGGCCGCACGCCCCGGGCACTTTGGCAACACGGAGTTTGCCAAGATGCTCAAGAATTACCACCGTGATCAAAAGAAAGCGGCCAAGCAATGGGACTTGACCCAAACGCCGCTGTATGACATCAACGACATCGAGCGTATGCTGCCGCACCGCTACCCGTTCTTGTTGGTGGACAAAATCATGGAGATCGGCGAGGACGACATCGTAGGCGTGAAGAACGTGACCATGAACGAGCCGTTCTTCCAAGGACACTTCCCGGGCAATCCGGTAATGCCCGGCGTGCTTCAGATTGAGGCCATGGCACAGTGTGGCGGCATTTTTGCGTTGTCGAAAGTGGAGGAGCCTGAGTACTACTCCACCTACTTCATGAAAATCGACAACGTGCGCTTCAAGCAAAAAGTGATTCCGGGCGACACCGTGGTGTTCCACCTGACTTTAGAATCGCCCATGCGCCGCGGCTTGGTGCACATGAGCGGAAAGGCTTATGTGAACGGCAAGGTGGTCTCTGAGGCCGAAATGCTGGCCCAAGTGGTCAAGGACAAAGCGCCCAAACCCCAAGAGGAAATCGCAAAATGAGCGCAACCACAACCCCGGACATTCACCCCATGAGTGCCATCCACCCCGACGCCCAAATCGGCACGGGAACCACCGTGGGTGCCTTCACCAGCATTGCCGCTGACGTGGTCATCGGAGAAAACACGTGGATCGGACCCAACGTGAGCATCATGGACGGTGCCCGCATTGGCAGCAACTGCCGCATCTTCCCCGGTGCGGTAATCAGCGCCATCCCACAAGACCTCAAGTACGACGGCGAGCAAACCACCGCCGAAATCGGCGACCACACCACTATCCGCGAATGCTGCACCATCAACCGTGGCACGAGCGACAAGTGGAAAACCGTGGTGGGCAACCACAGCTTGCTGATGGCCTACACCCACATTGCACACGACGCACACATCGGCAACCACTGCATCATTGCCAACTCGGCCAACATCGCCGGGCACGTGGTGGTGGAAGACAACGTGGTGATTGAAGGCGTGGTGGCCATCCAGCAATTTGTGCGGGTGGGCAAGCACAGCTTCTTGGCCGGCGGATCGCTGGTGCGCAAGAACGTGCCACCGTTTGTCAAAGCCGCGCGCGAACCGCTTTCGTTTGCCGGAGTCAACACCATTGGACTGCGCAGACGCGGATTCAGCAACGAGGCCATCACCGCCATCGAAGACCTGTACCGCGCCATTTACGTGCACAACAACAACATCACCCAAGCGCTCAAAGCCGCCGACGCGGAACTGCCGTCGTCGGAGGAAAAGGATTACGTGCTGCAGTTCATCCGCATGAGCGACAAGGGCATCATCCGCGGCCCCTTCTAACCCAATTTGGAAGTCACCCTCGCGCAGATCGGTAAGCGCTTCCAGCGCCAGTGGTTGTACCGCAATCTGGACGCCCACCTGCGCCCGGAAGCGCCGTTGGCCATCTTGGGCCACAACGGCTCGGGCAAATCCACCTTGATGCAGATTGTATCGGGCTACCTCACTCCTACCCAAGGCACTGTTTCTTATGCCCTGAACGGTACGCCTGTGAAGCGAGAAGACGTCTGGAAACACGTGGCCATCGCCAGCCCGCATTTGGAACTGCACGGCGCAATGACCCTGGCCGAAACCTTGGCGTTTCACCATGCACTGCGTCCCATACCCGGTTTCGAAAGCAGCGAGGGCGCTGCAGAACACATGGGATTGGAAGCACACTTGGGCAAACCGCTCAGCTCGTTCTCAAGCGGCATGCGCCAACGCGTAAAACTGTACTTGGCCATCGCCGGCGAGACACCGCTGTTGCTGTTGGATGAGCCCACGGCCAACCTGGACCGCCAAGGCGTGGAATGGTTCCGGGAGCTACTGGCTCCCGTACTCACTTCTGGGCGCACCATTGCTGTATGCTCCAACGTAGAAGGCGAGGAAACCGATTTCTGTACCCAGCGCTTGCAGCTGGAAGACTTCCGCTGATTACTTCGACTCCGCTTCTTGAATCACCTTGTCGGCTCGGGCCTCGTCTCCGGCCCTAAGAGCGCCAGCTTCCTTTTGGACCTTGGCAATGGCTGCATCGCGCGCATCGTCCGCCATGTCACGCAGTTTTTGAGCAGCCAGTCTTTTGGCTGCTTTCTCCAACGGGCTCCGGAATCAGAATCAAAGCAAGCATAACCAACAGCAGGAAGCCCCCGTCAGAATAAGTCCAATTCGCGCAAAATATGGGGCGTCAGTCTAGGCTGATATGCACGTGAGCCCAGCCGACGTGGAACCTTTTTGCGGGATTCCCGTTCAACCCGAGTGAAAACAATGCTTTTGTCATGAGATTTTTTACCCTGGTGGCCTGCATGGTGAGCACATCGCTGCTCGCCGCCGAAGATCACGGCTGCACCCTGCAGCAGTGGCAGGCCGACGACCAATTCACCCTCAACGGTGGTGCCCTCACTCAAATGTTCATGCCTTGCCAAAGCGGCATCTTGGAGTACGTAGCTATCGGTGCACAAAGTGCTTCGACCACCTCGTTTGGAGCGCGCTTGAACGTGTACGAAATGGACAGCGGTATCCAAACGCTGATCCACCAACAGCAAGGAGTCATCCCTGGCAATGAGGATGGGTACAGCACTGTCTTTTCCCTCTCACGCAACATCCCGGTGAATGCCGAGCGGGAGTACTTCCTGGAAGTAGACATCCCCGAAGGACGCGCCATGTCATTCCAATACAGTGGACTCGATGTCTACGACGAGGGCGAACTGACGGTAAACCACGCACGCTTCCGCGGCGACCTTGCCTTTGAAGTAGGCGTCAACCCCCGAGATATATATGACCTCGAAACCCGCGCAGCCAGCCCTGTTTTGCGCACCTGGAGTACCGGCGGTTCCGCGCCTGAGCACGCTTGCTCGGTGGCACAGCCCAAGTACAACGGCGTAGAAATGCTGGCCGAAGGCGCTTGGTCACAAACCTTCTCCAGCTGCTATTCTGGAGACCTGGTATCCATCTGGTTCCAAGGAGAAATCCTGCAGGCCGAAACCGGCGTGCCCGTGTACATCTTCGAACGTCAATCCGGTGTCTTTTTGGGCGCCGCTGAGTTGAGCAACCACCCCGAACGCCAACGCACCCTCACCGTCGAATTTGCCAACCTCGGGGTGAAAGCCGGTCGCGAGTACGAATTCTTCATCGAATGCTCGGAGTCCCAGCAAGTGGACATGCATGTGATTCGCAACCGCAGCTTTTTTGTAGGCGAGTTCCGCCATGCACATCAAGTGCAGGACGCCAACCTCAGCTTCATGGCCTTCGTGAACGACAACGACGACTCTGGTGTAGATGCCGCATGGCCCTACGATAAACAACCCGAGCACTCCGAGGTGGCCGTAGACGTGGCTCCTTTGCAAGCCCAAGCCGGCGTGAAAGTGACCCTGCACGAAGACCTCGAAGGAAATGTCACCGTTGGCGTGTTCAACGTCCTGGGCCAAATGGTAGAGGAGCGCAACTTCAACAGCCCCACAGCGGGCACCGAAGTGGTCTTCCTTACCCCCAACGACAACGATCAAGAATACTACGCTGTACGCATCGTGAACGACCATGCATTGGTAGTCGACAGCGTGTACCGTCGCTAGTACCCCCATCCCACCTTGCATCAAAAAAGCCCGCTACTTGTGGGCTTTTTTGATGGGCGAAAACCGGGGTTCGCCTAGTTCGGTTGGTGCTGCGCGCGCAGCAAATCGTTGACGGTTTTGACCGGAGAAAAGGTGGTGATGGGCACCTCCACAAACACCGTGTTCCAGCCTGCCATAGCCCCGTTCCAAAGGCCAGGATGCTCCAGAGCTTTGACCGGTCTTCCACCGATGGATTTCTGAGTGATGAAACTGGTCTGGGGGTCCACAAAATCGGTGAGTGTGTGCGGATTGCCGGTGCAGCGTCGCGTGCTGCACACCAAGTCCACAGGGTTGAAGTGTGTGGCGTCCGACACGAGCGCGACTTGCGTAGGATCTGAAGTATCGATCTGCGCCTTTTCCACGATTTGAGCCGTGACTGCACCGCTGGGCTGCCTGACCCAAAACGGGCCGCCACCCGGCTCGCCTTCGTTGCGGACCATGCCGCAAATGCGCAAGGGACGATCCATGGCTTTTCGCAGGCCTGTCGCATCGAGGGCCTCCACGTCGTGCCCCATGCGCGCCAGCCATTCGAGGGCTTGATCCGAGGGAGCATCGTCACGCAGCGCTTGGTCAAAGAGGCCCTTGATCTCCAGCAACATGCCCGCGAGGGCCTCTTTGTACAGGACGGTATCGGTGCGCAGGTGGGCAGGTTGTACGTTGTCGATGTTTTTGATGAAGATCACATCAGCATCCACCTGCGCCAGGTTGTGAATCAACGCTCCGTGGCCGCCAGGGCGGTGTAAGGGCTGGCCGTTTTCATCGGTGACCAGCGCATTGTTCAGGTCCACACATACGGTGTCAGTGTGCGGGAACTGGACCGAATAGCTGATGTCAAACGCAAGCTGCTTACTCAGGCCATTGACGCGCTCAGCAACATGGGTTTCAATGGCTTTTAGGTGGGCCGAAGGCACTGTGAAATGGATGCGTACCTGCCCGTTCTTTTGGGCGTACTGTAGGCCTTCAAACAAATGCTCTTCGAAGGCGGTGAGCACATGGTCATCGCTAGCGTGGAAATGCACCAATCCCTTGGGCAGGCGTCCGTAGCCCAGTCCGTGCGGGCCAACCATGGCATCCAACACGTCTTCCCAGCGGCCGGTGTTGATCCACTCGTCCAGCAGTTGGCCTTGGGCTTCCATACGGGCTTTTAGCACCGGATAAAACGGCAGCTCGTGGAAGCGCACCAACAGCTCTTTGATCAGGGGGTCTTGCGCGTTGTCCGGATAGGCAAACACGTGCTTAAACATGCGACTGGCCGCACCCGACGCAGGCACAAATTTGACCACATCCACCGCCGCCTGCCTATAGATGGCGGCCCAATCTTCGGGACGTTCCAACTGCAGGATACCGTCGCCTGGGGTACAGGCGCGCTCCAAGCGGGTGGGTGCCACACCCTGGGTAAACAGGGCCAGTTGTCGATCGCGTTCAGCGGCGGGAATGCCAGGATGCATGAGTATGGTTGGTTTGGTGCGCATGGCGTTTAGGGGTTGGGACTTTCCGATTTTGCCCCCTTCTGCCGTGCGCAGTGTCGGTCGCCGTCTAAGCGTGCTTATTCAGGCGCGCAGGCCAAAGATGCCCAATGCGCCCGTGGCACACAAAAAAAGCCGCATGCTCTGAGGCATGCGGCTTCACAATTCATTGACAGTAGGGTGTTACGCGGCGCTCTGTTGGTCGCGCAATTGGTCCAGTACGATGGCGCACTCAGAACTGACTTGGTTGACCAGCTGGGGCAACTCGTCCATGTTTTGTTGGTGCTTGCTGTCGAACTCGATCCTGAGGATCTTGGTTTCCATTGTCGTGATGCCGAGCATCGCAATGGAACTCTTGGCCTTATGGGCCAACGGGTGTAGCGAATGGAGATCGTCTCGCTCCACGCATGCCCGCATTTCATCAATGTACCCGGGAACCTGGTCGAGGAACAGCGAGATGATGCTCGAGATCATCTCTTTGTTGCCCTGGAATACCTGGTTCAGGTACGATAGGTCGAAAAGCTTTTCCGCGTTTTCAGGATTCATGTTTTGAGATCGGCTAGGTTAGTTATCGAAATTATACTTTGTTTCATCGAGGAATGTTACAGGTTCGGCAGTTCTAATCGGCGAGCGGTTGGAAATCATCGGCCAAAAACACGTTTTCATCGTCAGTTGTCAACGCAGAGGTTGTACTCACTGGTGTTGAGCACTTCGGCCAAAAAGCCGATCAGGTCCAAGGCCTCGTTTTGGCCCACGGGGGTCACATTATTGCTGCGGAAGCTGCGGCCGAGCGACCAGGAACCGGCTGCAAAGAGCTTCAACAGATAGGCGTTTTCGATGAACATCACCGACACCAATTCGGAACGGTCCAGGTACATGAGCAAAGCGCTGGGTTCTGGGCTCACATCGGCCGCAAAACTCAGGGCGTTGCGCTTGTGGTATTGCACCGAGATGATGCGCTGGGCTTCCAGATGGGTCAGGACTTCACGGACGGCCGAAGCGTTTGCTTCGTAGCAGTCCAACAACAACACAATCGGATGACTCATTTTGGAATGTTAGTTTGATATAATCTACGCGGCTGCCAACGGGACGGTCGCGAGCAATGTTCCCATCTGTATGTCAGACCATTCCGATGTGTGCCAATCGGCTTATTTTCGTGGCGACCCACGCTAAACCATGCCACTATGCGCAAAATCTTGGTAACCGGCGGGGCCGGATTCATTGGCTCACACACCGTAGTCATGTTACACGAAGCCGGTTACGACCCGGTCATCGTCGATGACTTCAGCAACAGCGAACGCACCGTACCCGAGCAACTCGAGGCCATCTGTGGACGCGAATTCCAGTTGTACGAGGCCGACTGTGGCGATCCCACAGCCCTGAGCCACATCTTCGAAACCGAAGGCGATGTGTTTGGTGTGATCCACTTTGCAGCCTATAAGGCCGTAGGCGAATCGGTCCGCGCACCGCTGAAGTACTACCGCAACAACATTGGCTCACTGGTGACCCTGGTGGAGCACATGCAAGCGTTTGACTGCCAGCATTTGGTCTTCTCGAGTTCATGCACCGTCTACGGTCAGCCCGACCAGTTGCCCGTCACCGAAAACACGCCACTGCAACCCGCCAACTCGCCGTACGGCTATACCAAACAAGTGTGCGAACAGGTGTTGCGCGACGTATCGGTTTCCGGCGAGGGCTTCAATTCGGTGCTGCTGCGCTACTTCAACCCGATTGGCGCCCACCCCTCAGGACGTATTGGTGAATTGCCCTTGGGTGTGCCTGAAAACCTGGTGCCCTACATCACCCAAACCGCGGCTGGCCTGCGTGAATCATTGACCGTGTTTGGCAACGACTACGACACTCCTGACGGCACCTGCATCCGTGACTACATCCACGTAATGGACCTGGCCGCCGCGCACGTCAAAGCCCTGGACTGGATGGCCGGCAAATCGGGACAATGCGAAACCTTCAACTTGGGAACCGGCCGAGGAAACACCGTGTTGGAAGTGATCCAAAGCTTTGAGCGCGTTTCAGAAACCACATTGAACTACACCATTGGCCCGCGACGCCTAGGCGACGTAGAAAAGATCTTTGCCGGCAACCAAAAGGCCACCACCCAACTCGGCTGGCAAACGGCCTACAGTCTGGACGACGCCATGCGCGATGCGTGGAACTGGCAACAACGCCTCAACCAAATCCCCCGCGAAGCATGAGACTTGCTGCGACCCTTGCGCTGCTCTGCAGCTCAGTGCTCGGATGGGCCCAATTTGACGGGCTGCTCACCACCCCCACCACCCAAGACCGGTTTGTGGTAATGTTCACCAACGACACCTGGCTGGACCTGCCAGAAGGCGTGGAATTGCGTCCGTACAGCCCTGGCCTGTCGGCCTACATCATGACCGACTACGACTTGAGCAAGAGCGCGTTTTCGTTTGCGTGGGGCTACGGCTTCTCTTCGCACAATGTGCACTCCAACGGGGAGTTTGTGACCGACACGGTGGGCACCGAGGCCTTCAGCAACTTCGAGACGTTTGATCCGGGATATTCCTTCCAAAAGAACAAGCTGAGCTGCAACTACTTGGAGATCCCCATCGAGCTGCGCATCCGCACAGGCAAGCGCAAAGAGCGCGACACGTGGGAGTTCCAAGCCGATCCCGAATCCACGGGACCGCAATTCAACATGGCCATTGGCGCGCGCATTGGGTATGCCATCAACGTACACACCAAAACCATCGACGATCACGGCAAGCGCAAGTTCTACGGTGTGGAGCAGTTTCAACCGCTGCGCTACGGACTGACTGCGCGCGTGGGCTTCGGAAGTTTGGCAGTGTGCGGATTTTACTCCTTGACACCCATCATACAAGAGGGCAAAGGCACCGAGCTGGTGCCGGTATCTGTGGGGATTGCCTGGTTGATCCTCTAGACTAGAGGTAAAACCCGTAGCGCAAACACACTACGTGAATCAGGCAAGACAGCGCAAAACCCGCGTAAGTTTGGCTGGGGGAATGGGCCTTGAGTACCATCCTTGAGGTGGCCACAAGGGCTGCAATCACTACCGCACCAATGATCCACGGCAACAGGTTGATGCTGTGCAAGCCCGAGAGGGCCACCAGCGTGCCTACCATGCCGCCTTGAGACAGGCTGTGGATGCTTATTTTCCACCAAAACGTAATCACAAAGGCCGCTCCCACCGAGAGCAGCAGCGCGGTAAACATGCTCATCACAATGGGCTCCCAGCCGCCCACCTTGTAGCGCAAGATGGCATAGGCCAGCACGAAGTAAAACAGGATGAGGACAAATGGCAATACCCGCTCACGCCGGTCGTAGATCTCTGCGGAGGTGATCATGCCCATACGCATCATGAACACCAGACTGATGCCCGGGGCCACGGTGTTGATGATCAACACACCCACCACAAGCGCGTATAGCTTAGGATTGAACAGGATATAGGGGTCCAATCCATAGGCCACCAGAAACACCATCAGTGGCATCCACAGTGGGTGAAAAACGTAAGAGAAAAACAGGGCAACCGATCGCGGCATGTTACAGTTCCTTGCGGAGGCGGGCCACGGGGATGTCAAGCTGCTCGCGGTATTTAGCCACGGTACGTCGGGCAATGTTGTAGCCCTTGCTCTTGAGCAGGTTGGCCAACTTTTCGTCGGTCAGGGGCTTGCGTTTGTCTTCCGCGTCGATGGCGTCTTGAAGAATCTTCTTCACCTCGCGGGTGCTCACCTCCTCGCCGGAATCGGTCGAGAGTGACTCTGAGAAGAAGCTCTTGAGCAGGAACGTGCCGTACGGGGTTTGAATGTACTTGCTGTTGGCCACCCGGCTGATGGTGGAGATGTCCATCTGCACGATTTCGGCGATGTCCTTGAGGATCATCGGGCGCAGGTTGGTTTCGTCCCCCGAGAGGAAATACTCGCGTTGGTAATCCACAATGGCGTTGATGGTCAGCATCAAAGTTTGCTGGCGCTGACGGATGGCATCGATGAACCACTTGGCCGCATCGATCTTTTGCTTCACAAACATCACCGCGTCCTTCTGCGACTTCTCCTTTTTGGCCGATTGTGCGTAGCCTTCGAGCATCTCGCGGTACTGGCGGCTTACGCGCAGCTCAGGAGCGTTGCGCTGGTTGAGTTGGATTTGCAGCTCGTCTCCGTCCACCACCAGCAAGAAATCGGGCACCACGTGTTGTACGGGGCGCGCGGTATCACTGCGGGAGTTGCCGGGCTTAGGGTTGAGCTTGACCACCTCGTCGATGGCTTCCTTGAGTACGTCCTCTTCTACATCCAAGCGCTTCATGATTTTGGAGTAGTGCTTCTTGGTGAACTCCTCAAAGTGGTGTTTCACCATGCGCTCGGCGATCTCGGTGTATTCGTCGCGGTTTTCCAACCGTCGGAGTTGGATGAGCAGGCACTCCTGCAAATCGCGTGCACCCACACCGGGCGGATCAAAATCTTGAATCAGTCGCAAGGCCTCTTCAAGCTCCTGCACATCGGCCATTACGTTTTGGGTAAAGGCCAAGTCGTTGACGATGGCTTGCAGGTCGCGGCGCAGGTAGCCGGCATCGTCCAAGTTGCCGATGAGGGTTTCGGCGATGACGCGCTGCTTGTCGTCGGTCACGCGCAGGCCCAATTGGCTCAACAGCAATTCCTGGAAGGTTTTACCGCCGCCCAGGGGAATGTCCTTTTCGTCTTGGTCTACACCTTTGTTGCGGACCGAGAGCTTGTAATCGGGGGTGTCGTCGTCCGACAAGTAGTCGGTGATGTCAAAGTCGCTTTCGTTCTCTGACGTTGAGGTGTCTTCCACCTGATCTCCGTAGACTTCATCTTCGACCGTCTCGCGCCCTTCTTCGAGGGCCGGATTGACCTCAAGTTCCTCCTTGATGCGCGCCTCCAATTCCACCGTAGGCACCTGCAACAGCTTCATGAGCTGGATCTGTTGCGGGGACAGTTTTTGGAGGAGCTTCTGTTGGATCGTTTGCTTGAGCATGGTCTTATTTCGGTCTGTGTGGGTCTAGGCTAACGAAAAAAGCGTGCCGAACCTGTTTGGGTTCAAGATAACGATCAGAATTCAGCGTTTTGTGGCGTGCGTGGGAAAGGAATCACGTCGCGGATGTTGGTCATGCCGGTCACAAACATGATCAGGCGCTCGAAGCCCAATCCAAATCCCGCGTGCGGCACCGAACCAAACTGGCGGGACTCGAGGTACCACCACACGTGTTCCTCGGGGATGTTAAAGTCCGCACATTTCTGTTTGAGTACGTCCAAACGCTCCTCACGTTGGCTTCCGCCGATGATTTCACCAATGCCCGGCACCAATACATCCATGGCCGCCACGGTCTTGCCGTCGTCGTTGGCGCGCATGTAGAAGGCTTTGATGCCGGCGGGGTAGTCGGTGATCACCACCGGTTTTTTGAAGTGCTTCTCCACCAACCAGCGTTCGTGCTCGCTTTGCAAGTCGATGCCCCACTCCACCGGATACTTGAATTTCTTCTTCTTGAACGGCTTGGAGCCACGCAGCAACGCAATGGCCTCGGTGTAGGTGATGCGTTCGAACGGGTTGTTGACCACAAACTCGAGGCGTTCGATCAGGTTAAGCTCGTTGCGCTCGGCTTGGGGCTTGGACTTGTCGTCTTGGACTTCCTTGTTGTGGAGGAACTCCAGGTCTGCGCGGCAGTGGGTCAATGCATAGTTCAACAAGTGCTTGAGGAAGTCCTCGGCCAAGTCGGCATCGCCTTGCAGGTCGCAGAAGGCCACCTCAGGTTCAATCATCCAGAACTCGGCCAAATGGCGCGAGGTGTTGGAGTTTTCGGCACGGAAGGTGGGGCCAAAGGTGTATACCTGTCCCAGGGCAAGGGCCGCAAGTTCGGCTTCCAGCTGGCCCGACACGGTCAGGTTGGTCTCTTTGCCAAAGAAGTCTTGTTTGAAGTCCACTTCGCCCTCCTCGGTGAGGGGTGGAGACTTAGGGTCGAGGGTGGTCACACGGAACATCTCCCCTGCCCCTTCGGCGTCTGAAGCGGTGATGATGGGGGTGTGGATGTTGTAGAACCCGCGTTGGTGAAAGAAGTCGTGCACCGCGTAAGTCATGGCGTGACGGATGCGGAACACTGCGCTAAAGGTGCTGGTACGGAAGCGCAGGTGCGCCTTCTCACGCAGGAACTCCATGCTGTGCTTCTTCATCTGGATGGGGAACACGTCGGGATCGGAATCGCCAAGAACCTCCAAGCTGATCACGTTGACTTCGGTGGCCTGCCCCTTGCCTTGGCTCTCGACCAATTCGCCGGTGGCACGCACCGAAGTGCCGGTGGTCAAGCGCTTGAGCAGCGTTTCATCCGTGTTTTCGTGATCCACCACCAGTTGGAGGTTTTGGATGCACGAACCGTCGTTCACGGCCAAAAACCGGTTGTTTCGGAAGGTGCGTACCCATCCATGAACGGTAACGGTGCGGCCCACGTGGGTGGGATCAAGAAGCGAGACAATGCGGTCCATCGCAGTGGAATTTGAACTCGCAAAAAAACAAAGAAAAATCCGCTTATGCAGGGCTTTGGGCCGGGTGTACCTTGGTGGGATTGGGATTGATCTGGTCGGTCTCCACCACCCCGTCACGCAAGCGGATGATGCGGTGGGCGTGTTGGGCGATGTCCTCCTCGTGGGTCACCAGCAGCAAGGTGTTGCCCTGGCGGTGGATTTCATCAAAGAGGGCCATGATCTCGTAACTGGTTTTGGTGTCCAGGTTACCGGTGGGCTCATCGGCCAAGATGAGCGAGGGTTTGTTCACCAGGGCACGGGCTACTGCTACGCGCTGGCGCTGACCACCGCTGAGCTCGTTGGGCTTGTGGTCCATGCGGTCACCGAGGCCTACGAGTTCCAATACTTCGCGACCGCGCGCTTGGCGTTCGCGTTTGCCGACACCCTTGTAAATCAAAGGCAGCGACACGTTGTCCAAAGCGGTGTAGCGTGGGAGCAAGTTGAACGTTTGGAATACAAACCCAATTTCCTCATTGCGGATGGCGGCGAGCTCATCGTCGGTGAGTTTGGATACGTCAGGACCGTTGAGGTGGTAGGTGCCCACACTTGGCGTATCGAGGCATCCGAGGATGTTCATCAAGGTGGACTTGCCCGAACCCGAAGGACCCATGAGCGCCACAAACTCCCCGCGCTGGATGTCGAGGGACACCCCGTTGAGCGCCTTCACCACCTGGGTACCCAAGCGGTAAATCTTTTTGATGTCACGGACTTCAATCAAGGCGCTCATGCCACAAATATAACCGGCCCAGAATCCACCAAAGGAGGGTTAACGTTTTTTCCTTCTCACAAACTGAACCGGCGTCCACGCCTTGATGCAGCGTTTAATTATTTGCAGCTGTAGCGCACGGACAACCTTTTCTTGCTCAGAGGCATCTAACCAGAGCAATGCCCCTGTTTCACTCTGTTCACCCCAATCCTTGTGCAGCATCCCGGCTCCTGAACGTCCGTTGTTGGCATGCTTGCAGAAATGTAGTCCTTATGGGGAATTCGTACCTTGCCCAAAGATTGGGTCTCTTGGGGCAGGTGAGCGCCTCAAGCCTCGGAAATCAACCAAAGCACTGAAATTCATTTGACTATGCAGTCAGTCTTACGTCTTGCATTCTTGGCCGCAATCATGGTGGCCAACCACGCTTCTGCCCAAGTCGCCATCTCGGTAGGCCTCACTCCCGAAGAATACGTCAACGACATCCTGCTGGGTGATGGCATTGAGGCCTCCAACGTCACCTTTATCGGTGCCGACATCCAGATTGGTCACATGACCAACGGCGCGGGCACCATTTTTCCGATTGAAGAAGGCCTCGTACTCTCCTGCGACCACGCCGCCAACAGTGACCAAAACTTCCCCGACGAAACCGTACCGTTTGGCGAGGGCGTCAGCGGCGACCAAGACCTGCTGGACATCGCCAACAGCGTGCCTCCGCTCATTGGACAAACCTTTGTCGTGGGCTCGGTCAACGACCTGGCCGTGTTGGAATTTGATTTTGTAGCCACCGGAGATTCCATCAGCTTCAATTACAGCTTTGGCTCAGACGAGTACCTCACCTGGATCAACTCGCAGTACAACGACATTTTTGCCTTCCTGCTCTCGGGGCCGGGGCTTTCAGGTCCGTACGATTCACCGGCCGGCTTCCCAGACGGGGCCATCAACATTGCCGAGGTACCCGAAACGGATCCTCCGCTGCCCATTACTATTTCTTCGGTGAATCCCAACAGCTACGACGAGTACTACATCGACAATCCGTTCCCCAACGTGGACATCGAGATCAACGGCTTTACCGTGAAACTCACCGCATCGGCCCAGGTGATTTGCGGTGAAACCTACCACATCAAGCTGGCCATCGCCGACGGTACCGATACTGCGCTGGAATCCATCGTTGTACTGGAGTCGGGCTCGTTTACCTCCAACAACCCTGCTGCCATCAGCGGAGAGGCCAACGTGACCGGCGGCGTAGACCTGCCCACCGCCACCATCCTCGAGGGCTGCGTGGACGGCACATTTGTATTTACCATCAATACCGATGCCCTGGACTCAGACACCCTGTACTACGACGTGGGCGGTTCAGCCACCAACGGCGTAGACTACGAAATGATCGACGACTTCATCGTGATTGGCCCCGACTTTGACGGCACCTTTGAATTGGAAATCGATCCCATTTTCGACGGTCAAGACGAAGGTGACGAAACCATCGAAATCACCTACGTCTACACCAACGGATGCGGCGATACAGACACCTCGAGTGCCGTCCTCTACCTGATTGACCTCACCCCTGTCGAGGTCAGTACCGAGGACATCTTCATTTGTCCGGGCGCCTCAGAATCAGCCACCGCTGATGTATCAGGCGGCTATGCTCCGTATAGCTACGCGTGGTCCAACAACACCTCTGGCGCTTCGACTTCATTCAACTACGGCGAGGGCAACAGCTACTCAGTGTCGGTCTCAGACCAATGTGGCCAGTCATCTACCGCCAACTTTGTGGTGGAAGACGGCGCACTGCTCACCCTCACAAATCCCGAAGAATGGTATTGTTTGGGCATTGAAACCGTACCCCTGTTCTCAGGCGGTGTGGCCCCTGTAGTGCTCGCTTACGACGACACGGGTG
>JBMYJR010000048.1:0-24317 GCA_049594615.1 Flavobacteriales bacterium
ATGCCTCCCAATTCTTCAATCTCTTGGATGTGCGCCCAGGCCTTGTGCAGGATCTGGCTTGTCAGACTTTCGACATATTCTGAGCCCGCCCAGGGGTCAATGGCCTTGGTAATGCCGGTTTCCTTTTGGATGTACAGCTGGGTATTCCGCGCAATGCGCGCCGAAAAGTCTGTGGGCAGCGCAATGGCCTCGTCCAGTGAATTGGTATGGAGGGACTGCGTGCCGCCGAGTGCCGCCGCCATGGCTTCAATGCAGGTACGGGCCACGTTGTTGAACGGGCCTTGCTCGGTCAAGCTCCAGCCTGAGGTTTGGCAGTGCGTACGCAGTGCCATGGACTTGGGGTTTTGCGGGGCAAACTGCTTGACCAAGTACGCCCAAAGGATGCGCGCGGCACGCATTTTAGCCACTTCTACGTAGTGATTCATTCCGATGCCCCAGAAGAAACTCAGACGCGGTGCAAAATCGTCGACGGCCAGTCCCGCTTCCAGTCCTGCACGGATGTATTCGAGTCCGTCGGCCAAGGTGTAAGCCACCTCCAAATCAGCAGGCGCACCGGCCTCGTGCATGTGGTAGCCCGAGATGGAAATGCTGTTGAACCGTGGCATATTGGCCGAGGTGTAGCGGAAAATGTCCGCGATGATGCGCATGCTGGCCCCAGGTGGGTAGATGTAGGTGTTGCGCACCATGAATTCTTTGAGGATGTCGTTCTGAATCGTACCAGCCAGCTGTTCCGGAGCTACGCCTTGTTCTTCAGCGGCAACGATGTAAAAGGCCATCACAGGAATCACCGCCCCATTCATGGTCATCGATACCGACATCTTGTCCAACGGAATCTGGTCGAACAGGACATTCATATCCAAAATCGAATCTACAGCCACACCAGCCTTGCCCACGTCCCCTTTCACGCGGGTGTGATCGCTGTCGTAGCCACGGTGCGTGGCCAAATCAAAGGCCACGCTCAACCCCTTTTGGCCGGCGGCCAAGTTGCGTCGGTAAAAGGCGTTGGATTTCTCGGCTGTACTGAACCCGGCGTATTGACGCACGGTCCATGGGCGACCGGTATACATGGTGCTATACGGGCCGCGCAGATACGGCGCAATGCCGGCGCCGAAGCCGCGGTGATCCGAGCCGCTCAGGGCAGCTTTTGGGTAGCGGTTTTGTACCTGCACGTCGCCAGTCAGGGTGGTGGTAACCACAGGGTTGCGTTCCAGTCCCTGGTCTGGCACTTGCAGGCCAAGTGTATCGAGCACCAGGTGCAGCAAACTGCCGGTGAGCGTCTCGACATAATGGCTGCCTGCCGCCAAGTCTTGCACTTGGTCCAGGAAGCTCTCTTGCCCTAGCAAATGCTGGATATTTCTGGCGAGGGTGTCGCCCAACTCAAGATCTTTTGCGCCTTCTGAGAAGTGATCCAACCGCAATACATCAGCCCCAGCCGATACTGCAGCCATGCCAATGGTGGTGGCGCGAAGCAGTTGGTTGTACACGTCTTCATCCTCAGGCCACGGGGCATTGTGGACGTGCAGTCTTGGGATCAGCGAGCATGCGTGTTGCGGCTCAAAAGACTGCGCCACCGCAGCATACACGCTTCGCGCTGCGCGCAATTTGGCCATTTCAGGAAAGTACAGGGTACCACATTGCAGGTGCAACGAAACGCGCGCGCTGGCCTCGTCCACGCCTACACCGGCATTTTGTGCTGCGGTAAAAAATGCGTGAATCTGACACGCCACCTCTTCCAGCTGACCGCGCATGGTGTTGGCGCTGGATTGTGCGGCCACCCAACGACCACGCGGACAGCTCGCCGCCCAACCTTCGAACTCCGGGCGCCATACCTCGGGATCTAAGTGAAACACGGGGCGGCATTGAGGTGCTGTTTCGAGTCCACTCAAGTAATCCATTACAGAGGCACAGCACGCGAGATCAGACGTAAGCACCTCAAGGGTAATCATGCCCAAATGCACGCCATTAAGAAGGTTTGACCAGTCTGAAAAGCCGGCAGGAACCGACAACGCCAGGTGGCTGCATCCGCCTTGAAGCGCTTGCATCACGGCCCCGTTCCCCTGCGCTGTATTTTGAACGTCAATGCGTTGACTGACTTCCCAGCTGTTGGGCGCGAAGCCTTCGGGCTTTACCCATTGTTGGACATGCTTGTGCGAGGTCAGGTACGGACCAATGGACCAGTCCTGTTCGATGTTCCAATCGAGCGATTCCAGAGCGGTTCCGCGGAGATCGGCGGTGGCTTTGGCAGCCCACTCCTCAAACGAGAGGGGTGTGAAGACGTCCAAATTCAATGGGTTCATGGCGGTTGTTGGGTGCCACAAAGGTTGTAAACTTCGCACAGAGCGGCTGCAGCCGTGTAAAACTTTCACTCATGGACACCATTACCTGGAAGGACTTTGTCAAAATCGACCTACGGGTGGGCACCGTGCTTCAAGCCCACCCATTTCCTGAAGCGCGCAAGCCGGCGTACCAACTTTTGGTGGATTTCGGTCCCGAATTGGGCACACGCAAAACCAGCGCTCAGATCACCGATCACTACACCCTAGCTTCACTGATCGGACGTCAAGTCATTGCAGTGGTGAATTTCCCGCCCAAGCAGATAGGCCCCTTCATGAGCGAATGCCTGGTCACCGGGGCAGTGGATGAAGGTGGAGTTGTACTACTGGCTGCCGACAAGGTTGTTCCCAATGGCACCCGTATAGCTTAAAACAACTTGTATTGACCGTCAGGGGCACCGATGTTTTTTAAGTAAACGTAGAACGTTGTACCCTGACCCAGCGTGCTTTCCACCTCAATGCGTCCGCCGGACTGTTCCACAACGTTGCGGATGAGCGCCATGCCCAGTCCCTTGCCCGGCGCATTCTGATGGATGCGTCGGAAAGGCGCCCACAGATCGTTTTCGTGCTTGTTCAAGTCCATGCCCAAACCGTTATCGCGCACCGTCAGCACCACAAAGCCTTGGTGATTGTGGCTGGTAATCTCTACACGAGGTTGGCGATCCGGGCTGCTGTACTTGAGGGCATTGTTGACCAGGTTGAGCAGAATGCTGTGCAGCTGGGCTGCATTGAAGCGCACCTCTGGACAAGGGTCAAAGTAGGCCTGCACCAAGGCACCGCGCTCGGTTTTGAGGTCTTTGAGGTCTTCGTGTACCGCATTCCAAACGTCTTTGAATCGGCAGAGGTCGGCGGTGTTTTGGGTGTTTCCTCCGTTGCGGACCAAAGTCATCAGTCCGTCCAGCTGCTCTTTGAGTTGGCGCGCTGAGGCATCCATACGGTCCAGCAATTGATCACGACGGTCGGCTTGGCTCGGATGTTTGGCGAGCGCACAAAGGTTGACCATATTGTTGATCGGTACGCGAAAATCGTGGCTGACGGTGTGCACCAGTTGGCTCATCGCCTGGTAGGTGGAGAGTTTGGCTTGTTCGGCCAAACGTTGCTCGCTCATAGGCTGAAAGAACACAAGGGCTCCCCCACCTTCTGCATTGTGCTGCCGGTTGGGCTGGACAGAGAGCATGTACGTTTCGCTTTTCCCTGATGCGGGATGGGCCCACTCTACTTCCGCAGGCGCGGTGTGTTGACCGGCCAAGGCGGCAGCAAAGGGCAGTGCTTCGGCGTTGAGCGAAACGTGTTTGCGTGGATCCAACACCACAACATCGCCATTGGCAATGGCTACCAGCGGGCCGCATGGAAGCAGCCCGGGCACGTCATTGGCTTCGCTGTTGGCGTAAACCACCATGCCGCTTTCGTCCAGCGCAACCACTGCGGCTTTGTTCTCGCTCATGACCGACTGGTACACTTGCACCTCTTGCTCCAGGGCAATGAGCTGACTTTTCATCCAAGACGTTTCGCGCAAGGCCACCACCAAGTGAAGATCTCGCCCCATGCGCACTGGATTGATGTTGACCGAAAACCAACGCGGCACGAGACCGTCGGTGCGCATGTACTCAAACTGCAACGCGCGGAATTCATGCAGGCTCCGCTCCAAACTCAAGGAAAACAAGGCGCGTGATTCAGGCTCCAGGGCTTGGATCAACTTGGAACCCAATTCCACCTCGGGGAAGCTGGTGCCTTCGTGGGCATTGGCAAATGCTACGCGGTAGTGCTCGTTCAGTACAAAGACCACATCGTTGGACTGCCCGTAGATGCTGGCCCAATCCGGAACGTTTTCGGATTTGGGGCGCACAACGGTACGCACATGGTTGACCACGAGGTAATGCATGTCGAGGTTGTCCTCTTGCCGCATGGGAATCACACGCACCACCACCTCGTGCCCTTCTGAAAGGTGCGGAAGCTTGACGGTATAGCTGACGGTGGCACCGGTGAGGCCCACCTGCTTGAAGGCTTGAGTTGCCAAGCGCAGCAAGCCGGCTTCCAAGTCCAGCTCTTCCAACCGAATACCTACCGCGGAGGACGGCGGAATGCCGAACAGGTTGGAACGCGAATCGATGTTGTAGTGGTGCAAGATTGGGCCTTCGCGAAACTCCATACAGAGCTCAGCTCCGGCAAACGGCAGTGCGAAAGTGCGGTCGAGAAAGGTGGTTGGTCCGGCCATGCGTGTAAGGTTACCGCAGCCGTACTCAAAGTGATAACGAAGTAAAGTTCATTGGAAGCCCCCTTGCTTTGAATTGGGTTTGACCTGCGCAATCAACAATGTTTTCCACAACAGGCGGTCCGAAGTTTCGAGCATCCGTGCATCTGTGGTCCCGGTGAACCTTCATAACTTGCGCGCAACCTACCCCCCTATGCACCGCAAAGCCCTCTTTCTGGACCGTGACGGCGTGATTAACTACGATCCTGGCGACTACACCAAGAGTCTGGAGGAGTTCACTGTACTCCCCACAGTGTACGAAGCACTCAAACTTGCCCAAGAAAAAGGGTATTTGTTGGTGCTTATCACCAACCAAGGTGGCGTCGCCAAAGGCTTGTATGGACACGAGCAGGTGCATGAAATCCACACCTGGTTCCAGGCGCAGCTGGCCCAACACGGGGTCACCTTGACCGACATTTATTACGCACCCTCCCATCCTGACTACAGCGAATCGCTGATGCGCAAGCCCGGCTCCATGATGATCGAGCGGGCGCTGGCAAAACATGGCATCTCTCCTACCCGCAGCTACATTGTAGGCGACAAGCAACGCGATTTGGACTCGGGGGCGCCCTTGGGCGTGAACGGCATTTTGATCAAGACCAACGCCCCACTGCTCCCGGTGGTCCAACAACTCCCTTGACATGCCCACCTACTTCCACAATGAAAACTGGTTGACCGCGGAAGGCGGTGTAATTCCCGCCAACCACCGAGCGTTTTGCTTTGGTGACGGTTACTTCGAGAGCATTCGAGCGATCAACGGCAAGGCGGTCTTTGTGGATCACCACTACCAGCGTATACTCGATACGGCAGCGGCCATGCACATCCACGTTCCCGACAGTTTTACGCTGCCACACTTCAAGGACACGCTGCAAACCCTGCTGAAGCGCAACGACATCAATGAAGGCGGACGCATCCGCGCCACCGTTTCTCGCGAACCGGGTGGCACCTACCTGCCTTCATCGAACGCCATGGACTTGTTCATCCAAGCAGTGCCGTTTGAACACAATCTGTACACGCTCAACACTGAAGGCAAAGACATTGACCTCTACCCCGACCTCAAAAAGGCCGTGGACAAGCTCTCAGTGTTCAAGACGGTGAATTGCAACGTGTACGTGATGGCGAGCCTCTACGCACGAGAAAAGAACTGGGACGACGCCCTCATCCAGAACTACCGCTCGGGCATCATCGAAGCCTCCAGTTCCAATTTGTTCTTGGTGAGCAATGGTGTACTGTACACGCCTGGCTTGGAAGATGGCCCAGTGGGTGGCACCATGCGCATGAACATCATCAACCTGGCCATCGAGCACGGCATCAAAGTGTACGAGTGCTCACTCAGCCCGCAAAACCTGCTGGTGGCCGATGAAATCTTTTTGACCAACGCCATCAGAGGCGTACAATGGGTAAGCAGCTACCGCACCAAGCGTTACTTCAACAACACGTCTAAACAAATGGTGGGGCTGCTCAACGAAAAAGTGGCAGCCGCCCAACAGGCCGATCAGGCTGCGGGCACGTAATCGCGGATTTTCGCCTCGAGGTCATCGGGGCGGAATGGCTTCAAGAGCACACCGTTCATCCCGCTGGCCTGGATGGTCTTGGCCTGGTCTTCAAGGGCTGTAGCGGTCAGTGCTAGGATGGGCACTTCACAGGAGCGCTCCCGCAAGGTCTTGGAAGCTGTGAGCCCGTCCATGATCGGCATCATGATGTCCATCAGAATAAGATCAAAACCTTGGGATGATGCCATGTCTAAACATTCCTGCCCATTGTTCGCGTGGGTGACTTGGGCTCCCCATCGCATGAGGAAGGCCTTGACCACGATCAAGTTGAGCATGTTGTCTTCGACAACGAGTACATGTTTTCCGGTCAGGAACATAGCGATTGCTTTCATGACACCACGGCGTGCGTGGCGCTTTTAAAATACGCACCAGCCCCACTCGCGGTTGCACGGGTGGGGCCAGTTCGGAAGAATCCTACAAACGATGTGTAGCATCATCGAATGGGTTGAATCAACAGGCCGTCTACCCCGCGCTTGCGAAATGCATCGCGAATGGATTCGGCTTGATCACGGGTGGCTACAGCCTCGGTATAGTACTCGGTGCGGGCGTCCACCTGGCGCTGGCGAATGCCGTATTCGCCTTCCAAGAACAACATGGCCTGAGCCACTTCGGCTGGTATTTCATCGCGGAAACTTCCAATGATGACTTCATACCCGGTGATGGGCGCTTCGTTATTGGCCTGAGGAGTTACAGTAGATTCCACCGGAGCCGCCTGCCCACCTTCGAGCCATTGGCGTGCTTCAGACACCGACGTGCGTTTGCCGTTGACGTAGGCCGTCACAAATGCATCGGCAATGCCGCGCGCTCGGATTTGATCTTTGCGCAGCGAAGCCTGACCCAAGTTGGCATATTGGCCGGTGGTGTATCGGATGCGCCCCCCATCAAGAAGCTCGGTGTTGAGCGGAGCTATATTGCGGAGGTCGGCTGCGGTAACGGGCTTGCTGTACACGCCTACTTGTACGGTAAAGAAGACACCTTCCAACGCTTCCACAGGTGTGGCCAATGCAGCACCCGGTGACACGTTGTAGGTCGGCTGAGCTTCTAGAACTTCTGCAGGGGTGGCCCCTTGCGAAGTGATGGTGGCTGCAGCGATATCACTTTCTGAGCCAGTAACAAGATCGCCACCTGACCCGGTGCGGGAGGCTGGTGAAGTTTCAACAGCATCCGAGCTGCGTGACTCAGTAGGAAGTGGAGTTGCGGCCACAGGTCCGATGTCACCGGTAGCCTCACGTGCATCACGCAGGGATACGCGCTCTCCGTCGCGGTAGGCAACTACAAATGCATCTTTGTAGCCCAGTTCGCGGATGGCCTTCTTGGCTTGATCTGCATTGGCGTACTGCAGGAACAGACCTGCGGTGTAGCGGATAATACCATTTTGCAGCTCATCGCCATAAATCGGTGCGAACTCCGCAAACAGGTCTTGGGGAATCGCGTTGCGGTAGGCGCCGACTTGCACACAGTACACCACACCCGCTGGGCGGGCGGTGTTGATTGGGATGGTTCGCGATTCGCTGTAAAGCGGGGTTTCCACAAGTGCAAATACGGGCTGCTCCAGCACCTCGGGCATGACCAGCAGGACTTCAGGTGCTGCTGGCGGTGTGGCAGGCAATTCGGCTGCTACATTGGCTGGAATCTCAGGCAAAGTCGTTGCCTCCTCTCCTGCCGTTTCGCTTTCTGGCTGTGCGGTAGACCCAGCTTCAATTGCTGCTTCAGCACGTGCTGCGATGTTGGCGTCGGCCAAGGCCAAGAAAGCTTCTTCTTGGTAGCGTTCAAGGCGACCTTCAGCGCTTTCGATGGCAGCTTCGGTTTCGCGCAGTTGGGTTTCTGCGGTGGTGGCGTCTGCTTCGAGGGTGGCGCGGGTTTCAGCGTCCAAGTCACCGGTGGCCAATGCGCTACGGAACGTGTTCACTTCTGCTTGCAAGGTGGCGCGTTCGCGGCGCAAGGCGTTCACTTCCTTTTCGGCAACCCGAACGTTTTCAAACGCTTGATTGACCGGGATCAAATCAGGGCTGTCCGCCATGGACTCCAGCGCTTCTGGTATAATACCGTTGTCACGCGCCCAGTCGTTCACAGAGCCGGTTACCTCCACCGGCTCGAACGGGACCACATCCACCAGTGTAAATGGTGTCGTTTCAGCTGGTGTGCTGTCGGTAGTGGTTTCTGAAGCAAGTACGCCAGACGTTTCGGTGGCGTCTGCTTCTGAGGGATCCGTATTCCTTGGGGAGGTGTCCACAAGGATTTCTTCAGGGCTGTCCAACATGCCTTCGAATGGCACAAACACCTCCATGGCGTCTTCTTGCAACTCCATAGCTTGAACTTCCAGGCCCAATGCAGCATTAAGCAGTCCGTTGCGCTCCACCTCGTCCTTGGTCTCGTTGGCTTGGATGCGCAGTTTGGCGGCCTCATCCATCTTCATTTGGGCGTCTGAGCGGTACATGGTCACCGACTCCTTTCGGGAATTCACAAAAGCCAGTTGCTCTGCAAACAAAGACTCCAGGCTGTCGAGATGGGTGTTGTTGCTGGCGAAAACCAATTGGGCTTTTTGGCCCACGCGATCTTGGTAGGTCAGCTCCTCTTTGGCCAGTTCGGCTTCTTTTTTGGCGATGTCCTTTTTAAGCGCTTTTTGCATGGACTTGCGGTCTTCTGCACGTAGGTCCATGCGCATCACACCCACCTCGGCACGCAAGACCTCTACCGCGTCATAGTTCTCGTAGATGGGGTCTTCCAAGAAGCTGCGGGCCTCGCGGGCTTTATCAATGCCGTTGCTGGCCATGCCCGTTGCACGTTCAGGAACAAATGGTGCCGGCGTACTTTCGACGGCTTCTGTATCAACTACAGGCTCGGTGCTGCCCGGCAAGTCCAGCGCTTGGGCGCCCGCGTTTGCGACCACTTCCAGTCCTTCACGGGCAAACGCTCGGAGCGAAGACAAGTCTTGGATCTCTGCATCGATTTCTTGGAGCAGAAACGGATCATCGAGCGCTTCGCGTAGGCCTTCTTGTTCTGCCATTTCACGGGTCACACGATCGTCCAGCTCACTCAGCAGGCGGTTGGCCTCACCGTCATTGTTGTTGCTCACCGCGCTGCGAATCGCTTGATCAAAACTGGGGTAGATCGTGGTGGTGAGCAGCAGGGCTTCCTCGCGGGTGAGCTCGTTGGTGGTCGCGACTTCTGAGCCCTCCACTACAAGGGTAGCTTGCTCAGCTTCGATATCCGTGGCTGCACTCGCATCCGAATCGCCTCCATCGGAAAGCTGTCCTACCTCGGTTCTTCCCTCCTGCTGGCCAGCATCTGCAATGGCTTCAGGTTCAGCATTCTGGTTCGGATTAGAAGCTTCCGAAGCATTCGAGGCGCCCGAAGTTTCCGCTCCTGTACCGGCCGAGATCAAGTCCGCGCCTTCTGCCACTTGCAGCGCGTTCTCAAGGTCGGTGCTGTAGGTGGTCAGGCGGGCATCGGTGGCCGCCAATTCAGCATCCAATTCACCGATACCCAATTGGATGGCCGCACGTAACACAGGGTCAGAGGTCCGGTTCAATGCATTGGTGCGTTCGGTGCGGGAGGCCATCAGCGCATCGCGGTAACGTTCTCCCAAACGGATTTGCTCACCCATCTTCTCGCGGAAGATATCATCGGAAGCCACAATTGCTGCGGATTCCGATTCGTAGGCGGCTTTCATATTGGTGATGTCCTCGGTGGAGCCGTTGACCGCCAAGAGACCGGCTTTCAAGTCTTCAATTTCTTGGGCGAGGCCATCTTGAGCCATGGCGTCGTCGGTGTTCAGAAGTGCTTGCTGGGTGGCTACGAGTTCAGCTTCGAGAGCGTCGCTGACCTCGGTACGCAAGGTTTGCTCGCGGATACTGCGTTCCAAATCGCTTTGCGATTCTTGCACAATCAACTGGCGGCGCTGGTCAAAGTCTGGCATCACCAAGGAAGCGGCGGCTACCACATTCAATTCACGTGCGACTAAGGTCTCCAACGGCATCAGGTTCAGCTGGCGATCCAAGCTCGACAGCAAGGCTTTGAGCGCTTCTTGTTCTTCAGCCAACGCGGCAGCTTGTTCGGAGTCTTGGATTTCAGGGGCCACCATGTCCAGCACCCGTTGCTGCTGACGTGCAGTACGCTGGATCATCTCCAGGCCGGTCCGGCGCTGGTAGCTGCCCGGCTCGCCATCCCACCCTGCCAGGAAAGGCTGGGCTTGGGTGCGCAACTCGGCACTCAACTGTATGGGAATGCCCAAAGACTCCGCACGCGCTTGCAATGCCGGAATGCGTGAAATGTCGTTGCGGGTTTTGATGGTTTCTTCTGACGCCAAGGCAATCAACACATCGTTGTTGCGCTCCAGTCCGGCGATGTCGCGTTCCAAGTTGCGTAGATCATCCGCCACGGTGCCTGCGCGCACTTCTGAAGGGTCAAACCCTTCCGGGAACTCGGCTGAACCGTCGCGCAGGGCATCGAACAACGCTGCTTTGCGCAGCAAGGTGAGCTCTTCGGTAGACAGTTTGGTCACACGGTGCTTGTCATCATCGATGGAGGCCTGCAGGTCCTCAAGCGTTACGGCCAAGGCTTCAAGCTCGGCTTCAATTTCATTCTGGCGTGACTTTTTGGGGCCTGCAGCCAATTCCTCTTCCAAACGGCGCTGGTCGCGCTTCAGCTTGTCAAAATCGCTGTTGCTATCACTGAGGTCATCCAAAACCTCCAGCTGCTTTTGCTGCAGTTGGTGGGCTTTTTCACGGTCGTCGTTGGAAGGGGTATCCTCGCCATCTGTCAAGTCGTTTTGGCGGTCTTTTTCCCAACGAAGGGCTTGCTCAGCAGCCTTGCCGTCGCCGGCTGCCCACGCCCGTTCAGCGGTGTCCATTTGGGTGCGTACATCGGTGGCTTCTCGGCGCTTGTCTTTGGCAAATTGCTCCATGGCACGCGCGGCCTCAAGGGCTGCTTCTGCATCTAGCTTGGCTTCGTCGGCGGCCTTCAGGGCTTGCGCATAGGCTTTGACGATGGCCATGTACTGATCCCGATCAGAAGGATCTGCACCCGACCACACCTCGCGGGCGTTGTCCACCGCCTCTTGGGCTTGCTGGACTTGGAAGGCGCTCAAGCTGCGGGCATCCTGCGCCAAGGAATCGAGTCCTGCGGCTTCTTCTTCCAAGGCATCGGCCTGGGCACGGGAATCGGCAAAGACTTCCTCTAAGGTTTGGTCTTGCGAGAAACCAGCACCCCAATGCGGTTGGGCACCGGTGTCCAGCACCTGGCCGTTGTTGCGGTTGCCTACGGATTGTGCCTCAGCAATGCGCTCGTCGCTGGCGTTGATGTCCAAGGCAGCCGAACCGCGCAGGTATTCCTGGCTGAGTGCGGCAATGTCCACATCCAGCGGGGTGTCAAAGTGGTTGTTGATGATCAGCTTCTCTTGGCCGGATTCGTCGATCAGTTTCAATTCTTGCTTGAAGGCCACCGAGGCATCCACTATGGGTAGCTCAATTTGCCCTTCGTGACGGTACAGGCTTGACTCGGCCTCCACACGCACTTGGTACAGCCCCGACTTTGGCATACTGAACAGGTACTCACCGGTGATGGGGTCTGTGGTGGTTTGGGCCACCGGACGGCCGGTCAGCTCATCCACAATTTCAATCTTGGCCTTGCGTGAGCCTTCGGGCAATTCGTTCAGGAAGGTGCCCTGCAGAAAGATCAGGTTCACCGGAATGCCTTGCACCAACACCTCGTACACGTGCAGATGTGACTGCGCACTCGAACGCGCCGAAGCAAAGAAGGCACGCTGATTCAAGGAGTCGGCCACATAAAACAGGTCGTCGTCCGGAGTGTTGATGGCAAAATCCAAGTTCACCGGCGGCAACCAGGTGCCTGTGGACTTGTCCAGTTTGCACATAAAGATGTCATAACCACCCATGGAGTTGTGACCTTTGGAGGCAAAGTACAGCGTCTCCCCATCGGGGTGCATAAAAGGGAAGTCTTCGTCAAACCCAGTGTTGACAGGCCCTGCCAGCTTCTTGATGTCGATGAACTTGCCGTCGAGGATGGTGGCTTGGTAGATGTCCTTGCCGGTTTTGGTGCTTGAACCGTAGCTCGAGAAGTAAATCACGTTGGAGCCTTTCGGGAAGTGGATCACCCCCACGTGGCCTTCCTTGCGGTCGGTCTTGGTCTGGAGGTCTTCGGGCGTGGCGAGAATCTTGCCGCCAATGCCGGTCATGTCATAAAAGCGGAAGAATTCCTCGGCGACCGATGCGGTCTTGTCCAACACCACCACATCAGTAATGCTTGAAAGCAGGCCCTTTCCGTTGCGACACATGACCATCTGGCGGGCTACCGGGAATTGCGACTCCAGCTTGTCGTCGGCTTTGCGCTGGAAGGTGACGTACGCCTCCTCGGCGGCCTGAAAGTCGTAGTTGCGGTGGTGCGCCAGGCCCAGGTAGTACCAGGCCTCCACGGGTCCGCCTTTACGCGCTCCGAAATTGAGGTGCTTGATGGCCGTGGCCTTTTCCTCGCCGCCCAACAGGGCGCAGGTGCCAAAGCGATAATTGAGCTCCGCATCGCGCGGATACAGGCTCACCAGCTGGGAATACAAAGGCAACGCCTCTGCGTAATTGCCGGCAGCAAAGAGCTCAGCAGCCTGGGTATTCAGGCCTGAATGTTCTGCGCCTACTTGTGCATGGGTCTGCAAAAACAAACCACACAGCAGGACCAGGAGTGTAAGTACTCGCATACCTGAGAGATATCCGATAAAAGGTATTCAATTGTTTTCTAGCCCTTGTCAGTGCGCTGCTGAATGTATAAACACGCAACCGTGTACCAACAGAACCACCTTGTTGAACGGGGGGAGATTCGGTAAGGTTACGCCTACAGCAGTGGTTAGTGGAAGTGCACTAGCTCTACTCAAACTCAGGGAATCGCTCAATGAACTTATTCCGTTTCGCCTTGCTGACCAGGCTCTGGTAGGTAAAGGTCAGCTTGCCTTCCTTCGCCTTTCGCTTGTCGTCCTTGATCTCGGTGAGCAGGGTCATGAACCCAAGGTCAGAAGAGCTGATCATCATGATCTTGGTGGCAGCACTGTATTCGAAGTAGTACCACTGGCTGGGGTCGATTTCAAGGTACATCCGGAACACGTCCTTGCCGCGCGATTTACTGACTTCGATCTTGCCGCTGATGTAGCGGAATACCTGGTCCTTGTCTACCGAGCCGATGCCCAGCTTACCCACGCTTTGGTAGGCTTCGTCCACATCGTTCCATTGCCACTTGACGTCGGCAAAGAAGAAGGTGCTCTGGAGCTCTTCTGGGATTTTCTTGAGGGTGCCGTCAATGTTCAGCTTGGTGATCACCTTGTCGGATTTCTCAAGGCCCATGAGCTCGCGGATGGCCTTCTCATACTGGGTGCTTCCGATGTCTACCGGGCTCAGGTTGGAGCTCTCGCTCATTTCCTTGAGGATGTGCTTGGTGAGGCTTTCGTCCAGCGGAAAGTTGAGGGCCAGTGTACCTTCGATGTCGGTCTCTGTCTTGAGTCCGTCGTTGGTCACCGAACCTATGAGGTCTGCGGTGAGCAGGCCAAAATCGGCTTGAAGATCAATCTGGCCGTCGCCGGTAATGAGGCAGGACTCGGTGTCAAGTACAATCAGGTCGCCGGGCAGATCGGGTTGGGCAATCTTCTCCTTGGAACCCACCTTATATGCCTTGTCCTTTTTGTCATAGGTCAAGAAGCCCAGCGACTCAATCAAGCCCTCATCTTGCCTGTCTTTTTTGCGGGACAGGAAGGCGGAGTACAGTTCCATTGGCGTATCGTCGGCCACCATCACGCCCACCCCGAGTTTCTCGGCGCC
Source organism: Flavobacteriales bacterium (assembly GCA_049594615.1). Classification (GTDB taxonomy): domain Bacteria; phylum Bacteroidota; class Bacteroidia; order Flavobacteriales_D; family Sanyastnellaceae; genus CAXPZW01. The sequence goes on from JBMYJR010000048.1 coordinate 13,955, forward strand.
CATGCTTCGCAGGGTACTGTCCACCGGAATGAACACTTCTTCTGGATCAATACGCGAGGCAAACTTGAACCACGAACGCTCCATGAACTCACAAGTGTGTAGGATGCGGGTTCCGCCGTCGAAGTAGAGGTTCTTCTCGTTGGATTCCAGGTTAAACCTGCCGTAGTACTCAAAGAAGGGACTGATGGCAAATCCATCCCCTTCGGCAATCATGCCGTCACCGATGGTCTGGAAGGAGGTGTCCACCTTCACTTCTTGCAGGTGGATGATGAACTCCTTCTCCGCCTCGTCTTTGTAGGTGTAGTCGCCCTCACCAAAATAGCTCAAGCGGCCTTCGATCTCCAGATTGGCGTTGAAGATGCGGTGGTATTGGGTTACATAGTTGGCCACCACTTCCGCATTGACCAGCGGGTCCATCTTGGCGCGTTTGCGGATCACCACCTTGCCCGAATCGGGTTGAATCTTGGCATCCGCCACGGCGATGTACTTGATCTTGTCGCACTGGATCACCGAGTTGTCGATGTCGTAAACCGCTTTGGGCGCCAGGAAGTTGAGGCTGTCCTGGAATTGGTTGATGCTAAAGAAGTTGCTGCGCGCTTGGTCTTCTGAGGTGTCGATCACAAAATCGTCGGTGACCTTGCGGGACGAGCTCAGCTCCATGTCGTTGGCATCCATGAACCACTTGAACTCGTCCATGAAGCAGATGTACTGGTTGATGGGGAATTCCACCTTGGTCTCTCCCCCATTCGACTTAAACATACCGGTACGTTGGTCAAAGTCGATTTCCGCGTTGACGTTCGTAGTCTTGAAGGCCAGGTTGTCCACTGTGGCCGACTGGTTCAGGCGAAAATCCGAGGTGTCCGAGTAGATCTTGCGCGTGGTGTAGTCAAACTTCTTTGCGTCGAGTTCCGCACCTGAGAAGTACATGGTGCCGCGCCCCGTCATGCCCGAAGGCTGCAGATACAAGCGCCCAGCAAGCGTGGCTTCGTTTTCGAAGAAGCGGATGTCCTCGGCGTCGGATGTGGCGGTCAACAGGTCAGCATTAGGATAGAAGCCCAAGTCCACTACCTCCGCGGCCGTCTTGGGAATCTCGGGCGGCCCCTTCTCCATGGCGTTGAAGTAGCTGTTGGTCTGGCCCGTGGTACTGTCGGGGAAGAAGCGGAAATACTCCGAGGTGGCCTCACTGGTGAGGTAGTTGAGCTTGCCGTCGCCGTGCAGGCCGTCGTAGTCCAGCGTAACGTTGGCCGTGAAGTCCGCCTTGCCACCGTACATGGGCAGCCCGCCGTCAGAAGTGGTCATATCAAATCCGAGCGAGAGGTCTTCCATCAAGGTCAGCGGACGTTCGATGTCGGGGAAGATTCCGCCAGACACCAGCGTTCCATTGAACGCCAAGTCTGCCTTCGAGAAGTTGTCCAGCGAGTCGATGGTGAACGGCTGGATTTGGTAGTAGAAGTTGTCGCGCTCGTACACCCCATTCTGGATGTTGACATTGTCATAATAGACATACGAGTTCTTGGTGGACTCAAAGATGGGGTACTGTGAATACTTCTCTGGACTGAGTCCAGACTTATTGGTGGGGCCGTCGATCTTGAGGGTGCCGGCCACGTCTTCCAACACGTTTTTCACGCGCAGCTTACGTTTGTTGCCGTAGCTGTCTTCGATGTCTTCGGTGTCCTCCACATAAATGCGGCAGGAATCCACATTGACCAAATCGATTAAGAACGCTTCATAATCAAAGTAGAACTCCTTGCCCATAAACTCGAAGTTACCCGCCCAAATGCGCCCCGAGAACTTGAAGTCCCGGTTTTTCTTTAGGATCACCTCTTCCTTGGCCGGGTAAATGCGCACATCCTGCGAATCCGAGAGTTGGATCTTCTGCACCCCGCGCAAAAAAAGGCTGTTGTTAAGCAGGTTGAGCTGGGCATTCACCCCGGTGCGGGCATCCGAGCTGAACTGGATCACGTCGTAATCCATGCGCCCTGCGTTGCGTGCCAAGGTGTCGTGCAGCTTTTGGGTTACGGTGACCATGCGGGTGTTGAGGTCGTAATCCACAAACCCTTTGTTGGCCAGGTCGATCATGAGTGGGTGCAGGTTCTCGGCGCTGGTCCTCAAGTCAAAAGCCAGATTCTCCAAAGGGAACACATCGCTCCCCGCGCTCCTGGCGTGGTTCCTGACTTCTATCAGTGGATGCGTTTGCCCAATGCCCATCAGCGCGTCATAGCGCAGGTCTTTGTAAAAATCGTTGGACTCAAACGCGGCGTAGGTCTGCGAGGTACCGCGCAGGTTGCCGAGCTCCATCAGCGGGTCGTCGATGCGCCAATACAGCGCCTCGAAGTACATGTCAATGTTGTGGTAGGTGTTGGTGTAGGGCGATTTGGAGAGCCCTTCCTCAGTACGTAGCAAGGTCAACTCCCGCGTTTCTTGATCAAACTTGAGGTTGAGGTCCGGGTGGGCGATGGTGTCCTCTTCCAAAATGAACATACCCGTACTGTGGTCGGAACTGATGCGCGAAGAGCGGATGGAGAACTCCAAGCTGTTGGCCGAAAAGAACGGTTGGCCTTCCCTATCGATGCTGAGTTGCGCAGGCTCTTCAATCGAACCTGTGCCTGCCAGGCGGTTCCCGGCCATGGTAAATCCGCCATCGTAATGCACACCGGGGAACATGTTTCGGATCTGCAGACGCTTGTTGTAGGACTCAAAACGCGGGTACGAAGCCCGTTCCCCTTGCTTGCCGGCAAGTACCTTTTCTTTCAATTGTCCTTGGAGCGGCTCAGCGAAGAACTCGTTGTAGAACAGGACCGAATCGATACTGTAGGTAGAGCCTTTGATGCGGATTTCGTAATCCTGAAATTCAGCATAGGTCTTTTCAGGATCAAAGTCTGCACGCTCCCAGGTCACCCGACCTCCGGTGCCATACCAGCGCTCGAGAGTTGGAAAGAAGGTGCCCGTTGTGCCGCGCACCACTGAGCTATCGCCCTTGGCTTCGCAGATCAAATCACCGCCTTGAAAAATCACTTTAGGCAAGCTGTCCACTGTGATTTCAAAGTCTCGGTCGGTGGAGCGCCAGGTGACCGATGCGGATTTGTAGAACACCCCCTCTCCGTAGAGCAAAGCGGAGTTGAGCACAAAGTCATCGAAGTACTTCTTCTGCTTGCGGTTTTCGAGCAAGCTCGTGGCCACCACATGCCAATTGCTGAAGTCCGATTCGCTGCGGCCGCTGGTGGGGAATGCGATCAGGAATCGCAAGTAGGCCTCAAACTCGGGATACGCGCGCATTTTGGCCTTGAGCATGGCGTCGCCCATGGCGTAGGCCGTTTTGCGCATGGCGTCTGAATACTCCAACCCGAGGAACACCGGGCCAAATTCGTCTTCCACAAACTGCTTGCCCACCTTTTTGCGGGACGCGTTGAGCATGTCGGAGAGCTCCTTGACGAAGGCCTCGGGTTCGTGGGTGAAGGATTTGCGCGACTGGGCGAGCAGACCGCCCGTAATCACACACAAAAAAAGCAGAACAAGCGCAGGCTTGAGTCTCATTGGGTGGATGCGTAAAGATGTGGTTCCAACGTGCATTATCCGAGCAAAAGCAGGTGTCTGTTGCGGTCTGGCATGCATGTGGACATGCGGCAAGATCGTCCCGTTTGTACAACGGATTCACACGGCCAAAAGTTATGGACCCTGAACACCTGCCTGCACCGGTAAGCCGCTCGGTTTTCCACAAGCAACCAAATAGTGCGCCGAAATGCGTTGATAAAACCCGCACCCACCCGTGCGACACCACCGTACAATTGCAAACCTTTGGTCCCGATGAAGGCCTACATCATAGCCGGCGAAGCCAGTGGCGACCTGCACGGCGGCAACCTAACCCGCGCCCTCAAAGCGCAATCTCCAGATTTGCAACTGCGCGGCTGGGGCGGCGACTGCATGTCCGATGCCGGCGTGGAAGTCACCAAGCATTACCGCGAATTGGCTTTCATGGGCTTTGTGGAAGTGTTGATGAACGTGCGCACCATCGCCCGCAACTTCAAAACCTGCAAGGCCGATATCGAAGCCTTTGATCCCGCCATGTTGATTTTAATCGACTACCCCGGCTTCAACCTGCGCATGGCCAAATGGGCCAAGGAAAAGGGCATCAAAGTGGTGTACTACATCAGCCCGCAGCTGTGGGCATGGAAGGCCGGACGCATCAAGCAAATCCAAGCCTTTGTGGACCAGATGCTGGTCATCTTGCCCTTTGAAAAACAGTGGTACGGTGAGCGCGGCGTGGAGGTGGACTTTGTAGGGCACCCGCTGCTAGACGCCATTGAAGGCGACCAGACCCCTGCCCTTTCAGGCCTTGGAGACAAGCCTGTGATTGCCCTGCTCCCCGGCAGCCGCAAGCAAGAAATTGAGCGCATGCTACCGGTGATGCTGGGCGTAGCCGAGCGCTTCCCGGACTACCAGTTCGTAGTGGCCGGCGCACCAAGCAAGACCGAAGCGGACTATCCGCAACTGAGCGGTTCCAACGTCAAGCTGGTGTTTGGCCAGACCTACGGATTGTTCAAATCCGCCACAGCCGGACTGGTCACCAGCGGCACCGCCACTCTTGAGGCTGCATTGCACGGGTTGCCAGAAGCCGTGCTCTACAAGGGCAGCCCCATCTCTTACGCCATTGCCAAGCGTCTGGTGAAAATCAAGTACATCTCGCTGGTCAACCTCATTGTGGACCGCGAAGTGGTGCGCGAGCTCATTCAGCACGAATGCAACGTGGACACCGCCGCTGAGGCCTTGGAGGAAATCCTGCCCGGCGGACGCAGACACACCCAAATGGAACAGGACTTGCAAGCGCTCCACCAACAACTCGGTGGCCCCGGTGCTTCGGCGCGGGCGGCGCAATTGATTTTGGAAGCATGAAACGGTCGTGGAGTGTGATGCTGGTTTGGCTGGGGTTGCAAGCTGTGGTTTGCGGGCAAGAGACTGTGCGCATCGGGCTTTACCAAGGCCTCCATTTCACAGAAGCTTCGGCCAGTTTGACCTCGGGCACCTATGATGTGCTGGTGGACGGCATCTCCAAGGGCACCGTCACCGCTCCTCTGCACCTGACGGCCAAGACGGTGCGCGGGGTGTTGGTCTCCGACGCGGGTCACACCTGGAACGGCACCCACAAAGTGGAGTTCCGCGCGCGCACGGGCACATGCACGTTCCAGTTAAAGCCAGGGTTGTCCAGCGCTAAACGTCAACCGTATACCGGCAGTTTGGTGGTCCGTCATTATCGCGGCAAGTTGGTGCTCATCAACCAACTCGATGTGGAGCAGTATGTGTCAGGAGTCGTGGAAGCCGAGACCGGCCGCGGACGCGAACTGGAGTTCTACAAGGCCCAAGCAGTGATCTCCCGCACCTATGCCCTAGGCAACAAGAACCGCCACGAAAAGCAGGGTTTTCACCTGTGTGACCAAGTGCATTGCCAAGTGTACCACGGCACCGCTCGTTACGACGAACTGATCCCCACCGCATCCAAAGCCACACAAGGGTTAGTGATCGTGGATGCAGATATCGAGCTCATCACCGCCGCCTTTCACGCCAATTGTGGCGGACAAACCGTGTCCTCAGGTTATGTGTGGAGCAAGCCGCTGCCCTATTTGACCGCAGTGCAAGACACCTTTTGCCTCAGCATGCCCTCCAGCCATTGGGAAAAACGCCTGTCTACCTCAGAATGGGACGCGTACCTCAAGCGCAAATCCAGCCCGGACATCACCTTGCCCGACACGCTCAACTACGGTCCGGATTGGCAACCATCAGACAAGACCATGTACTTCACCCAAGATTCGGTGCGCATCAAGCTTACCGAGGTGCGGACAGATCTGAAGCTGCGGTCCTGTTGGTTCAGTGTACATCAAGAAGGAAACCAGACCGTGCTCGTGGGGCGAGGCTTTGGTCACGGGGTGGGCATGTGCCAGCAAGGGGCCATCCGTCGGGCAGAGCGCGGGCAGGATTTTCGGGACATTTTGCACGCGTACTACACCAATGTACACGTGATTCCGGTATCGCAAATTCCGTTTTTTAAGGCACCCAGTAGTCCGGAACCCTGATTAGTCAAGCGTTTCCCCAGCTTGCAAAGCTCAGCGTTAACAGACTTTGAAGTTCATTAACAGCGCCCGCAGAGGTGGCCGCGTACTTTTGGATTGCTGATGTTCTCAAAATCACATAGCATGACAAAGGTGCTGGCCCGTACGTGGGCATTGACCCTGCTGGCAATGCTGCCGGCTTCACTCCTGGTGGCGCAGTCTGCGACCAAAGCCACCGTTCAAATCCGCAAGAGCGTGAACGGCCAGGAAGAAACCCAAACCCAGGAATTCGTCCTTGAAGAAGGACAAACCATCCAAGACATCCTTCAAGCGTTGGATCTGTTGGATGAGTTCGGGCAACTTAAGGGTGGCCAAGCCTTCGAGATCTCCATCAAGAAGACCGACGCCATGGGCGGCACACAAGACATAGACCTCGCTTTCTCTCCCACTGTGGAGTTCAGCAATAAAGCATTCTTGGGCGTATACCTCCGCGAGTCCGACAACGATGCAAACGGTGCTCAGATCACCTCCATCATCGAGGACACCGCCGCCGAAGAAGTGGGCTTACAAGAGGGTGACATCATCACCCAAGTCAACGGCGAAGACATTGCTGGCGTCTCGGACCTGGTATACATCATCAACAACCTCTACGCAGGCGACAAAATCAAACTCACCGTCGACCGCGACGGCAAGAAGAAAAAAGAAACCGTCACCCTCGGCAACCGTCCGTACGACCCCGCTGAACGGATCTTCTTCAACAGCGGCGAAGATGCAGGCCTCGGCTTCCCCGGTGGCGATGTCCCCCCTTCCCCCATATTCCCAGACAACGAGGACATCCGCTTCTTCTCGGACACGGTCATCTTTGCTCCATTCGACATGGAGGACGGGCAATCCTTCGAGACCAAAACACACGAGCGCGCGTTTCTTGGCGTATCGCCGTCACACGGCTGGTACTCCGACGAATCCCCCAACCCACCGGTAGGTTTTGAGATCGGCCGCGTGGTAGAAGGTTCTTCTGCGGAAACCATGGGCTTGTTGGAAGAAGACGTCCTGACTTCTTTCAACGGCGAAGAAGTCAGGGACTTTGGCCACCTGGCAGACCTGATCGACGCCTGTGAGCCTGGGCAGGAAGTGAAAATCACGGTGCTACGCGACGGCAAAAAGAAGAACATCACCGGTGAGATCGGCATGCGTGAGTATTGCACCAGCACCGATCAAGAGTTCATGATTTTCCACGACTTCAAAGGCATGGACGAGGACGGCAACCTGTTCTACAACTACGACTTTGAATTCGACGGCGACGCCTTGGAAGAACTCCGTCTGGGTCTGCAAAAACTCGGCGAAGGCATGGAAGAGCTGCGCGAAGAGTGGCCCCAAATCCAAGAAGACATTCGCCTCGAACTTGAGAGCATGGAAGAACTCGAACTCCTGTTCCAAGAAGAAGGCGAAACCATGGACATCTCCATTGTGATTGCAGACATCACCGAAGAGGAACTGGACCGCATCAACGAGAACGCAGAAATCACCCTGCGCGCAGAAAACGACCTGGAGCTGGAGGCCATCAGCTTCTTCCCCAACCCCACCCTCGGAGAAATCAACTTGGCCTTCACCGCTCCTAGCGTTGAGGCCCAACAACTGGAAATTCGCCTGTACGATCAAGCCGGCAACAGCGTCTACCGCGAGAGCCAATCGGGCTTCACCGGACGCTACGAAGGGGTGATCGACATCTCTACACAGGCCTCAGGCACCTACTATTTACAACTTGTATGTGGCGACAAGTCGTACTCACGCAAAGTGATCAAGAAGTCCTGATCTTGCTCACGTCATTGTTTGTTGGAGAAGCCGCCTTGATGGGCGGCTTTTTTCTTGCTTTTCAACGCAAACGTACCCGTGCGCACCGAAGCGCCATCGGGTTCGATTTCTGAAGGTGTGAGCATGCAGATCAAGTCCGCCAGTCGGCGGCTAAAACAGAGAAGGCAGCGGTTTTCATGAGGCAGCCGTTGCCTGCCAAGATACGGTCAGGACTCGGCGGCTTCCAAACGGCCGTGTTGCCGTGAGACCATCCAGCGTTTGATGGATTTGCCCGCCATAACCAGACAAAACAACGTACCGCTCACCGTAGCAATGGACCCCGCGATGCTGCTGTCTAGCCACACTGCCAATCCGTAGCCCAATACCACACTCGCCACGCTGATGGTGCTTGAAAGCCACAACAACGTGCGCAGGCGCTTGGTAAGCAAATAGGCCGTAGCCGCCGGAATCACAAAAAAGGCCACCACCAAAATGGCTCCTACGGCATCAAAGGACACCACCGTGGTCACCGACACCATGGACATCAACGCGTAATGCCACCCTAAGGTGCTGATGCCCAATGAAAGCGCGTAATTCTCATCAAAGGTGGTGATCTGCAGACCCTTGTAACCGAGCGTCACAAAGCCCAGCACCAGTACCAGCAGTCCACCCAAGATCCAAGTGGGTATAGGCCCCATCACCTGCCCTGCCCCGTTCACCCAAATGTCCAGCGGCACATAAGCGATCTCTCCAAACAGAATACACTCTTGATCCAGCTCCACCTGATCTGCGTAGGCAGAAACCAGAATGACCCCGAGCGAAAACAAGGCGGTAAACACCACCCCGATTGCCGCATCGGTTTGCAAGCGAAAGCGGTTTTGCAGCGTTTCAATCAACCACGTGGTCAACACGCCCACCAGCGCTGCCCCCAGGAGCATGGGCACAGAATTGCGGTTGCCGCTGATCAAAAAGGCAATGACCAACCCAGGAAGCACCGCGTGTGAGACCGCATCGGCCACCATCGCCATTTTGCGCAGCACCAGAAAGCTGCCCAACAGCGCACAGCTGACGGCCACAAACGAACCGGTGAGTATGATCCAAAAGGCGTCCATCAGGGCTGTTTGGGATAAGGGATGCGAGAATTGTGCGGGTCGGTCTCAGGATTGTTCAAGAGTTTGACCAATTCGGCCTCCAACTCAGGGGTAATGAGGTGTTCCATAGCCTCGGCATCGTCGTGCACGTGATCCGGGGCGATTTTGGCATATTGGGTCAGGTACATTTCCCACAAGCGGTGCAATCGCACAACACGTGCACCTTCCTCTAACCCTTCTGCCGTCAAGCGAAAGCCGTAGCCTGCTTGCTCGACCAAACCCTTACGCTTCAGTTCACCCAACGAACGCGACAACTCCGATGCGGCCAGCTGGCGGCGGTTAATCATCGCATCTCGGGTTTGAAAAGCGGTGTGGTCTCCATGCTCGCCCAGTTGATACAAGAGCTTCAGGACGTTTTCGCGTGCAATTTTCTTTTTGATGGCTTGCCCTTTCCACCAAAGTGGCAACAGGCCTTTGCGTGTGCCAAACAGGAATGACATAACCGCCACCACACTCATCATCAGTACCATCCATGGACCGGTTGGCATGCGCGGCACAGCATAAGAGACGCCGGTACCCACGAGCCCACTCACCACACTAAACACCACGGCAAGCACCAGCATGATGGGCAAACGATGGGTCCAAAAACGCGCTGCAGCAGCTGGTGTGATCAGCAGCGCCGCCATAAGTACCACTCCTACAGTTTGGATGCCAATGGCCACCGCCAACACCGTCAGGAGGGACAAGGCCGCTTCCAACCAACGCACCGGCAAACCGATGGCTTCGGCGTGCGCGCGGTCAAACAGCACGAGCTTCCACGGGCGGTACAGCAAGAACACGAAGGTGATCAACACCACCGCAAATGCACCAAAGGTGAGCACTTCGCGCCATTGCATGCCCGCAGCGTTCCCAAAGAGAAAGTGATCCAACCCATTTTGGTTGGGCAGGCCGGATTGCTGGATGGCCGTGAGCATCACAATGCCAATCCCAAACAACCAACTCAGCGCAATGCCAATGGCCACATCTGCTTTGAGTTTGGTGCGTCTAAGGATGGCGTTGATCAGTTGCATGGAAAGCCAACCGCTCACCATGGCTCCTAAGAGCAGGATGGCGGGGTGACGGGATTCAAACACCACAAACGCGGCACACACACCGGGCAAGGAGGCGTGCGCAATGGCATCGCCCACCAGGGAAGTCTTACGCAGGAACAGAAAACACCCAATCAGCGCCGATGCCGCAGCAATCAGCACCACGCCCAGCACAACAACGCGTGCAACAGGATGGGTGAACAGTTCAAACACAAGGTTCATCTGCCGCCTTTTTCACGAACCGGGAAGCCACGCTCCTGCAGCAATTCGTGGATTTGAGAGAGCAAATGCAGCTTTCCTCCATAGGCTTCTGCGAGCAGCTCGTCGGTGAACGTTTCTCCAATTGGGCCCG